>NZ_JAPHWH010000007.1:0-255529 GCF_026241455.1 Bacillus sp. DHT2
ATCTACTGCTTTTTTCTTAAATTCTATATCGTAAGTTACTCTAATTTTACCCATAGAAAAAATCCCCTCCATAGTAAACAGATTAATGTGCTTTCTTTTTACTGTCTACTATAAGGGGATCATATCAATACGAAGGTAGCTTTCTTCTTCGAAAAGGATTTACATCCTTATTTTTCTGTTACAGTTTTTAATTCCTCTAACAGCTCTTCTACGTAGTGCTGTGCACTTTGTGCTGCAATACTGCCATCGCCAGTTGCTGTTACAATTTGACGAAGCATTTTTTCGCGAATATCACCAGCTGCGAAAATACCAGGAACTTTCGTTTCCATACGTTCATTTGTTTCAATATAACCATTTTCATTTGTAATGCCAAGCTCAGTAAATGGTTTTGATAATGGTAACATTCCGATATAGATAAAAGCACCGTCTGCTTTAAATTCTTGTTCTTCACCAGTGTTAACATCTACAAGTGTTACACTACCTACTTTACCATTCTCTTCGTTAATTTCTTTTACAGTATGATTCCAAATGAAGTCCACTTTCTCATTTTGGAAAGCACGGTCTTGAAGAATTTTCTGTGCGCGAAGAGCATCACGACGGTGAACGATTGTTACTTTTGATGCGAAACGTGTTAAATACACACCTTCTTCAACAGCAGAATCTCCGCCGCCAATAACAACAAGTTCTTTCCCTTTAAAGAAAGCGCCGTCACATACCGCGCAATATGATACACCACGGCCGCCAAGTTCTTTTTCACCTGGTACACCGATCTTTTTATACTCTGCACCACTTGCAACGATAATTGCGCGTGTTTTGTATTCTTTTTTACCAGCTACAACTGTTTTGTATTCTTTGCCATCGATGACTTCTTTCACATCACCATATGCATATTCAGCACCGAATTTTTTCGCATGCTCGAACATTTTATTTGATAAATCGGGTCCTAAAATAGATTCATAACCTGGATAGTTTTCTACATCTTCTGTGTTTGCCATTTGTCCGCCTGGAATACCACGTTCAAGCATAAGCGTGCTTAAATTTGCACGAGACGTATACACTGCAGCTGTCATCCCAGCTGGCCCAGCACCAATAATAATGACATCATAAATTTTTTCTTCTGACACACTATTCACTCCTATTCATTCCTACCATAACTTACCCTCATTATACTGTTAGCATCTGTTTTTTCCCAATGATTTGCCTACGCGTGAGTACGCTTTACTACTTGCACATATTTTCTCACAGTTGCCACAGATACATTATATATATTTCCAAGTTCGGCCTGTGTCATTTTATTTCTCTGTTCTCCGCGCACAATATACTCGATTGCCGCAGACCAACCAAACACGTTTGTAAATACCGTCCCAGATGTATATAGGCGTATAAAAGTACAAAACCAAAAATGTAAGCACTCTTCAATCAATTCATCTTCTTTATTTGTATAGTTATATAAGGCATCCGCAATCCGAATACATTGTTCAAACGGTTGTAACTCGCTCGGAATACTCTTATGACTGCTCATTAAAAAGAAATATTTTGCCAGTTGCGAAACAATTGGCACACGATTTTTCGCCTGCGTCACATCAAAGAAAAAGCCAATCTTCTCAGGTGTTGTTAATTCATTCATTAAATACAGTGCTAACATTTGCTCTTCTAACGTTGTACTTTGCTGGAAGGATTTCCTCAGCTCTTCAAACAAAACATTCTGTCCTTCATCAGCTAAATGCAGGGCATTCCACGGCTCTTTCCCTTTTTTATCAGGGTGTAATTCTACAACAGATTGCCACATCTTTTCCGCTGTCTGTTGATCTTTTATCATATAAGCAGAGTATGCAAACCAATAGTAAAAGCTGACATCTCCTTCATAACCTTGACGCTTTAATAACCTTAACCATTTATATGCCGATGCAAAGTGACCAATTGTCGCGAATGTTGTTCCTAGCTTTAATCGATGCTCAAATGACATTGGATATACGGATTCTAGTTGCTTCGCTAACGCTTCTACTTGCTTATGCTCTCCAATTGAATATAGAAAAATAAGCGTATTACATAACGCATGCATATTACCAGGATTTTTCTCTAAAATCATCTCTGTTAACTTTAATGCTTTATCTACATTTCCTAACTGAAAATGAGCAATTGCTAAATTATTATAACCCGACCAAAATTCCGGATAATCTTTCGTAACAACTTCAAGTGTAGCAATTGCTTCTTCTAATTGTCCGTTGCGAATATAACGGTTCGCTTGTTCCTGCATGACAATTAACTCATCTTCATCTTCAAACTCTTCCGCATCCATTGATTCTTCTTCCATAATTTCAAGCAATTCTAACGTCTCTTCCACAAATTCCTTCTCTGTAGCTATCTCTAAATATTGCTCCGCATACTTCTTCGCCTGCTGAAACAAGCCAAGATATGCGTAATTATTTGCTACAAAATAATAGCACTGTTCAATATTAGAATTTGAACGAATCAGTTTCAAGAAAATTTGATTTGATTCTTGATACTCACCGACTTCCGATAATACCGTAGCTAATTGACATAAAATAAACGGCTCTTTCTCACTTTGTGCCGCTCTTCGAAAATATTTAATCGCATCTTGTAATTTATGATTGCGATAAGACTTCATCCCTTTTTTATAAAAGAAATCAGCTAATTGATTAAAAGAGATAACTTGTCCGTTCTCCTTAAATATTCTTTGATTTTTCCCCATATATCCTCCAGTTTTTTGTTTTCTTCGTTCATACCTTCTTCTATTTATAAGTATAAACGATTCCGTAAAAAACAAAACAGTATATTATAATCAATTATTTCCTTTTTATTCATAAAAAGAGAAGGGAAATGTTACATTTTTAACATTGACTTTCTCCTCTCTGCCATCTCTTCCTTCGTATAAATGATACGCATTGGATTTCCACCTACAAAAGCACCGCTTGGTACATCACGGTGAACAAGCGTACCTGCTGAAACAATAGCACCGTCCCCAATCTTCACACCTGGCAATACAGTGGAATTTGCTCCAATCATCACTTCATTCCCTATGATTACTTCTCCAAGACGATATTCCGTAATTAAATATTCGTGAGCTAAAATCGTTGTATTGTAGCCAATTATTGAATTTGCTCCAACTGTAATCTTTTCTGGAAACATAGTATCAGGCATAGCCATAAGTGCAAATGATGTTTGCTCTCCGACTTTCATCCGTAAAAACGTGCGATACAACCAGTTCTTCACGGATAAAAATGGCGTATAGCGTGCAATTTGAATAACAATAAAATTTTTCATTACCTTAAAGAAGGATACTGTTTTATACACATTCCATAATGAATTTGCTCCTGAAACAGGGTAGCGCGTTGTCCGTCGCACTTTGCTCTCTCCCCTTATCTACTATTCAGACAAAATGGATAATAAATCACTCATTCTATCTAGTACATAATCCGGCTTATACGATTCTAAATACTCTCTACCTTTAATCGTCCATGCCACTGCCGCTGTTTTCGTACCTGCGTTTTGTCCGCCTACTATATCATGATGGTTATCACCAACCATTAATGTTTCTTCCGGTTTTGCATCCAATAGTTTCAATGCTTTTTGAATAGGTTCTGGATGTGGTTTCACGTGTTCTACATCATCAATTGTTACAACAACATCAAAGAACTCCTTTAATTTTGAAAGCTTTAAACCCATTTCTACTGTTTGTCTCGCCTTCGTGGTCACAATTCCAATTTTATAACCTTGTTTCTTTAATTCCTGAACGGTTTCATAGACAGTTTCATATTCTTCCACTAGTTCATCATGATGGTCATGATTAAACTGACGATAGCACTGAATCATCTCATCTACCTTGCCCTCATCCATTGAACGAAACGTCTCATGCAAAGATGGACCGATAAATGGCAATATATCTTCGCGCTTATACTGATCTGGATAGTACTTATTTAACGTGTGTAAAAAAGAAGAAATAATAAGTTCATTTGTATTTATTAATGTTCCATCTAAATCAAATAACACTGTATTTATTTTCATATGCTCGATCCTTTCACTGCCTGAATATGAAAGAAGCAGCATCTCATATAAGATGCTACTTTTCTCTAGTTTTCTGAATATCTTTTATCAGCTTGCCCCATTATACGTCTCACAATAATGAAAATGATAGAAATAACAACAAGCCCGATGGACATCACTTGCGCAATGCGAAGCGGTCCTAACATTAAGCTATCCGTACGTAAGCCTTCCACAAAGAAACGTCCAACTGAATACCAAATTAAATACGTAAAGAATAATTCACCACGGCGTAAATTCGCTTTGCGTAATAACAATAATAGAATTACACCTGCAAAATTCCATAATGATTCATATAAGAACGTTGGATGATAATATACACCATCAATATACATTTGATTCACAATAAACTCTGGTAAATGTAAGCCTTCTAAAAACTGTCTTGTTACTTCACCGCCGTGAGCCTCTTGGTTCATAAAGTTCCCCCATCGGCCAATTGCTTGTCCAAGAAGAATACTTGGTGCTGCAATATCAGCCAGCTTCCAGAAGGAAATACCGCGTTTTTTCGCAAAGAAAATCCCCGTAATCACCGCTCCGATTAAACCACCATGAATCGCCAATCCACCTTGACGAATATTAATAATTTGCCTTGGGTCTTGTACATAATATTCCCACTCAAAAATAACATAGTATGCGCGTGCGCAAATAATCGCGATTGGTACCGCAATTAAAACAAGATCGACAAAAGTATCTTTTGGAATACCTAATCGTTCACCCTCGCGCGTAGCTAGCCAAAGTCCAAGCAAAACACCTGTCCCAATAATAATCCCATACCAATAGACTGGGAACGGCCCAAGTTGAATCGCTACACGATCTAGCTGTGGTACAGAACCTAACAGCATATGTATGACCTCTCTCTCCTAATTTATTCTTGATTTCCTAGTTCAATCGCACTCATTAAGCGCTCAGAAAATTGTTGTGCTGCATTGACTCCCATTCGTTTTAATCTGAAGTTCATTGCTGCTACTTCAATAATAACAGCCAAGTTTCGGCCAGGACGAACTGGAAGTGTAATCTTCGTAAGTTCTGTATCTATAATTTTCATTTTCTCTTCATCAAGACCTAGACGATCATAGTTTTTCTTTTGATCCCAAATCTCAAGATTAATCACAAGTGTAATACGCTTGTAGTTTCGCACAGCCCCTGCACCAAATAACGTCATGACGTTAATGATACCTAGACCACGAATTTCTAGTAAATGCTCAATTAAATCTGGCGAGCTTCCTACTAACGTATCTTCATCTTCTTGACGAATTTCTACGCTATCATCCGCAACTAAGCGGTGACCGCGTTTAACAAGTTCAAGTGCTGTTTCACTTTTCCCGACGCCACTTTGACCTGTAATTAAAACACCAACGCCGTAAATATCTACTAATACACCGTGAACGGCAGTTGTTGGTGCTAACTTACCTTCCAAATAATTTGTTAAACGACTTGATAGTCTTGTCGTCGTTTGGGAAGAGCGTAAAAGAGGCACACCAAACTCACGTGATGCTTGCAATAATTCTCCAGGTACATCTTGACTACGCGTTACGATAATACACGGCGTTTCTTCTGTACAAAGAGCTGTCATTCTTTCTTGCTTTTGCTCAGTTGTTAATGTATCAAAAAAAGTAAGCTCCGTTTTTCCAAGAAGCTGTACGCGATCTGCTGGATAATATGTAAAGAATCCTGCCATTTCAATTCCAGGTCGCGATAAATCACTTGTATCAATTGGACGATGAATTCCTTCCTCACCACTTACTAATTCCAATTGAAATTGCTCAATTAAATCTTTTGTCCTTACTTTCGGCATATGTAAACCTCCACTCCGCTGCGGGTTCATTCTCATTTGATTTAAAATTCCATTCTAACCGATATTGTACCATTTTTTTCTGAAAACAAGAAATATGGTTTCTACTAAATAGAAAAAAACATTTCATGAGATTCATGAAATGTTTTTCTTTTTGTCATTTTTCTATTTTTTCTCAGATAATGGCTCGACAATTACTTTATCAATCAGCATATTTAAAATAGAAATACAAATTGCCGCAAGAATTGCTACACCAAATCCTGATATGTTAAAAGCATCACCTAACAAAGAATCTGTCATCTCTAATGTAATTGCATTAATTACAATTAGGAAGAAACCAAATGTTAAAACAGTAATCGGTAACGTAATTAAAATTAATAACGGTTTTACAAATACATTTAAAATCGACAAAATAACGCTCGCGATAATCGCGGTTTGTATGTTTTCTATGTAAAATGCGTCTGGTGCAATTCCCTTTAGAAGACCTGATACAACAATTAATACGACGCTATTCACAAGAAGTGATAGAATCCATCTCATTTTCTTACACATCCTTTTGATATATATACTTAATCATACGCTAATGGATAGCAAACGCCAAGTAACCATAAAAAAAAGCGAGGGAAAACCTTTCTTTTTTTTTGGGAAGAGAGCATCCACCCATGCATAGGAGGTTCGCCCCATGCCATGTGAAAACAGAGGGAGGAAATGAGTAGGAGTCTCCTTTTGGCTTCGTAGCCGTGATTTGTATGCTGAAAATCGAAATGAGTTTATATAACAACTTATTCCAGCCCTTATACTTGTATACCTGTCACGCTAAATCCTCTCCCAAACAAAAACAAGGAGCTAGCCAATTGGCTTAGCTCCCTACCTCAACCTCATTCATCTTCTCTTTCATACGAGCCGTATCACGCTCTAAAATCTCTTTTAAATACTTTCCTGTATAGGAACGCTCTTCTTTTACAACTTGCTCCGGCGTACCTGACGCAATGATTTGACCACCTTTGTCTCCGCCTTCTGGACCAAGGTCAACAATGTAATCTGCTGTCTTAATTACATCTAGGTTATGCTCGATAACAAGCACAGTTTCCCCACTTTCAACAAGGCGCTGTAATACTTCTAGAAGTCGTGCAATATCATGTGCATGTAAGCCGGTTGTCGGCTCATCTAAAATATATAACGTACGACCTGTAGAACGGCGATGTAATTCAGATGCAAGTTTCACACGCTGCGCTTCACCACCCGATAATGTAGTAGCCGGCTGCCCTAATTTCATATAGCCTAGCCCTACATCTACAAGCGTCTGCAACTTCCGTTTAATTTTCGGGATGTTGGCAAAGAATTCTACCCCATCTTCAATCGTCATTCCTAGTACTTCAGAAATGTTCTTATCTTTATATTTCACTTCTAACGTTTCACGATTATAACGTTTTCCATGACATACTTCACATGGAACATATACATCCGGTAAGAAATGCATTTCAATTTTAATAATCCCATCACCGCGGCAAGCCTCACAACGGCCACCTTTCACGTTAAAACTAAAACGTCCCTTTTGATACCCACGTACTTTTGCTTCATTCGTTTGCGCAAACACATCACGGATATCATCGAAAACGCCTGTGTATGTTGCTGGATTCGAGCGCGGTGTACGTCCGATTGGTGATTGATCAATATCAATAACTTTATCTAAATGCTCAAGGCCTTTAATTTCCTTATGAGCTCCTGGCTTACTTTTCGCTTTATATAATTTCTGTGCTAACGATTTATATAGAACTTCATTGATCATCGTACTTTTTCCTGATCCAGATACGCCGGTTACTGCTACAAATGTCCCAAGCGGGAATGACATCTTCGCATTTTTTAAGTTATTTTCTTTTGCACCAATAATCTCGACCTTACGCCCATCCCCTTTACGTCTCTCAAGTGGGACCGGAATAAATTTCTTACCGCTTAAATATTGCCCTGTTAATGAATTATCATCATTCATCACTTCATCTGGCGAGCCAGATGACACAACTTGCCCACCATGAATTCCTGCGCCAGGGCCAATATCAAGTAAATAATCGGCCGCCATCATTGTATCTTCATCATGTTCAACAACGATTAGCGTATTTCCTAAATCACGCATTTCCTGTAGTGTACGAATCAGGCGATCATTGTCACGCTGATGTAAACCGATAGAAGGTTCATCAAGAATATACAATACGCCAGTTAAACGAGAACCAATTTGCGTTGCAAGACGAATACGCTGTGCTTCCCCACCTGATAATGTTCCTGCTGCACGGCTTAATGTTAAATAATCAAGTCCAACGTTAATTAAGAAACTTACGCGCTCTTTAATTTCACGTAAAATTAAACGAGCAATCTTTTCTTGTTTTTCTGTCAGTTCAATGCCCTCGAAGAAATCATAAACTTCTTGAACAGAGTACTTCGTTACATCCGCAATCGTTTTTCCGCCAACAAAAACAGCTAAGCTTTCTGGCTTCAAGCGGCCGCCCTTACATTTCGGACACGCCTGCTCCGCCATATACTTCTCCATTTGTTCACGAATGTAATCAGAACTTGTTTCACGGTAGCGACGTTCAATATTTGGAATAACTCCTTCAAATAAAATATCACTTTCTTTCACTTGTCCAAAGTCATTCACATAACGGAAATAAACCTTCTCTTCTCCACTTCCGTACAACACTTTATCAAATAACTCTTTCGGTATATCCTTCACAGGCATATCCATATCAATACCGTAATGATTACACACAGATTGCAGCAATTGCGGATAATATTGCGAACTAGTCGGTTCCCAAGGGGCAATCGCATGCCCATTTAACGATAAATCCCAATTTGGAATTACAAGTTCTAAATCTACCTCTAATTTTGAGCCAAGCCCATCACAAGACGGACACGCACCAAATGGGCTATTGAAAGAGAACATACGAGGTTCTAATTCACCGATCGAAAAACCACAATGCGGGCAAGCATGATGCTCACTAAATAAAAGTTCCTCTTCTCCAATCACATCGATTAATACACGACCTCCACCTAGTTTCAATGCACTTTCAAGAGAATCTGCAAGGCGGCTTGCAACCCCTTCTTTCACAACGATACGGTCAATTACGACTTCAATAGAATGCTTCTTGTTTTTATCTAACGTAATTTCTTCAGACACATCAAGCATTTCTCCATCAACACGAACGCGAACATAACCTTGTTTCTTTATATCCTCTAATACTTTCACGTGTGCACCTTTACGACCTGATACAATCGGTGCTAACACTTGTAATTTCGTGCGCTCTGGATATTCCAAAACACGGTCTACCATTTGTTCTACCGTTTGTGATGTAATTTCAATCCCGTGGTTCGGACAGATTGGTGTCCCAATACGCGCAAATAATAGGCGTAAATAATCATAAATCTCTGTCACCGTTCCGACTGTTGAACGCGGGTTACGACTCGTCGTTTTTTGATCAATTGAAATTGCTGGTGATAACCCTTCAATTGTATCCACATCCGGTTTATCCATTTGCCCTAAAAATTGGCGCGCATACGCGGATAAAGACTCCACGTATCTGCGCTGCCCTTCGGCATAAATCGTATCAAATGCTAATGATGATTTCCCTGAACCAGACAGACCTGTCACAACAACGAGCTGATTTCTCGGAATGGTTACATCAATATTTTTCAAGTTATGCGCCCTCGCACCTTTTACAACGATAAAATCTTTGCTCACTATTTTCACCCTTCCGCTTTTAATTCTAGCAGTAAATCTCTCAGCTCAGCTGCACGCTCGAAGTCTAGTACCTTTGCCGCTTCCTTCATTTCTGCTTCCATCTTCGCGATTGTTTTTTCTCGTTCTTTCTTCGTCATTTTCTTAGCCGGCCCAGCTTCATACACTTCTGTTTCTTCTGCAGCTGTTGTTGCACGAATCACGTCACGTACTTCTTTTTGAATTGTTTTCGGTGTAATGCCATGTTCCTCGTTGTAAGCTTCTTGCTTTTGACGACGGCGTTTCGTCTCTTCAATTGCAATTCCCATCGATCTCGTTATGCGATCTGCGTACATGATTACATGACCGTGTTCATTACGCGCGGCACGACCAATTGTCTGAATCAATGATCGCTCTGAACGTAGGAACCCTTCTTTGTCCGCATCTAAAATCGCTACGAGTGATACTTCTGGAATATCAAGCCCTTCTCGCAACAAGTTAATACCAATAAGCACATCAAATTTACCAAGGCGAAGATCTCGAATAATTTCAATCCGCTCTAGCGTTTTAATTTCAGAATGTAAGTAGTTTACTTTAATACCAACATCTTTTAAATAATCTGTTAAATCCTCTGACATTTTCTTTGTTAATGTCGTAATCAATACACGCTCATTTTTCGCAATGCGGTCATGGATTTCTCCTAATAAATCATCTATTTGCCCTTCAATTGGTCTTACATCAATTTGCGGATCTAAAAGCCCCGTTGGACGGATAATTTGCTCCACAACTTCCGGTGTAAGCTCTAGTTCATATGGACCCGGTGTTGCTGATACATACACAACTTGATTCGTTTTCTCTTCAAACTCTTCAAACATAAGCGGTCTATTATCCATCGCTGACGGCAAGCGAAATCCATGGTCAACAAGCACTTGTTTACGCGCTTGGTCCCCATTATACATCGCTCTTACTTGTGGCACTGTTACATGCGACTCATCCATAACAATTAGGAAATCTTTAGGGAAATAATCTATTAATGTATATGGTGTTGAACCAGCTGGACGGAGCGTCAAATGACGGGAGTAGTTTTCAATCCCCGAACAAAATCCCATCTCTCGCATCATTTCTAAATCGTAACGAGTTCGCTGCTCAATACGCTGGGCTTCTAACAATTTACCGTTATCATTTAATTCTTTTAAACGTTCTTCTAATTCTTTTTCAATATTTTCAATGGCAACTTTCATTTTTTCTTCACGTGTAACGAAGTGAGATGCCGGAAAGATTGCTACATGTTCACGTTCTGCTAATACTTCACCTGTTAAGGCATTCACTTCACGGATACGATCAATCTCATCGCCAAAAAACTCAATCCGAATACAATGTTCATCAAGCGATGCTGGGAAAATCTCAACTACATCTCCGCGCACTCGAAATGTTCCGCGTTTAAAATCAATATCATTACGACCGTACTGCACATCAACAAGTTCACGAAGCAATTGATTACGGTCCTTTTCCATACCAACGCGCAAAGAAACCACAAGTTCACGGTATTCTTCTGGCGAACCTAAGCCGTAAATACAAGAAACACTTGCTACAATAATGACATCATCTCGTTCAAATAAAGCTGATGTCGCTGAGTGACGTAATTTATCAATCTCATCATTGATTTGTGCATCTTTTTCAATAAACGTATCGGTTTGTGGTACATACGCTTCCGGTTGATAATAATCGTAATAACTCACAAAATACTCAACAGCATTGTTCGGAAAGAAATCTTTGAGTTCACTATACAGTTGTCCTGCTAATGTTTTATTATGAGCCATTACAAGCGTTGGCTTCTTCACTTCTTTAATAACATTCGAAATCGTAAATGTCTTTCCCGTTCCTGTCGCTCCAAGCAACACTTGATGTTTCTTACCATTATTAATCCCCGCTACCAGCTGCTGTATCGCTCTTGGCTGATCACCTTGCGGGGAATATTCTGAGACAATCTCAAATTGATGTTCCAAACAAAACCGACCTCCTCGTAAAAAATCTGTATTCTCATTTTACCACGAATGCCCATGAAAAAACCAAGAAAACGAACAGATATTCGGTAAAGTTTTCGACAATATAAAGTGAAACTTCCATCAGTAGGGGTTTTCTTCATCTCCACTGATGGTTAATAAATCTGTCTTTTACGGGCAGTTGTTCCTCGTTTCTCTCTGAATCTTGAGATCGGAGGCTTACTGCCCATTAATGCGGGATAAACATAGCAAAAGGAAGGTTTCTTCTTTTTATAAGCCCCTTCCTTTTTTAATCCCATTTATTTTGCCGATATACGTAACAGGTCATATCCATTATGACCTGTTTCTTTCACACAATCATGTAGCGTATACCTTATATCTTCACGAGTATCTTTCATTATCTTTTTACAAGTATCGGAGTAAATCCCTTTATCTTTACCAGCAAATTTATCATAAGAATTATCTACCTTATAGCTGATTTCTCTCCCAACATATTCTAGGGTTTGAAAGATTGGATCTCCTTCATGTGTATAATTCACAATGCATATTTTATCCGCTCTACCTTTTTCAACATTCATGAAGAACTTCTCGAATTTATGTAAATTAGAAATTTTATGTCCTTTTGCAATCACATCATTATTCTCATCAATTTTACCGCCCGATTGTGAACATGCTACTAAGCTTCCAATACAAAATAGAAAACTCAATAAGGCAATTCCTTTTCTCATATTAAATCCTCTCCAGCTTGTTTTGGCTTTATACTATCATTCAACACGAGATTAACTAGAAGAACAATATTAATAGGTAGAATTTTCTAAAAAATAAATATTTACAAAAATATTATTTTACTTTAGAATACAAACTACAAAGATTCGACACGATACGACAAAACGGGAATATTTTTCAGAATATTATAACAACTAAGGAGTGAGGGATCTATATGAATCTATTTCGGAAAAAATCCATTTCAGCATTATTAGCACAGGCAGAACAAAAAGGGGCATCTTTAAAGAAAGAACTCGGTGCATTTGATCTCACAATGCTCGGGGTCGGCGCCATTATTGGAACAGGCATTTTCGTTCTTACTGGTGTTGCCGCAGCAGAACACGCAGGACCAGCACTTATTCTATCGTTTATTTTATCCGGTTTAGCCTGTGTATTTGCAGCACTATGTTATTCTGAATTCGCATCAACTGTACCGGTATCTGGTAGTGCATACACTTATAGCTATGCAACATTTGGAGAATTAATCGCCTGGATTTTAGGGTGGGATTTAATTTTAGAATACGGCTTAGCTTCCTCAGCTGTTGCCTCTGGTTGGTCAGGATATTTCCAAGGATTATTAAGTGGATTCGGGATTACATTACCTACCGCTTTAACAAGCGCATATAATCCTGAAGCTGGAACATACGTAGACTTACCGGCAATCTGTATTATCTTTCTAATGACATTGTTGTTAACAAGAGGAGCAAAAAAATCAGCTCGCTTTAATGCGATCATGGTAGCTATCAAACTCTTTGTTGTCTTACTATTTATCGGTGTTGGCGCTTTCTATGTCAAACCTGAAAACTGGACACCATTTATGCCGTTCGGCTTCTCTGGCGTAACAACTGGAGCTGCAACTGTATTCTTTGCTTACATCGGATTTGACGCTGTATCAACAGCTGCTGAAGAAGTGAAAAACCCACAGCGTAACATGCCAATCGGCATTATTGCTTCTTTAACAATCTGTACAATTTTATATATCGTTGTTTCATTAATTTTAACTGGAATTGTGCCTTACGATCAGTTAGGTGTTAAAAACCCTGTTGCATTTGCACTACAATACATCCAACAAGATTGGATCGCAGGTTTCATTTCTTTAGGAGCAATTACTGGAATTACAACTGTATTACTCGTTATGTTATATGGACAAACACGTTTATTTTACGCAATTAGCCGCGATGGCTTACTACCAAAAGTACTTTCTCGTGTGAACAAGAAAACAAAAACACCTGTTATCAATAGTTGGATTACTGCAACTATGGTTGCTTTCTTTGCTGGTTTCATTCCTTTAAACAAACTAGCAGAATTAACAAATATCGGTACACTATTCGCATTCATCGTTGTATCCATTGGGGTAATCATCTTACGCAAAAAACAACCAGAACTACCACGTGCTTTTAAAGTACCATTAGTACCATGGATTCCTGCTTTAGCTGTTCTATTCTGTGGATATCTAGCATTGCAGCTCCCAGCAACAACATGGATTGGCTTTGCAGTATGGCTTGTAATTGGACTTGTTGTCTACTTCAGTTACGGTTACAAAAATAGTACGCTACAAAATAAACAAAAAGAAGACGTTGCATAATGAAAAAGCTGTTGTCCCATTAGGACAGCAGCTTTTTTTCTTTTTTTGGAAAAAACACATATGAAAATGTAATTACCGTATCAACTAAAAATACAATTCCCCAAACTTGACTCACACGGCTGGCTGCCTCATTTAACACAATTCCTTTTTCAAGCCAATTTCCCCACTGTTCAATCGGCACGAATCCATACATAAAGAAAAAGACAATATGAACAACGATAAACAAAACGAGATGTAAACTCCATTCTCCAATCTCCTGCTTTGTGTAAGCCCAGCCTGTTAGCTCTAGTGGTTCTTCTATATGTGTAAGTGGTTCATTCCGCCACCTTGCAACGAGTTTCTGTACACGTATATCTAATTTCTTTAAATCTTTTTTCCCATAAAAGAGTGCATATAGCAATATCACTAATGTAATGATTTGAAAGTTAGAAAACTTACCAGTTTCATAATAATCCATGACACCTAAAGCTAAAATAAAGACTTCATTGAGAAGTAACACAATGCCAGCAATGAAACTAGCCTTCCGTAATCGAAATCCGTAACGAAGTAAAAAGAAACCAATTGCTGATATCCAAAACACAATTTCTGCACCAATTAAGAAATGCCAACGATACTCTGCAAGTATACTCATTTTCCGCGCTCCTTCTCATCATATATACGAAAAGCCTCATCCATATACACTAGAAGCTCCTCTTCAATTGGATACATATTCATCTTCTGCGAGTCTTCTTTTGACTTTCGTACTTCCCATAATTTATCTAGAAATGCTTCATCCCCATTTGCCATCTCCAAACACTTAGCCATTAGCTTTTTTATAGTTTCTTGCACGGCATCATGAGATGCATCCTTCCCTTCTTTCATAAAGCTGCGTAACTGTTTTAACACATCTACCCATTCTTGAACATTCTCATCCTCCTCGCTCATATTTGGCAAATTGCGAAGAAGTTTTTGCTCACCCTCTGAAAACACTTGCTTTTGAAATATTTCACGTATACGAGGAGACTGCCTCGAAAGTTGAATAAGTTCGAACATAATTCTCCAATCTAACTCTCCCTCTAACTCAGCCGAATACACAACAGCTTGTAAAATCCGTTCCATCCGATTAAACTTTTTCTGCTCTTCTTGTACAAACTCAAGCTGTTTTTCCAATGATTCTCTTAAGCTAAATTCATCTGTCATTAGTATATTCATAATCTCTTTTAACGAGAAACTCATTTCTTTTAAAAATAAAATTTGTTGCAAACGAATGACGTCCCCTTCACTATATAAACGGTGTCCACCTTCTGTTTTCCCGCTTGGTTTCAATAAATCAATTTGATCATAATAACGAAGTGTTCTTACCGTAACTTCTGTTTCCTTTGTAAGTTCTTGAATCGAGATCATTTCCATCACCCTTTCCTCTTTCATTATAAAAGATGACGTAACGTAACTTTCAAGTGTTTTTGTAAAAAAATTCAAAAAAGAGACATATTCACTATGTCTCTTTTGGTTACCTTACATAAAGCCTAACGCATATACGAGAATATACCCAAGAACAGAAAGGCAAACAGATCCTACCAATCCAGCTACAAATGCTCTACTTCCTAATTTACGGAATGTCGTAAATTCTACATTTAAACCAAGTCCCGCCATTGCCATCGCAATGAGCATATAAGCAAGGATTACGATATAGCCTGCTACCACTTCCGGTATAACACCTAATGAATGAAATGCACTCATTGCCAAGAACCCTAAGATAAACCACGGAATCGGAATATCACGCCAAGAGCCTTTTTGCCCATTTCCCTCACTACGCTTAAACCATAAGCCAATTAAAATCGCTACTGGTACAAGCATGGCAACACGCGTTAATTTTACAATAACCGCAATATCAACAGACGCGCTTCCACCTGGCGCCGCAGCAGCGATGACATGTGCAATCTCATGCAGCGTCGCTCCAGAAAATACACCGTAACCATACGGGGATAATCCAAGAACTGGGTATAATAAAGTATAAATCAACGTAAAAATTGTACCTAAAATAGCAATAATCGCTGCACCGACCGCTGTTTCATCGTCCTTCGCTTTCACTTGCGGTGCAATTGCCACGACCGCGGCCGCGCCGCAAATTGCCGTCCCGCATGCTGTTAAAATCCCAAGTGTTTTATCTACTTTAAAAACACGTGTTAATGCGTATACAACAACAAGTGTAAAAGCAATGACAATCGCTGCAATAACTAGCACCTTTGGCCCAGCCTTTGCAATATCAACAAGATTTAATCGCATACCTAGCAAAATAATTCCGAAGCGAAGTAACTTCTTACTCGCAAAATTCGTTCCCGCTATCGCTTCGCTTGGAACACCAATTGTAGCTCTCCAAATCATTCCAATTAGAATAGCGATAACTAATTGGCCCATAATATTTAAAAATGGAAGCTCCGCTAAATATTTCGCGCTAATCGCAATCAACAATGTAATCCCAATCCCCTGTGAAAAACCGAGACGCTTCTTCTTTTGTATAACAAGTGTTTGTTCCACTTTGGATCACTCCAATAATCGTATTAAAACATGCATGTTTCTTATACTTCCATTATAAAAGCATTCCAATAATAAGTTTAATACCAATATTCAATCTCAACCATCAGAAAAACTTATGATAAACTAAAAAAATGGAGGCGGCTCGTTCAAAATCGCAGGGCGTTGGAGCCCCCTCGGACGAGGCACTTTTTGCCTCGTCCGAGGGGACGAAACAACCGTAGATTTTAGCTGCCGGAGCTAGACAATAGAAAAGCGGAAACTAATCTCTAGATCAATAACAAAAGAGCAAAGGAGCAAACATCATGAACGTCGATATTTTAAAAATATTTGTGACCGTCGTAGAACAAAAACATTTCTCTCGTGCGGCAGAATTGCTCAATCTCTCTCAGCCTGGCGTCAGCATGCATATTCGCAATTTAGAAAACGAATTTGGCACTACGCTCATTCAGCGTTCTCCAAAACACGTCCAAGTTACGGAAGCTGGCAATATTCTATACATACATGCGAAGCAAATGCTATCCCTTTATGAAGAAGCAAAACAAGAAATTAACGAACTACATAACGTTGTTACAGGTACACTGCGCATTGGGGCAAGTTTTACAATTGGTGAATATTTACTCCCAAAAATATTAGCACGCTACGCCAATGAAAATCCGCGTGTGGAAGTACACACGTTTATCTCCAACACAGAAGAAGTTCTCCAAAGCATTCGTTCCAACCAAATCGATATTGGCTTAGTAGAGGGTCAAGTCGTATACACTGATATAGATGTAGAGACTTTTATGAAAGATGAAATGAAACTAGTCGTTCCACCAAAACATCCTCTTCTGGGTGCACATGCAATTAACGAAGCTTCACTTCAAGATCAAGTATGGATTCTCAGGGAGATGGGATCTGGAACACGCGCCTATAGCGATCGTTTTATCCATCAGCACCATTTAAAAATGAAGCGTTTCTTTACATTTAGCAGCATTCAAAGCGTAAAAGAAGCCGTTGCTGCTGGGCTCGGCATTGCAATCCTTTCTGACTGGACCGTAAGGAAAGAGCTACAAGCAAAAGAACTTTTCCATGTCGAAGTTCCAAACGAAAAACTCATCCGTCCTTTCTCTATCGTTCGTGGCAAATACTTTATTCCTTCCAAAGCCATTCAAGTCTTTTTAGACCACGTTCATTCATTTGCACAAAAACAGAGTTGACCTTCACATTAGTGTGAAGGTTTACAATATATACGAAAGGAGTGAAATGCAGTGCGAATTGGAGAATTATCAAAGCGAACTGGCGTCAGTGAACGTTCATTAAGGCATTATGAAGAAAAAGGGTTGCTTCCTTCGAAACGCCTTACAAATGGCTATCGTGATTTTGAGGCAAGTGCCACCAGAAAAGTTGAACTCATTCAGATGTACTTACAGCTCGGCTTAAATTTAGAAGAAACTGCAAGAATGCTGCGCTGCTTAGAAATTGAACCACAATTATACGAAAATCCATGCAGTAGTATTCTTACACTTTACGAAGAAAAGCTGGCTGAGGTAACAAAGCAAATTTCACTGCTCTCCAATATTCAAGCGAATATACAGAAGCATGTTTCACTCCTAAAAAAAACGAAGGAAAAGGAATGATTGCATATGTTCGTTATACACGGAAGCTCCCGTTCAAATGGAAATACAGAAGCCCTTACACACATGATGATTGATGGTATCGATGCAGAACAAGTTTATTTACGTGATCATACCGTTCATCCTATTACAGACCAACGTCATGAAGCAGAAGGATTTCAACCAGTAGATGATGATTACCAAAACCTAATTGAGCAAATGCTAGAACACGACACAATTATTTTCGCTACACCTCTATATTGGTATGGGATGAGCGGACAAATGAAAAACTTTGTTGATCGCTGGTCACAAAGTTTACGTGATAGATCCCTTCATTTTAAAGAAAAGATGAAAGAAAAAAAGATGTACGTTGTCATTGTTGGTGGAGATAATCCAAAGTTAAAAGCATTACCACTTATCACACAATTTCAATACATCTTTGATTTTATCGGTTCTTCTTTTGAAGGCTACATTATCGGTGATGCTAATGCACCGGATGAAATTTCAAACGATAAAGAAGTATTAGCAAAAGCGAAACTATACAATGAACAATTCCGGAAATAATAACCAGAAACTAGTTTGCCAAATCTCTTTGTATACGCATACAATAAAAATAACATTATGAAAAGAAGGTAACCCGGCCAATGAAGTTCTAATTCTCTTATTTATTCATCCATCACGCATAGTGAAACAAAATGATGAAAACTAGAAGAGGATTAGTCTATCCATTTGTCGATACTTTCTTTTATCGCGATCGTGTAAAAATATGTGCATCGCTTATTTCTGCACACTTTTTTACATCTATGGGTGACGTCTATCCTCTCTAGTGAAACTAGGGAGGTTTTTTATAACCATTTTATTCGCACGCAATATTGAAAAAAACTTTGGTGACCGCACTATATTTACAGTACAATCGCTTGAAATTCAAGGAAATGACCGCATCGGCATTGTCGGAGTCAATGGAGCCGGAAAATCTACGCTACTACAAATATTAAACAAAGAAATAGAGCCGGACGAAGGTTCTGTCTCACATTATGGTTCGATCGCCATTATCCCTCAATTTAGCGAGGAAACATTGGAGGATACTTCCACTTTTGCAAAAGGAAAGTGGAACATTTCAAACGTTTCAGATGCAATGAGTGGCGGTGAACGAATGCGCTTAAAGATCGCTCATGCTCTTGAGCAGGAAGCTTCCATATATGAATCGAACAGAACAAACTTCTGTAAACACTACCGAGCAAGAACTGTTACGATTGCAAACAAAATTAACAGAAATCATCAGCCGGATTTCGATGCCTGATCGACAGGATGATGTTACAATTCTTGAACAAGAATATGAACAGTTATTGGAGAAAATCAGGAATTGTAAGGAAGCACTCTAATGTCTTCCCTATATCTCGACGAGGCCGCTGCCATTTCCCAAGAAATATCGATGATTCGACATGCTAGGATGCTCCAAGTATATCGGCACTTCGACAATATACGACATAAGTAAGCATACAAAAAGCCGTGCATTAAGCACGGCTTCTTTCTTTATATTCTACACACGGACAGCTGTTCCACTTACCGCAACCATTAACATCCCTTCGCGAACTACCTCATAGTCTACGTCAATGCCAACAATCGCGTTTGCACCTTTTTGCTTCGCAAGAGATTTCATCTCTTCCATCGCAATATCACGTGCTTCTTTTAATTTACTTTCATATGCAGCAGAACGGCCACCGACAATGTCACGAACAGAAGCAAATAAGTCGCGGACGATATTTGCACCCATAATTGCTTCACCGTTTACGATATCAATGTACTCGATAATTTCTTTCCCTTGAATAACAGAAGTTGTTGTTACGATCATTTTTTACAGCCTCCTATATATGTATCTTTTTCTTACCTACCTATATGGTACGCTAATTCTGTTAAAATTACATATACAAGGTCTTTTAAATTACACTGCTTCCGTATCCCACTTATGATTCTGTTCTACAAACACAAGTCCCAATTCATGATGTCCATCTGCATATAGTGCCGTTTGAGCAAGGCGGAGCTCGCCTTTTGTATCAAGTACTTCTAACTTACAAAATGCCCCTGTCGTCTTGGACTGAAGCGCATCATAAAACTCTTCTGCACTTTTAGGAATTACACCGTTTACTTTCGTAATAACCTCTCCGGGCTTCAGATTCATTTCTACACCGACTGTATTCGGAATTATACCTAATACAACTAATCCATCGTCGCGCGCTGCAAAATATGCTGGGCACGTTTCATCAGCTATACGTTCCCGCATCGCAATAGTAAAGCGACCAAGCATCGCGACCCCCATCGCAAGAATAGCTACAACAGGCCACCAATAACTGACCACTCCTAAAACAAGAACAAGGGTCGCTAAACCAAATATACGTCTTCCTGTAAATAATAATGCTTCTGTCGGTTCCTCACTTCTAATTGTTCGCATAAAGCCAAGTAAAAACGGTACAAGGAATAAGGAATACGTTTGTGAACCAACAGAAATGACCGGCCACCACGAAACAAATTGTGTAACAGCATCTCCCGGCACAAGAATAAAAATCGGAACGAGCCATAAACGCTTTGATTCATGTAGTCCAATATTTAAACCGCGCTTTCCTTTACGCATTTTAGGCGTTGAATGCCGCACCGCATTTTTCGAAATTAATAATCCTTCTACTACTAACATCAAGCCAAGTAAAATGGCAAGTGATGCAATGGTACTCTCTTCTCCTTCTCCAAGCTGTAAGAAAGAGATTGGAAGTTTAGAAGATAATAAAGCTACTACAATCGCCACGCCAAATGTGTAAGCAGAAGATAAATATCTATATTGAGCAGCTAGTCCAAATACTAGTGTCCAAATTAAAATCATCCATATACTTGCTTGCGACATAACTAGTCCGGCTCCAACTGTTATGATGGATACAACGAATCCATATCCAACTCCTGAAAATAAGGATGTTCGTAGTTCAAACCAAATATCATATACTTTAAAAGAAAAATCTTTTCGTTCTCGTAATATACGTAAGTATCCAACAAAAATGCTACTTATCAAAAATACATAGACAGCAGGGTGTAAGAAAAAACGCCCAACTGCTCGCATTATCTCAAAAGACCACGCCTCCACGAATCACTTCACCACCATTTATTCTTTCTTTTTATCTTATCATAAAGTGAAACTTTAATCAGTGGCGTTTTCTCCATCCCCCATCTACCTTCTTTTCTTTTTCTAAATTTTGAGATAGGAGTGTTACCGTTCATAAGTAGCGGGATAAACACACAAAAAAATACAGGCAATAATATGCCTGTATTTTTCCTTATTTTGCCATTATCTTTAATGCTGCCTGCAATTGCAGATCATTTTCACCAGAGCGAATCTTTTCAATGATTTTATTTTGAATCGCTTCAGCTGTCTTTTTATCAAGCTGACCTGTCATTTCCATTTCATTTGCATTTTGGAATGCTTTTAAAGCCGACTCTGTTTCCTTACTAAAGTATCCATCCTCACGTCCAGGTACATATCCTAAACTTTTCAGCATTTCTTGCGCATGCTTCACTTGTACATCATTTGAATTATAAGAAAGTGTTTTCTCAATTTGAATTGGCGTTGCATGATAATAATCTGGCTGTTTCACTTCCACCGTTGGGGCAATTCCTTTCTTATGAATCCAATTGCCATCTGGTGTAAGCCATTTAAACATTGTCAGTTTAATATTGCTGCCATCTTTAAACGGAACAGCTTGCTGAACAGTACCTTTTCCAAATGTTTTTTCACCAACTAAATCATATCCTTCGCCTTCTTTTAATGCACCTGCTAAAATTTCTGAAGCCGATGCACTTCCTTTATCAATTAATACTGAAATCGGATATGATTTTCTCTCTTTTAATGCAGTTGAGAATTTCTTTTTCTCACCATTTCGTTGTTCAACTTGCATCATTGGCTTTTTGTCCGTCATAATTAATCCTAAAATATCTTGTACGCTATTTAAGTAACCTCCTGGATTACCACGTACATCAATGACAAGGCCTTTTATATCTTTCTTTTCAAGTTCTTTTAATTGATCTTTAAATTCTTTCGCTGTATTTTCAGAGAAAGATGTAATTTGGATATAACCAATATTTTTCTCCTTCTCTTTCTTTACAGAACTAAACACAGTAAAAATCGGAATTTTTTCACGTTTAATTTTAAATTCTAGTGGATCTGCTACTCCTGAACGCTTTATCTCAAGCGTAACGTCCGTTCCTTGTTTACCACGAATCTTTAAGACCGCTTCTTCACGTGATAAATCTTTTACACTGTTTCCATTTACTGATAAAATTTGATCATTTGGCTTAATGCCTGCTTTTTCTGCTGGTGACCCTTTAATCGGAGAGACAATGATCAGTTTTCCATCCGTTTTGTTCACCTCAGCACCAATACCTTCAAGCTCCGGATCAAGCGACTCTGTAAATTGCTTCGCTGTTTCCTTATCCATATACGTGGAATAAGGGTCCTTCAGCGTCGACAACATACCCTGTATCGCACCCTCAACAAGCTTTTCATCCTTCACGTCTTCCACATAACGCGAATCAATCAGTGCATACGCCTCATTAATTTTAGCTAAATCCCCTTGTTTCGTGCTGGCACTATCGCCTGTAATTGTTTGCGCCATATATGATGGATTGATTCCAAACATATACATACCTGCAAACATTCCGCCAGCACCAATTAAAAATGCAACAATCATTCCAATAATCGCAACTCTACGTTTCAATGCGGAATTCCCCTTTCCAGAACACACAGGTGGTGTAGCAAAAGGCATCACACATTGTGTGATGCCTTTACCTATTTCTACTATATGATAAGCTTGTACGAATTATGTTTGCAACTTTTTATACTTTTAAGAAGCGACGAATTGACATTACGCTTCCCCACATACCGATTAATGCACCAATTAACACTAATAAACCGGAAAGTTGGAATACAAACGGACTATATGGAAGAAGTTCGAAAATCGTTCCTCCAAGCTTCTGGTTAAACATACCTTGAAGCGAATTATAAGTAGATAAAATTACAACAATTGGGAGAATTGAACCAAGTACACCTAAGAATAAACCTTCTAATAAGAACGGCCAACGGATAAACCAGTTTGTCGCACCTACAAGTTTCATAATTTCAATCTCCGTGCTTCGTGCATAAATTGTAATTTTGATTGTATTAGAGATTAAGAACATTGCTGTGAATAATAGACCAGCAATTAACAAAATCCCAATATTACGGCCTGTGTTCACTGTATCAAATAATTTTTCAACTTGGCCTTTACCATATTGAACTGTACTTACAAACTGCATTTTTTCAACTTTTTTCGCAATTGTAGCTGTATCTGTTGGTTCTTTCGCCTTTACAATAAATACATTTTTAAGTGGATTATCTTGCTCAAATAACTCAAACGTTTTTCCGCTGTCACCTAAGCTTTTAATCAAACGTTTTAACTCTTCTTCTTTAGAAGAATATTTAACAGAATCCACTTTTGCAATTTTGCTAAGATCTTTTTCCAATTTCTTTTGATCCGCTTCTTTCGCCGCTGGATCAATGTGTACACGAATTTCTACATCTTGCTCCACTTTCGTTGCAAAGTGGTTCATATTCATAATCGCTGTTAAAAAGACACCTACAAGTAATAATGTAACTGTTACTGCACTTACAGAAGCAAACGTCATCCATCCGTTACGGGATAGATTTTTTACACCTTCTCGTAAATGCCGACTAAGGGTTTTAGTCTTCATATCCGTATCCTCCCTCAATCTCATCTCGAACAATTTTTCCGCCTTCAATCGCAATTACGCGATGACGAATTGTATTTACGATATCTGCGTTATGTGTTGCCATAACAATTGTTGTACCGCGCTCATTAATACGTTTAAAGATACTCATAATATCAAGTGCTGTATCAATATCTAAGTTTCCTGTCGGCTCATCGGCAATCACAACTTTTGGCTTATTTACAATCGCCCTTGCAATCGCCACACGCTGTTGTTCTCCACCTGAAAGTTCAGTTGGAAGTGCGTCCGCACGATCTTCAAGGCTTACAAGACCCAGTACTTCAGTAACACGCTCACGAATTGCATCAGGCTCTTCTTCAATTACTTCTAAAGCAAACGCTACATTCTCATATACCGTTAATTTAGGTAGCAATTTAAAGTCTTGGAAAATTACGCCTAGCTGACGGCGAAAATATGGTACATCTCGCTCTGCTAACGTTTCAATTACAAGTCCATTCACATTGATAGATCCTGTTGTTGGTTTTTCTTCACGATACATCATCTTAATAAATGTAGATTTTCCGGCTCCACTCGGTCCAACTACGTATACAAATTCACCCTGCTTAATGCTAACTGTGAGTCCATCGATGGCTTTCATACCATTTGGATACTCCTTATAAACATTCGTCATTTTTATCATTATTTATCACCCAATACTTAATGATTTTTTTCGACATACTTTTTCTGTCTATCTGAATATGAAAGCAAAAGCTCCCGCTCTTACTTACACTCTGCTGTACTACAAACCTATTAAAGTATTTCTGTTGTTTCAAATAACAGTAACAGCAGTTTCAGTCTATCACTGTTGCTTATGTACATGTTTCAGCAAAATTCTACAAACTACATTGTAACATCATTAGGTTTCCAATTCGGATACAATTTTGTTACAGTTATGTTACAGCGCAAAAAAAAACAAGAAAAAGCAGTTATTCAAAGCTCCCTTTCCTCGATAAAAGGTTAATTCCTAACTATATAAGTACAAATTGAAAAAACAAACATAAACCCTTTCTTTTTTAGATGGGAGAGATCATCAGGCCATGCATAGAAGCAGTCAGATCCTTTTCCTACCCAATGCCAAGTTAAAACAAAGAGAGAAAACGAGTACAGGTCACCTTTTGTTCTTCATAGCAGCAGTTTATCTATTTTAAAATCAAAATAGATACATATATATCATAAACAAGTCTATATCATTTTATGAATCATCTTATAAGTCTAGCTTTTTATAAAATAGCCCAAAAAACTGACTGTTTAGCCCATCATGTCTAAGAACCTTCCACACAAAAAAGCCCCTTAGCCAACACTGCTAAACAGTCAGCTCCACTTTTTTTACGTTCTAGCTTTAGCGGCTAGAATGCTCAGTGGCTTTGCTTCTTCCTTCTATTCTAAACAAGCCACTTCCTCTTTTCTTTTGTCTAGCTGCAGTGGCTAAAATCTCCGGCCGTTTCACTCCCTCGGACGAGACAAAAAATGCCTCTCTGTCGGGGGTTCCAACGTCCTACGATTTTAAACAAGCCACTTCCTCTTTTCTTACTTATGTTCTGCTAACCACTCTGATACTTTTTTTGCATCCTCACCTTGAATAAGTTCCGCTGGCATTGAACCGCGTCCTTTTTTGATAATATTTTCAATCTCCGCCGCGTCGTATTTACCGCCTACTTTTCGTAAATCAGGTCCAGTTGCACCAGATAAGTCGCTAGCATGACAACCTGCACAACTTTTTTTGGAAATTTGCTCTGCACTATCTGTACTTGCAGATTGATTAGAAGATTTATTTTCTTCTTTCTTTCCACATGCTCCTATAGTAAAAGCTAATGATGTTCCTAATGCAATAGCCAACAATTTCTTTTTCACTTATATCGCTCCCCATTGTTGATATCCTTCTTATTATTGATATAGCCATACTTTCACATAGCTCTCACTTGCCATTATAATAATTATCCCCTTATAGAAAAACCAACCTCAATAGGATATTTTTTACAAAAGGGATGAGAACCCTACTCATATAAAGCTTTCACCAATTGTTTCAATTCTGTGAACAAATGCAAATTACTATAAAGATACTGTTTTTACAAAACAGAAAAGGAAAAATTCTATACGGCTTCCTTATCATTTATAGCTTGCTTCTTAATATTTTTTACTTTTTACAAAACAATATACGACCTTGTATCATAAAACCAAGCTCATCAAAAAGAGAAGTTGTCACCCAACTCCTCTTCCTCCTTCTCTTATCAATACAGACAAGATGTACCTCATTATTCCTCTCTATCTCCTCAACGATAGGCCAACAGTCCGTTGGCTTTTTTTCTTAAGAAATACGAGAGCGTAAATACGCATCAATAAACGGATCAATTTCTCCATCCATAACCGCTTGTACATTACCAACTTCCGTATTTGTACGGTGGTCTTTCACTAGAGAGTATGGGTGGAATACGTAAGAACGAATTTGGCTACCCCAGCCAATTTCTTTTTGTTCACCACGAATTTCATTTAACTGCGCTTGCTGTTCTTCTAATTTCTTTTGATATAATTTCGCCTTTAACATTTTCATCGCATGTTCACGGTTTTTAATTTGCGAACGCTCGGATTGACATGTTACAACCGTATTCGTTGGCGTATGTGTAATACGAACCGCGGAATCCGTCGTATTAATGTGCTGTCCACCCGCACCACTTGCACGGTACGTATCTATTTTTAAATCTTCCGTACGCACTTCAATCTCGATATCATCATTAAATTCAGGTACAACTTCACAAGATACGAACGATGTATGACGACGGCCTGAAGAGTCAAACGGTGAAATACGTACAAGACGATGTACACCTTTCTCTGCTTTCAAGTAACCGTAAGCGTTATGACCTTTAATTAACAATGTTACACTTTTGATTCCTGCTTCATCGCCTGGTAAATAATCGACTGTATCTACTTTAAACCCGCGTTTTTCAGCCCAGCGTGTATACATACGTAATAGCATAGAACCCCAGTCTTGTGATTCTGTTCCACCAGCACCTGGATGTAGTTCTAAAATCGCATTATTTTTATCATAAGGATCGCTTAATAATAGCTGAAGCTCGTACTCATTCATTTCTCGAACTAAAGATTTCACTTCAGATTCTAATTCCTCATGTAAATCTTCATCATATTCTTCTTTTAAAAGTTCATGTGTCACTTCTAAATTTTCGAATGTTTCATCTAACTGACGAAACTTCCCAACCATTTCTTTTAACGCATTCGCTTCATTAATTACAGTTTGTGCGCCTTGTTGATCATCCCAAAAGCCTGCACCCATCATTGTTTCTTCTAATTCTGCAATGCGTTTTTCCTTTATAGGAAGGTCAAAGAGACCCCCTAAAAGCCGCTAATCTCTTAGCCATTTTCTCTAATTCTTGCCTAATTTCTACTAATTCCATGCTCTTCACCTCTATGTAATTACTATCGCTTTTATATAAAACAAGGGAAACTCCCTCCGCTTATTACAGAGAGAGTTTGTCCCTTTTTATTATATGGATATTTTTAAAACTTTTCCATTTTGAAAATAAAATTTCGTGTAAGGTCGATTTGGAGCGCCTCCCTGCGAGGCAAACTACGCCTCTCTGTCAGGAGCTCCATCCTTCTCACATTCTGAACGAGCCGCTTCCGCTTTTCTTTTGATCCAATTCTGCCTCCTAGCCCCTCATGTCTAAGAACCTTCCGCACAAGAAAGAACCTTAGCCAACGGGGCTGAACAGTCGGCGCCACTTTTCCTTATTTCCCAATACCACAGCAGTTTTTATATTTCTTACCACTGCCACATTTGCATAGGTTGTTACGTCCTACTTGTTCACCTTTTACAACTGGTTTCTTTTTCACTTCTTCACCGTCATCTTTCGGATGAACTGCTTCACCTTGAGCTACTTCTTGGCGCTCTAAGTTTTGTTCGATTTCTGCTTTCATAATGTAACGAGAAACCTCTTCTTCAATGGAAGCGATCATGGATTCAAACATTGCGAATCCTTCCATTTGGTATTCACGAAGCGGGTCAATTTGACCGTAGGCACGTAAATGAATACCTTCACGAAGATGATCCATCGCATCGATATGATCCATCCATTTCGTATCTACAACGCGGAATACAACAACCTTTTCAAATTCACGCATTTGTTCTTCTGGTAGAAGTTTTTCTTTTTCATCATAACGCTCTATTAATTTTGCAATGATTGGCTCGCTCATTTCTTCTGGTGCAAGACGACGTAATTCTTCTTCCTTAACATCACCTTCCTCAAGAAGGTTTGTATTTAAGTAGTCAATCAGACCTTTAATGTTCCAATCCTCTTCAATTTCCTCTTGCGTATGAAGGGCAACAGCACGTTCTACAGTAGATTTCATCATACCTTCGATAATGCCTCGTAAGTTTTCAGATTCCATTACTTCTTGACGTTGTTTATAAATTACTTCACGTTGTTGGCGAAGTACATCGTCATACTGCAAGAGCTGTTTACGTGCATCGTAGTTGTTTCCTTCTACACGTTTTTGCGCAGATTCTACAGCACGAGATACCATTTTACTTTCGATTGGCTGTGAATCATCCATACCAAGGCGATCCATCATCGCTTTCATATTATCTGCACCGAAGCGGCGCATTAATTCATCTTCCATTGATAAGTAGAACTGCGTCACACCAGGGTCTCCTTGACGACCAGAACGACCACGTAACTGATTATCAATACGACGACTTTCATGACGTTCTGTACCGATAACCGCTAGGCCACCAGCTTCTTTTACACCTTCGCCTAGTTTAATATCCGTACCACGACCAGCCATGTTTGTCGCAATCGTTACAGAGCCTTTAAATCCTGCTTCTGTAATAATATCCGCTTCACGCGCATGGTTTTTCGCATTCAAGACGTTATGACGTACACCTTTACGTGTTAACATGTTTGAAATAAGTTCAGATGTTTCAATTGCAACTGTACCAACAAGAACTGGTTGCCCTTGCTTATGGCGTTTTACAATATCCTCAACAACCGCATTGAATTTTCCTTCCATCGTTTTGAAAATTAAATCGGCACGGTCATCACGAACAACTGGTCTGTTTGTTGGTATCACGATAACATTCATATTATAAATGTTACGGAATTCCTCTTCTTCCGTTTTCGCTGTACCAGTCATACCTGATAACTTTTCGTACATACGGAAGTAGTTTTGGAATGTAATGGTTGCTAATGTCATACTTTCATTTTGAATTTCTACGCCTTCTTTTGCTTCAATCGCTTGGTGTAAACCTTCACTATAGCGGCGGCCTTTCATAAGACGACCAGTGAATTGGTCTACAATTACAATTTCGCCTTCTTGTACAACATAATCTGTATCGCGGTGCATTACAACGTGTGCACGAAGCGCCTGATTAATATGGTGAAGAAGTGCAACGTGTTTTAAATCAAATAAGTTTTCAATATGGAAAGCTTTCTCTGCTCTCGTAATCCCGTCTTCTGTTAACATGACATTTTTCGTTTTCACGTCAAATGAGTAATCTTTTTCATTTTCTAACGTACGAATAAATGCATTTGCAAAGATATATAGTTCTGTTGATTTTTGTGCTTGTCCAGAAATGATAAGCGGCGTACGCGCTTCATCAACTAAAATGGAATCGACTTCATCAATGATTGCGAAATGAAGCGGACGCTGAACACGTTGCTCTTTATATAGCACCATGTTATCACGCAAATAGTCAAAACCAAGCTCGTTGTTTGTACTATATGTGATATCAGCAGCGTAAGCAGCTTGCTTTTCTTCACGTGACATGCTATTCAAGTTAATTCCTACTGTTAAGCCAAGGAACTCATGTAGTTGTCCCATTTCCCCTGCGTCACGCTGCGCTAAATATTCATTGACTGTAACAACATGAACACCTTTACCTGTTAAAGCATTCAAATAAACCGGTAAAGTAGAAGTTAATGTTTTACCTTCCCCTGTTTTCATCTCAGAAATATTCCCTTCATGTAAGGCAATACCACCCATTAATTGCACAGGATAGGGGCGCATACCAAGAACGCGTGTCGCTGCTTCACGAACAACCGCAAAAGCTTCTGGTAATAAATCGTCTACTGTCTCGCCTTTCGTAAGACGCTCTTTAAATTCAATTGTTTTCCCTTTTAATTGTTCGTCAGTTAACGATTGAATCGATGATTCAAACCCTTCTATTTGATCCACAGATTTCTGCATACGTTTAATTTGGCGCTGGTTTACATCAAACACCTTTTTTAAAATACCGATCATAGGAAATACGCTCCTCTTTTATTAAAATAAAACTTCCGATCGTGCTCTATATTTCTGCTCACTAATCAGTCGTTATAAAACGCAAATTTATTTTCTAGCATTTTCTCTCCTACTTAAAAAAACAAAAAAAGTATAAACCTAATGATAATTGTAACACTTGTTTTATAGCTATGACAACAACTGGCCAAACGCATAGCCTAAATTAGCTGAAATTTTGATTAATAGGCGTTTTATAGCGATTTCATCCTTTACTAAACTTCTTTGTTTCCTGTCCCATTCTGAGACAGCGGTATGTCTTCCCAAAAATAACAGAGTGAAAACTCAAAGACTTTCATATGTTTCATCGGTCTACACGTAAAACATTTTATAAACAATAAAAAAAACGCAGCCTTTTACAGCTGCGTTCTTTACTTATTATTTTGTTTCAATTAATCCATATTTTCCATCTTTGCGGCCATAGACAACATTAGTTTCATTTGTATCCGCATTTGTGAAGACGAAGAAGTTATGACCTAACATATCCATTTGTAAAATGGCTTCTTCAACATCCATTGGTTTTAAATCAAATCGTTTTGTACGTACAAGCTCTAATTCATCCTCTTTCACTTCCTCCAACGTTGCCGCTGGCTCTGTAAGGATAAATGCAGTTTTCGGAGAACCTTTTTCACGTAATTTACGATTTACTTTTGTTTTATGTTTACGAATTTGTCGCTCAACTTTATCAACCACTAAATCAATTGCAGCGTACATATCGCTATGAGTTTCTTCTGCACGAAGTAATAAATCTGTAAATGGGATTGTTACCTCGACACGTTGCTTGTCAGAGTATACTTTTAAATTAACTTTAACCTCTGGGAATGTATCAAAATAACGCTCTAATTTGCTAAGTTTTTTCTCTACATATTCCTTTAATGCTGGAGTTACTTCAATATTTTCACCACGAATGTTGAATTTCATAGATGAATTCCTCCTTTCAAGCCTATGTATACAATTTCGACAATGGCTTAAAAAATCCTGCTAACTTTTTTGAAAAAGTTAGGGAAATTGAAATTTTTTATCGTTTTTTGTTGAAAAGAAAAGATGCATCGTTTCTATTTACATTTTACCCTATTAACATCGTAAATAACGAATATAAGTATGGACAATTCGTTACAGAAAAGAAACAACTTTTTGACAACATTTTTATCATTTGAATGGAAAGACCGACCGAAAACACAACCATCTCTTTTAGGTGGGAGGGAGCATCCGCCCATGGCTAGTAGCGGGCAGGGACTTTTTTTAGCCCCGTGCCATGTAAGAACACAAGGAGACAATGGGCGGAAGTCTCTGTTTGTCTTTCATAACCGTAATTTATGTGCCGTGAAATCAAATTAAAGTTATAAATTGAAAGAACCATATACAACCATTTCTTTTTGGTGAGAACGAGCGTCCGTCTTTGCATAAGAGCGGACAGGACTTTTTCCCCATGCCACGCAAAAAAGACAGAAGGGGACAATAGGTGAAAGTCTCCTTCTGTTCTTCATAGCCGCAATTTATATTTTGGAAGATCAAATTGAATATATATAAACCGTTGCCACAACCCCAGCTCTATGTTTCTCACAAAACTCTTCGTTCGAAATTATAATTTCACAACATTCGCTGCTTGTGGTCCACGCGCACCATCTACAATGTCAAATTCTACTTTTTGTCCCTCTTCTAACGACTTATACCCATCCTGTTGAATTGCAGAAAAATGAACAAAAACATCATCACCGTCTTCACGCTCGATAAACCCAAATCCTTTTTCTCCATTAAACCACTTTACTCTTCCTTGCATGTTCGTTCCATTCCCTTCACTCTAAAAATAAGGGCATTTACCCCATAATTTGACTATAACGAATGACAACATATCAAGTCAAAGAAGTCTTGTCGCCTTTTTATTGTATCTTTCGACATACATATATTACCCACGGCAAAGAGTAAGGCTAGAAATTTTTCGAGCACCTGCATCATACAGGCACTTTGCAACTTGCCTAACCGTAATTCCTGTCGTATACACATCATCAATGAGTAAAAGATGCTGCCCAATAAACATTTCTTCTTTGTGAAAATAAAAGGGATTCGCTACTGAAAGCCTCTCTATACGTTTCTTTTCACTTTGCTTTTCCGTGTCTTTTCTACTTAAGGATGTTTGTAGAAAACTAAGTGGTAAACAAGATGCTAACAATTCCGCTTGATTAAAACCACGCTCGTATTCTCGCTCCTTACTAAGCGGAATCGGAATCATCGCATGACAGTCTGAAAAATACTTACGAAATGTAGCTACAAAGTGCGCATGAAAAATACGAACAAGCTCAGCATCCCCACGAAATTTAAACTGAGCTAATACTTCCTTCATCCAATCATTATAGACGTACACAGATCGATTTTTTATAGGTAGAAACTTTCTCTCTTCCTGCCATCTTACGCAATCCTTGCAAAGGTTACCTTCTCTATACTCCTCTGACAGAGACTCAAATGGTCTGCCGCAGTCATCACAAATTTCTCCTATAATATAGGAAAGTTTCCGTTCACATCGCTCACATATACACCGCCTGTCAGACTGAATAAAAAAAGAATACCAGCTAACGCTTTCTGAAATAAAATCATGACAAAGTAGACAATGCATTAATGTATCAACCCTTCTTGCTTTGCCTTTTTATTCATAAATTGAATGTGTTTTTTTGCGCGTATCATTGCTTCTGTTTTTCCATAATGAAAATAAAGAATATCACCATCTGGCCTGCGATGACTTCTGCCGGCCCTGCCAGCAATTTGTACAAGTGCACTTTCCGAAAAAATGACCTCTTCCGCCCCTAACACCGCTACTTGTAAATTCTCTACCGTCACGCCGCGTTCCAAAATCGTCGTCGTTACTAATAATGGGATATTTCCTTTTCGGAACGAAGCTACCTTTTCTTTTCGCTTTGGATCCTCAGCATAAACACCTTCAATGCGATCATCTAATTTTTTTAATACTACACTTACTTCATCAATATAACGTACGTGAGGAACAAATAGAAAAATAGGAGATTGTTTAAGGAGATAATACTTTAGCCATTCAAAAACAACATGCGGGATTTCTTTTCGTTTTAACGCCTTTTTCCAATTACCGCACCACCGGAACCTTGGGACTGGCAAAGGCTGACGATGATAACGCCCCGGAATGATTACACCTTTTTGTTTACCACTCCATAGCTTACGCTTCCATGTTTCTTCCGGAGTTGCAGTTAAATAAATTTGCGCAGCTCGCTCTTTACTCGCTTGCTCTACTGCATGATGAAGCATCTTATCCATCGCATATGGAAAAGCATCAATTTCATCCACAATCATAACATCAAATGCTCTATAATAACGAAGCAACTGGTGCGTTGTAGAAACGATGAGCCTTGCTTCCTTTTCACGATCCAAACTACCACCATATAACGCAGCAATCGGTACATCTGGAAAAACAGTTTGCAAACGGGGTGCGAGCTCTAACACCACATCAGTCCGCGGCGTTGCAATACAAACCCGCTCGCCTTTTTGTAAAGCTTCATCTATACCATAAAAAAGCATCTCTGTCTTACCAGCTCCACATACTGCCCATATAAAAAAAGATTCTTTTTGGCGTACTGCTTCTGTTACTCCGCTAGCTGCTCTCTCCTGCCCAACTGATAAATGGCCCTCCCACCGTAAAGGATTCGGCAAGCTTTCCCATACTACATCTCGTATATCTCGAACGAGCACTGTACATTCTCCTACTCGCCCCATCGTGATGCACTTTCGGCAATACGTGCACATTTGATTGCACCTTTTACATAAAAACGAAGCAAATAACCGTTGCTCGCTATTTCCGCAGCGCTGACATACATAATGTGACGATTTCTTTATTACACCTTTTTCTAAAGAAATATCCCCTTGTCTTTCCAAACGGTCTAATTCATCTTTTGAAAACAAAATTTCTTCTCGTAGCATTTGTCTTCCTACTAGCATAGTAACGCCTCCTATATAAATCCATTTTGATTTTTCAGCATATAAGTCGCGGTTATGAAAACAAAAGAAGTTCTCCACTCATTTTCTCCTTCTGTTTTCACTTGGCATGGAGCTAAAAAAAGCACTGACCGCTCCTATCCATGAACGGATGCTCTCTCCCACCTAAAAGGAATGGTTTTATGTCGGTCTTTCTATGCGTATTTATATTTATATAGCTCTACTATAATCCCTTCTCTTTCTCTCGTAAAAACTCAAAAAAGCCGATAACCTACTTTTAAAATAGTAAGCTATCGACTTTATACACATGTTTTATTTAGTTAAAAATCTTATAATCTACCGTAACCTAAGAAATGAGCTTGGTTATAACTGCTATTTACACTACCGTAAGTAACACCAGTTCTCTCATCCGCAGCATGAATCATCTGGCCATTACCAATGTAAATACCAACGTGTGATACACCTGCTCTGTAAGTACCTTGCAAGAAGATAAGGTCACCTGGTTGCGCTTCAGACGCGCTAATTTTTTGTACAGATCCCCATAAACTAGAAGTAGTTTGATGCCCTAAACCATACACATAAGAAACTAATCCACTGCAGTCAAAACCGCCATTTGATGGTGAAGAACTACCCCAAACATATTTCATACCAACTAAGCTTTTTGCTTTTCCAATTACACCCGGTTCTGGACCTGGTTTTGGAGCCGGTGCTGGTTTAACATCTTCTTTTTTACCTTGTCCACCATTATTTGCAGGCGCTGGTGCAGCTTCTTCTTTCTTAGCTTGTCCACCATTATTTGCAGGTGCCGGTTGCTGAGCTTGTTGCTGAGCTTGTTGCTGAGCTTGTTGCTGAGCTTGCTCTGCTTGTTTCTTCGCAGCAGCTTCTTGTGCTGCTTTTTCTTGTGCTTCTTTTTCAGCTAATTGTTGTAAGTATAATGCTTGCTTTTCAAGCTCTTTTAATTGACCTTCTGTGCTTGTCATGCTGTTTACAACTGTATCCATTTTACCGCTTAAATCGTTCACTGCTTCTTGTTTTTTCGCTTTTTCAGCATCAAGTTCTTTCTTTGCAGTTTCGATTTTCACTTGCGCTTCTTTTAATTCTTTTTGTTTTTCTTTTACCGTTTCAACATCTTTTTTCACAGTTGCTTGATCTTGTTGTTGTGTTGTCATGATATCTTCATCAGATTCAAGAATTTTCGAAACAGAAGTTAAACGATCTACTAAATCTGCAATGTTTTTAGAGTTTACAACAACTTCTGTTACAACGTTTGTATTTGGTTGCTCTTGAAGCGCTACTAAACGCTTTCTTAATAACTCTTCACGTTTTGCAATTTTCGTTTGTAAATCTGCAATGTTTTGATTTTTCTTCTCGATTAATGCTTGTGTTTCTTCAACTTTTTTCGTTGTTTCATCAAGTTTTGCTGCATTTTCTTGAACAGACGTATCTAAATCTTGAACCGTTTTATTTAAATCGTTCATTTGTTTTTGAAGCTCGTCACGTTCTTGTTGTTGTTTATGTAAAGTGTCATTTTGTGAGTTAATTTGTGTTTTTACATCCTCAATCTTTTCCGCAAATACATTTGGTGTTACCACTGAAAACATCATAAATCCTGCAGCCAATGCGCAAGATGCCATTTTTAGCTTTTTCATTTTGTTTTTACACCGCTTTCTTTTTTCTTTTCCGTATATAATCTATTTAAATTTATACCATATTTCGGGAGATATTTTATCAATGTTACGATTTTGTAAAATAAATGTAATATTACGTTTGTAATTTCCTGACATTTTCCTTCTAATCCTGTATTTTCTTGTAGAATCTTAAGGGAATCGCGCTATTTTTTTGTACAATTGTCATACATTTGTTATAAAAAAAAACACAAGGAACACTCCTTGTGCTTTTTTCTCTCTATTCATCGAACAATCTATTATTTCACCCATTTTTCAGCCCAATTTTGGACTTCATTCATAACACTTTCTAATGCTTTTCCCTTGTCTGTTAATCCGTATTCGATTCTAACAGGTACTTCTGGATACACATTACGAACGACTACACCTTCGCTCTCTAATTCTTTTAAACGCTCTGACAACATACGATCACTCATATTTGGGATAATATCCGCAATTTCTCTAAATCGCTTCGGCTCTTCTAACAAAGATTTAATAATTAAACCCGTCCACTTTTTACTAAGAAGTGTAAAAGCCGACTCAAACTTTGGACATAAACAAGAATTATGCTCCATATGTTTCACCTCTCCTTTATTATAAAATAGTTTCTTATAAAAAGTAAGTAATAAAACTTTCCTTATTTTTTATAAATGCATTTTGATTTTCCAACATATAAATTGCGACTATGAAGAACACAAGGAGACTCCCACTCATTTTCTCCTTCTGTTTTCACATGGAATAGGGCTAAAAAAGGCACTGTCCCTAAAGGCCCGATTGGCAAGGGCTAATAATCAGTGGGGGATGGAGCCCCACTGATTAAAGTTTCACTTTATGTCGGTCTTTCAATCCGTATTTATATAAATTAAATTTTATCACTTCAAAATATTAACTTGTCAAATAGGCATGCGTATATCCGTAAAAAACTCTCTACAAAAAGAGAGCTTTTACATTTTTATTATTTTGTATACCACCCTAGACCTAGTGATCCCTCTCCTAAGTGCGTTCCAATTACAGCACCAAAATAACTGATGCGGATTGTAACATGAGGGTACTTTTCCTCCAATTCTTGCTGCCACTCTTTCGCTTCTTCTTCACGATTTGCATGAATGATAACAGCTTCCATCGGCATACCTTTACTCGCATGTTCATCGAAAATTTCAACGATACGCTTTAGTGCCTTTTTGCGTGTGCGAATTTTTTCAAACGGGATAATAACTTTATCTCTAAAATATAAAACTGGCTTTACTTGCAATAAGCTACCGATAAATGCTTGCGCGCTATTTAAACGACCACCGCGTTGCAAATGATGGAGATCATCAACAACAAAATAAGCATCTATCGTTTGCTTCATTTCATCAAACCTAGCTAAAATCTCTTCTGGCGCCTTTCCTTCACTTACCATTCTTGCACCTTCACGCACATAAAACCCTTGTACTTCACAACTAATTTCAGAATCATACGTATATACGTTTATCCCTTCGACCATTTGCCCAGCTGTCGTTGCTGTTTGATATGTACCGCTAATTCCGCTTGAAAGATGGATACAAATCACCGCATCGTATTCTTTTGCCAGTTCTTCAAATAGCTCCACAAATTTTCCAATTGCTGGTTGAGAAGTTTTTGGAAGTTCTTCATGTTCACGTACTTTTACATAAAAATCATCCGCTGTAATTTCTGCTTCTTCTTGATAAGAATTCGTTCCAAAAATCACATTTAATGGAATCATATGTATATTGAGTTCTTCACGAATATGCTTCGGTATATATGCTGTACTATCAGTAACAATAGCTGTTCTCATTTTCGTACCTGCCTTATAAAAAAGTTTTTATTTCCTAATTTTACACGAAAATAGGAAAAGGTGCATTAATGTATGAAAAATGCCGGGGTAAGATTATAATAAACACTTGGACAATTTACAACAAAAATATTAAATTTATAATAGAATTTGCTATTTTCCTACAAAAAATGTTTGAATCTGAAAACTCCCCCTTTTACAATAAAAAGTACTAGTAATATTGAAAGGTAGGGGCGTATATCATTGTTATTACAATATTTAACAATCAAAGGCTACGGTGAGCACGAAATTGTCATTCAAAAGTCACGGTTTATTTGCTATATAAGTCGAGCGAAAACAGAAGAAGAAGCACAAGAATTTATTCAAAAGATAAAAAAGCAGCATTGGAACGCAACACACAACTGCTCAGCCTATTTAATCGGGGAGCAAGATCAAATTCAAAAGGCAAATGATGACGGTGAACCAAGCGGTACAGCTGGTGTACCTATGCTAGAAGTATTAAAAAAACGTGGATTGAAAGATACCGTTGTTGTTGTCACACGATATTTTGGCGGCATTAAACTTGGTGCCGGTGGTTTAATTCGTGCATATGGAAAATGTACAAGTGAAGGAATTAACTATGTAGGTGTTGTCGAACGAAAATTAATGCGAGTTATGAAGACAGAAATTGATTATACACTACTCGGAAAGATTGAAAATGAATTACGCCACTCAAAATATGCTATTAAAGAGATTCATTACCTAGAAAATGTGACATTTGACACTTATGTGGAAGAAGATCAAAAACAAACTTTCACAGAGTGGATGATTGAACTAACAAATGGGAAATGTACAATACAAGAAGATGACATGCTGTATTTAGAACAAGACATTGTGCAACAATAACATATATATATTAAAAGGAGTTTATGTATGGAAGAGCGTTATCATCATCTCCAGAAAAGAAGAGTGAAAAAAAAGCGCAGACGTAGATTGTTTATCTACCTCATTTTTATGTCCTTAATTGGTAGTGTAGGGCTTTACATGTTTAACTCTTACTCTTCACTCATGGAGATGTATAGTGGCTTTACTCGTGATAAATCAAAATTACGTGCGGTAGATGTAGAAATTACAAAAGAACCTTTCAGCGTCCTTATTATGGGAATTGAAGATTATGCAACGGATGGACAAAATGGACGAACAGATTCTCTTATGTTCGCAACAATTAACCCAAAAACAAAAAATGTTTCACTCATGAGTATCCCGCGTGACTCACGTGTTACGATTGCTGGAAAAAATAAAAAAGATAAAATTAACGCGGCGCATGCTTACGGCGGAGAAAAAATGGCATTAGACACAGTCGAGAATTTTTTACGTGTGCCTGTTGACCACTACGTAAAAATTGATTTCAAAGGCTTTAAAGGAATTGTCGATGCCGTTGGTGGCATTACAGTCGATGTTCCATTTAATTTCGAGGAACGATCTGATATAGATTACTACAAGCTGATTCAATTTAAACAAGGACAGCAAGAATTAAATGGCGAAGAAGCACTCGCTTATGTCCGTATGCGAAAGCAAGATCCAAATGGAGATTATGGCCGAGCTGCAAGACAACGACAAGTACTTGCCGCGGTTGTCCATAAACTAAATTCCGCTTCTACAGTCTTTAAGATTAAAGATTTAGCGGAGGTTGTTGGAAAATATGTAAAAACTGATATACCTGTATCCGATGGACTTGCCTTATATAATAAGTTATCTGGATTCGATCCTTCTAACATAAAAACGATTAAATTAGAAGGTGAAGATAAAAAACTAAATGATATCTATTACTTTATTCCAGATGAAATGAGCGTTCAAAATGTTCGTAATGAAATTTTGAAAAACTTAGGACAAGATAAAACAGACACGAATTCTACAACCAATACAAGTTCTAATTCTGATTCTGATACGAATTCTACAAATTCATCTACTAAGAAAAAAGAACAGGAACCTCCGTCTACGAACGCTAACGCGGAATGGTTAATGCGAAATCATCAGTAGAGATTACTACTTAAAAGAAAAGAGCCGCTTCTTATATCAACAGATATGAGGAGCGGCTCTTTTTTCTACTTATTTTTTATTAAAATATTGTAAAATTGCTCCTACAATACGCTCTGAAGCAAGGCCATCACCATAAGGATTAGATGCTTGCGCCATTTTATCATGTGCTTCTTTATTAGATAATAATTCGTCTGCAAGTGTAAAGATTGTTTCTTCGTCTGTACCTGCTAATTTTAATGTACCTGCTTCAATACCTTCCGGACGTTCTGTCGTATCACGTAGAACAAGAACCGGTACGCCAAGAGAAGGTGCTTCCTCCTGCACACCACCAGAATCTGTTAACATTAAGTATGAACGTGCTGCAACATTATGGAAATCAATTACATCTAGTGGTTCAATTAAGTGAATACGATTATGATCTCCTAAAATATCGTTAGCTGTTTCACGAACAACAGGATTCATATGAACTGGGTACACAACTTGTACATCTTCGTACTTTTCAACAAGGCGTTTAATTGCACGGAACATATTGCGCATTGGTTCACCTAAATTTTCACGACGATGTGCTGTCATAAGTACAAGTCGGTCATTTCCAAGCTTCTCTAGTACTGGATGACTATATTCTTCTTTCACTGTTGTTTTTAGTGCATCAATCGCTGTATTTCCTGTTACGAAAATACGTGCTTCATTTTTATTTTCTTGTTGCAAGTTCATTGCTGATTTTGCAGTAGGCGAGAAATGAAGATCTGCCATTACACCTGTTAATTGACGGTTCATTTCTTCCGGGTATGGAGAATATTTATCCCATGTACGAAGTCCAGCTTCAACATGGCCAACCGGAATTTGATTATAGAAAGCAGCAAGGCTCGCAATAAAAGTAGTTGTTGTATCACCATGTACAAGAACGATATGTGGCTTTGCTTCCTTCATTACTTTATCTAAGCCCTCTAAACCACGTGTTGTAATATCAATTAATGTTTGACGGTCTTTCATGATATTCAAATCAAAATCCGGCGTAATACCAAAGATATTCAATACTTGATCTAACATTTGGCGATGCTGTGCTGTCACTGCTACAATTGATTCAATTTTCTCAGGATGTTTTTGCAACTCTAACACAAGAGGTGCCATTTTAATCGCTTCTGGACGTGTTCCAAAAATCGTCATTACTTTTAAACGTTCAGTCATTTCAATGCCTCTTTTCTTTCACTAGTTACGATATATGAAAAACTAACATAAAACCTCCCCTTTTGAGTGGGAAAGAGCGTCCGGCTATGCATAGAAGCGATCAGACCCATTAGCTCCCATGCCATGTGAAAACAAACGGAGAAAACGAGTGGAAATCTCCTTTTATTTTCATAGCCGCAACTTATATACCAGCTAATCAACATGGATTTATATAAATACAAATTGAAAAACTAACATAAAATCTTCTCTTTTAGGTGGAAGAGAGCGTCCAGCTACGCATAGAAGCGGTCAGACCCTTTAGCCCCCATACCATGTGAAAACAAACGGAGAAAACGAGTGGAGATCGCCTTTTGTTTTCATAACCGCAACTTATATGCCAGCTAATCAACATGGATTTATATAGTATTGTTACACTCACCATTATATATTGAGAAGATAAAAGGACAAAAAAAGCGTTCTTAACAGACGGTAGAAACTTTCCTATTACGAATGCTCTTTCTGCCAACGGAATAGTAATCCATTCTATGTTTCTCAACATCTTTCCCAGTATAACAATTTCTCCCATCAAATAAAATAGGTTCACCCATAAGTTGCACATACCTTTCTAATGGATACGTTCGTATGCATTCCCAATCGGTTACAATAAACGCCGCGTCCACTTCTGTGATTGCCTCATCTAAATCAGTTGTATATTTTATTTCTTCTCCAAACAACTGCTGCACATGCAAAATAGCTTGCGGGTCGTATACAATTACATTTGCTCCCATCTCTAATAACTCTTTTATAATAAGAAGAGACGGTGCTTCCCTAATATCATCTGTATTCGGCTTAAAGGCTGCTCCTAACACCGCAACCTGCTTTCCCCTCATATCCATTACGCTTCTAGCTTTCCGAACAAGCAACATCTGTTGTTTGTTATTCACTTCAATTACTGCTTTTAACAATCTAAAATCATGCGCAACATTACCTGCAATTTGAACGAGAGCATTTGTATCTTTTGGGAAACATGAACCCCCATAACCGATACCTGCCTGTAAAAAATGGGGACCGATTCGCCGATCTATTCCCATGCCACCTGCTACTTCTAACACATCTGCGCCCACTTTCTCACATATATTAGAAATTTCATTTATGAAGCTAATTTTCGTAGCCAAAAAAGCATTTGAAGCATATTTAATCATCTCCGCACTGCGGATATCTGTAACAAACGTTTCAATTAACAGCTTACTGTATAGCCTCTCTACCTTCTGCGCGATTTCTTCTGTCTCCGCTCCTATGACGATGCGATCACCATGAAAAAAGTCATGTATACCAGAACCTTCACGTAAAAATTCCGGATTCGATACCATATGTATCATATGCCGCCCTTGTAGCTTCTCCTGAATCCATTCTTTCATTTGATCGTTCGTACCTACAGGAACCGTACTTTTTGTAACCACAATTATATCTGAATTGGCACACATACCAATTTCATAACAACTATTACGAATATATGTTAAATCTGCCGTTCCATCCGGTAAAGATGGTGTTCCTACTGCTACAAATATGAAATCTGAATGTTTAAATGCCTCTGTTTGACTTGATGTAAATGCTAATCGTTTTTCTTGGACTGCTGCATCTACTAATTGCCCCAGACCAGGTTCATAAATTGGCATTTCCCCTTGCTTCATTTTCGCTATTTTCCCTTGATTTATATCAAAACAAGTAACCGAATGACCTAATGTGGCTAATCCTACTCCAGTAATTAATCCTACATATCCAGTACCTATCACCGTAATTTTCATTAGATGTTCCGCCCAGAATACCTAAGATTATAGTTTAGATATTCTGGGCTTCCCCCTTTCATACTAAAACTGAATATATGTCGATGTCTTTAAGGCACTCTTTTTCCCGTACTAAGACATGAAGTTGTTGCTTTTAAATATATAAAAATGAGATAGCATGCAAGCCCTCACTCCCTATTATATGAGACACCTGCCCTTTCCTTTTTTAAGATTTTGTAAAATAACGCCCTCCAATTGGACATTTTTCTTTACAAACTGCTTTATTACTGGCTCATTTCATATTTCCATATTTTAACGCGAAACGTACGTATTTTAACGTGCAACACTTATAGTAAAGAGAATCGGTCACATCCTACCATCCCTACTAGGAACAGACTTATATGTAAATGTCATAAATCTGTACCACAATTTAAAAACTATGCAATACAAGTTAATGATAAGATATATTATAACCTTCTTGTGCGACATCGTATTTATTATAAACTTGTCATATATTTTATCTATTTCCAATTACAGTGAATAGAAAAAAAGATTGAATTCTAATCTTTTTGTGATACCATATGTTATGAGCCTGCAAACAATCATCATAATTTTCAGATAACTCGTTCGAAAAATTACGTTAAAATATAAAAGGTGGGGTATTAATGGACTCACAAGTGATTTATGCTGTTTTGGCATCTTTCATTACCGTATTAGTTGTTACTCCTTTCGTTATCAAATTAGCATTTAAGATTGGAGCAACTGATAAGCCAAACGCACGTAAAGTACACCAAAAAATTATGCCTCGTCTAGGTGGACTGGCAATTTTCATTGGTGTAGCCGTTGGGTTCTTTGTTAGTGGATTATATGAACAAAGAATGATGTCGATTACTATAGGTGCTGTTATCATTATCATCATCGGTATTTTAGATGATATGTACGAATTATCAGCAAAGGTAAAGTTCGGTGGACAACTGTTAGTTGCCGTACTTATTGTAAAAAGTGGATTATTAGTACAGGTGTTGTATATTCCAATCTTAGGAGATACTGAACTTGGTATCCTTGCATATCCAATTACAGTATTTTGGATTGTAGGTATTACAAATGCCATTAACTTAATTGATGGATTAGATGGATTATCCGCTGGGATTTCATCTATCGTCCTTGCAACATTAGCATATATGGCCTTTACTAGCCCTATGGGTACTGGTGCTGTTATTATTCTGCCACTAGCACTCATTGCACTTGCAAGTACACTTGGATTTTTATTCTATAACTTCCATCCAGCAAAAATTTTCATGGGAGACACAGGTGCATTATTTTTAGGATATTGTATTTCTGTTATATCGTTACTGGGATTATACAAAAGTGTAACGTTATTCAGTTTCCTTGTTCCTATTATCATTTTAGGTGTACCTATCTTTGATACCACATTTGCAATTATCAGACGAATTGTGAATAAAAAACCAATTTCTGCACCAGATAAATCGCATTTACATCATCGTCTATTGGCAATGGGCTTTTCTCATCGTACGACGGTACTTATCATTTACGCATTTGGTATTTTCTTTAGCGTAAATGCAATTATTTTCACTAGCGCAACATTGTGGTTATCCATTATCCTTCTGTTCGCTTTAATCTTCTTTACTGAAATCGTAGCAGAAGTAATTGGTCTTGTGCACGAACGTTACAAACCAATTATTTCCTTCTATAAAAAAGTAAAAAAACGCGAATAATAACTGTAGTATAGCCTTTATTAGTGTAAAATATTCAAATAGCACTCTTTCTTCTTAAGAAAGAGTGCTATTTTTTATTTCCAAAATATAGTTTGTTTGAGAGTTCTTCTATTGGAGAAAGATATACATGTAAAGAGGATAATGAGACTACAATCTTAACTCCTTCTCCATGACTGTTAGACTGAGGGTGAGTATTTTGATGAAGCAAATGTTTCAATGTATTATTATATTTTTAAGTATTACTACATGTTCGGTATCTTATACTGAAGCAGCCGCTAACTCCCCACTTACACATCAATCTACGATTCAGAACGCAGCCCTTCCGCCTAAAATTGCATACTTAACATTTGATGATGGGCCAAACAAATACACATCACAAATTTTAAACATCTTAAAGCAAAAGCAGGGAAAGGCAACCTTCTTTGTAATTGGTGGCAAGGCTTCACATTATCCACAAACAATGAAACGTTTCATACAAGAAGGTCATTATATCGGTCTTCATAGCATGTCTCATGACGTAAAGCGTTTATATACTGGTGATCCATCCGTTTTAATTACCGAAATGGAGCAGGCCCGCTCTATTGTCCGCCATATAGCAAATTTAGATACACACCTTGTTCGCGTTCCATATGGTAGTATGCCTTATTTAAAAAAGAATTATCGTGATGCACTTGTTTCCGCTCAGTACAAAATGTGGGATTGGACAATCGATACATATGACTGGAAAAGTTATCATAATCCTTCTGCTATATTAGAGCGTGTTATGAACCAAAGCGACGAACAAGTTGAAGTTATTTTAATGCATGATTCTAGCGTTACAGTGAAAATTCTTCCAAAGGTAATTGACTACCTTAAGGCGAAAGGATACACACTTCTTCCCTATAATCCTTCCTCTCATTCAGAAGTGAATTTCTGGAAGGACGCAAGATTGTAACAGCTTTAGTATATACTAGAGCTGTTTATTCTTTTTCCCTTCCCACACTTCCCATTTTTGTGTAAAATTTTAAATAGTGACGAAGTTTCGAGGTGAAGAAAAATGAAACGAATGGACCTCATTTATAATGCAATGCAAAAAGGGAATTACTCAGAAGGTGTAACAGCATCTGAACTCGCTACACTTCTACAGCTAGACCGTGCAAATGTAAGCAGCGATTTAAATAAACTTGTGAAAGATGGTCGTTTATCCAAAATGGGAACACGCCCTGTCCGTTTCTATTTAGGAGCCAACTCCCACGTGGAAACGCATTCACAAAATAACACTTCACTCGATGCCTTTGCAAGAAAAAACACAAGCCTCAAAATTGCGATTGAAAAAGCAAAGGCTGCTGTACTCTATCCTCCAAATGGTATGCATACATTACTACTTGGAGAAACGGGTGTCGGGAAATCTATGTTTGCCTCTTTAATGCACGAGTATGCAATTGAAGTAACTCAGCTCCCAAAAGATGCACCGTTTATCGTTTTTAACTGTGCGGATTACGCAAATAATCCACAGCTCCTGCTTGGACAACTTTTCGGGATAAAAAAGGGGGCTTACACTGGTGCAAGTGACCAAAAAGGGTTAATCGAAAAAGCCCACGAAGGAATTCTCTTCCTGGATGAGGTGCACCGCCTCCCGCCAGAAGGTCAAGAAATGTTATTCACATTTATTGACCGCGGTGTGTATCGTCGCCTTGGAGAAACAGAGAACGAGCGCCGAGCACGCGTATTAATTATTACTGCAACAACAGAAGAACCGAACTCTTTTTTACTCAAAACCTTTACAAGACGGATTCCGATGACCGTAACGCTTCCACCACTTCGTGAGCGAACGCATCAGGAACGCTCCGCCCTCTTGCAACTCTTTTTTACAAATGAAGCAATTCGTCTGCGAAAAAAAATTCATGTCAGTCCGAACGCAATGCGTGCTTTCGTCTTTTATCAATGTCCAAACAATATCGGACAATTAAAAACCGATGTACAAATTGCCTGTGCGAAAGCCTATTCTGATTTCGTAACAAAGAAAAGAGACCATGTCCGCGTTTCAAGTGCTGACTTGCCATGGTACATGAAGGAAGGCTTGTTTATTGAAAGAAAAAGCCGTCATCTGTATCAAGTGCCAAACGAAACATTTGTATTTACGAGTGACGAAGGATGGAGCAAACATAAAACAGAAGATTCACGTTCTTCCATTTATGATTACATTGATCATAAATATGAAGAATTACAAGCACGCGGTATTGAAGAAGAAGAATTAGAATTACTAATAGACAATGATCTCCAAAGCTTTTTCGTTCAGTATTTTAATCAAATGTCACAAAAGACAAGTCATGAAAATGTCTTTAAAATTGTCGATCGCAATATTGTTTCTGTATGCGAAAAAATCGCTGAACTAGCCGAAAAACATTTAGCTAAGACATTTGATGAAAAAGTCTTTCTTGCTTTAAATTTACATGTACAGACAACTTTACAACGACTGCAGGGCGGGAAACAAATTCATCATCCGCAGCTGAATCAAATTCGTACGAAATATAAAGAAGCTTTCTCAGTTGCCATGCAATGTATTCAACTATTAGAAGAAGAATTACAAGTAACGATGCCAATTGATGAAGCTGGATTCTTAACGATGTTTTTCGTTGTTGATCCCATTCCTGCTTCCCAAACAGAAGTAAAAGTATTAATTTTAGCCCACGGCAATGGTATCGCAACAGAAATGGCAAATGTCGCGAATGAACTCCTCGGTATTGATGAAGTAACAGGAATTGATATGCCGCTTCATGAATCACCGAAAGATTTCTTAGAACGAGTAAAAGTGTACATGAAAACACTGGGACATATAAATGGTCTTCTCTTACTTGTCGATATGGGTTCACTCGCCTATATCGGGGATATACTAGAGACAGAATTTCATATCCCTGTACGCGTTCTTTCGATGACAAGTACGCCGCACGCATTAGAAGCAGCAAGAAAAGCTCAGCTCGGGTACTCATTAGATGCATTATACGAAACCGTGAAAAACTTAACACCGTTTTACCTTAATGTACAAGAAGAAAAGAAAAAGCCACTCGCTCCAATGAAATCAGTCATTTTAACAGCTTGTTTAACAGGAGAAGGAAGCGCACTGGCCATTCAAAAAATGCTTGAAAACTATTTACGATTCGATAAAGATTTAATAGAAATTATTCCGATTAGTATCGTTCATGAAAAAGATTTAACAAAAATGATCGAAAATATAAAGAAAGAACGCAATATGATTTGTATTGTGACAAACTTTGATGTACAAGTACCCTGTTTAACTTATCATTTCCAAGATATTGTAAACTACAAAGCCATTCAACCGATTCAAGAATTAATTACCTATGAAGAAACATATGCAAAAATGGCTGATATTCTCGGGCAACAAATGCAGCGCGATGATGGGGCACTGATGATTAAAACAATACGGTACGCGCTCAATACAATTCAAGAGTTCATCTCCTTACAGTTAAACCCCGATAGTTTAATGGGAGTTATTTTGCATATGAGCTGTATGATTGACCGGCTACAAAAGGGAGAAAAGCTCCTCCCTTATCCTGACAAAGAAGCACGTAGACAAGATGAATATTGGATGTATATGAAAGTAAAAAAAGCATTGCAACCAATTGAAAACACATTTGAAATACAAATTCCAGATGATGAAGTTTTTTATGTAATGGACTTCTTCATAAAGAATCAACCAGAAAAAAGAGAGTAACGTAAACATGCCCGTGAACTTCAAAATTCATGGGCATGTTTATTTACCGGCTCATGGACCTGATATATTCTTTTACCTTCCCACGAATTTCTCCGCTTGCATGTGCTTTTGTATAAACATTTACATATGCATTCGCTTCATCAATTGCCTGCACAAGATTTTCAAACGTCTTCCCTTGCAAAGGTCCCTCTAAATCTTCAGTGGACACCACACCCGTTATCGTTCCTTCATTTACGCTAATTCCATGCTTCACAGGTCCATATAAAAACACAACTACTGGCCCGGTCTGATTTCCTTTCCCTAAATGAATTTGACAGGATGTTACCTTCTCAATATTTTTCAATATCACCCTATAATGTAGTTTCGTAAAGTCGCTATTAAAAATAAGCTCCGCGACCCCATAGGCTTTCGATTTTACAGGAGGTAATTCATTACCGCCTTTCAGCTTAGCAACAAAATGTTTTGTCATACTAGCAACATTCTCCTTATATAAATTTCAATTTGAATAGCTGGTATCTCTTTAACTAATTTATTGCCGGGACACGATTAATTATGACTCTTTCAGAAATGCTTTTTCATGATGGTTATTCTACTCAAGAAATATTTACAAAAATATTACATAACAATCATTCCTGACAGCACACTGATTACTATATAATGCACGTAGATTTAAAATTTCTTTAGGAGGTTCTTCTTGAAAACAATAATAGAAATCTTTCTCGTAGCACTCAAGTTAGGCCTTACTTCTTTTGGAGGACCCGTGGCTCATCTTGGGTACTTTCATCACGAATATGTACAAAAACGAAAATGGATGGATGAGCGGAGCTATGGGGATTTAGTGGCACTCTGTCAATTCCTACCCGGTCCTGCAAGCAGCCAAGTTGGAATTGGCATCGGTTTATCACGAGGCGGGCTCCTTGGAGCTGTAGTCGCTTGGATTGGCTTTACACTCCCGTCAGTTCTCGTTCTTGTTTTTTTCGCTTCACTACTCCAGCAATTTCATGTAGTGGGAGCTGGCTGGATTCATGGATTAAAACTTGTAGCAGTAGCGATTGTCGCACATGCAATATGGGGAATGGCGCAGAAATTAACACCGGACCGTAACCGAGCAACAATTGCAATTATTACTGCTGCAATTGCGTTATTATTTCCAAGCGCTTGGACACAAGTCACGCTTATTCTACTTGCTGGTCTTCTCGGTTGGGTCTTATATCGTAAGCATGAAATCCCATCTGCTAGCAAAACACATATTCCTGTTTCACGTATAACAGCTGTCCTTTGTCTCTTACTATTCTTTAGTTTATTATTCTTGTTACCACTATTACGGCCATTTTCGCACTGGATTGCCATGTTTGATAGTTTCTATCGCTCTGGCTCACTCGTGTTTGGCGGAGGACATGTCGTTCTTCCCCTTCTTGAAAATGAATTTGTATTAAATGGCATGATGACAAAAGAACAGTTTCTAGCAGGATACGGCTTAACACAAGCAGTTCCAGGTCCTCTTTTTACATTTGCATCTTACATAGGAACGGTACTAGACGGGACACTAGGAGCTACTATTGCGACAATCGCTATCTTTCTCCCGGCATTCTTACTTGTCATTGGTGTATTACCATTTTGGGATCAAGTGAGACGCTTGTCTTATGTACAAGGGGCACTCCTTGGCATTAATGCCGCCGTCGTCGGTATTTTACTAGCTGCTTTTTATGACCCTATTTGGACAAGCACAATCATGAGTAAAACTGATTTTGTTATCGCTTCTCTCTTATTTTGTCTATTAGCATTTTGGAAAGCACCTCCATGGATCGTTGTTGTTCTTGGTGCTTTAAGCGGTTATATTCTTTCTATTATCTAGCCATACAAAAAGACGGTCTTACTAAACCGTCTTTTCTACTATAGATTTTCAAACGTCTAAATCGCGGCCATGGAAATCAAAAAGTGACCTGTACTCATTTTCTCTCTTTGTTTTCACTTGGCATGGGACTAAAAAAGGATCTGACCGCTTCTATGCATGGCCGGATCCTCTCTCCCATCCAAAAAGAAAGGTTTTATGTCGTCATATATATTAAAATCTCACTAGTTCTATCCCTTCTGGTAAAACACTTTCCATTAAAATTCGTAGCTCCTTCACACGATCCATTACATAAGAAGAACGCTTCACAAGCTCTGGGTCAATGTAAGCAGGGTGCACCATAACCTCTACTGTTTTTCCACCCTGTACACGCTCTACTAATTTGACAAAGTAATCTTCCTGCACGCCATCGCTATAGAAGTCACTATAAAACACATCAGAAAATGGACGCACCGCCCTCTCTTCTGCGCAGCGGCGGATTGGCACATTATATTTATCTGCTAATCGTTCAAGAACATCGTGCAAAATCGGTAAACCATGTGCATGATGATGACTATCTAAATGTGTTGGCTTTAATCCGTAAGATAGAAACTTTTCAATTTGAGCCGTCCACTCTCTTTCAACTTCTTCAGGGTTTATGTTTCCTTCTCTTACTACACTTTGCTTATGAAACAATCCATCTTCACCTACAAGAGACGGAACATCTGTAAGAAGAGGTTTTCCCGCAGTTAAGACGAGATGCACCCCTACTCCTAATGTCTTATATTCTTTTGCTAAGCGTACTGCATGCTCCGTCCCTGGCATGTTCATCATCATCGTCGTAGAATTCACAATCCCGTTTACATGTCCTTCAATAATGCCGTAATTTGTACCTTCTGTAAGACCAAAATCATCTGCATTTACAATTAATCGAATCATAGATTTTTTCCCTCCTGCAAAATGAAAAAAAGCAGGCTGAGTCAGCGCCGCTTTTTACTTTTCTACTTTTTTGAAGAACTGCGGAAGATATTCTTTATGTGCTTCCAACATTTCATCTAAAATTTGTTTTGCTACTTTATCTGATGGTACAAGTGGATTAATTGTCATAGCAAGCAGCGCTTTATGATAATCCCCTGTAACAGCAGCTTCAATTGACGTGCGCTCAAATGATTTAATTTGCTGAACTAAACCGCGAACAGGAACCGGTAAATCACCTACTGCAATCGGCTTTGGACCATCCTTCGTAATAATACAGTTTACTTCAACAGCAGAATCATGTGGCAAGCTTGCAATTGCACCATTGTTTCTTGTATTAACAGGTTGGATATCACCTTTATTATTATAAATAGACGTAATTAAACTACATGCTGCATCACTGTAGTAAGCTCCGCCGCGCTTTTCTAATTGTGGTGGCTTACTATCTAAATTCGGGTCTTTATATAACTCGAATAAGTCATCTTCTAATTTTTTCACCACTTCTGCACGTGTCCCTTTTTCAATAGAAGCTTGTTTTTCTTCTTCTAGCATTTCACGTGTTTTATAGTAGTAGCGATGGTATGGACATGGAATTGCACGAAGTCCGCGAATGAAATCTGGCTCCCAATTAAGTGCAGCGATGTTTTCCATCGTAATTTGTTTTTCCGGATCTGTTACAAGTTCTAGCACTCGGTCCATCACACTTACTCCATCTAAATACACATCTAATCCGTAGACCATGTGATTTAAACCAGCAAAGTCAACATGAACACGGCTCGCATCTACTTCAAGAATCTTTGCAAGTCCCATACGAATACCAATTGGAACGTTACATAATCCAACTACTTTTTTGATACTTGTATAACGCAGTACAGCCTCTGTTACCATACCAGCTGGATTTGCAAAGTTAATCAGCCAAGCATTCGGACAAAGCTCTTCCATGTCTTTACAAATATCCAAAATAACAGGAATCGTTCTCAATGCTTTGAATAAACCACCAGGACCATTCGTTTCCTGACCAATCACATCATATTTTAATGGAATTGCTTCATCTTTCGCGCGCGCTTCTAATAAACCAACGCGAAGCTGCGTTGTTACAAAGTCAGCATCTTTTAATGCTGCGCGGCGATCAAGTGTTAAGTGAATATCAATTGATAAACCTGCTTTTTTCACCATACGTTTTGCTAAGTTACCAACGATTTCTAACTTCTCTTTTCCCGCTTCAATATCTACTAACCAAATTTCACGAACAGGAAGCTCATCATAACGCTTAATAAACCCTTCAATTAACTCCGGTGTATAACTAGAGCCACCACCGATTGTAGCAATTTTAATTCCGCTCATACCTTATTCCCCTTTCGCATCAAGCTTTTTATAAAGGTCGATAAATTCCGCTGCTAATTCTTTCACAGTCATTGAATTCATTAAATGATCTTGTGCATGAATTAAAAGAACACTAATCTCTGTTTTTTCTCCTCTTGCTTCTGATTGTATGAGTTCTGTTTGGAAATGATGTGCTTCATTAATCGCTTCTTTCGCTTTTGCCATCGCTTCATCCGCTTCCCCTAATTTCCCCTGTTTTGCATATTGCAGTGCTTCCATCGCATAGCTTCTTGCGTTACCGCTGTGTAAAATTAATTGGAATGGGATTTGTTCTGCTGTAGTCATCATAAATACCGCCCTCTCTATATAGTTCAACCGATTAAAATACCCCTTCAGTTTGAACGTGTCTATGAAAATATTATTTTCTTAAATTGGTTTTGGTGTTCTTCTAGATGTGTGCCATCTTTCTGAACAAGATATAAAGTTATTGTTCTCACGAGCTCGTTTCACCCGTGAGAACAATCATGTATTACATAGGTACAGATTGATTATTTCCTTGTGCCGCTGCTTTTTCAGTTTTAACAATAGAACGGTCACATAATACAACGAATGGATAGTAAATCACCATCGCGATTACAAAGTTGAATAACTGTAGAATTGCACCGGAAATGTGTCCGCCTGTTACAAGGTAACCACTAATGATTGGTGGTGTTGCCCATGGAATCATCGCAACTGTTTTTGGAACAAATCCAAGAGATATAGCCATGTAAGAAGTAATTACTAATACAACTGGTGTCACAATAAACGGAACGAATAAAATTGGGTTTAAAATAATTGGTGTACCAAAGATTACTGGTTCGTTAATGTTAAACGCACCAGGTCCAATTGATAATCGGGATACCCCGCGCAATTGCGCACTTCTTGCCACAATTAATACAACCACTAAGAATGCTAATGTTGCACCAGAACCACCAAGATATACGAAAGTATCAAAGAATGGTTTTGTAATAATGTTTGGAACATCGAATGAAGACACACCATCTTGGAACATCTTGATGTTTTTTTCTAATGCCGGTAAGTATAATGGCTCGATAATCCCACCAACAATGTTTGGACCATGTAAACCAAAGAACCAAAGAACGTGAACAAGAATTACAATTACAATCGCACTTGGTAATGTACCTGCTAAACCTTGTAATGGTAATTGAATTGTATTAAAGATAAATTCATGAACACTTGTACCTGCTAATTTCACTGCTAATTGAATACCCGCAACTACTGTTAAAATAACAAACGCTGGAACTAATGCTGCAAATGATCTTAAAACTGCTGGCGGTACTCCGTCTGGCATTTTGAAAGTAATTTCTCTTTGTACAAAGAAGCGGAATGCTTCAGTAACAAGAAGCGCTACAATGATTGCTACGAATAAGCCTTGTGACCCTGTCCAAGCTAAGTTCAATCCGCCCTCTTTCGGTGTTGTTGGTGTAAGAATAATTAACGCACCAAATGAAATAATACCCGCTGACAATCCATCAACACCGTAAGATTTTGCTAAGTTATAACTTGTTGTAAACGCTATAATTAGTGCTAAAATTGCGAAAGACCCTGTCCACATTCCACCGCCGACGTCTTTCCAAACTTCTCCGAATGTACCTTTCATAAAGTTTTGGAAAGCCTCGGATGGAAAACCATTAATAAGTGATGCAAATGCACCAACTAAGATAAGTGGCATAACCGCGATAAACCCATCACGAATCGCAGCTAAATGACGTTGTGACCCGATTTTACCAGCGACTGGAACAATATATTTTTCCATAAATGCGATAAACTTTTGCATTTTCTTTCCCTCCCTAATTATTTTTTAAGTGTTAAAGCGTGATCTAAAACTGCTTCTCCATTCATCATACCGTAGTGCATTGGATTAATAATATCGATACCAACGTTCCTCTCATCAGCAAGCGCTTTCATCGAAGACAGCATATAACGAACTTGTGGTCCTAGTAATAATACGTCTGCTTCATCAATATTGTTTTTTACTGCATCCCCAGATACAGCCCAAATCTTTCCTTCTAACCCGCGAGCCTTTGCAGCTGCTTCCATTTTTGTAACTAGTAAACTTGTAGACATTCCTGCTGAACAACAAAGTAAAATATTCATTAATTAGTCCCCCTATGCATGTAAACTATTTTTGTTTATTTGTTTTTCTTTACGCCTTTTATTAATGCAAATTCCGTGCCAATTTTTTAAACCGCCTAAAATTAACGTTTTTCTCTGTGTTTTCATTGTGTGTTATCGCTTTCAAAAAGTGTGTTACCCAAAATATTGATAGTGTGTTATAAAACAACACGCTTGTAACACATATCTGTATGAAAATAGATTAGTGTTTAGTTGTCTAGTTGTGCTTAAAACATAAAATAAAATATTTTTATAAAAAACATTCATTTTCTTTGTAATAAGAAAAAATTTATGGGAATTATATTTTTCAATATACAAAAGGATAAATTAAGAGGAAAGAACTCATGTATGTCAACTATGAAAAACGAGGACTTTCAGTCATAACAGTACCATCAGTGGATTCACTGATGGTACTGTTATGATTCATACAAGACTAAATGTGATTAAACCGACTCTCGATTTATCATTGAACTCCACCAAAACAATATGATTTTCACTAAATGGCCTACTTCATTTCGATTCCTTTATTTCAAGCTATTATTCAATCCCTCAATTTTCTTTTTCCAATAAATTGTCATCGCAAACCATATAATGAAGTAAATAACGATGAAGCTACCTGTGCAAATGAGAAGCGGAACGAGATGATTTGGAACCCAACCAACCCAAATTGCAGTCGGTAAAAATGTGCCTAATAAAATGATGAAGTGAATGATTGTTTGCTTTAAAATGCCCCATTCTTCTTTCTCAAATACAAAGGAAGCAAACGAGAAAATCAGCCCTACAATATTTGATGCTACAAGGTGAGTAAGCAGTGTTTTTGTCTCTAATACATCCATTCCATTTACATAACCAATTCCTAAAAACAATAAGCTATAAAGCATCGCCATCGCCATTCCTGCGATAACCTTGGCACCTATCCTATCAAACAAAGTAACCATATTCCTAGCCTCCTCCCATATTCAAAGCTTCTTTAATAAACGGTACATATTTTCTTGAAACGTATTCTTTCATTCCATTTGAAAAGTGTGCACACATACTGCCGCTAAATGACATTTCAAAGTTTATTACATGTTGCAAGTTAGCGAGTGTAGACTTTGAAAATCGTACAAAGCGATCACCCTGTAATTTTGTTTCTAACTCATACAAACGAGATTTCACTTCAAGACTTCCTTTCATCGTTTGAGCCATTACCTTTCGCCCCTCTGTATAAAACCAATAAATATCTTTTGGCTCTAACAAATAATATTGTTGCTTCAATACTCCAACAATTTGCTTCACATTCCCCCCTTCTATCCTTTTTAAAAGTTGCTGAACTTCATCTGTCACTTCTTTTGCTTTGACAATAATCTCTATCTCATCTTGTGATGGATTTAATTCAAGGTGAATTTTCACTGCCTTCCACCTCCCTTACGCCCTTATTGTTACATATATTTCAAAAAAAGAAATAGATTGGTACATAAGTGGTATTCTTTACGTCATAACTGACTCTTTTTCAAACATAAAAAAACCTTGCATACGCAAGGCCTCATTCTTTCGCTAACATTTTCTTATATAACTCTACAAATTCACTCGCTAATTCCTTCACCATAATCGCATTCATTAAATGATCTTGCGCATGAACCATGAGCAGTGTAATCTCTGTCTTTTCCCCCCCAGCTTCCCTCTGTATTAAATTCGTTTGTAAACGATGTGCCTCTTGTAGTTCTTGTAAGGCCTCCTGCAATTTCGCCTCCGCTTCTTGAAATTCTCCGCGCTTTGCATAATCAATGGCTTCCATCGCACAACTTCTCGCATTTCCCCCATGTAAAATTAAATGAAAGGCTTGCGTCTCTAATATATCCATCTTAATTGCCTACTCCCCTTTTTCTTCGGCTACTTTTTGTTTATCCCACATTTTCAAGAACGGTAAATAAATCAAAAATGCAAGTATAAAGTTAACAATTTGCAAGAAAACTCCTGAAATTTTCCCACCCGACCCTAAATATCCACTAAAAAGAATTGGTGTAGTCCACGGTACTGCCGCACCGCTTGGCCGAGCAACAAGCCCCCATTCCATTGCAAAATAAGAAACAAATGTCATAGCGACAGGAACAAGTATAAATGGAATGAGCAAAAGTGGATTCAGTACAATTGGCATTCCAAACGTGACCATTTCATTAATATTAAAAATACCTGGTGCGATTGATAGCCGACCCAAACTTTTTAATTGCTGACTCCGTGCAAATAATAACATCGCTACAACAAGTGCAAGCGTTGCACCAGATCCACCTGTGTAGATCCACAAATCAAAGAATTGTGCTGTTATCGTGTTTGGGACATCTTGCCCCGCCTGAAAAGCAATACGATTTTGATCCATTAATGATAACCAAACCGGGCTCATAACACCGCCTACAATTGCGGCCCCGTGAATCCCACATGCCCAAAGCACATGAACAACAATAACCGCTGCCACCGCGCCAAAAAGACTTGCTCCAAGTACACTAAGCGGAGCTTGCAGAAGCTGCCCTACAATATTATGAATACTACCAAAAGTGGTTTGCTCCAAAATTAAGCGCAGAATCCAAACAACCGTCACAACGATAAAACCTGGAATGAGTGCAGTAAATGAACGTGTTACAGCTGGTGGAACCGTTTCCGGCATTTTAATAATCATCTTCTTCTGGATAATAAACCTGTAAATTTCGGTAGATATAAGTGCTATAATCATCGCCACGAATAGCCCTTGACTCCCCATCAATGCAGCAGGTATAACCCCATCTACTACTACACTTTCCTTCGTACTAGGTATAATATGTGTCACTTGAAATGGAGTTGCTAGTAAAAAGGATACAAGTGACAATGCTCCTGCTGCTAATGCATCTACTTTATATTGTTCTCCCAATCTGTAAGCGATTCCAAAAGTAGCTATTAAAGACATTATATTAAATGTTGCGCTAACTGGATACCCTAACGCCTTCTGCCAATTCCCTCCAAATAAACTTTCCATAAAATCGTTATATCCAGGTATTGGTAAAGCGCTGATAATAAGAAAAAATGAACCGATAATTAAGAAAGGCATCGTTAAAATAATCCCATCACGAATTGCTTGTAAATGCCGCTGCTGCGCAATTCTCCCTGCTACTGGCATAACATATTTCTCTAAAAACCGGACCATCTACTCCACTCTCCTTATGCTCTCATTGACAATGCTGCCTCTAATACGGCTTCTCCGTTACAAAGCCCATAATGTACAGAGTGAATAATATCAACAGGTATCCCTTTTTCTTCACACATTTCCTTCATCTTCGGTAATAAATAACGCACTTGAGGTCCAAGCAAGAGCACATCCGCTTCATCAATATGATTCCGTATTTCCGAACCCGATACAGCCCAAATTTTTACTTCTAACCCTTTTGCCTGTGCCGCTTTCTCCATTTTCGTTACAAGCAAACTAGTAGACATTCCTGCTGCACAGCAAAGTAAAATGTTCATTAAACTCCCTCCTTACTTTTAATCAGCTGGAATCCTATCCACATTTCTCTTCATATCCACTACTAGGTTACCAATGTATATGTCTATATTGGTTTCCATATGACGAGCATAAAAACAAAAATTTCCCCGTTTTCACTCTATTCCATCTATCTGTATTTTCCTAGTAAACTGCCTCATAAATCGCTATAATGATTCAGTATGATTTTTTACATTAAATAGGAGGAGATATATGATGAAGGCTTATCGCTTTCCAATTATTTTATTATCTTCCATCCTAATTGGTGGTTTCATTGGTTATTTCATGGGTACCGATGCAGTTGCTTTAAAACCGCTTGGTGACATTTTCTTAAACTTAATGTTTACGATTGTTGTACCTCTTGTGTTCTTTAGCATTGCTTCCTCTATTGCCAATATGGATGGATTAAAACGTTTCGGAAAAATCATGTCTAGCATGGCAGGAACTTTCTTATTTACAAGTATTATCGCTGCAATTTTTATGATTATTGTTGTGAAAGTATTCCCGCCCGCACAAGGTGTTGTACTAGAGTTAACACAACCTGATAAGGCTGAAAAAAGCATTAGCGTTGCTGATCAAATTGTTGGCATCCTTACAGTATCAGATTTCTCAAAGTTACTTTCTCGTGAAAATATGCTAGCTCTTATTTTCTTCTCTATTTTAATGGGAATCGCAACTTCAGCAGTTGGCGAAAAAGGAAAACCATTCGCTACCTTCTTACAATCTGGTGCAGAAATTTCAATGAAAGTTGTTTCTTTCATTATGTACTATGCTCCAATTGGACTAGCTGCTTACTTTGCAGCCTTAGTTGGAGAATTTGGGCCACAGCTTCTTGGAACATATTTCCGAGCAGCAATGGTATACTATCCAGCTTCTCTTGTATACTTCTTTGTCTTCTTTACCTTCTACGCATACCTTGCAGGACGCAAACAAGGTGTACAAATCTTTTGGAAAAACATGGTCTCTCCTACAGTTACATCACTTGCAACTTGTAGTAGTGCCGCGAGTATTCCAGCAAACTTAGAAGCAACGAAAAAAATGGGCATCTCTTCTGACGTTCGTGAAACAGTTGTCCTTCTTGGTTCTACACTTCATAAAGACGGATCTGTTTTAGGTGGCGTAATTAAAATTGCTTTCTTATTCGGGATTTTCAATATGGAATTCTCAAGTCCAAAAACATTGGCAATCGCACTTGTTGTTTCCCTATTAGTTGGAACAGTAATGGGTGCAATTCCTGGTGGCGGTATGATTGGTGAAATGTTAATTGTTTCTCTATATGGCTTCCCACCAGAAGCTTTGCCAATTATCGCAGCTATTAGTACAATCATTGACCCACCAGCAACGATGTTAAACGTAACAGGAGATAACGCTTGTGCCGTAATGACAGCTCGTCTTGTTGAAGGTAAAAACTGGATTAAGAATAAAGTAATGTAATAAGTTCTTATCATTCTTTTAAAATAAAAAATTGCTAGAAACAAAAACCTTTTCTTTTAAAATAAAGAAAGGTTTTTCGTTTAATTAACTGAATACTCAGTTAATTTTTATCAAACGGAACGCCTGGTAGAAATATTTAAAAAAGTAAAAAAAGTAAGATAATTAGCAAGAATACTTAATGAGGGGGTTCTTTTATGAAAAAAAAGTTTTTGATAGTGCCTGCCGTAGCACTGCTAGCACTTCCTGCTTTCAGCTTTAGCAATGCTTCTACTAATCTAACAGCTTTTAATCCACCACCACCTGATAGAGTTTCTAGTGACTTAACAGCTTTTAATCCACCACCACCTGATAGAGTTTTTAGTGACTTAACGGCTTTTAATCCACCACCACCTAATAGAGTTTCTAGTGACTTAACGGCTTTTAATCCGCCGCCACCTGACAGAGTTTCTAACAACTTAACGGCTTTTAATCCGCCACCACCTGACAGAGTTTCTAGCAACTTAACGGCTTTTAATCCGCCACCACCTGACAGAGTTTCTAACAACTTAACGGCTTTTAATCCACCACCACCTGACAGAGTTTCTAACAACTTAACGGCTTTTAATCCTCCACCACCTGATAGAATCTCTAATACAATTGGTTAATATATTCATGCATCATGGATCCTATTCCATTGATGTATGAATTATCTTAAATTGAGAAGAAGCTAGATATTCACTCTAGCTTCTTCTTTGATGTTACAAGTTTGTTTTATAACTACAAATTAATCAGACTATACCCACAAATTTGTTATAACTTTCACAAAGTTTCCATAGCCCTTTCCTCTCCTTCGTACTATAATCATGTATGGAAAAGGAGATGGAAACTATGACACACAGCGCCCCAGAGTTTAAAGTTTTGCAAAGCATTGCGTTCCTTGCTGTTGTTTTGCAAAGTTCCTTACTATATACAATGAATCAAGGTCATATTCTACTAGAACAATCTCTCATTATGGGAATGCTATTTAATCTCGCAAAATTTTCAGCACCTGCATTCATCTTCATTGTTGGATTTCATTTAATTCAGCAATACACAAAACAAATGGTCTATACAGAATACATCTATGAAAAAACAGCTCACTTGCTTGCTCCTTACTTCTTCTGGTCCGTCGTGTACTTATTGACAACAAACCAAGTCGTTACAGTGCAAAGCGGGATAAAAAGCCTATTGCTCGGAACAGCTGCGCCTCATCTTTGGTATGTCATTATGATGTTCCAAATCCATTTGCTGTTTCCCTTATTATGCACCTTATTTTATTGGTTTAAAAAAAGAACACAAAATCAGCAAGATATATACCGATACATGGCCGCTTTCGCTAGCATTTATTTTCTCTTAATGTGGTATTCTTCTCACTATATTTTTAACGGTGAAGTGCTAACTCAATCAACTGTTTTGCATTATACAGATCGTTCCTTCTTCTTCTATTCATTTTACTTTGTCATGGGAGGAATCGCTGCTGTAGCACTTCAAGCTTGGCGCTTATTTGTAATGAAACACATACCACTTATAACAATCTTGTTTTTTATTCTATTCTTATTCATCAACTATGAACTATTTAGCTTTTATGGTGTAGATTCCATTCACCTTACTGTATCTACCTATTTAAAGCCATCCATGTTTCTGTACATTGTATGTGAAATTTTAATACTATACGTACTATCTATCATGATTGTACAGCGGCGAGGTGCTTTATATAAAACATTACGCTTTATCGGAAACTACACGTACGGAGCCTATTTAGCACACTTTTTCTTTTTACAGCTAATTACGAAATTACTATCTCTATTTACAATACAGGCAAATACAATTCTATATAGTCTATTACTATTTCTTCTAACGGCAACATTCTCTATCATCACAATGGTTATATGTAGCACGATTCCATTCCATACATGGATTACAGGACCTTCTCCCACGCCTGTATTAAAATGGCCAACGCTCCTGCCTTTACTGCCATTATTAAGAAGTAAAAAGTAAAAGAAGCTGTCCAAAAAGATTTTTTGGACAGCTTCTTTTTAGGAAGAAACCTGCTCTGCAGAAGTTTCTTTATGCTGTATGTGACTTGTAATCCAAGCAATTCCACCAGCAACAACTAAATAACATAATAAAATTAAAATTTGCATTTGTAATTGTGACCAATCTCCTAGAGATATAACATCCTGAAGCCCTCTGAGAGAATGAGACATTGGAAGGCATTCTCCAGGGAATGTTCCGCCGCTGGTGGCAAGCTGAAGAACAAGAAGAGTCACTGCTAAAAACTTTCCAACAATGCCAAATACCATTACTAACATAAGAATAAATGTCATGAATGTAAAGAAAATAATGATACTTGATAAAATAAACAACTTACTTCTTATCCATTTTCAATTCCGTCTCAGCTAATAGCGGCAACACATTATCAAAAATATGCGTGTTGTTCTCTTTTCCAGTCACATATCCACCATAAAACCTGCTGAATACATTGTCATTCCGAAATTCACTCATGCGCTCATACAATTCTTGGGCAAATTTTTTATCTCCTACTTGTAATACATATAAAATCGTTAGCCCATATGCTGCTGGTGATTCAAAATCTACTACTGGTTTTCCTGTTTCTAAATCATAGCGACCGTATAACTTCCCATCTTTGCGGAATACCTTTTTAATAAACTCTAAATATGCTTCGGAGGAAATTCCTCCTAAACTACGATGGTAAGCAACATGCGATTGATCAATGAGATTCACCCGGTTTTCATATGTAAATGTACCATCCTCTTTGTATTCTTTCGGGAATGCCCAGCCACGTCTTGGATAATCCGTTAAAAATTGAATAGCTTCCTGATACTGCGTTTCTGAAATTTTTCCGTACTTTTTCATATAAGAGAATGCACTTGGATTTATGTAAGATGTCGTTAATATGTTATTTTGCATACCCTTATCTGCGTCATAATAGTCAACATAGATTTTCTTTTTCTTATTATAGCGTAGTACAGCATCACTCACTTGATCCGCAAGATGCTTATACCGCTCTTCTTTATACATGTCATAAGCACGATATAGCTGTTCGATGATGCGGAGATCATCAATGAGAGCATTCGTACCAGCCTGTCTTTCTCCTGTTTCAGAAATCTTCCATAAAACAATATGGACTGGATGTATAAAATAATTTTGGATCACCTTTACTTGTTCATCAAACAATGATTGATCGTCCATATCAAGCGTATATTGTAACCATAGCCCTGATGATTCTGATAATGCTTCACGGCCGGTAGCCTCGTTCGTTCCTACCTTTGAATCAGCTATGCGATATGTTGCGAGCGTCCCATTCTCGTTCATCATATGTCTCATAATAAAATATTCTGTTCGATTTCCTTGTAGTGCAGTCCAAAAAACAATTCCACCTAAAACCATAAATAAAGTTAACGCAATCCATATATACAAACGTTTCCGCACTTTTTCTCACCTCTATAATAAGACTAACCGTAATCTTAGTAGAGCATACGAAAACATTAAAAAGACAATCCTTTAGATTGTCTCTCACTTTTCTATCCTTTACACACGTTAATTAGCCTCTTTTGTAGGGCGATACAATAATTGCACAAGGTGATCATATTCACGCCGTGTAATTTCTTTATTATATAACTTTAATAACAAATCTTTATGCTCTTTCGAAAACGCCATTTTTCTAATGACTTCAGGATACATACAAACATCCCCTCCGTTTTACGTGAACTTCCACATTCTGTTAAACTCTAGCTTGTCCTTCTACAAATAAAACCCCTTAGATAGAACTAACGTTCGCATAAGCATTATAAAAGATTTTGTTCTAAAACACAAATAAAATATTCTTCTCTTTATTTTCTGAAGATTTCAAAATTATAATATCATATCCACTTTTTAAAATACATATATATTTTTGGCATTTTTTTGAATAAATTTTCCAATCCAATCAGAAAATAATGGCAAAAATGAAGAGGAGTAGAATTATGGATACTGTTACATTGTCACGGGCTTTCTTTGGGTCATCACTAGCATTCCACATCATTTTTGCAACACTTGGAATCGGACTATCTTTAATGATTTTTATAAGCGAAGTATTATATCACTGGAGAAAGGATTCTGATTACGCTGTTATGGCAAAAAGGTGGACAAAGGCTTTCGCCATCCTTCTTGGTGTCGCAATTCCTACTGGAACAATCGTCGGCGTACAAATTTCACTTCTTTGGCCCGGATTCGCCAAAATTGTCGGTCAAGTGATTTCTGTTCCATTTCAGATTGAGATTTTCGCCTTCTTCTTAGAAGCTTTATTTATGTCCATTTATGTATATGCAGCAGATAAATTACCACCATTTATGAGATTAATCTCACTCTTTTTTGTCATGCTTGGTGCCACTGCATCTGCCGTATTAATTACCTCAGCAAACACATGGATGAATACACCGGCAGGCTTTTCTATGAATCCTGATGGCTCTGTTTTTAACGTTGACCCGTGGAAAGCATTCTTTAATCCAAGCTTTTTCACAAGCTCCCTTCACGTTGTCATTACGGCTTATGCAACAGGAGCGGCAGTCATTGCTTCTATCGCTGGGTTTAAATTATTAAAACGAAATCTGGGTGCAAGAGAAATCGCTTATCATAAAAAAGGATTATTTTTAGGCCTTGTCGTTACATTTATTACAGGTGCTACGATGTGGCTTTCTGGACATGAATCGGCAATTGCTTTGCATGAACATTCTCCGGAAAAATTAGCATCTGCAGAAGCTTTATTTGAAACGACATCACATGCTCCTTTGTCCATTGGCGGAGTTGTCGATCCTGAAACTCTTGAACTGAACTACGCCCTCGAAATCCCAAATATGCTAAGTATGTTAGTTGGATTTAATCCTAATACCGTTGTAAAGGGGTTAAATGAATTTCCACAAGAAACGTGGCCGCCATTTTATACCCATACGTTCTTTAATTTAATGGTTGGTACAGCTGCATTCACTTTTGCTGTAGCAGCAATCGCTCTTGTATATTGGTACTTTATCTATCGAAAAAAAGGAGCAGAATTACCAAAATGGCTTCTATGGGCTACTGCTGCGTGCGGACCGATTATGATGCTCGGCATTGAATTTGGATGGGTTTTCAGTTGTAGCGGTCGTCAACCTTGGACGATTTATGGGATGCAGCGCACAATGGATGCTGCTACGCGCGCTGATTTCGTCGGGCCTTTATTTATTTTATTCATCATTTTGTATATCGGTCTTGGCGCTTTAACGATTTTCGTACTACGAACGTTCTTCAGAAGACATCCATTAAAAAATGATCTAGGGCAGCAAGGAGGAGATCCTCGTGCATGAGGCAAGTATTGCGATTATCATCTTATGGGCCATCATCTTCGTATACAGCATTTTAGGTTCCATTGATTTTGGAGCCGGATTTTGGGGCATGGTATACGCAAAGCACCCGACACTAGCCGGAAAGCTTGCCAATCGTTATCTATCACCAACATGGGAAGTAACGAATACATTTCTCGTCTTTGTCGTTGTCGCATTTCTTGGCTTCTTTCCGAAAGCAGCTTTTACACTCGCAACAGTGATGTTTGTACCGGTGACATTAATTTTAGTTCTCGTTGCCATTCGTAGCACATTCATGGTTTTTGCATATTCCGTACCGAAGTATGAGCATATCTTGCGCTTTATTTCTGGTATTACAGGGCTCTTAATTCCAGCCTTATTAATTACAGTTTTGCCAGTAACAGAAGGTGCTTATATTACGACCTCTAGTGGAAAAGAAGTGCTATTATACGGGAAACTTCTATCAAGCCCTGTAATCTATTGGTATATGTTATTTGGGTTAACTTCAGAGTTGTTCCTATCCTCTCTTTTTCTAGCTGACTTTGCAAGAGAGCAGCGCTCAGAGGATACGTATCGACTCTACAGACGAAACGCCATCGTACTTGGTCCGGCGACGCTCGTTACAGCCATTATCGCCCTGGTTGTTATGGAACCAGAAACACATTGGCTCATGCAAGGATTAATTAAGCAGTTTCCATGGTTCACAGTCTCCATTCTTTTATTTGTAATCGGGTATTCTTCCCTTTGGTGGACAAATAAAAAATACGATTCACTCGGCTGGCCTCGCATCGCTGTTTTAGCAGTTGTTGCACAATATGCCTTTGCTAGCTACGCTTACGGCGTCGCGCATTTACCGTATATCATTTATCCGGACGTTACTGTATTTACAAGCTTTACAACGAAAGAAACATTCTATGCGCTGCTCATCCTCTATGCAATCGGCATCGCGATCTTGCTTCCAGGCTTTATCTTCTTCTGGAATTTATTCTTAAAGGATCGAACGTTCCTCAAAGAAAAATAACGATTTAAAGAGAAGCTACTCCAAACATTTACTAAAATGTCTAGAGTAGCTTCTCTTTATAATAATGACTCCCTAAATAATTTCTACATCTTTACAAACATAACAAAAACACCATATATATATCCATTTTGTTTTTCCTTCATACTAAGTCGCGGCTATGAAAACAAAAGAAGATTCCCACTCGTTCTCCCCTTTTGTTTTCACTCGGCATGGGGCAAGAAGAGGACCTGATCGCTTCTATGCTCGGGCGGACGCTCTCTCCACCTAAAAAGAAAGAGTTTATATGGGGTTTTTAATTTTTATTTATATAAAACGAAACTTCCATCACTGATTGTATTTTTTGGGGATAACTCCTTTTTGGATTTTCACATATAAGTTACTGCTATGAAAACAAAAAGTGGCCTACTCTCTTTTTCTCCCTTTGTTTTAAACTCGGCATGGGGCCAAAAAAGGACCTGACCGCTTCTATGCTCGGGCGGGCGCTCTCTCCCATCTGAAAAATAGGTTTTAAATCGTTGTTTCAATTTGTATTTATATAGGTTCTTCTCTCTATCAAAAAGCACTAGTTATCTCTCTCGTATCTATATTTGCCTTTTAACATCAAATACACATATTCACTAGATTCAGGTACATGCCTAGTTCTTCTTATTTTTTTTGAATATAATGCTGTATACACTTGAGACAAGCTCAAATCTATTTGCTCAAGTAAAAAAGAAAGGTAGGCTAACAATGAGTACTGGAATATTGATTACAATCGTCGTCTTCTTCTTAACCATGATCATCATTTTTTGGCGACCACGGGGATTGAATGAAGCATGGCCCGCTGCAATTGGTGCCGGTATCATTCTCCTTACAGGACTTGTATCAAAACCGGATGTTATGGATATTATTAGTAAAATAGGAGGCGCCTCCATAACTATCTTAGCAACCATCGTTATGGCCGTTATATTAGAAAGCTTCGGCTTCTTCCATTGGGCGGCTGCAAAACTGGCAAATCTAGCAAAAGGTTCTGGTCACCGTTTATACTGGTATATTCAATTACTATGCTTCCTCATGACTCTTTTATTTAACAACGATGGCAGCATCTTAATTACAACTCCAATTTTAATTTTACTTCTCAAAAACCTTCAATTAAAACCACACCAACAAATTCCGTATTTACTAAGTGGTGCTTTAATTGCTACTGCTTCAAGTGCACCAATTGGTGTAAGTAATATCGTAAACTTAATCGCATTAAATATCGTACACATGACACTTTATATGCACACTGCAATGATGTTCGTACCTGCAACACTAGGACTACTATTTATGTCATGGCTCATGTACACTGTTTTAAAGAGAAAACTACCTGAAAAATTACCAGTTTCCTCTTATGATATTGAAGAAATCTTCTTCACAAAAAATTTCCATCCTCTAAAAGGAAAAAATTCTGTTGATACAAAACAAAAACGGACAAAATTTATGTTAAAGGTATTACTTTTCGTATTCCTTATGCGCTGTCTTCTCTTCGTCGCTTCCTTCCTATCCATACCAATTGAAATTGTAGCTGTACTCGGTTCACTCGTTCTCCTTGTATGGAGATGGTACTATTTACGTACAAACCCTGTCGATATCTTAAAAAAGACACCGTGGCACATTTTGATCTTCGCATTCTCCATGTATGTTATTATTTACGGGCTTCACAATGCAGGATTAACAACGTTTCTTGTAAAGTGGCTCGAACCGATTGTTAACCAGCATCTACTATACGCAAGCTTTACAATGGGTGGATTGGTTTCACTTCTCTCCAACGTCTTTAATAATCACCCCGCATTAATGATTGGTACCATTACATTAACCGAGATGGGACTCGATCCAGTCACTCTAAAAACAATTTATCTTGCAAATATTATCGGTAGTGACATGGGATCGTTATTATTACCAATCGGTACACTTGCTTCCCTCATTTGGATGTACATCCTAAAACAAAATAAAATTAAAGTGAAGTGGAAAGATTATTTAAGCGTATCCCTTATCGTCATCCCGCTCTCAACAATCGTAACATTGTTCCTCTTATTCTACTGGGTACAACTTTTCTTCTCCCTCTAAAAAACAATAGCCTCCTTTGCTACCGTCTTAGCAAAGGAGGCTTCTTCTATATTTAAATTAGATACACGTGATCAATCAAGTTAAAAGGTGTTCGGAAGCCGTACATATCCCCCACTATTTGTGGGCATTCGTACCCCCATCTCAAATCCAATTATTGATATAAGTGACTACCAGCTTCTTTAAATTCTTCTGATTTCTCTTTCATGCCTTTTTCAATTGCTTCTGTTGTTTCTAAATCATTTTCTTTTGCATATTCACGAATGTCATGTGAAATTCTCATACTACAGAACTTCGGACCACACATGGAACAGAAATGAGCTGTTTTTGCTCCTTCTGCTGGTAATGTTTCATCGTGGAAATCCATTGCCCGTTCAGGATCTAACGATAGGTTAAATTGATCGCGCCAGCGGAATTCAAAACGCGCTTTTGAAAGAGCATCATCACGCTGCTGCGCTGTTTTGTGTCCTTTCGCAAGATCAGCCGCATGCGCCGCAATTTTATACGTAATAACCCCTTCACGAACGTCATCTTTGTTCGGTAAGCCTAAATGCTCTTTCGGTGTTACATAACAAAGCATTGCTGTACCAAACCAGCCAATCATCGCTGCACCAATCGCCGATGTAATATGATCATAACCCGGTGCAATATCCGTTGTTAAAGGTCCAAGTGTATAAAATGGTGCGCCTTGGCAAATATCAAGTTCTTTATCCATATTTTCTTTAATTAAATGCATTGGTACATGCCCTGGTCCTTCAATCATAACTTGAACATCATGCTTCCAAGCAATTTTTGTTAACTCACCAAGCGTTTCAAGCTCAGAGAATTGCGCTTCATCATTCGCATCCGCAATCGAACCTGGACGTAATCCATCTCCAAGAGAGAAGGAAACATCATATTGTTTCATAATTTCACAAATTTCTTCAAAGTGAGTGTATAAGAAGTTTTCTTTATGATGAAATAAACACCACTGCGCCATAATAGAACCACCGCGCGAAACAATTCCTGTCGTACGTTTTGCTGTAATTGGAATGTAACGAAGTAGTACACCTGCATGAATTGTAAAGTAATCCACACCTTGCTCCGCTTGTTCAATTAACGTGTCACGGTATACTTCCCAAGTTAAATCTTCAGCAATACCATTTACTTTTTCTAGCGCTTGATAAATCGGCACTGTTCCAACTGGTACAGGAGCATTACGAATAATCCATTCACGAGTCGTATGAATATTTTTCCCTGTTGATAGGTCCATAATTGTATCTGCACCCCAGCGCGTTGCCCATGTCATCTTCTCTACTTCTTCCGCGATAGAAGAAGAAACTGCCGAGTTACCGATATTCGCATTTACTTTCACGTGGAAATTGCGTCCGATAATCATCGGTTCTGCTTCTGGGTGGTTAATGTTTGCTGGTAAAATCGCACGTCCTTCTGCGACTTCTTTACGAACAAACTCAGGCTCTACACCTTCACGAATCGCAACATATTCCATCTCAGATGTAATGATACCGTTACGTGCATAGTGCATTTGCGTTACATTTGCGCCCTTTTTTGCACGAAGTGGTTTACGATCCATCTGCGGGAACACAGGTGTATGCTGAGAAGCAGCCTTCACGCCATCATCTTCCGGTTTAATTTCACGTCCTTCATACTCTTCTACATCTCCACGGTCAACAATCCAAGCACGGCGAGGTGTTGGAATTCCTTTTTCCAGCTCTACTTTGTACTCAGGGTCTGTGTACGGACCACTTGTATCATACACGCGAAGCGGCGGATTTGGTACACCGTTTGTATCACTTTGCTCAATCTCACGCATTGGTACTTTCATACCTTCACGCGGGCCATCCACATAGACTTTCTGACTTCCTGGTAAACTCGACTTCAATTCAATTTGCTCAGCTGAAACAGATTGCTTCATAATTTGTGTTTCCTCCCCTTTATCATTTCAGGCAAATCGAACTTGCTCAGAATCTCGGGCCACCTTCTGGGCAATTCGATTCCCGCTTCAGCAGCTAGAATGGTCGGTGGCTTCGCCTCTTCAGCTGAAGCTCCATCCCCTCCCATTCTGACCGAGCCGCTTTCGCTTTACTTGTGAAAAGGACAAGAACTAGTGACCAGCGCATGCCAAAATAAAAAGAGCCAGGTCCATAGTAAAACAAGGACCTGGCTCATAAAGACATAGTTATGTAAAGCCGTTAACTTCCCTACGCTGGTACGAGCCAGATCAGGTCCAGAGGGTTAAGAAGTTCTCGCACTTCTCTCTCAGCCCACGCTTCTCTTGGGCACCCCTAGTTTATCACTGATTTAATTTTCAATACTTTCCCATCATACACGATAATCAGAAAAATGCAAAGGCATGAAGTACAATTTTTACATGTCGTTTTTTATCTGCTAGTCGATACTCCTTATCGAACCGCTGATAAAGTGAACCTTAATTAGTGGGGTTTTCTTCATCCCCCCACTAATTATTAGCCCGACCAATCGGGCTTTTACAGGCAGTTCATCTCCCATCTAACTTCTTTGTTTCCACTGAATTTTGAGGTGGGGGTCAAAACTTATCCATGTTCAGCTAAAATCAGAACACCTAAAAAGTTAGTCATATTATTTATTCACATATGTAAAGTAAAGTTTAGATCAGGAGTGAAATTATAATGGGTTGTTTGGGATCTATCTTCCGATTTACGTTTTTCGCAATATGTATCATTTTTTTCCTCTGATTTGGAGGCTCGTCAATTATAGCCTTCTTTTCCGCTCTGTTTGGGGGAAGTTGGATGCATTTCTGGACATTATTTTCTATCTGGATTACTGCAAATTACGGAATCGGTTGGCTGTTTGAAGTTCACTGGAAAGATGAGGACGCAGGCGAAGAATTCTTTGCAATTTTCATTCTTTTCATCAGCATACTTATTTATAGAGGGATCAATAAACTTGGGAGGGTATTTATTCGAGGATGAATAGTCTTTCATGCCGTACATAACCATCGGGTTAAGGCTATGTATCATTTTAGGCACAAACAAGCCAGGTACTTTCAGCACCTGGCTTGTTTGTGTTAAGTTGGTGGCTATCTACTTAAGGTATCATCCACGTTAAATAATAGGCTTGTACATATGTCATAATCCCAACAATAACTACAAAGAATATACTATGTTTTACTGTGAAGCGGAATAAGTCAGATTCTTTTCCAGCGAGACCTACTGCTGCACACGCGATCGCAATCGATTGCGGAGAAATCATTTTACCCGTTACACCACCTGTTGTATTCGCAGCAACAAGCAATACTTCTTTCACACCAACTTGCTGTGCTGTAATAGCTTGCAAATTGGAGAATAGCGCGTTAGCCGATGTATCTGATCCTGTTAAGAATACACCGAGCCAGCCAAGGAATGGTGAGAAGAATGGGAATAATCCACCTGTTCCTGCTAATGCTAACGCGAGTGTTGAGGATAAACCAGAATAGTTTGCGATGAATGCGAATCCTAATACTAAACCGATAGATAGGATTGGCATTTTTAATTCTTGTAACGTTTCTGCAAATGTTTCTATAGCTTGTTTTGCACTCATTTTTAAAATAATGATAGAAATGATACAAGCAATTAAAATTGCTGTTCCAGTTGCTGATAAAATATCAAGTTTGAATACTGCCTCATAAGGCGTTGGTTTATTTACAATTGGCTCTGCCTTCATGACTAAATTGTGCAGACCTGGAATTTGAAACTTAAAGACAAGACTTTCTAACGTCCCACCTGGAGCAAATAATGCTTTAAAGAAACTTTGACTCCAAATAACAACCATCACTGTCAAAATAATAAATGGTGACCAAGCCTTTACAACTTTTCCTACTGTTAATTTCGGCATGGATGCAGCCGTCGTTGTTGCCGCTTCAGCATTTGCTTGATTAGATTGATAGATTTCTTTCGGCTGCCATACTTTTAGGAATAATGCTAAACATACTAAGCTGACAAGTGCTGATGTAATATCTGGAAGTTCTGGTCCTAAAAACGTTGCTGTAATAAATTGCGTAATTGCAAAGGAACTACCTGCTACAAGTAATGCAGGCCATGTTTGTTTTATACCTTTGAAGCCATCCATTAAAAATACGATAAAGAATGGAACAAACAATGATAAAAACGGCAATTGGTGTCCAGCCATTTGTCCGATTTTGTGGGGATCAATACCCGTTACTTGCCCCGCAACTGTAATTGGAATTCCCATCGCTCCGAACGCCACCGGTGCTGTATTTGCAATTAAGCAAAGTCCTGCTGCATATAACGGATTTAAACCAAGACCAGCAAGAAGCGCTGCTGTAATTGCTACCGGTGCACCGAATCCTGCTGCCCCTTCCAAAAATGCGCCAAATGAAAAGCCAATTAAAATAACGAGTAAACGATGGTCATTCGTAATCGATAGTACCGATGCACGAATCACATCAAACTGTCCTGTTTTGACAGAAATTTTATATAAAAATACCGACATCACAATAATCCATGCAATTGGCCATAACCCGTATGCAAAGCCATATCCGGTTGCTGCCATCGCCATTATAAACGGCATTTTATACGCAAATAGCGCAACTAAAATTGTTAATACAACTGTAATAAGTCCTGCTACATAGCCCTTCATACGAAAGACTGCTAAAGCCAAGAAAAAAAAGATAATTGGAATAAGTGCTACCGCTGCGGAAATCCAAATGTTACCGAACGGATCGTAAACTTGTGTCCATGTGCCCATTGTCCTCTCCCTTTCTGTAATCCCCTGTTTTAAAATCCTTATAATCCTATCAATAGACTATCCGGTCATCATACCTTTAAGTCCAAAATAAAAAACGTTTAAGAAAACGTTTTCAATTATTGTATTTATACTTTACCATACCATTTTTATTTTAAAAAGATTTTTCTGATTATTTTTTCCATTTTTTCGTTTAATTGCACTTTCTATAAATAGGAAAAAAGTAAGTTTCATTCTTCCCTCATTATTTTAAACAAACGTTTGATTAACAAAAGAAAAGACTGTCACTCTGGCCTATTTCACTTTAAACAAACGTTTGATTAAAAGCCTTATGCCTCGTTCAGCACAACTAAAAAAGAAAAAGCACTCGCAATTCGCAAGTGCCCTACCTTCTTCTTCTTTTCTTCTTTTTTCTCATAAGCTTTTTCCGGCGCGTATTCAATCGATCCGCTATAATATGGAGTGCACTCGCAGCGATAACTCCAATTACAAATGTCGTTAAAGCAACATCATGTTCCTTTGCAATCTCAAGCAACCTTCCGTCTAGCACCATTTTATTTACTATGTATAGGAATGGAGAAAAGACAAGAAGCATATACAATATACGAATGAGATCACCGATTACAAGCGTATGCGTTAAAAAAGAACGATGCGGCATCACACATTGATACGGATACCAAAAAATACGAAGTAATCCCCATTTATTATAGGCGTTACTATGAATATCCAAATCTGGTGTTAAGAAAAACGTGCCGATTAAAAAGCCTATCGCAAAAGTGAGTAAAAAATCAAAATTTGTTAATCCATACGAAACAAGCATAAATAAAACAATCGGAAGAGAAAGTAAGTTTATTTTCGTATGTGTTTTTCCTGATGGCATAGTACACTTCCTCGCTTATGTTTGCCCTGCCAGCACATGACAGTTCTCAGCTATTGATCTAATTTTTGATCGATAAACGATGTGTCTATATCCGAACCAAACCAATCCGCTAATTTCATCTGCGCTTTTTCTTTTACATCTTCATTTACATACATGGATGCTTGCAAAAGTGCAGCTGTTAATGCCCCTAAATCATCCGTATAACCAATTCCAGCTATAAAATCCGGAATCGCATCAATTGGCGCAATAAAGTAAGCAAGTGCTCCGATAATGGTTGCCTTTACTCGTTTTGGAACATCCGGTCTTTGCATAACGTAAAACAGCAATAAACTTGCATAAATAACCGATTGTCCCGCTTGTTTCGCTACATGTTTCACTTTATTCCAAAACGCTTCAACTGAAAATTTTCGTTCCATATAAAGAGCCCCCATATTTTGTTTTTTCACTATACGCAAAAGTAGATGTGCCTTCAAAAAGAAAAAACTAGCCTCATTAGTCAATAAAAAGCTCATCAAATATACACATAACCGATCGATGAAAACTTATTGTAACAGACAACACCAGAAAGAACAAGTGTTCGCAATCATTTCCCGCTATTTACTCTAATTATAATAAGATTTTTCACATATAAATCACGGCTTCGGGAACAAAAGAAGACCTGCTCTCTTCTCCTCCCTTTGTTTTAAACTCATCATGGGGCGAAAAAAGGAGCTGACCGTTTCTATGCTCAGGCGGACGCTCTCTCCCACCTAAAAAGAGGGGGTTATACATTAAAATTTCCATCACCAATCAAAATTTTGCTAAATCACTCTTTTTGTTCTTTCACTTATAAGTTGCTTTGCATACAAAATGGACCTACTCTCTCCTTCTCCCTTTGTTTTAAATTCGGCATGGGGCGAAAAAAGGACCTGACCGTTTCTATGCTCAGGCGGACGCTCCCTCCCATCTAAAAAGAAAGGGTTTATATATTTCCTATCAATATTTCTCAATATAAAATGTTCTATTTCTCTTAACATTCTCTTTTATCTTTGTTATATTTTCTAGTTGACGAGCATATAAACCAATGTTAAAGTTTTCTCTGGCAGCAACAACGAAAATACAAAAACTGTAAAATGTTATAGTGTTTCTAAGAATTGAATTTTGTTGTATAATACAGAAATGACGTTATGCTTATGGATCAACAAAAGAAATGGCAGGAAACCAAAAGGGTATGCATAGTTAAAGTCGTATATGGGTGATATAGAAAACCCTGCTCATGGCCAAGAAAACTATGTATTTTTTATTTTAGCATTTTTCTCTCAAAAATCGACCAAGCCTGATAGAGAAAGGGTGGAAATGGATGAAGGAATCTTTAAAATCACAATTTCATAATGTGCGTTTTACTTTGTTCGTCGCTTTGGCCTTATGGCTAAAAACTTACATCATAACGCGTACGAGCTTTGATTTGAAACTTGAATCTTTCATGCAAGAATTTATCTTATTCATTAGTCCATTGGCAACATCATTACTGCTTGTGGGTCTTGCATTATTCGCAAAAGGAAAAAAACGTAATTATATAGCACTTGGAATTGATTTTGTTTTAACAATCGTTCTTGTTGGTAACGTAATGTTCTACGGATTCTACAATGATTTCGTTACTTTACCGGTACTTGGGCAAACGTCCAACTTTGGACAGTTAGGTTCTAGTGTAAAAGAACTACTCAACTACAAAATCATTGTTGCATTTGCTGATATTATTCTTTTCTTCGTTTTATTAAAAAAGAAGAAAGACTTTGCAAAAACGGAGCGTGTGTCACGTCCAATGCGTTCTTTATACTTCGTATCAACGGTTGCTATTTTCTTCGCAAACTTAGGTCTTGCAGAGACTGAGCGTCCGGAACTATTAACGCGTTCATTTGACCGTGTTATGCTCGTGAAAAACTTAGGTTTATATACTCACCAATTATATGATCTTGGCTTACAAGCGAAATCAAGTTCACAAAAAGCATTTGCTGATGGTAGCAAATTACAAGAAACAGAAAACTATGTGAAGACGCTCAAAGAGAAACCAGATCCAAATATGTTTGGCGTTGCGAAAGGGAAAAACGTAATCGTCGTTTCTCTTGAATCCTTGCAAACATTCTTAATTGGTGCGACAGTAAATGGTCAAGAAGTTACACCATTCTTAAACCAATTTGCAAAAGAAAGTTATTACTTCGATAACTTCTTCCACCAAACTGGACAAGGAAAAACATCGGATGCTGAATTCTTAGTAGATACATCACTATATCCGTTAGACCGAGGTGCTGTATTCTTTACACATGGTAATAACGAATATACTGCAACACCAGAAATCCTGCGTCAGCAAGGGTATTACACAGCTGTATTCCACGCAAACAACGCAACATTCTGGAACCGTAACATCATGTATCCTGCACTTGGTTACGACCGTTACTATAACGAACTTGACTACAAAATCACACCAGAAACAAAGTTAAACTGGGGATTAAAAGATATTGAGTACTTTAATCAATCCGTGGATATGTTAAAACAAGTGAAGAAGCCATTCTATACTCGCTTCCTTAGTTTAACCAACCACTATCCATTTACTTATGATGACGGTACAAAATTAATCGAACCTTACAACTCTGGTGATGGTGTATTTGACCGTTACATGGTAACAGCTCGTTACTTAGACGAAGCACTGAAAAACTTTATTGAACGTCTAAAAGCAGAAGGTATTTATGATAACTCGGTTATCGTATTCTACGGTGACCACTATGGTATTTCTGAAAACCATAACCGTGCGATGGCACAATTCTTAGGAAAAGAAGAAATTACAACATTTGATCATATGAACTTACAACGTACACCAATGTTCATTCACGTTCCAGGTCAAAAAGAAGGTAAAACAATTTCAAAACCAACAGGTGAAATTGATATTAAACCAACAATTCTAAACTTACTTGGTGTTGATTCAAGCAATGACATTAGCTTCGGTCATGATGTATTCTCACCAGATTATAAATCATTCGTTGTTCTTCGTGATGGAAGTTTTATAACAGAACAATATATATATACAAACAATACATTCTATAACCGCGAAACAGGCGAAATTGTAGAAGTACCGAAAGAAGAAGCTCAAGCGATGATTGATCGGGCGCAAAATGAACTGCACATGTCTGATAAACTCATTGAGGGAGACTTACTTCGCTTCTCCGAAAGCAACAAAATTAAAACGGGCGAAGTAAAAACAATTATTAAAGAAGACAAAAAAGGCGCTGAGTAATCTCAGCGTCTTTTTCTCTACATTAGTATGATAAAATTACACAATCTTCACCAAATATTTACATAAAATTCATGAAACATCTCTATAATAGAATTTGTAAACAGTGTTCTGTTCATTCCTCATGGGGAATAATAGTATCATTTTTGTAACAATTTTCCTGACGTTACCGGGAAGTAACATCCATTGTCTTAGTAAAGCCGTTTGGTTTACTGGTCACCTTTCTAAGCTATACCAAGACAATATCCCTATGAAACAAGCTACCCTCCTTATGCAACATTGTTGCAAGCAACGTTCTATATGAATGTTGCCTTTTTTATTTCTAAAAAGCAGGATTCTCATTTCTCATTTGCGAATTTGTATATGCGAAATACAATAAATTGACGTTTCCATACGGGCTCTCACCACTCATCATTAAAACAATTAAGAAAGGATGGGAAGTAAAATGGCATACGAAAGATTTGTATTATGGAATGACAAAATTATTGATACAAATAACAAACAACCGTACATACAATTAGAAGAACGTGGTTTACAATTTGGAGATGGTGTCTATGAAGTAATTCGTATTTATAAAGGAAACATCCACTTATTAGATCCACATTTAACTCGGTTATACCGTTCAATGGATGAAATAGAACTAACACTACCTTTCTCTAAAGCAGAACTCATTACACTACTTTACAAATTACTCGAAAATAATAACTTCCAAGAAGATGGTACCATCTACCTGCAAGTTTCTCGAGGAGTACAGCATCGTGCGCACGCATTCTCTTTTGATGTAACCCCAACGATTTATGCTTATATCTCAAAAAAAGAACGACCCGCTTTATGGATTGAATACGGAATACGTGCCATATCAGAACCTGATACACGTTGGCTCCGCTGTGATATTAAATCCTTAAATTTATTGCCAAATGTATTGGCTGTCACAAAAGCAGAACGCAAAGGATGTAAAGAGGCCCTTCTCGTTCGTAACGGAATAGTTACAGAGGGTAGTCACTCGAACTTTTTTCTTGTAAAAAACGGGATCCTTTATACCCACCCTGCTAATCACCTAATCCTAAACGGGATTATTCGTCAATATATTCTTTCCTTAGCCCATAAACTACAGATTCCTGTTCAAGAAGAATTATTCAGTATTCGTGATGTCTATAACGCTGACGAGTGCTTTTTTACAGGAACAACTGTAGAAGTGCTGCCTATGACACATCTTGATGGAACTGCCATCCAAAATGGTCAAGTTGGGCCAATCACCAAACTACTACAAAAAACATTTGTCCAAAGTTTTTTAACTTCTAATATCTCATTACCTTAACCACGAACGTTTTAAGTTCAACAACAAAATAATGTATGTATTTCCGTTCGAAATCAAGGTGGAGCATGCACCTTGATTTTTTTTCGTAATATTTTTGACATATTCAGATTCCCGCATAAGCCTTGACAGTAATCGACATGCCTTTTAGAATTTTTAACAGTTGGTAAATATTTCATCACTACATTACAGACAGAAAGGAATCGACAAAACATGAAAAAATATCTTGCCGGTCTTGCGGCAGTGTCTGTAGCAGGAGGAGCAGCCCCGACATTAGATAGCGTTCAAGCTGCCCCTGAAAATACACAAAAGCCTGCTACACAAACTGTTCAAGCTGCACCACAAAACAATTCAAACTACACAGTTACTGCTGACGTATTACACGTTCGTTCAGGGGCTAGCACTTCTCACGACATCATCTCTCGCGTATATGAGGGTCAAACATTAAACGTAATCGGTGAAGAAAACGGTTGGGTTAAAATTAACCATAATGGTAAAACTGGTTACGTTAGTGGACAATTCGTATCAAAAAATGGTACAACACCAAACGTAAGCACAGGTGGCAAAAACAAAGTTACTGCTGATGTATTGCGTGTTCGCACAAGCCCAAATACTTCTAGTTCCATTATGGGACGTGTATATGAAGGACAAACATTGCAAGTTATTAGCATAGAAAACGGATGGGTTAAAATTAACCATAACGGCAAAACTGGTTACGTTAGTGGACAATTCATATCTGGCATTTCTTCAAACGCTGGTTCTTCAAATAACAACAATGTTCAAGCAGCAAGCGGAAACTATACAGTAAATGTATCTTCTCTTCGCGTCCGTACAGGCCCTAGCGCTTCTCATACAGTTTTAGGATCTGTTCATAAAGGACAAGTTGTACAAGTTGTTGGCGAAGTTCAAGATTGGTTCAAAATTAACTATGCTGGACAAACTGCTTACCTTAGCAAGGACTACGTAACAAAAGGTGGTTCTAGTAACGATGCTGTCCAAGGTAATGATCAACAACAAGAAATCAATAATAATGTAACTGTTCAAACTGGCGGTACTTATGTTGTTAATACAACATCATTACGTGTTCGTACAGGCCCAGCTACATACCACGGTGTACTTGGTGGCGTATTAAACGGTCAAACATTAAATGTAACTGGTGTAGAAAATGGTTGGTACAAAATTAATCATCACGGTAAAACTGGCTATGTAAGTAGCGAATTTGTGAAATTTGTTAAAGGTGGCACAACGACACCGGAACAACCAAACCAGCCTGAGCAACCACAAACATCTGTTGGTGAATACTACATTAATGCGGCAGCATTAAATGTACGTAGCGGCGAAGGTACAAATTACAGCGTAATCGGTGCTCTTCCACAAGGTCAAAAAGTACAAGTTATTTCTGAACATTATGGATGGAGTAAAATTAACTACAACGGTCGCACTGGCTATGTAGGAACTCGTTTCCTATCTAAAACACCAGTCGGTGGCGCTGTAGACAATAAACCTAACAACAGTAACAATAACAACAACCAAAATAATAATAATAACGCAGGCAACACAAGTGGTAATACATCATCTATTCTTGCATATGCAAAATCAATGCAAGGCGTACCATATGTATGGGGTGGCACTTCTGCTAATGGTGTTGACTGCAGTGGTTACATTTTCCACGTATTTAACAAATTCGGTCACAACATTAGCCGTCAAACTGTAGCAGGATATTGGAGCAGTCTACCAAAAACTTCAAATCCACAACCAGGCGATTTAATCTATTTCCAAAACACTTATAAGCCAGGTCCTTCTCACATGGGTATCTACCTTGGCGGCGGATCATTTATTCAAGCTGGTGACAACGGAGTTAAAATTGTTTCAATGAATAACTCTTACTGGAGCAGCCACTTCTTAGGATATACAAAAGCACCTTAAGTCATAGTTTCAGAGTCTTCTAGATTATTAGAAGACTCTTTTTATATAAATCCTTTTTGATTTTTCACATATAAGTCGCTGCTACGAAGAACAAAAGGTGACCTGCTCTCTTTTTCTCCTTTTGTTTTCAATTCGACACTGGGCAAAAAAAGGCCCTGATCGCTTCTATCCATGGTCGGATGCTCTCTCCCTACCTATAAAAGAAAAGTCTTTATCATTTTTTCAATTCATATTGCTACAAATATGTTTCTCTCCTCTTATTTCATACACTGTATTCTATAAAAACAGCTCATAACGTTATAATAATGAATATATTCCCCTGAAATAACATAACCTAATCTCTATAAGATTAATATGTGTTTTCTTAAATAATTTTCTTTCTATTTAAACTTTTCAATAGACGTTTGACCTCTGATGTCCGGTATGATACGTTACTTAAGATGTTATTTTCGTTGAGTATAGACATCTGTTATGTATACTTTTTTACTATGAGAGAGGAGATTTACACTACATGAATGTTTTATGGGGAATTGGCGGCGTGATTGGAGTTTTAGCAATTGCTTTCTTATTATCTTCCAACCGCAAAGCTATTAATTGGCGTACGATTTTAATCGCGCTAGCATTACAAATTACATTTTCATTTATTGTATTACGTTGGGATGCCGGAAAAGCTGGCTTAAAAGTTGCTTCTGACGGCGTTCAAGGCTTAATCAATTTTTCTTATGAGGGAATTAAATTCGTCGTTGGGGATTTAGTAAACCCAAAAGGTCCTTGGGGCTTCGTCTTCGTAATTCAAGCACTACTTCCAATTGTATTTATTAGTTCATTAGTAGCAATCTTATATTATTTGGGTATTATGCAAAAATTCGTTAGTATCGTTGGTGGTGCATTAAGCAAACTTCTTGGCACTTCTAAAGCAGAAAGTTTAAATGCAGTAACAACTGTTTTCTTAGGACAAACAGAAGCACCAATTTTAATTAAACCGTACTTAACTCGTCTAACAAACAGTGAATTCTTCACAATTATGGTAAGCGGTATGACGGCCGTTGCAGGATCAGTTCTTGTTGGTTATGCAGCGATGGGAATTCCGCTAGAGCACTTATTAGCAGCAGCAATTATGGCAGCACCATCAAGCTTATTAATTGCAAAACTAATTATGCCAGAAACAGAAAAACCGGATAACAATGTACAACTTTCTACAGAGCGTGAAGATGCTAACGTTATCGATGCAGCAGCACGCGGTGCATCTGAAGGTATGCAGCTTGTTATTAACGTTGCAGCAATGTTAATGGCGTTCATCGCATTAATCGCTGTATTAAACGGCCTATTAGGATGGGTTGGATCTTGGTTCCATATTAAACTTAGCCTTGATTTAATCTTTGGATATATTCTATCTCCATTTGCTATCCTAATCGGTGTTTCACCAAACGAAGCTGTACAAGCAGCTAGCTTTATCGGACAAAAACTTGCAATCAACGAATTCGTTGCATATGCAAACTTAGGTCCACACATGTCAGAGCTGTCTGATAAAACAAATATGATCTTAACATTTGCAATCTGTGGCTTTGCAAACTTCTCTTCTATCGCAATTCAATTAGGTGTAACAGGGACACTTGCTCCTTCTCGCCGTAAACAAATTGCACAGTTAGGGATTAAAGCAGTAATCGCTGGTACACTAGCGAACTTCTTAAATGCAGCAGTTGCAGGTATGATGTTCTTATAATAAAAATCGAGCTGATCCGAATTTTCGGGTCAGCTTTTTTTATGAATGTATTTCACATACGCCCAGCTCTTTACGTACCTATTTATCAGAAGCCTCTTCCTATACTTACGCGCTAAAAATAAAAAACAAATTATCGGATGGGACAAGACAGTCAGGTTTAAAAAGTAAAAGTGGCAGCGGCTCGTTCAAAATTAAACAAACGTTTGATTAAAAAAACAAGCACAGAGCGCCGTATGCTCTGTGCTTATTTTTACTTTAAATCTATATATCGGACAATACCCCTTAGTCGAAAGTAATTTTCACGTCCATCCCCCAACGAACGATCTACTTTCATTTATATACGAAAAAGTGACTGCTATTTTTGTAAAACCAATTGCTTCTCTTGCTGTTCTTTAGACACTTCAGTCTTTGGTTCCGTGTTTTCTTGGACACTACGATGTGCCACACGTTTCAAACAAATATGCTTCCACTTTCTTTCGTAACGCTTCATTATTCTAGTTGTCCCCCTTGAATACGCTTAAAAACCATTTGAAATCGCTTACAGGAAATAATATAGCACATATACGCAAAAGTGACAACACATTTCCGACAAATTTTTGTCAAAAATATGGATTACTTTTGACAATATATCGGCGGTTCGACACAACTTATCGACCATTCGACGACCTGCGACAACTGCTAATCAATAGGAATTCGCACAACCTATCAAAAAAGAGCTGATTCAAAATCAGCTCTTTCCTTCTATTATTTATGGTGATGACGAACTTCCTTCTGTAATTCTTTAAATAGGGAAGCAGCCATAAAGAAGATAACAAATACAAACGGGAATGCTGCGATAATCGAAGCAGTTTGCAATGCCTCTAATCCACCTACATATAATAAAATCGCTGCCAATGCTGCTTGAACAAGACCCCAAACCAGTTTAATACGATTTGGTGGATTTAAACTACCATTTGTCGTTAACATACCAAGAACAAATGTCGCAGAGTCTGCTGAAGTAATAAAGAATGTTGAAATCAGTAAAATCGCAAGAACAGATAAAACTGGTCCTATGCTGCCCATATGATCTAACATAGCGAATAATCCAATTTCTGTGCCCATCTCTTTAATTTGTCCATAAATATTTGCTCCATCAAACATCTCCATGTGAATACCTGTTCCTCCAAATACAGAGAACCAAAGCGCACCAATAATTGTTGGAACGAGCAACACACCAATAACAAACTCACGAATCGTACGTCCACGTGAAATACGGGCAATGAATGTACCAACGAATGGGGACCATGCAATCCACCATGCCCAGTAAAATATCGTCCATGATTGAATCCATTGGTTACCACCCTCATTTAATGGGCTTAAACGGAAGCTCATACTTGGCAACTCTTGAATGTACGAACCGATTGTAGAAGTAAAGTAATTCATAATAAAGTTCGTTGGACCTGCAAATAATAAGATTGCCATAAGTGCAAAGGCTAAAATAATATTTATATTACTTAAATATTTAATCCCTTTATCTAATCCTGTTTGTGCAGATAACATATATAGGACCGTTACTACCCCAATAATAACTAACTGCGTTGTTAATGAGTTTGGAATAGATGTTAAGTAACTAACGCCACCTGCAATTTGTTTTGCTCCAAGTCCTAATGAAGTTGCAACACCGAATACTGTCGCAAATACAGCTAATACGTCAAACGTATGTGCGATCCGTCCGTGCTCACCACTCTTAAATAAAGAACCAACTGTTGCACTAATTGTACTTGGTTTCCCTTTTCGGAACGTAAAATAAGCAATACAAAGTGCTACAAGTGCATACAGACCCCATGGATGTAATCCCCAATGGAAGAATGAAAAACGAAGTGCAAGACGTGCACTCTCTTCTGTTGCACTCTCTCCAAATGGCGGTGTGTATAAATGATTTAATGGTTCCGCAACTCCCCAGAAAATCAAACCGATTCCCATGCCGGCACTAAAGAGCATAGCGAACCAGGTCATATAACTATAATCAGGCTTATCATCATCTTTCCCTAAACGGATCGAACCATATTTTGAAAAGATTAAAAAGATAGCTAAACCTAAGAAAACAGAAACAGAAATGATATAGAACCAACCAAATTTACTAACTAATGCAGTTTGAATTGCAGTAGTCACATTTCCTAAATTACCTTTTCCGATTATAGATTCGGGAATAATCCCCCAAATTGTAAATGCAATACATAATGTTAATGAGACAATAAATGTTTTTGTCAGTTTCCTCATAAAATCCCCCTTTTGTAGGTTTCTTTTTTTCGTAAAATGACTCTAATTCCGATATGTTAAATCGGATAAAGTGAAATATTTCTTGCGGTGATTTTCTTTCAGCTCTCTAAAATCAGCCTTCACCAATTAGAATTCTTATGGACAGTTGAGCCTCCATATAACCGTTCGGATTATAAAATGGAGATGCTACCGCCAAATCGTGCGAGATAGATGCGGATGGGAGTGTGTTTCCCAAAAAAGGTGTGTTACAGTTGGAAAAAAGCCAAATTTACGGATAGCAGCTCTTTCTTTTTGTAACAATTATGCGGTTGTTTTTGTAAGGATATAGCACTTCTTTGTGAATACACAAACAAATTATTTATGTTTATATAACTATTTTAGTCACAAATCGACGAATTACTCAAGGATTGTAACCATTTAGTAACCCTATCGTAATAACTGCGTAACATTATTATCTCAGTTGAAAAATATCCTCTATGCTATAAGTAATAGAGATATCTATCAAACCTCCTAAAAACACGGAATGAAAACTGCTTTCTATTATTTCTTTCTATATTACAGAGTATTAATGATTTGTTACGAATGGTTTGTAATTGTGTGATTTCCCAAATTCCGAAAAAAACTGTTGCTATAATGAGGACACGAAAACAAACGCAATGGAGGCTATCATGAAAAAATTAATTGGTATAGCAACGGCAGCGGTTTTTGGTCTTGGGATTTTCACTACTTCTGCAAAAGCAGAAACTGTTGTAACAACAGACGTATTAAATGTACGCGAGAACCCAACTACTGAATCACAAGTTGTAGGCAAATTATTAAATGGTCATAAATTAGATGTTACAAATACAGAAAACGGATGGTCAAAAATCAAATTAGATGGTAAAGACGCATTCGTAAACGCAGAATTTACAAAAAGCATCTATTACGTAACAGCAAACGTATTAAACGTACGTGCTGAAGCAAACACAAACTCAGAAGTTCTTGGTACGCTTAAGAAAGACGATATGATCGAAACAACGAACCAAGTACAAAATGAGTGGTTACAATTCGAATATAATGGGAAAACGGCTTACGTTCATGTTCCTTTCTTAACAGGTACAGCACCTGTTATTGAAAAACAAGAAACGCCTGCTCCTGCTCAAGCTGCAGCACCTGCTAAAGCAGAGGCAAAAGCACCAGCAGCACAAGAAAAACCAGCTGCTAAACCTGCTGTCAAAGCAGCAAAAACAAACACTCCTTCTGGTGGTCGTGAACTAACAGTTGAAGCTACAGCATATACAGCTCATCCGAGTGAAAATGGCGGCACATATGGTGGTCGTGTATTAACTGCAATGGGTCATGACCTAACAGCGAATCCAAACATGAAAATGATTGCTGTTGACCCGAAAGTGATTCCACTTGGATCAAAAGTATGGGTAGAAGGTTACGGAGAAGCAATCGCTGGTGACACTGGCGGCGCAATTAAAGGTAACCGTATCGACGTTCTAGTTGGCTCTGATTCAGCTGCTAACAAATGGGGACGTAAATCCGTTAAAGTGAAAATTTTAAAATAACCAATGACTGCTAAAAATTCAGCCAGTTCTCATATATTGAGAGCTGGCTTTTACTTTTTTATATAAACACAAATGAAAAAACATCCTTTTTAGGTGGGAGAGAGCTGCCGGCCATGGAAAGAAGCGGTCAGGGCCTTTTTTAATCCCATGCAAATTAAAAACGGGCGCAAGTCTCCTAGCAGCGACTTATATGTTGGAAAATCAAAATGGATATATATATAATGACGATAAGGAGGCTATACCATGAACCCACATGCAAAAATAGACTGGATCGGCACACCGAAGCCATACATCTACAAAGATGATGTAACATACGACGGGGCTACAATTGATTTTTCACTTGAACATGATGACAATCGCTATAAGCTGATTGTGCTCAAGCACGATCAATCCGTTCAATATAAATTTGTGCAATACGGCACAAAACCGGGATCACAAAAAACATTTCCAATTGATATACCCTTTCAAGAAGAAATGCTTCCGTTAGTAGAAAGAATTCTACAAGATCCATATGTACAAGCTTGTCGTATTTTGTAGAGAAGTCGATATATCAAAAAAAGACTACCTCTTTGTAAAGAGATAGTCTTTTCACATTTTAATGCGTTGGGCCAGATACGTCTTCTGTTTTCAATGTATTATTCGCACTGATTGAATGATACATTAGTTTCCCATCCGCATTTACTGTAACGATATGTTCATTGCTAAAGCTCTTAAACTTTACAGATCCATCACCATAGCGAATATTGTATTCTTCATATGTCGTTACTTTATATTTCGTAGAACTTTGACGTTCAACATTACGGACTTCAAATTTTAATACATCCTCAGTAATTCCTTTTTTCTTTAAATATTGCAGATAATCACGGTCTTCTTTATATGATTTCCCGCTCTTATCATAGTCATTTTCAATTAGACTAAAGTCATTTAAAGAAATAGCGCGCACGTTGTTATAAATATGAGTGCGAACAAAGTCACCAACTGCCGTATCCGATGTTTGTTTTGGGAATTTTAAATAATAGGAGCTCTCCTCATCACCAATTTTTACGCTTTCGGTTTTCACAACACCAAAATCAGTTTGTTTCTCTAAATGAACTTCGACCGTCCCATCTGTTGGTACTGGTCCGAGCTTATAGCTTCCATACTCTAGTTTCCCACGTTTTTTACCATTTACAAAGACATTAGCGCTATTTTCGTCAGAAGAGATTGTAACATATTTTCCTTCAAGTGGTAATTTCACATCCACTTTCCCTTCTTTTTCTCCAGCTAACTCAACTTCCTTTTCCGTTTCTAGTTCAGTAAGCTCTGCCTTCGCCTTTGCTTTTACAACATACGTCCCAGGGAAATAAGGTCCGATTTCTTTAGAAGATTTTTCGCTAGAAATATCAGCCGTTTTTTTATCATTTACATATACTTCTGCATTTTTTGCAGTTGTGCTGACCGTCATAAAATACGACTTAATGCTGAACTTATATTTTGGATATAAGAACCACTCTTTTCCATCCTCTACAATTTGTCCGTCCACAAAGCTTTCTTTGTTAACGAGCTTTGTATCTACCGTTTGCTTTTGTAAGTAAGATAACAATTCTTTATTGTACGAAGGACTATCCTTTAAATAACGTAAATAAGATTTAATATCTTCTGTTTTAATTTTCAAACCTGGGTCATCCGATTTTATAAGAGAATCAATTGTATTTATATCTTTTTTATTGAAAGCATCAATTAATGCATTGATTTGCTTTTCTTTCGAGAATTTATATGCCCCGAATTTATATGCTCCAAATAGTAAAGCAGCGAGTACGACGAATACAATGAGGAGTACAATATTTTTCTTGCTCTTCTTTGGTTGCATTTCCCTCTGTACATCTGCTCTCGAAGCCGCTACATTTTCTTCAATCACTTCTACTTTACTTCCGCATTCAGAACAAAAATTCAAGTAATCTGCGACTTGTTTTTTACATGTTCCACAAAACTTCACTATACTTCCCCCCTACTTCCTTGCCAATTTCATTCCAGCGAAGGCAGCTGCATATGTCAGAATAAAACTACCGAGTATTAAATAGATCCAGCCGCCCTGCATAGAAAATACTGGTCCACCTACTCCAAATTCCTTTGTTAGCTTTCCTGCAATATTAATTTCAATTTTAGAAAGAAGATTCATTACAATCATCATAATTGTATAAGCACCGCTACATACAGCTAACGTTACATACATATTAGAGAATGGCACCCTCGCTAATTTTTGTCCCGCTCTAAACATAAAGAATACTGGGATCATAAGGAACAACAAACCCAGGTGGAATTTACCATTTATCTCATCAAAACTTTCCATTGCTGATAGCGGAGCACCTTCAGCAATTAAAATATCTTTTATTTTAACGCCACCAGCAGATACACCTGATATGAATGAAAGTTCTATCATACTTTTGTCACCTGTTGTCATTACTTTAGACATTTCCTTTTGTAACGCTGGAACCTTTATTTCTACTGGTGCAAAATGAGTCATACTCCATACATTTGGTGTGAGTTGCAATGCCATCATTGCACGCGCTGAAATTGTCGGTGCTACATCTTCGAAAGGCTTTGCATTACTACCGGATAGTGCAATGAATGTCGTCACACAAAAAATAGCAGCTGTCAGTAAAAGACCTTTCACCATCGCTGCCATTCCATGATATAGCGATGCCCCGTATGGAAGTAGCTCCTGAAATGCATCTGCTATATTGTTTCGGCTTGTATGCGCAATCAATCCAAATAAACTAAAGAAAGTTCCGTAGATAAAACCACTTACTAAACTTTTCAACGAAGAGTATCCAACTGTTATCGTTCCTACTTCTGGGAATGTAACTGATTGTGAGGCAATAAAACTGATTACAAATAAGAATAATCCATAAATAATACCGACTGTTGCCGCTAGTACGATTTGTTCTCCAATCGTCTTTGCAACACGTTGTTTCCCTATCCAAATCCCTACTCCACATAAAATAACAAATGGAATAATTAATAGTAAAAAGAATGGAGTATGCCAAGATAACGACATAACAATTCCGCCTTCATCTCCTGCTGAAAAACCAAGTAAATGATAGCTTAATAGTGTGGAGGTTGTACTCGCATAAAAATCAGGTAACATTGTTAATTCCCTAGCAAATTCATGGAATATCTTTTTCATCATCTCTGAAACCGCTAAACTTCCAAGCCATCCCGCAAGTAACATAAGAACGCTTGCAATTGCTCCGCCAATTATCCCTGTCTTCAGACCACCTTTATGTAAGCCTAATTCAACTTTATGACCTTTTTCCATACTAGGTAACTTTACGATATGTTCTTTTTTCTTCACTGTAAATAAAGAATGTCCGCACTTTTGGCAATACAGGTTCTGCTCTGCATTTTCATTCCCACAATCACGGCAATATTTAGAGTTGTCTTGCTCAAGAACGACACTGTCTCCAGACACCATTGTCATACTTCCTTCATTTGGACAGTAGTTCACTTCTTCTCCATGTTGATTCCCACACATGCGACAGTACATTTCGTTCACTCCCCACCTTGCTTAATTCCACAAACTGGACAAAAAATGGAGCCTTTTGCAATGTGCTCATTACATGATACACACGTAACCTTTTCTACGTTGCTCTCTACAAATAGCATTGGATTTGGTTTTCCGCATGTCCCACAAAACTTATCACCAATTGATAAAGAGCCTCCACACTCACACGTTACTTTCTCTCCTTGTTGTTTTTGCAGTTCAACAATTCGTTTTCGTGCTTGATAAATTAAAACGTCAAATTCTTGAATCGGAGCAACTAATTGCTTTAATACCTCTTCCTTGACCCCAGTATCTCGAATCTGAACATATACCTGTTGGCCAAGCTCTAATAAAACTTCTGTCTTCTTATGAAGCTGCACTTGTATTTCCTTTTTTAATTGCGCAATCTCTTGTGCCACTTGCAACTTTATCTTTCCCTGTTCAATTCCTTCTTGTAGCTTATTCATACCGCTTCCTAATTTCGTCTGCAAATCTGACAAATCAAATCCCCTTCTAAACAAAAAAGTCACGTATTTAACTATATATATTACCATATTTTTCTAGATTGAATACAAGCAAATTCATTTTTTCTGTTTTTGCCTCTTTTTGTTTATAATGGTAGAGGAAATAAATCTTTTGTACGGAGGAAAACTATGCTGCAACATTCAATTACGAAAGATGAAATTATGATGATCGCGAATGAATTTGTTCAAGGACTCGATCCGCAGCAAGTAGCCGATCAAGAGCATGTTGCCACTGCTCGTCATTTATATCGCAGCGGTCTTGTCTACAACGTTGATTTTGATGGCTATACGTTATCAGGTACCGTAGATGCTGAAGGAAATGTGTATAGCGTCCATATTCCGATTCGTAATATCGCGGAAAGCTATTGTGATTGCTTCGCGCCGACGCAGTGCGAGCACATGCTTGCTGTTCTACTGTCTGCTGCTTCTAGCTTCGGACAAGTCGGAGAAGTATTAACATTATTTAAAAATAAAACGAAACCATCACTCCCTCCGATTCGAACAGCACGACAAGTATTACAATCGTCTGCATTTGAAGAAACGGACTTTACAAGTTGGCACGCATATTTTGAATCTGAATATGACGCATTTAAAAAAGAACAAACACGACTCTCGTATAGACAAATGTATTTTCTTATGAGCATCTTTACAGACTTTTACATGAAATTAGAACGAAAAGCGCCGCGTGTCGTTGCTATACATGAATTGTTCAAATTACATGGCGTACTTTTTTGCTTTCAAAAGCTATTAGAAGAAATCCTTGACTTTGAGACAAACAAAACGTATTCCTATCACCAACCTATTAACGTTGTCCGGCTATTTGTTGATAAAGTTGAATCACTTGTACGTGACTTGAAATCAGAATCGATTCCTGCTGAATGTGAACCAATTTTGCAAGAAACAGCTCGCCAAGTGCATGATATTTTCTTCTCTACCGATTCCTATACACAGGAGAGGTTCTTTATTTACCGGCATATATGGGGAGAGTTGCTAGCAGAAAAATCTTGGATACAAGAAGAAGAAAAACGAATTGATGCGAAGATGAATCCACTTTCGAAAGCACTCGCCTCTTCTCACCTCTTCTTTTTAAAAGAAGAGGATCATTTAGCTATGGTCTTACTCGAAACACAACCGGCTCAAGTTGTCGGTCTTTATTTCGACTGGCTCGAAGATTTACTGAGTACAATGCAATGGGAGCGCGCCAAAAATTGGCTGTCTTTCACATATAAACAAGTGAAAAAGACAATGAATGATCAGGCCGATCCCCTTTTTATAAAAGATATCGTTCGTTTGTTTGTCATGATGTATGAAACATATGCAACACACACAAATGAACAAGCAGGTCTTGAAATGATTTTGCAAGAACTATTGCCATACAGCTTCACAAACTACGAGCAATATGTACTAGCAAAAAAACAATATCATGCATGGACAGAACTTCATCTCTTGTATGGATTTGAAGCAATTGAATTGCTAAAAGAACCACTGAAAGAAATTGAAAAAGAAGCACCAGAAGCAGCTCTTCCGCTCTATCATCTTGCAACGATGCAAGCAATTGAGGAACGGAATCGCAAGTCATACCGCCGTGCAGTCCGTTACTTAAAGAAATTGCGTATGCTCTATAAACGGCTCAAACGAACAGATGAATGGCACATTTTCATTGTCCAAATCGCTAACTTATATTCACGTCTAAGAGCACTACAGGAAGAACTGCGGAAAGGAAAGTTAATCGATGATCATACAAACTGAAGTAACAATTCGGCTCCAGCACGTAAGTCAAGGTTGGTTCCTTTGGGGAGAAGATGAAACCGGCAATCTCTTACCTGCAAGAGATTGGAAACAACATGCCTTCACATGGCATTCAACTTCCTTCTATGGCACCTTTTTGAAAGAAGCTACATACGAAGGACGAAGCGGGATTATGCTAACGAGCGTTCAAGCATTTGAATATATCGCCAATAAACCAATGAATTCATTTGCCAGGCTGCAAATGAATGATCCCATTACCGCACTTACGCCAAATGCAAAAGAACTATGGGATGCCTTTGTAACTGGAAGCTTTATACCTGATATGAAGCGCTGGTCCGATTATCCGTCATGGAAAGTTAGCAATGTTTCAACTCAAGATGATACGCTAGCATCACTTTTCTCTCAGGCAGTTAATGAGAGTATTCTTCAAGATGCTCGCTCTAATGATGGCTGGGAAGATGCGAAGCGACTATATGAGCACTATGATTTTACGAAAAGACAGCTTGTAACAGCAATGCATGAAGAAGATTGGCTCCGGAAAATTGGCTACATCGAGGATGATCTTCCCTTCACAATTGGACTTCGTCTCCAAGAACCACACAATGATTTTGAACTGTGGAAACTTGAAACGATTATCACCACAAAACGCGGAGCACACCGGATATACGTCTATAATGACATCGATTCACTACCAAAAAGATGGCATGACTACGAAGAGCGTATTCAAGAAACGCAGGAAGGGTTCGGTAAGCTAGTTCCATGGCTTAAGGAAGATGATCACTTTCGAACTGAGCTCTATGAAACAGAAGCATGGAACTTCTTAACAGAGGCGAGTAACGAATTATTAGCAGCCGGCGTTGATATTTTACTACCGTCTTGGTGGCAAAACTTAAAAGCAACGAAACCAAAGTTACGCGTCCAATTGAAGCAAAGTACGAATCAAACACAATCCTTCTTCGGCATGAACACTCTCGTCGATTTCGACTGGCGCGTTTCCACAGATGGCATCGACCTATCGGAGAGTGAGTTTTTCGATCTTGTCGAACAAAACAAACGACTCTTCAATTTAAATGGACAATGGATGAGACTCGACCCTGCCTTTATTGAAGAAGTGAAAAAACTAATGAAACGTGCAGATAAATATGGCCTTGAAATGAAGGATGTTTTGCAGCAGCACTTATCAAACTCTGCCGAAGCAGAAATTGTAGAAGAAGATAATCCATTTACAGACATTGAAATTGAGCTAGATGGCTATTACGAAGAGCTCTTCCAAAAATTATTGCATATCGGAGACATTCCAAAAGTTCCAATACCATCTTCCTTGCAAGCCACACTTCGTCCATACCAAGAACACGGTGTAGAGTGGCTCTTATATTTACGAGAGCTCGGATTTGGAGCGTTGTTAGCGGATGATATGGGTCTTGGAAAAAGTATCCAAACCATTACTTACTTATTATATGTGAAAGAAAAAAGCCTCCAAACAGGTCCGGCACTAATCATAGCACCGACGTCTGTTCTTGGAAATTGGCAGAAGGAATTTGAACGCTTCACGCCGCATTTACAGGTTCAATTACATTATGGAAGCAACCGTTCGAAAGGCGATTCATTTAAGGACTTTCTTCAGAGTACGGATGTCGTATTAACTTCTTATGCATTAGCACAACTTGATGAAGAAGAGTTAAACGCGCAGTGCTGGGATGCGATCATCCTGGATGAGGCGCAAAATATTAAGAACCCGCAAACGAAACAATCGAAAGCGGTTCGTAATTTGCAAGCAAATCACAAAATTGCTTTAACAGGTACGCCGATGGAAAACCGGTTAGCAGAGCTATGGTCTATTTTCGACTTCTTGAACCACGGATATCTTGGTAGCCTAGGACAATTTCAGCGCCGCTTCGTAACACCCATTGAGAAAGATCGTGATGAAGCGAAAATTCAGCAAATACAAAGATTCATCTCACCGTTCTTACTGCGCCGGACAAAACAAGATCAAACAGTCGCATTAAACTTACCTGACAAACAAGAACAAAAAGAATACTGTCCGCTAACAGGTGAGCAGGCATCACTATATGAACAACTCGTACAAGATACACTACAAAACATTGAAGACTTAACAGGCATTGAAAGACGCGGTTTTATTTTAATGATGCTTAGTAAGCTAAAGCAAATTTGTAATCATCCCGCTCTTTACTTAAAAGAAGAAGCGCCGAAAGATATTGTGCAGCGCTCCATGAAGACGCAAACATTAATGGATCTTATTGAAAATATAAAAGATCAAAATGAAAGCTGCTTAATTTTCACGCAATATATTGGAATGGGGAATATGTTACAAAAAATATTAGAAGAGAAATTCGGTCAGCGTGTTCTCTTCCTAAACGGTAGTGTACCGAAAATAGAACGTGATAAGATGATCGAACAGTTCCAAAATGGAACATATGACATCTTCATCCTCTCATTAAAGGCTGGCGGCACAGGTCTGAATTTAACTGCCGCAAACCACGTCATTCACTATGATCGCTGGTGGAATCCAGCTGTAGAAAATCAAGCGACAGACCGAGCCTATCGCATCGGTCAAAAGCGATTTGTACACGTCCATAAACTCATTACAACAGGTACACTTGAAGAAAAAATTGATGAAATGCTAGAACGTAAACAATCGCTGAGTAGCACTATTATCACAAGTGATAGCTGGATGACAGAACTCTCAACAGACGAGTTGAAGGAATTACTCGGTGTATAAAATCCATTTTAATAATGAGATGCTGTGTCGCATATTATCGAGGCGTCGATATATTCACAAAAAAGGAGCTATCCCGAAGGGTTAGCTCCTTTTTCTATGCCAAAACCAATTGCTTATTATAATTCCTGTCAGTCCGCCCGACGTATCTAAAACTGAATCTTGCCACATCGGTGTACGGTCACCTGTAAACGATTGATGAATTTCATCGAATGTTGCATATCCAGCGACAATCAGAAGTGCGAATATGAAGGAACGCATTCTTGAACAACCAGAACGGTGCAATGCATAATACGAAAGCGCACCAAGAATCAAGAATACTGTGAAATGAGCTCCTTTACGAAGGAAAAACTCAACAAAACCACCAACGCCTTTATTTTCAATGCTAACCGGTGTTCCCCCGCCATAGTCAATCGATACACCGGAGAATTTTTCTTCTACAAATTGAGACGGAATATACTTCTCAATATCTGAACGCATATCCTGCTTCTTATACGGCTGTGCTGAAGAATAAAAAATAATCCCCATCCATAGTAAAACGGGAATCCAAACTAACCATTTACGATTCATCTTTTGAAACTCCTCTCTTATTCTTCTAAGCGTACCAAAAAAAATAAAAAATTTCACGCCAAAATATGACCGTTGCCTCCTATATATATGACGAAAAGGGGGTGAAAAAATGGCGATTGAAACGATTGTAACTGACTTAAGCTTGCGCCTTGTCCTAAACGGTGGCACAGACAAAAATGGGAAAACTATTTTGAAAAACAAACAATTTAAACGAGTAAAGCCAAATGCTGATGTAGCACAGGTCCATGAAGTGGGACGTGCCCTTGCTTCATTACAAGGATTAAAGCTTCATGCAGTTCAACTTTTAAGTACATCTGACATCTCAAATCCGTAAAAATTTAGTGACAAGGAGGTAAATGACAATGACAGTACTCGAACTGATTTTCTTAAAAGAGGATGGAAAAACAGTCGTCTTCTCTATCGACAATCCTATTACACCTGTGAATGAACAAACCATAAGCCAAGTGATGGACACAATTCTCTCCTCTGCAATTTTCTTATCACTTAGTGGGAACACTCGTAAAAAAGGGGCACGCCTTGTTGAAAAGACAGTATCAGAAGTAACAGTTGCTCCTTAAACGCAAAAGACGAAGCTACATCAATTTGCAGCTTCGTCTTTTTTCTTCGGCATCTCAATCGGAATAAAAATATGAGAGAATCCGATTGAAACATATTTATAATTTTCTTTCCCAATTGTAAATTCCGTCTTATACGTCGAGAAGAAAATATAATCGCTTCGCTTTGTATAATGGTTAATCAACACGTCAACTTGTGGCTCTACATATTTCTTTGCTAACTTCTTACCAATTGTCGCAAGTTCACCAACAAGCCCATCTGGATCTTCTTTTTCAACCTCTGTTAACTTCTTACTAATATCATTGCGATTCATAAATTGCTTTGCTGCCCATTCTGTATACTCCCCTTTACTCGGGTTGCTATTTGCTAAATATACGAAAAGAAGGACAACAAGTACCATAATTATATACTTCCGTTTCATATTCTATCACCGCCTAACTGTTTCTATTTTCATATATATGTACAAGCGATGCAAATTATATAAACCTAAATTGAAAAAGCGATAGAAACTCTTTCTTCTTAAGGAGGAAAAGAGTGTAGATTCATTTTTGTATGGAAAACAGCTTATATGTCGAAAAATTAAAATGAATTTATATAGAAAGCTTACTATTTACAAAATAAAGTAAACTTTACAAACATTTACAAATATTTAAAATTATTTTTATATTCCATCTATATACTAAAATATGTAAACAAATACTTTTAAGGAGGCTTTTCCTTTGGACGACCTAGTTAGTCATGATACTATCTCTAGTTCTACAATGATACTTGAGCCTTACGCCCATCCTTTTCACCGTACTAAAATAACAGAAAATGACGGAAATATTAAGTTTTCATCTAAAACATCATTACAATTGGTACAGCTATCTTGCCTATTACATAACCATTCTACCTATAAAGGAAGGCGAGATGCGATTCAAGAAAATTATTACTTTAAACAAAATATCCCAATCCCAATTGATCATCGTCATTATATTTGCGCCATTCCAACGAAATCTCCTGCATCTCCAGACTGTATTTGGGTTTTCTATAGTCATATAAACAAAATAGAAATTTATAATAATCGCAAGCAATCCAAACTTCATTTTTATAATGGTACAACCATAATTGTTGCTACTAGTTTTTATCAAATGCAACAACAATTTTTGAAAGCTGGATTTCTCTTGTGCCGCATGAATATGCAAGATTCACAACAATTTCGAGATATTTATAAAGTCATGCGCCTCCTAGACAAACCATTACTTCCTTGCTAGTACAAATTTGTTATAAAAAAATGGAAGACACAGAATATTCCTGCCTTCCATTTTTCTTTTTTTCACTCTCTTATACTGCTGCACATTTTCCCCAGCGCCTGCCGATATACCCATCTCACTTGATGATATGTCATCTCCATCTCTTCCGCAATTTCATGTATCTTCTTTCCTGCATAAAAACGTTCGTAAATAATATGTTTCTCTTTCTCATCTAACAAACTCATATAATCCTGAGTTTCTGACGACACTTCTGCTCCGCATACATTTTGTAACATTTCCTGTCCGGCGAATGTATGCCGCTTTTGAAATCGATTTTCTTTCTTTAATTTCTCTAGCAAATATCCACGTACTGTTACAAGTGCATAAGCTGAAAAAGTTCCTTTCTCCTCCTCATACTTTTCATATGCCATCCAAAGTCCAATTAAACCGCATTGATAGTACTCTTCATAATCCCGGTACAGATAAAGTTTTTTCATTTGATTTTTAATCATTTTTTCATACAACGTAACTGTTTCTGTAAAAGTAGCCGGTTTCATATTATACCTATTTCTAAAAGGTATACCTCTTTGTTATTCCGCGGTACCTTTACAATATAAGAAGATAAAGAGGATTTCATGGTGAGTTATTTGAAATTCTGCATAGGGAAATTTCAAATATCTGTAGAGGAAATTTCAAATACGAGGCCTAGTATTTCAAATACATACAAAAATAAAAAACGGCTCCTTCTCGAGCCGTTTTCTGCACATATCCTTATCCATTGAAACTTTGCATAAACTTTGCTAATACGATAACAATTAAACTTAAGAACGCTACTTTAATAATGAAGAGAACAACAATTGGAACCGCAGCTTTTACTTTTCCTAACCCAGCTGTAATTTGTAATCCAATCCAAATTAATACGATATTCCATAAATAAAATATCTCAACTACACTACCAATTGCATACCCTGTAGTACCTTGTTCAAATAATGGTGCTAAGCTTGTATACCCAGTTGCACCACTTCCAAAAATTAAACCTAAAAGAGAATTAATAAGTCCACCAATAACAACAACAATGCTTGAATATACAATAATAGCTAGCAATTTTTTGTAAGGAGTATCATTTCCAAAAAACATCATAAAGATTTTATAGACAGCTGCTACAATAAGAGTTCCAATTATTATCCCAATAAAACCTGAACCGATTGACTTACCAACTAAATATCCGATAGATTCTTCTTCGCCTGTGCCAAATTTCTTCTGAATTTCCATCATCTCAGGCGATGAATGCGCCACATATGTAGATAATCCATTTACAAGTGCTTGTAACAACGCAACCAAAAAGAACATACCCCAAACCTTATCAGTCGCTTTCATTCTCTCAAACTGTAAGCCAGGAGATGTGATCATTCCTAGTAAAGATGGCTTTTCTCCACTAACCTTTTGCGAATTAACATTCGGTTCCATTCTAAAAAACCTCCTTGTATTTTTCTCACCCGTTCTAACGGGCGGTTCACTTCCTCTTCTCCAGAGACTGTGAACCGCCCACTAGAATATCGACTTGCACTCTTGTTCTCTCTTTGGTTTCACTTAGCATGGGGCCAAAAAGGCTCTGACCGCTTCTATCCTCGAGCGGATTCCCTCTCCCACCTAAAAGAAATGGTTTTATATCTTTTTTCTATTTGTATGTGTAGTAGAGGAACGCCCCTCTACTACACTACCAATCTATTCATAACGAAGTGCTTCAATAGGATCTAGTTTCGCTGCTTTATTCGCTGGAATTAATCCGAAAATAATACCGAGCGTCATCGAGAATAACACGCCGCCAACGACAACTTCCCATGAAACGAGCGGTGGCCATTTCGCAAATGTAGAAACAATATATGCACCACCATAACCAAGACCGATTCCGATCAATCCACCAAGAAGCGTTAACATAACGGCTTCAATTAAGAATTGTAGCAAGATTTTACTGCGCGTTGCTCCAAGTGCTTTACGTACCCCAATTTCACGTGTACGTTCTGTTACGGATACGAGCATAATGTTCATAACACCAATACCACCAACGACTAATGAAATACCAGCAATACCACCAATAATCATTGTCATAATGCCCGTCATTTTTGAAATACCTTCTTGAATTTCTTTTAAATTCATCACTTCGTATTTACCAGATGCATCACTTGGCTTACGACTATTTAATACATCAGCAGCTTTTTTACCCGCTTTTTCTAAATCATCCACATTTTTCGCTTGAACAGAAATACTTTGAATCTCATCTTTTCCATATATTGTTGGCCACAATGTAATTGGAATTAAAGCTTCCGATGGCCCCATTCCCATAAACTCATTATTTGATTTATAGACACCGATAATTTGCATCGGTTGTCCTTTCATCTCAATAATTTTTCCGACTGGACTTTCCTTTTTGAAGACCTTTTCTTCCATACTCTTACTGATCATCACGACGTTATTACCTTGCGCAATATCCGATTCTTGTAAGGATCGGCCTTTTAACACTTTCACTTTATTTACTGAGAAGTACTCACTATCTAATCCTGTAATACTCACCATCTCTTTTTTATCTTCAATATCGAGTGGCTCCATACTTGAATTGGTTGTAAGAACATGCGCAATCTCTGGAAGTTTTTTTATTTCAAAAATATCTTCCTCAGTTAACTTTGGTTGTTCCATCATTTCCATACCATACGGATCATTTATATCCGCACTATAGTGAATTGGGATTACGTTATTACCAGCTCCAACGAATTGCGACTTTAACGCTGCTTCTCCGCCCTGCCCAATCGCAACAACAGTAATGATGGAGCCAACGCCTATAATAATCCCAAGCATCGTAAGCGCTGAGCGCAGTTTATGAGCTAGAATAGAAGATAGGGCAATTTTTATACTATCTAGTAAACTCATACCGCACACCTTCTATCTTCTGTAATTTTTCCGTCTCTTAACACAATTCGGCGCGAAGAATATGCCGCAACTTCTTCTTCATGGGTAACCATAACAATCGTTGTACCTTCTGCGTTTAACTTTGTGAAAATATCCATAACCTGCTCTCCAGATTTCGTATCAAGAGCACCTGTTGGTTCATCGGCCATAATGAACGTTGGGTCATTTGCAATGGAACGTGCGATGGCTACACGCTGCTTTTGCCCACCTGAAAGTTCGCTTGGCAAGTGATGCACGCGGTCAGACAATCCGACTTTCCCAAGTGCTTCAAGAGCTCTCTGACGGCGCTCCGCTTTCTTCACGCCGCCATATATAAGCGGAAGTTCTACATTTTCTACCGCTGAAAGACGTGGTAATAAGTTAAAATGCTGGAATACAAAGCCTATATATTCATTGCGAATGAGAGCAAGCTTTGACTCGTCTGCTGTTAAGATATTCACATCGTTCAACATATATTCGCCTTCTGTTGGACGATCTAAACAACCGATAATATTCATGAGCGTCGATTTCCCTGAACCAGACGGTCCCATAATGGAAACAAACTCACCACTTTGAATCGTTAAACTAATACCGTGTAAAATCGGTACCGCCAGTTTTCCTTGATAATATGTTTTATGAATATTGTTTAACGTAATCATTTTTCTTTCACTTCCATTCCGTCATATACATTGTCGGAAGGATTTTTAACCACCTTTTGCCCCACTGTTACGCCTTCAAGAACTTCTGTCCAGTCTCCATCAGTAGAACCTTTTTTCACATTTTGTTTACGAAGTTTTCCTTTTTCTTCTACATAAACAAATGGTTCACCATCTTTTTCTACAATGCTCTTACTAGGAACAGCAATCATTTTCTTGTTTTCTAGGTTTACTTGTAGAGATACATGATAGCCCGGGGATAAACCTTCTTGTCCATCTAAACTAGCTTTATATGTATACTGAGACATGTTTTGTGCCCCCTCACCAGCACCGGCTGCTTGCGCCATTTCTGCACTTGTCGGGAACTCACTTACCTCTGTAATTTTACCTGTCCATTTCTTCTTACTATTTGCTTTTGCAGTTGCAGTAAATGGTTGATCCTTTTGAATTTGTGATTTTTGAAGTTCTGTTAATGTCCCTTGAATTTGGAATGAATCTTTAGAAGCGATTTGTAAAAATGATTTTCCTTGTCCACCCATTGCTTGCGCTGAACTTTGTGCTGCATCTTTATCTAACTTTTGCACAACACCAGCGAAATTACTATAAATTGTGAGTTCATCTTGTTTTTTCTTTAATTGTTGTGATTGTAATTGACCTTTTTCTTTCTCAAGGTCAATTGTTTTTTGCCCTATTTCTAATTCGCTTACTTGCTCTTCTAACGGATCTGTTACCTCTTTTCCAGCACCGCTATCTTTCGCTTTCTTAATCTGGTTCTTTACTGAATCTATTTTCTTTTTCCCTTGATCATAGCGCATACTTGCCATTTTTTGATCAAGCTCAGCTTGTTTCATTTGTAAATTGATTTCTTCATTATCATAAGAGAATAATTTCGCGCCCTTTTCTACTTCCTGTCCTTCTTTCACCGCAATGTCCTTCACTTTTCCTTTTGTCGGATCTGCGTAGAAGCTCTCAATATTTCCAGGCTTTACTTGTCCGGAAATCAATTTCGTATTATTCAATGTACGTTCTGTTACTTTCTCAAAGCTAACAGCGTCTCCCTGTGCCGCGCCTTTTTTCTTTCCTTGCATGATAAAAATATTGACGGCTGCAACGACGACAATTAATGCAATAACCCCAATGATAATCCATTTCTTCTTTTTGTTTGGAGTACGAACCGTATTTGGTAACATATTCTCGCTCCTTTTATATCTTTATATAGTGGTTCTTTAATTATGTAAGACTTTCAGAAAACGATACCCGCATCTCTTAAATTATTACGCTTCCTTTACAAAGTTTTACACTATCACTTATATTGTAACAAAAATACCAATGTTTAGAAATATGACACTTTATCTTTTAAGCAAGTTTTAAGAAACTTAAAAGCCACATGAAAAGACTAAAAAAAAAACCACCTTACATAAGGCGGTTTGGACGTTTCCTCCAAGTACTCCATTTCGCTTGATCCAAATCATGCTCAAATGGAAGAGTTGTCACGTCTTTTCTCATCTCGCGCGGAATATTCTTTTCTATCGTTTGAAACGCTTCACATTCATCAGCTCGCATTGCTCTTTGAGCAATGCCTTCTAGGTTATCACCTTGCTTGTCTAACATCCAGCCATTTTCACTATTTAACTGTTTACGAAATTCCTCTTTTGCATCTTCATCTGGAAACATGCTTCCATTTACTTTCAAATAGGTTTCAATTCTCATCGGAAGCCACTCTACTTCATAATCCTCTACTAAACAAATTGCAATCCCTATCGGCGTACTACGAACGACAAAATCAAATGTACAATCTCGCTGTGTGACTGTTGCGGAACAGAACAAAAACGTTTCTACTTCTGATACAAAAATTCCCACTTTCCAGCATCTCCTTCATACATATAATTTGTCTTGCTAACTCCTACTGAATTTTAACATTTGTTTTTGAAGATATTGTAAAATGAATGTTAATTTTCTATATATAATGTACTTTCACTCTACCCGTTCACTCATTCTTAATAGATATCACATATAATCTATTAATTTATAACCATAATACTGTATGTACTAGAAATAACATTATGTAATAAGTGCATCAAAAAAGATTACAAGAAAAAAATTTTGATACTATTACTATTCCAGTAGTCACATTCACATAAAACATTCATGAAATCAATTATAAGTATACATTGAAATATATAACAGTTTGATAAAGTGAAACTTTAATCAGTGGGGGTTTTCTTCATCCCCCACTGATTATTAGCCCGACCAATCGGGCTTTTACGGGCAGTTTATCTCCCACCTAACTTCTTTTCTCTCACCAAATTTTGAGGTAGGAGTATTACTTACTACCCGTTAATGTGGGATAAACCAAGGCTGTAAAGAAAGATATATTATATTTTTCATTGCAATCAAATATTCATACATTCGCCCAAGCTAATTCACGCTTGTCTGAATACTAATATATTAAATCTATTTAAAAGTGAGGTGATAGAATATGCCACCAAAACCACGTACTTGTTGCCCTGCATATAATCAAATACGTGCATTCTATGTGCAAGCAGCAGCAGCAGGGTTTCAGCAGATAAGTTTTGATGTTATCATACCTTTTTCAGGAGCAGCACCTTTAACATATTTTGTAGATAGCATAGATTGGTTCGATAACAAGCATTGCGTTATTATTACTAACTTCCAGTCCCCAACGCTAGGCGTTTCAGATTCAGCATGGAGTTGTGAAATTCTTAATTTATATTTTGCAGGGAACCTTCAGAGAATAGTTTAAAATCTTTCTTATTTTAGCTAACTATCCCCCTCTTTTGTCATCGAAAAATCCCCTCACCAAGATGGGGAAAATAAAACGAAACTTCCATCATTGAGGGTTTTCTTCATCCCTCAATGATGGAAAGCCTCTACCTATCCTCCTTGCTTTTCTCTAAATCTTAAGGTAAAGGTCTTACTGCTCACAAATAAAAAGTGCATCCGAAAACGAGTGCCTTTTTGATAAACTGTTACTAAGTTTCAAAAACTACACCTTATCTCTTTCATTTTATATAAATCTATACTGATAAGATGTACATAAAAGGAGCTGCCCAAAAGTAGTACTTTTGGACAGCTCCCTTAAATAAACGATTATGCTATTTTGCTCTTAGGACCTTTTCTCTCATGACCAAATTGAACGATAAATAAGAATACCGTAGATAAAATACCGCCTGCTAATAATAGAATGAAACAGCCGTCCCACCCAGAGCGATCAACGATAACACCAATCGCTGCGTTTGCAACTAAGCTTCCTCCTAAATAACCGAACAGGCCGCACATACCAACTGTTGTACCTACTGCAAATTTTGGTACTAATTCCATTGCACTTAAACCAATTAAAAATTGTGGTACATAAATTAAGCAACCAATAATCGAAACTGCAGCACTCACAACAAGTATATTCGATGCTTGCCAGTATACTACCGTTCCAATAACAACACCAACCATGCTAAACACACATAGTGGCATACGTTTCCCTTTGAATAACTTATCACTTAACAAACCTACGATTAATGAACTTGGAATTGCCATTGCTTCAAAAATTGAATATGCTGCATGCGCTTCTGTTTTTGTAAATCCTTTAACCGTTGTTAAATAAATCGGTACCCAGTTAATAACACCGAAACGAATTAAATATACAAATGCATTCGCAATACATAAATACCAAATAAATTTGTTTTTCACTACATATTTCATCAAAATTTCTTTTGGTGACATTTTGTTGGCATTATCTGCCTTCTCAAGATCTTCATAATCATTGCGATATTCATCAATTGGTGGAAGACCTGCAGATTCTGGTGTATCCTTCGCATTCACCCACATAAGAACTGAAATGACCATTGCAATTATCGCTGGGAAGATAAACACGCCGGCTTGCCAATGACTTTCACCGAAAATACCAACACCAATTCCAACAAGCGGTGGTACAAGCATCGCACCAATATTATGTGAAATATTCCAAAGTCCTGTTTTTGTACCGCGCTCTTTCTTCGAGAACCACTTCGTCATTACGGTACTACAAGGAGGCGCTCCCATTCCTTGGAAAATATTATTGAAAACTAATAACGTTAAAATCATGCCAAATGAAGATGCAAAACCAAAACAAATATTTATAATTGCTGATAAGAATAAACCAACCGCAATAAAACGCTGCGCATACGCTTTATCTGATAAATTTCCCATAAAGAACTTACTTAGTCCATACACAATCGCCGTAACGGAACCTAATAAACCATATTCCGTTGTACTAAAACCATATTCTTTTATTAAATACGTACTAGATAACGTAAAGTTACTACGAACTAAATAATACGCTGCATATCCAACTGAAATTCCGAGCAGCACACGAAGACGTAGTAGTCTGTATACTTTGTCAATCATATTCGCTGGCAAACGCTCAATTACTGGTGCAGGCTTAAGCCAATTAAACATATTATCTCTTCTCCTTTTTTCACTTTTGAGAGAGACGTTGTCTATTCCATATCTCGATTACTCCACTATCTGATACATTTTTGCTCGTTCTTCTAACAGGCTGACCTTCTATTTCTTTCTGATTCTTCGCAAGCATTGTTGGTACGCCAAACGAAACTTTTTCTAAAATATGCCCTGCTTCTTCTGATAAACAATAATCAATAAATAAATCCGCTATAATACCACTCGGTGCATGTTTCAGTTTCGAAATTGCATTGACAGATAACCCCGTTTGCTCAGGCACTTTACTCAAAATCGGAAAGCCTTGTTTTTGAAGCATCCGTTGATCTCCCATGAAGTTAATACCAATCATATATTCACCGCTTGCCACATACTCAACAGGCATATAACCATTCACCGTTACCTCTGCAACTTGCTTGGCAAGGCTCCTTACATACCCCTTCGTTTCTTCTTCACCAAATGTATCAATAAGTGATTGGAACAACGTATAAGCTGTTCCTGAAACATTCGGATCAGGCATGACAATCTTTCCAGCATACGCTGGATGTAATAAGTCTTTCCACTCCGTTGGATATGAAAGTCCTAGCGGTGCTATTTCCTTATTCCACCGCTCTTTATTAATCGCGATGGCAAGCTTCTCTACTTCATAACCATACCAAAAGCCATCCTTATCTTTAACGGCTTTTGAAATGCTACTTGCATGCTGGCTTGTAACAGGAATAGATAGATTTTTTTGCTTCATCATTTGATGCGCATCCAATGTACCTCCAATGATGATATCGGCTTTTGGATTTCCCGCCTCTTCTTCCACTCTTCTAAGCAGCTCTTCTGTAGAAAGACGAATAAACTCATACGTACATCCACGCGGTTTACAAAACGATGATAAAAGCGCTTCACCAACTTCTTCACGGGCCGCGACATACGCGACAAGATGACGATCTTTCAAAATTGGAAGACCATTTTTACTATATTTGATAGAGGTAGTATCTTGAGAGCAACTAGACATCGCTCCTCCAATTACTAGCAAAAAGAAGAAAAAGGCTATCTTTCTCATGAAACATTCTCCTTTACAAATAGATTTGCTAGGGAGCCTTTCATATACATCACATTCCCATTATTATCGCCAAGATATTGCACGACAAAGTAAGAAGGATATACAGAAATCGTCAAAATATCCTCACGTTCATTCTTTACATGTTTACCATTTTGATAAGCAGTAATATAAGCGATTGGATCCTTCTGCGATTGCAGCAATTTCTGTATTTCTCCATAGTCCGTAATTTGCTTTGCTTGCCGAATCGAATCAAGTATTGGCGTAAGATTCGTAGTACGCACTACATCACCTTCTCGCAAAACAACTTCCTTTGCTGATGCAAAGAAATCGCTAATACGCTCTGGCGTATAATATAGGCCCAGCAAATATGTTTGAAATGCGGAAATCATCGGATCTGTACCATTCTTCCCATATACATTTGCCTCGTACTGGAACAAGTCACCTACTGCAAAAGTACGCCTATGTCCATTCAAGTACGTTACTTCTCCAGTAAATACTTGTTCGTGGATCTTCGCTTCTGTTTGCTTCATTCGAATTCGGTCAAAGAATGAAACAATCGCATGTAGACGAACTTCATCTGTTACAACTACTTCTCCCCACTTCTCATGTCTTACTTTCACTTCAGTAGGAAGAGATTCACTTGCTCTTTCTAAAACGGCCTGCTTGTCATCTAAGGTTGTAACGCGGTTATACAATTGCTTTTCTATGGCAAAAAAAAATACAAAAGCAGCAATCGTACAAAAGACAAACAAGAGAATTTGAAATGATAGCCTTTTCATTTCTGCCTACCTCCACAATAAAAAAACGTTGTTTCGAAAATACCGCATAATTGTTTCATAAATGTATCATTTAACCGCTTTCAAGTTTTTTATATCTTCCATGTACCTTGGTAATAGAAATGTGATGACTACCAGCGTTCCCATTTCCTCACTACTTTCAATTCGCATGCTTCCGCCTTGCTTCGTCATAATCTCCTGACAAATGAACAAACCGTATCCATTTCCATAACTAGAAGAGAGTACTTTTCCTTCCCGAGAACGATTCCACTCTGCAAGTATCGCTTCATCCATACCAATCCCATCATCATGAATGAAGACTTTCGCTTCCTCTTCATTTTTAGCGACATTCATCCTCAATTGCGTGGCATCACTATATTTAATCGCATTATCAAACACATTCAAGAAAATCTGCTTCGTCTTATCAAAGTCCGCAACAACATGTGCCTCCGTTAATTCATTTATAACTTCTATCTCGTATTGCTGAAGACGAGGCTTCACGATCGAAATTGCCTCTTCTACAATTTGCTTTATATCCACAATCGTCGGAGAAACTTCAAACGTACTCGTTCCATACTTCGAAGATTGTAATAACTCCTCAACGAGTGATAATAGACGCTGACTTTCAATCGAAACATAATGAAGACTTTCCTCTACATCTCGCGCAGATTGCAGTTTCGGAATTAAATCTACATATCCAATAATTGCAGTGAGCGGCGTTTTTAGTTCATGTGTAATTCGGTCCAAGAAATCCTTTTGCTTCTCTTTCTCTTCCTTTAACTGCCTCATATGCAGCTCAATCGCATCAGCCATCGCATTGAAAGATGCTGATAACTGGGCAATTTCCACATACTCATTTAGCTCAATCTTACTTTTATAATCCCCATTTGCGAGCCGCTTTGCCATTTGTCTTAACTGATCAATTGGCTTATGAAGAGACTTCGCTAAACGAATCGCAAAGAAAATGCCGCCTGCTACTAAACAAATCGATGTAACGAGAAATGTCCAGCTCACATTCGTTAAAACTTCTTTCTCATCTTGTAATTCATTAATAAAGCGAATTGCCCCTATGACATCGCTTCCATGATAAACCGGACTCGAAAATAAAAGAAGTGGTGCTGGATCATCATTTTCAAACACATATGCCTTCTTTCCTCGTAAGGACTGATCAATATCTATATTCTTATGAAGCAAGGCCCCTTTCTCTGTATCGGCAACGACCTCTCCATTCTTTCCAATCATCTGCACACGAATATCCATCCGCTTCGCTAAATAAGAAGCAATCAAGAGTGAATTCGGCCCTAGTGTCTCCACTTCTGCTTCCTTCTCTAAATAATTCATCGTGTAAATTTGTGCTTCTACACTTAACTTCTCTAAAGAACCTGCTGCATTATGATACATATTCTTTTCCAGTGCAATGTAAATCACCGTATAAAGAAGAAACAAAATCGGAATCAATAATCCTACTATACCAAGTACCATATTTCTTTTTAACGACATCTTATCACCTTTTAACAATCCAACTTATAACCAACGCCATAAATCGTCTTAATATGTTCTCCGCTTGCTCCAAGCTTCTTCCGAAGGCGCTGCACCATAATATCAACTGCTCTCGTATTTCCGCTATACTCAAAGCCCCATACTTTCTCTAATAGCTCATCGCGCATAAACACACGCTGCTTATTAGAAGCAAACAACTGGCATAAATTAAACTCACGGTACGTTAAATCAATTTCTTCTCCATTCACATGCACTTTTCGTTCCTTCGGATAAATGACTAACTCACCGGCCCGAATGACCTTATCACCCTTAGGTACCCCGTGCTTCATTACACGCCGTGCCATATTCTTCACCCGAAGAATCAACTCTGCATAATTGAATGGCTTCGTCACATAATCATCAGCCCCAAGCTGAAGACCAAGCAACTTATCATTCATCTGACTCTTCGCTGTTAACATGAGTACTGGAATATCTCGGTCCTTCTCCCTGAACAACCGAAGCAGCTCATAACCATCCGTATCCGGAAGCATCACATCCAAAATCAATACATTCGGCTCTTCATCCCACCTTTGCAGCGCCTCTTTTCCATCAGCGGCCGTAAGCACTTCATATCCTTCCATCTCTAGCTGCATCCGAATTAAATTCCGAATGCTCGACTCATCATCGACTACAAGTATTTTCATGGTTCCCCTCCTTTCGCAGTACATTTTAGTATAGCAAATATCCCATACAAAAAAAGAGTGCACTATCGAACATATGTTGAACGACAATACACTCTCTTTTATAAATCACTCTTACTTCGTATATCCATGTGGCTTACTTTGATGCCAATCCCACGCATGTTCAATGATTGTTTTCACATCTGTATATTGCGGGCTCCAGCCTAATTTTTCTTTTGCTTTTTGAGACGATGCAACAAGGCGCGCTGGGTCTCCAGCTCTTCTTGGCGCAACTTCTGCTGGGATTTCATGATTTGTTACTTCGCGAACTGCTTCAACAATTTCTTTTACACTAAATCCGTTACCGTTTCCTAAGTTATAAAAGTCACTGTCTCCGCCATTTTGTAAATCTTTCAGTCCAAGGAAATGAGCCGCTACTAAATCATCAACATGGATATAGTCACGAATACATGTACCGTCTGGTGTATTGTAATCATCACCAAACATCATGATTTTCTCACGTTGTCCTAAAGCCACTTGCAGTACAAGGGGAATTAAATGCGTCTCGGGACGATGATCTTCACCAATAATACCGCTTGGCGTTGCACCAGCTACATTAAAGTATCTGAAGATCTTATATTTTAAATTAGAAGCTTGGCTATACCAATGCAACATTTTTTCAATCGCTAATTTTGTTTCTCCATATGTGTTCGTAGGATTTGTTGGTGTTTCTTCTGAAATTAACTCAACATCTACATCTCCATATGTTGCGGCGGTTGATGAGAAGATAAATTTATCAATTTTAAACTCATCCATCACCTCTAGTAAGCATAGCGCACCGTATACGTTGTTATTATAGTATTGAAGCGGTTTTTCCATACTTACACCAACTAAAGAATCCGCTGCAAAATGCATGACTGCGTCAATTGTTTCTTGCTTAAAAATGTCTCTTAAGAAACTTTTATCGCGAAGATCACCTTTATAAAATTTCACGCCTTCTGCAATAGCATCTTCATGACCTGTTTGTAAATTATCAACTACAATTACAGATTGTCCTTCATCAACTAACTTTTTTACAGCATGAGAGCCAATATAACCAGCTCCGCCGCACACTAAAATAGAACCCATGTTCTCCACACCCAACTTTTAATGAATTATTTTACCCTGCTATCTGCGGACAGAAAAACCTCTACATCAAAGAAGATAGGTAGAGGAGCACTGCCTGATCGATAAGAACCTTCCATCATTTTGGGGATAAAGCGCCCCACTGATGGAAGGTTCACTTTATAGTACTTTTTAACCTATAAAATATAGCTTATCTTCTTTTATTTTATAGGGCAAGTTAAATTCCAATTATTTCATAAAACCATCAACAATGATTATTTCGCTAAAACAGCTAGTTTTTCTTCTACTTTCTTCAAGTCCAGGGCAGAATCAATTTCAAAACTATCATTGCTACCAATTTTGTACAAATGAACATTTAAATTTTGAATGTTATCTTTTACAATATTATCCCAGTACAGTTCACTGAAATCTTCCTGATTTACTACTTCTTCTAGTTTCTTCACAATATGGATGCCATCTTCTTTTGACCAGTACGAAATACCACATAAGATGTAGTCATCGTTACCATCACCAATTTCAATATCATATACTTTACGATTTTCGTCATGCTTAATGATCCATTCATTACGGAAATCTTCTTTCTTCGCACTAAAGTATAGGGATGACTCTGGGTTCTCTATAAAAATATTACGGTGTAAATAAACATCCGCATCCATTACATATGCATCTTGTAAATATTCACGAACTAAATACATCGTATAAATGTTGTTGTACACATTATATTTGTCATTGTGCACAAGCTTCACATTATACTTCTCAACAAGATAATCAAATTTCTCTGCTAAATAGCCTGTTACGACAATAATTTCTTCTACACCAATTTCCTGTAAATATTCAATTTGACGCTCTAGCATCGGCTTGCCATTTACTTCTACTAATGATTTTGGAGTCGTTAATGTTAATGGACGTAAACGAGTTCCCATACCCGCCGCTAATAAAATCGCTCTCATGTTACTTCACCTCTATATTTTTTCGCTTTTGTAAATTCAGTTATATCTGCAACTGTTAATATAGCTCCTACAAGGATCGCAATACAACAAATAATTAACTTCCATGAAAACGGTGATCCTAATGCTAACATAGAAATGACAACCGCCCATGCAGAATACGTAATGTTAAGCGCCATCGCTTTTGTCGGTCCAATTTCATGAATTGCCTTATAGTAAAACACATAGGAAGCTGTTCCAACTAATGCAACCACAATGATTAAAATAAACTCGCTGCTCATCACAACTTCTTTTGTTAAGAAATGCCCTCCAACTGAAGGTAAAATAACAAGTCCATATGTGACTGCTGAAACAAGCTGACGAATTTGAAGTGCCTCTTCTGGAGATACTTCTTCATCTTTCATACCGTACGCACAGATAACACATTCTAAGCCCCAGCCAACGATACAAATAAGGACAAAAATAAATCCTAACATATAGTTTTCCGTTGCAAATCCATCGCCTGTAAATCCAAGTACGATAATAAATGCAATACTAATGATAAGTCCAAGCCAATTCCATGAACGAAGACGGTCTTTCAAAAACACAAATGCAAAAAATGCACCCACTGCTGGATATACAGCTGAAATCGCTGCTGTATAAGAAGCCCCGATATACTTTACAGCTAATACATAAAACGTCATCCCAATTGGTCCGCCCATAAGTGCTCCTAACATAACGAACCGTCCACTTCTCGTTTTCAGCTTAGAAAGGGCCGTTTTGAGTTGACCCTTTATCGCCATATAGATCATCATCCATAATGTGGACATAAAGTCGTGTAAAAACGTACTAACTAGAGGAGCAAGAAACACAACTTGTTCTGTTGCTAACATCAGTTGTGAAGATAAAATAATCCCAATCAATACCGTATCTACAGCCCAAGCAAAACCAGAAAATATTCCATAAAATATTCCTTTACTTTGCACTTTTCTCATCGTTATATCCCCCACTACAACTCTAAGAAGAGCTGTAAGTTTTTCTTCACACGATTATAGCGATCCATTCCATATGTCCCAAAATCACTGCCTGTTGCTTCTTTAATCTTCGTCCAAATACTCCATAAGAAATCTTGGAAAATCTTATTCATCAATATTCTTCTCTGGTAAGACTCTTCTACTTCCTCGTTAAAATAGTAGGATAAGAATAACTCCTCCTCTTCTGAAGAAAAGTCGCACTCTAAACTATGTGCTGCAATATCCCACATCGGATCGTTCATACCGCCATATTCCCAATCGATTAAGTATATTTTGTCTTCTCCACTCTTAACAAAGTTTTCAGGAACCGTATCATTATGACAAGCAGTTAACGTAACATCCATCGCCTCATACATATCCTTTAACCGCATTACTTTGTTCTTCACTTCTGCATAATCATCAAAGTTAGAGCCGTTTACTTTATTTAAAAGCCCTTCATAATGCTCTATTTTTTCAAACACATTGAAAGTATTATTCATTTCGGCATTTGAACTGTGTAATTGTTTTAATATATTCGCCGTTAACTTCATATTATCACTGCGTTTTGCCGTTTTCGGATTCAATGTTTCTGCGTTTGGAATTAACTCTGCTAATTTCACACCAGTTTCTTCATTAAAGTATAGAAGTTCTGCATCAATTCCTAATTGGCTCGCTAAATTAGAAGTTACCATTTCATCACGGCGACTAATCATATCTTCTGTACCGCTTCCTGGAATACGTAGCACATATTCGGATTTTCCAACACTTACTTTGAAATTCGTATTCGTCATACCACCAAATGGCTGAATATCTGTAATTTCATCTTTTGAAATAGAAAGTGCTTCCGAAACATATTTTTTAATTTGTCGTTCTTTAAACTCTGCTTCTTTTTTCACTAAGCGAGGATAGATTTTATTTTTCACAACTTCATATTGCTTCGGTGTATCAATCTCTGCCCATACAACATCTGGTAACTTTGCATAGCCGACATCGTACAACCTTGCAGCATCAAGAAGTAAATATTCATAGTTCACATATGGATTTTGATTATGACGGAATGTTGCTAACATGTTCATGAACACTTCATACGAGATTTTAGAAATCCCAACCATCTCACCATCAATACGATTTAACTGATGAATGTCCTTTGAAATTTTATACAGATAGCCATCTTGAATCTCAACAAACGCTTCATCACCAGATCCACTCTCATTTGTAATGAGTACACAGTCCGGTTCTGGATGATGTAACACTTGCACAAGTGCCTTCTCTTCGATTAAAATATCATCTTCAATTAATAAGAAATCATCTGTAATCAGTTCCTGAACCTCTGCTAGCGATGCCATTGATCCTGTCCACTTATATTTCGGGTTTTCCACAAAGTGCACATTATGACGACCTGTCCAACCTTCAAACTGCTCCTTCTTATAGCCAACAACCACCACAATTTTTTCAATGCCATTATTTTTAAGGATTTCTAAACTGCGATCTAACAAAAGCTTTTCCCCAACCGTTAACAAACCAGATGGTTTTCCAAACTCATGACGCTTACCAGCCGCAAGAACAACAGCTTGCGTAACCTTCTTGCCCTCTTTGCGATGGACTCTAAGCTTCTTCCCTTGGTAAGCCGCTAGCTCCTGTCGCATGTATTCAAAGCCTTTCTGGTACAAATAATAATTCATGTACTTCCCTGACTTTTTGCTATAGATGTATTGATTCTTCGTTAAATCATTCATAATATAATTCACTTTACCAACAGATATATTGCACTGCTCTGCAATCTTTTTTTGGTTCATCTGTGGATTTTGATTGATAACCTCTAATATATTTAATACTTGTTGCATAGAGCTCCCCTCCATCACCCGATTTCATCCGTTCATTTTTTGAACATATCATTATCATATCATCTATGGACATAAACGTAAATATTTTGTAAATTTAATGTATGCTTTGTAAAGAACATCCTTTATGAATAATATTAGTGAAAAAACATAATCAATAAAAGTATAAGGAACAACATATAAAAAGACTGTAGTTGCGTGTCAATTTATCACTGATGTATACTTAAACTTATGATTGTAATCTCTTTCCATGCAATCTGAACCATAAAAAATTTGTCGTATCGATTAGAACAATGGAGGAATTTATTTTGGATTCAACACAGTTAACACCTTTAGAGCAAGCTCAAAAAGTGATGCTGGATATGCTCATAACGGTTCATAAAATCTGTAAAGAACATAATATTAAATTTTGGATCACAGACGGTACTTTACTAGGGTCTGTTAGACATAAAGGATTTATCCCTTGGGATGATGATGCAGATCTTGCTATGCTAAGAGAAGATTACGATAAATTTTTGCGCATTATTCCAAACCATTTACCAGAGCCATATAAACTAGAAACAGAAAAAGTAAACACACACGGCAAACATAACTGGACGAAAATTCTCTATCTAGATGATTTTGAATGGCAAGAAAGCGATGGTACACACCGAAAAGGAATATCCATTGATATTTTCCCATTTGACTACGTTTCAGAATCGGCAACGCCGTTAGAAAAAATTGTCCAAAAACTTGCCGCAATCAATTATCCTTCAAAAATAAACGGTCCTGCAGATGTAGCAAGAAGAATTCTAAACAAATCGAAATTCTTTAAACTATATGTAAAAGGCCTTAAAAAAACAAACACTGTAACATACGGAATGGAAACCGGCTATTACAGATGGCATAACTTCGAGCTTAGTGAAATCTTCCCGTTAAAAGAAGGAATTTTCGATGGACACATGTTCCCTGTTCCAAATGATGCAGATCGCTACTTATCAGGAATGTATGGAGACTACATGCAAATACCAGAAGAAAGTAAACAAAAAGCTCATATGCAAAATTTAAAAGTTGGATAGGCTACACATATAAGATTTGGACAAAAATAAGGCGCTACCTATCCTTTATACATAAAGGATAGGTAGCGCCTATTATTTACTATATAAATACAAATTGAAAAACCGACATAAAATCCTTCTTTTCAGGTGGGAGAGAGCATCCAGCCATGTATAGAAGCCGTCAGACCCTTTTCCTGCCCCATGCCAAGGAAAAACAGAGAGAGAAAACAAATAGCAGGTCACCTTTTGCTGTTCTTAGCAGCTTATATATGAGACATCAAAAAAAGTCTAATGTCCCATTACAGGATCATTAAGCTTATTCCTTATACTCAACTACTATTTTGTTAACTCTAAATGAGCTTTTAATTTATTAGACAAATCTTTACGATCTTTATCAGGAACGAAATAGTACCAAACACCATCCTGCTTATGACCGTCACCAGGAATTTGAATTTCCTCTTTTTTATTCATCGCAGCTTTATAATTACTTTGAAGATCCCACATTTGATCTTGATTTAAATTTGTTTTTACGTTTTTCTCAACAGCACCTAACATCGTGCCAAGTTTTGTAATAGATGATATGTTCGCGCCTTTACTAATAACCGCTTCTAGCACTTGACGCTGACGCATTTGACGACCAAAGTCACCGCGTGGATCTTCCTTACGCATACGCGTATACTTCAGTGCCTGCTCGCCATTTAGATGAATGTTCCCTTTCTCAAATGACATACCTTCAAGCGTAAATGCCAAGTCATTATTCACATCGATCCCGCCAACAGCGTCAACAATATCACGGAAACCTTCCATATTTACTTCAATATAATAATCAATTGGAATATCTAAAAAATTTTCAACCGTCTTCACAGACATATCAATTCCACCAAATGCATACGCATGGTTGATTTTATCTTTCTTCCCTTTCCCAACAATCTCCGTATATGTATCACGAGGAATACTTACAATTTCCATCGAACTTTGCTTCGGATTTAATGTTAATAACATAATCGAATCCGAACGCCCTTTATCTGCCCCACGCTCATCTGCACCTACTAATAAAATAGAAACAGGTTGTTTATTTCCTAACTTCACATCAGTAGAACGTTTCTCAGAATGATCTCGTTCAAGCGGCGTATACACTTTATCTATTGTCCCCGAAACGGATGAGTACAGATAATACGCATAACCGCCTCCTGCAATGACAAGAACGCCGATAATACCCAGTATCCAAAATAGAATTTTTTTCATTATATAACCTTCTTTCTTGAATCAGCTTTATAGGTTTTTAAGGAATAAAGTACCACACCCATTATACATGGGATTAGTTTCTATATCCAAATTATTCTATAATTTCATACATATATGTTTTCTCATTAGATACCTTACCATACACAAAAAGCCTCGTCTTATCTAGCATAGGATAAGACGAGGCCTTTTCACGTTTACATTATTTCTTCAAAAAAATTGATGATATGTCTAGCAAATCATAAAGAAAGCATTTACAAGATCCTATTCACTTCATACATTCTGCTTCTTGGTAGCCATCCTTATTATTCGACTGCCATTTCCATGAGTCCGCGCACATTTCTTCAAGCCCGCGCTTTGCTTCCCATCCTAATTCACGTTTCGCTTTAGATGCATCTGCAAAACATACAGCAACATCTCCAGGACGACGCTCTGTAATTTTATATGGAACGGACTTTCCTGAAACTTTCTCGAATGCTTGTACCATCTCTAGCACGCTATATCCAGTACCTGTACCAAGGTTATATGTATCTACACCTGTTGTATGTAATACTTTTTCAAGAGCCTTCACATGTCCATTCGCAAGATCAACAACGTGAATATAATCACGGACACCTGTACCATCTTTTGTCGGATAATCGTTTCCAAATACACTTAGTTCTTTTAACTTACCAACTGCTACTTGCGTTACATATGGCATTAAGTTGTTCGGAATTCCATTTGGATCTTCCCCCATACGCCCACTTTCATGTGCACCAAATGGATTGAAATAACGAAGTAATACAACACTCCACTCAGAATCAGCTACAACTACATCACGCATCATTTGTTCAATCATCAACTTTGTTTGACCGTATGGGTTTGTTGCATTTAAAGGAAATTCTTCTGTAATTGGTGATGTTTCAGGAAGACCATATACCGTTGCTGATGAACTAAAAATCATTTTCTTTACATTATGCTTCTGCATAACATCGCATAATATTAATGTACTTGTAATATTGTTATGATAATAAGTAAGCGGAATTGCTACTGATTCTCCAACTGCTTTTAAGCCAGCAAAATGAATGACTGCCTCAATTATATTTTCTTTAAAAATCACATCGATTGCATCACGATTTAGAAGATTTTCTTCATAAAATTTAAACTGTTTTCCTGTTATTTCTTTCACTCGATTCAACGATTCTACTGAGCTATTAGAAAGGTTATCAACTACTATAATATCATAACCATTATTTAATAATTCCACGCATGTATGACTGCCGATATATCCTGCTCCACCTGTTACAAGTATCGCCATAATGAAGACCTCCCAGGGTTATTTATTTCTTATTTATTAGCTTTTCATTACTTCTCTTTGTGAATTCCAAACAGAATGAGTTCCAACACATTATATCTATGTACTTCCTATTTTTCATTTTGCATCAAGAAAGCCCAATTGCATAAAAGGGAATTGGGCATGACTATTTCTCTAAATCCGGCTTAGACACAAGCTTCGTATACACAATAAAGCGATCCGGAGCATCACCAATATACTCAAACGGATAACATGTCGTTAACGTTAATGTCTCATAATCAGTTGGAACGATAATCGTCTCATCATTCGCTCCCGTAATTTTGAAATCTGTTATTTCATAAACACACTCACCATACGGCGTTTCAAATTTGATTTGATCACCTTTCTTCACATCTTCCAGCTTACGAAAACTCGTATTCCGGTGTCCGCTTAACACAACATTCCCGCCTTGTCCTGGCAACGTACTCCCAGCAAAATGTCCGACTCCTGATTTCAGCTCTCTCGGGTGCGTCCCTTCTACAACAGGAACCTCATAAGAAAGAGAAGGAAACTTCAATTCACCAAGCTTCTCTCCTGGATCAGGAATTTTAGACCAAATTTGTTTAAACTCTTTTTCAGCCTCTGCAGGCTTATACGGTGTAACAACTATATGAGCTAACAATGTTGTTTGCTTTGTAAGCTCCCAGCCGAAAAAAGCAATAATCCCAAGACCTAACAAAATAACGGAAACAGGAATCCCGATGATTACCCATCTCCATTTTGACTTACGCTTATGTACTTTCTTTCTTTTTTCCATAGGGCGTATTACGCTTGTTCTACTTTACGAGCTAATCGTACTGCTGGAACTAATGCAGCTGCACCTAGAAGTACAATTAATCCCCCCATTAGCATGTAAGTTTGTTCATTAGATGCTGTATTTGGCATTGGAACAAAATGACCAGTTGCATTTAGCTCACGCTTTGCTTCCATCGCAACTTTCAATGAATTTACCAAGCTTTTAAAGTTAGCTGCTTGTACCATTCCTCTCGTTGGGTCAATTGTCGCAAGTAACTTTCCATCTAAATCTTTTAATTGAATTAATAAGTTATTACCCTTACTAATTGTATAGTTTAAAAGATCCAACGAATTTCCTTTTTCATCTACAAGTGCTACTTGTAGATGTGCAAGTTTCGCACTATCCAAGAATAAGCGAAGCATTTCTACTTTTTGCTCAGTTTTTAAGCTCATTAACCCTTGCTGCATGTGCAGCCGGTGTAGCGAATGCTGTTCAACCGAGAGCAAGTGCAGCGACTAATGAGCCTGTTTTCATGACACCTTTGAAATTCATGGCTATTTCTCCTTTTTATAACAATTTATTAATTTAAATATATCATAAGCAATCCTATGTAGGACAACCTAATTACAATTTCTCAAGATGAACCTCTTACACAAGGTCTAAAGACTAAACATTTTCTGATATAGATGATGAAAAAACAAAATGTTTAATTTGATACGTGATCATTGTTAGTAATGGTGGTAAAATCCCTTATAACAACTCGATGTTTTTGTGATAGCAGTTCTTTCACAACATGACTCCCGATATAACTCGCACCGCCGATTACCAGTATCACTTACCTACTTAAAATAAAAAAGTGCATTCAAAAAAAGAATGCACTTTTTATAATTTATTTCGTTACAACTTGCTTTGCTAATACCTCTTTAACAGTAGCGATAACTCTTTCTTGATCTTCCACTGTCATACTTGAACCAGAAGGTAAACATAAACCTTGACTAAACAGCTTATCAGAAATACTATCTGTATCACCATGAGTATAATATTTAGAACCTGCGAAGACAGGCTGTCTATGAAGCGGCTTCCAAACTGGACGCGCTTCAATATTTTGTGCCGCTAAAGCTTCAATCACATCTAAATACGTAACACCTGTTACCTTTTCATCAATTAATAATGTAGATAACCAACGATTTGGAACTGCATCTTCGAATTCTGGCATAAATGTAATTCCAGGTAATTCACCTAAAGCTGTTTTATAGCGAGTAAAAATATCACGACGTGCTTGCACACGATTATTTAATACTTCCAACTGCGCTCGTCCTACACCAGCCACAATATTACTCATACGATAATTATAACCAATATGACTATGTTCATAATGAACTGCTGGATCACGTGCTTGTGTCGAAAGGAAGCGTGCTTTTTGAATCGCCACTTCATCATTAGAAACAAGCATGCCACCACCAGAAGTCGTGATAATCTTGTTACCATTGAAAGAGAAAATACCAAACTTACCAAATGAACCAGTTTGCTTCCCTTTATAAGTTGTTCCAAGTGATTCCGCAGAGTCTTCCACAACTAGTACACCATACTTATCACAAACATCCATAATTTCATCCATCTTTGCACTTTGTCCAAATAAATGAACAACAATTACTGCTTTCGGAAATTTTCCTGAAGCTTTTGCATCTTCAAAAGCTTTCTCAAGTGCAACTGGAGACATGTTCCATGTATCAGGCTCTGAATCTATGAAAATTGGTTCGGCCCCTTGATACGCAATTGGATTTGCACTTGCTGCAAACGTTAATGAAGAACAAAATACAGTATCATCTCTATTAACACCTAACAGTTGAAGTGCTAAATGGATTGCTGCAGTACCTGCGCTAACAGCAGCGGCACTTTTCACTCCAATATACTCTGCAATTTGATGTTCAAATGCATCTACGTTAGGTCCTAGTGGCGCAATCCAGTTTTGCTCGAATGCTTGATTTACATATTTTTGTTCATTTCCGCTCATGTGTGGTGGTGATAAAAAGATTCTTTTGTTTTCCATGCTTCCATTACACTCCTTATGGTAACGTAACTTATTTTATAACTCTTGCGGGTGAACCTACTGCTGTACAAGAAGATGGTATATCATGAATGACTGTTGCTCCTGCACCAATTATACTCCATTGGCCAATTTTTCGATTCGGGATAACAATTGCCCCTGCACCTATTTGTGTACCTTCATTAACAAAGACTGTTCCCGTTAACGTCGCATTTGGAGAAATATGTGCAAAATCACCAATCTGATTATCATGTTCTATCACTGCTGCAGTATTAACAATAACATGCCTTCCAATTATAGTATCCGCATTAATAACTGCTTTAGGCATAATAACAGTTCCAAATCCAATGGAAGCAGACTCACTCACTACAGCAGTTGGATGAATAATTGTCTCATAACTTCCATCCTTCAATTCTAACTGCTCAACTATCTTTTTTCGTACAGCATTATGTCCAATCGCAAGCACAATTTTAAATCAAATCTCTTCTATTATTTCTTTAATAGACGAGATTGGTCCATAACATATGCCCTGGTCCTCACTTAAACATTCATATTTATCATCAAATATAGCAACAATCTCATAACCTGTATTTGCATAAATCATATCTATAATAACTTTCGCATACCCACCTTGACCAATTAAAGCTATCTTTTTCATTTCACCACTTCTTTATTTGAGTTTAATCCTGTAAATTTCTGCATCGTCACATGACCTTGTTGACCAATCCCTTCTGATTTAAAAACCTTTGCAACTGTTAAAAATAAAATCTTTATATCTAACCAAAGGGACTGATTATCCACATACCAAACATCTAATTTAAATTTATCTTCCCAAGAAATTGCATTTCGTCCATTTACTTGCGCCCATCCAGTAATACCAGGGTGCACTTCATGACGTCTAGCTTGTTGGGAGGTATACAGTGGGAGATATTCCATTAATAATGGACGAGGTCCTACTAAACTAATATATCCTTTTATTACATTAATAAGTTTTAGTAATTCATCTAGACTTAACTTTCTAAGTAATTTACCAAATGATGTTAAACGAACATTATCTGGTAAGAAATTACCCTCTTCATCTTTTGCATCTGTCATTGTACGAAACTTGTATACATAGAAGGGGTTTCCATGTAAGCCTGGACTTTGTTGTTTGAAAATAATAGGACTACCTAGTTTGAACCTTACAAGAAGAGCGACAATTAAAATTATAAAAGACAACAACATCAGAATTAAAACTGCTGTAAGAGCATCAAAAGCCCTTTTCATAATATCCATCACACGCCTTTAATTATTTACTAATTGCTTCTTGACACTTTCTAAACCTTTAATTTCATATAAATTATTAAAATTAATATACATTATTTCTGGGTTTTTACATTTCACACAATTACGTGTATCCAGGATAACAGTTTTTTTTGCATGTTCTAAAATACTGGTCTCATTTAGATTCTTAAATTCATTATGATCTGTTAAAACAAGTACACAATCTGCATCTATAATCGCTTCTTCAAAGTCATATAGATTAAATACTACTTGTTGTTGATGGACATGTGGATCATGTACCGCTACTTCATATCCTTTAGCTGTTAATAAATCTACAATTGTCATCGCAGGACTTTCTCGAACATCATCAATATTTCCTTTATAAGTAATGCCTAGAACAGCAACCTTCCCATTACTTGGAACTATTTTTTCTATTTGATCTGTAATAAATATCGGCATAGAATTGTTTATTTCTCTAGAATTTGAGATTAGTACGGATTGTTCTGGTGCCTTTTCGATGATGAAATAAGGATCGACTGCTAAACAATGGCCTCCAACACCTGGTCCTGGTAGGTGTAGATTCACACGCGGATGATGATTAGCTAAACGAATTACATCTAATGCATCAACATTTAACTCTTGAGAAATTTTGACCAATTCATTTGCAAGTGCAATATTAACATCACGATACGTATTCTCCATTAACTTAGACATTTCAGCTGTAACAGCAGTAGTCTCTAATATCTGTCCTGTAACGAAGCCACGATATAGCTCTGCAGCCTTGCTAGTAGAAATATCATTGATTCCCCCAACAATTCGTGTATTTTCAACTAACTCAATTAATATACGTCCTGGTAACACTCGTTCTGGACAATGGGCTAGATAAATATCTTCTCCTACAATCCATCCATGTTCTTTGAAAATTGGCGCCACTACATCATCAATTGTTCTCGGAGGAATTGTAGATTCAACAATAACTACATTTCCTGGTTTTACAAAGGGTACAATAGATTTTGTCGCCCCAATTACATAATCTAAGTTTGCAGTATGATCTGCATTATGCGGTGTTGGTACCGCAATGATATATGCATCTGCATGAGTTGGTTGAAGACTAGCTTTTAATCTTCCCTTCCCAACCATTTCTTTAACTAATTCTCCCAAACCAACTTCCTCAATGTGGATTTCCCCTTGATTAATCATTTCTATCGCAATTGGATTTACATCTACACCTGTTACAGTATAACCAGCTTTTGCAAACATTGCTGATGTGGGTAATCCAATATAGCCTAGTCCTACTACGCATAAATTTTTACTCATTGCTATTTCCTCCTATTTGATTATACTTTCAATTTCTTGAATGTATTTATGTGCTAAAGCTTTTCGACTAAATTTCCTTTGCACGTATTTATAACCTTTAAGACCCATTTCATCTAATCGTTCTCGATTATGATAGAATTCTAATATTTTCTCTTTAAACTGGATAATATCTTCAGGATCAACATAAACTCCACATCCACTTTCCTCTACTAATTCTCTAGCAGCTCCATCAATTCCAAGTAAAATCGGTTTTGCACATGACATATAATCAAACACTTTATTAGGATATACTGTTTTAAATGTATCTACCTTTTTTAAAACTGCAGTACAAATATCTGAAGCATTACAAAAATCAGGAATAACTGCCTTTGGTTGCGAGTCAATAAATATAACATTTTGTAGCCTTTCACTCTTAACTCTTTTTTTCAGTCGTGCTTTTTCCATCCCATCTCCAACTAATAGAAAAGCTATATCTTCATATTCTTCGCATGCCTTCGCAAGATTTAAAAGACTATCTAAATTATTCGCTAGCCCATGTGCCCCCATATAAGTAACGACAAACTTATTTTGCAAACTGTATTTTTCACGAACCCAGTTATCTTTTTCACCTGGTTCGAAAATATCTAAATCTGCCCCATTTGGGATAAAAGTTATTTTATTTGGAGAAATATGTTTCTTCTCAATTAATACATTACGAAACGCAGGAGTTAAAACATTGATTTTATTCGCAAACTTATAAGACATTTTTTCAACAAAAAAAGCCATTTGTATTAATGGCTTACTCTTTAAAACCCCAGTATCAATAGCCGATTCTGGCCATAAATCTCGAACTTCAAATATCATCGGTATTCTTTTAAACCATTTTGTAAAAATACCAGTAACCCCAACAAATAACGGCGGAGAAGTTACAATTACAATATCATGACTTTTCACCCTGAAAAGAATAGCTGTTAATGAAGAAACTGTAAACGAAAAGTACCCCCATAGCCTTCCAAAAAATGACTTATTATAAGCTTCAGATACATATGTTCTTAGTACTTTTACATTCGGGGAATACTCCTCTGCTACAATCCATTTTCCTTTATACTTCTCTTCTTTTTTACCCGTAGTGTAATGTACAGTCCCAGCCACAACTGTAATCTCATGTCCTTGCTCTTCCCAATACTTAACAAATTGATTAAATCTAGAACCACCTGGGTCATCTTTTCCTAAAAAATACTGATGAAGTAATAAAACCCTCATAATTTTTATGCTCCTACTGATTTATTTTTTTATAATACTCTATAAGTTTTTCCGATTCTCTTTCCCAATTAAATTTTTCATAAATATATTTCTTTCCATTATTAGATAAATAACTTTTCAAATTTTCATCCGAACCAATCTTCAATATCAGATCTGCAATCTTGTTTATATTTTGTGGATCTACAAAATATCCCGCATTACTACACCCTATTTTCTTTTCCCATTTCGGGAAGTCACTTGCAATAAATGGGATACCTAAAGTCATATACTCGAAAATCTTATTGGGGCTTGTCTCAGCATGATCAACAACATCTAATATTGTACATAAACCTATATCTGATTTTATTACATATGAAAAAGCTTTCTCTTGAGGAAGCTTTCCTAAATAGTCTACATATTTCCAACCATTCAATTTCTGAAGCTCATTTATTTCTTTTGAATCTGGACCAATTAGCCATAATCTGCAACTATAGGTCTTATTTATTTCTTCTAAAGCTTGTACTATCTGTCTCAAACCCCGTTGCTCACTGATTCCACCAACGTAAACCACCCTTATATAGCTACTCTTTGAGATTAGCTTACTTAATTCATAAGCCCTCTTTATTAGTTCACCCTGATGAATTGGCGCATTCTCAATTAACAATGCATTTTTATATTTGGCAAGTAAACCTTCTTGTGTAACAATAAATCCATCAAAACACCTTGATGCCATTAACTCTAAACTTGTAACTACTTTAGCAATAAGTTTCCTATAAGAATAGGGAATCCATTCCCGAATTAATATTCTTTTTGAAAAATCTTCGTGAGTATCATAAATAACTTTTTTATTAAACATTTTCAACAAAAATCCTAATAATATCGTGTCAGGATTATGCAAATGAACTATTTTAGACCTTGTCTTAAGTATTTTACAAAGTAATTTAGGTTGCAAGATAATTCTACTTAAAAAGTTTTTTGATTTTGGAATTGCGAAGATTTGTATATTACCTATTTTCTCATCATAATCTTTTCTAGCAAGCAAACTAACCTCATAACCACTATTTTCTATAGTTTTTGCTTGTTTTTGGTATACCCTTATATCCTTATAATCGTGTATAGGAGAAACTATACATACCTTCTTAGCTTGATTCATATGCATTCTCCTCCATTATTTAATCTGAAATCTTAGAAAACAAATCTTTAGCTACATTTTCCCACTTATACTTAGGAATGATTTCATACCAATATTCTTTTTTATCTTTATTTTTAACGAACTCTTTTATCATTTCTTTAATTTCTTGCGCATTATTATAAATAATGGGTCCCTTATCGACGTCCTTCATTAATTTACCAACTGGATCTTGATTATTAGCCAATATGGTTAAAATAGGTGATTTAACTCCGAAATACTCGTAGACTTTTCCAGGGATCTGACAACCATATTTATTGCCCCACAATAATAATCCATCACTATTATGCATATAATCTTGCGCCTCTTCATAAGGAACCCGTGATAGAAGAGATACACATTTTATATCTTTTAATTCTTTTTTAATCTTTAAATTATCAACTCCTCCTACCAAAACTATATTAATTTGATCAAAAATATCCTTCTCTTCCTCTTCTAAGGCTTTCAATGCTTCAATTAAAGGCCTAGTATCTCTCAACTCAGTATATATTTCACCAGTATGCACTAAATTAATTTTATCCTTTTTTAATAAACCTATGAATTTCTTTGAGTTTTCTCGTGAATATTCTTCAAATCCCCTATAAACAATGGCAGTTCTACTTTTAGGTATACTATAGCTACTTATATATAAATCCCTTGTTTCCTCAGTAGTAAATAGAAATTTATCACTCTTTTTAACAACATTACGTTCCAACCACTTTTCAACATTACGTTTTAATAAACTTTCTCTGGATCTATAATATTCAAATGTCCAAGGATCACTCCAATATGTTATCCATTTCACCTCTGGGTTATTTTTTTTTAATTTCAAGCCAGCTAAATGACAAGAAGGGGTTTCATGCGTTGAAATAATGATATCTACTTTATTTTTTTTTATTAGTTTATCTCCTATCTTGGCGGCATTGTTTTTCCATTCAATATAAGAATCTGGAATAGCTAAATTCCTTTTTATAGATGATTTTAAAATATTTTTTTTGCTAGCCTTCGCAGGAGAATCATTACCAATCTGCCTACTCTTCTTAGGATAAATTCTTTTATATATTGATCCCATATCTACTCTAATTACTTTAATGTTTGTATTTATTTTATATAAAAGCTCTTCATCATAATTTATAAAATCTTTAGGATAATCTGGTGTGAGTACCATCACTTCATTCCCCATCACCTGCAAATGATTAACATAATTTAATATTCTAATACTCGCAGAATTGTTTATAGGCGGAAAGTGATTTGCTATAAATAAAATCTTCATGTCCCTTTAGCCCCTTAAATATCAATAAAATTTCAAAATACTGTACATTGTTATACCAATTAAAATCATAAAATAAACTATCACCAATGGCATTTTCTTATGTTTAAAATATAAATTTGCATTCTGATACCCATAAAAAGCTAACAAAATCATAAATGGATAGAATAAACATATATGTCTAATTGTAAAAGATAACATGCTTACAGAAATATAAACTACAATAAAGCTAAACATAATTGTTGCTACATTACTATTTGAAAAAGACTTCCTAATTCCAATTAATACATAAGGCATCAAAAATAATTGCACAATAGTACCTATACTTAAAAAATCCCGCTCCAATTCAGATGAAAGAATAGGAAAAGGAGTAATAGATAAATATACAACTCTTAGAAAAAAACCCACATATAAAGGGGCATTAAAAACGTATTGAGCTAAACCATCAGTTCTCTCCGTTCTATAATCAGCATAAATTTCATAGTAATTAAATATTGTATTAACTAAAGAAGTATTAAAAATGAGTATAAATAACAAAACAATTATAGAAATACTCATTATATTTTTTAGTTTTAATGGTTTATTTTTCGAATTACGGTATGCTGCCCACATTGTAAATATTATCTGAATCACTAAAAAGTAAGCCGACATATAACGAATTTCATAAAGTATTACAAATAATATAAACATTCCACAAATAGCCATAGATTTTTCCCATAAATTAAATTTATAAAAACCTAATGCAAGGTATATTACAAGTACCATTATGAAAGTAACTACAATATCTCTAAAAACATGCGCAGCATTAAAACTCATTATGGGTGAGCACCCTACTATTACTGCTGCTAGAAAAGCAAACCTTTGTTTCAACCCCATATAATTCATACTTATTTTATATACAAATACAGAAATAAAAGCCAGCAATAAACCATTAAAAAAACGAGGAACTAGTGTATGGTATCCATCAAAAAAAGATGCAATTCGAAAGAATATACTTACCAAGTATGTGTATCCTAACGAGTTAGACATCCAAAAAATTTCTTTAAGACTAGAATAATCAAAAATACCTAAACTTTCATACGCATATGCTGCTTGTTGTTCGTAAACTAAATCATCACTTCCACCAATATAATAAGGTACTCCATATCTATCTATATATATGTAGTACATTAAAATACTTATTAAGACATTAAAAATAAAGATAATATGAAATAACTTAACCTCTTTACGTCCTAATCTTAAGGTTAAGATTGTGCCTATAAGATAAAAAAATACTAAAAAAACTAATGTTGTAAGCATGTATAATTTACCTCTTAACTAACGTTTTTTATCCGTTTCCTTAAAAATAATTCTTTTAATTCTATAATTAGTTGCCGTTGAAATACCAAAGAAGCCGTTATGTAAAACACGGCTCCCAACGAAACCACTAAAACTAGCTGAATTGTCATATCTAACTGCTTTATAAAATTCAGTATCACCAATACAGTTCCCATCATAACTAATGAAGCTTTTATAGAACTCATAAAACTTTCTAAAAACTCTTTCAAACAAGAACCCACTAATGTTCGAATCACAAATGTGTAATTTGTAATTATGTATACCACTTGATGGCAACAATATCCCATAGCTACTCCCGTTATTCCACCAAAATATGCTCCGGTGATAATTAAGGGCACTTGAGAAAACAGCATAAAAAAGTGCCACTTAAATCCTAAATCTACTCTTCCCCTGGCCATTACTAATGCCCCAATTGGATTGACAATAGCTCTTGTTATTCCAACAAAAGAGAGTATTTGAATAAGTAATACACTAGGCATCCATTTCTCTCCAAAAATAACAGGAACTAAAATTGGAGCAGATATAAATAAACCAAAAAAATAAGGGAAATTTATACAACTCAAAATCTGAATGATTTTAAAGTATGATTTTTTTAGCAAAGATATATCATTTTGCATCTTAGAAAATATAGGAAATGCCACTCTTGTCACTATGGGATTAATCTTTGAAATAGGTAATATTATAAGATTGAAAGCAATAGTATAATAACCTAGAGCTTTTGAACCAAGTAGACTTCCAATAATTATATAATCTAGATTAGAATTGATGTAATGAATTGTTCTTTCACCTAATTGATATAAACCAAAACTTACGAAAGATTTCACTTCACTAAATCTAAAGTACATCATAGGCTTCGATACATTTTTACTAATAAAAACATATCCACACATTTTCATAAAGTTAATAAATATTTGACCAATAACTAATGAGTAGACATCATAGCCTATATAAGCAAGAGTTATGGTTAATAAAAAACCTGATATAGCCGCTATTATTTCTATCTTTGCTAGAATATCAAATTTAAGCTCTTTTTGATGTAAAACCATAGATTGTTGGCCTATTGGATTAATCAAAAATATTACTGCTATTAAGCATAATAAAATGCTTAATCTTGGTTCATGATAAAAATATGCTATAACTGGAGTAAATCCAATAATAACTAAAGTTAATAATAACCCTAACATTATATTAAACCAATAAAGACTCGATAATTGTTTTTTAGTTAAATTCTCTTTATAAATTATAGCGTTAGTAATTCCCATATCCGAATATAATTGAGCAAACCCTACAACTACCATAATAGTAGTCATTAATCCTAATGATTCAGGCGGAAGTATTCTAGATACTATAACCAATTGAATTATTTGTAAACTAGAAACAATTAGTGCTGATGTTGTAGTCCATTTAGCTCCACTAAATGCTTTTTGCTTTAAATTTGTAATCATACAAGGTATCCTCTCACCTAACTTAAACACAAAGGTAATAATTTTTTAATAAATATCATATTTTTTTCCACCAAGTGCTGTTAAATATTCATTTTATCTATTACTTTTTGACGATTATTAGTTAAATCTAATAAGAAATCTCTTAAATGATTACCTTCTAAATTAGAAATATATTGTACTAAATACGGTAATTTGGCACTTAATTCATGATTAGATTTACCAATGTATATCTTGGGATAAATTTGCTCTTTATGCACTTCATCATCCTTTAATAATTCTTCAAAAAGTTTTTCCCCAGGGCGTATCCCAGAAAACTTAATTCCAATATCCTCGACCTGATAACCAGATAGTTTAATAAGATTTTTAGCTAAATCAACAATTTTAACAGGTTCCCCCATATCAAGAACGAAAATCTCCCCACCTTTAGCTAAAGATCCAGCTTGAATAACCAAACGTGAAGCCTCTGGAATTGTCATAAAATAACGAATCATATCAGGATGTGTAACAGTAACCGGTCCACCCTTTTGAATTTGTTTCTTAAATAAAGGAATAACACTACCACGACTTCCCAGTACATTGCCAAAACGAACAGCTACAAAACGAGTATTACTGACTGTGTCCATATGTTGCACAATCATTTCTGCAATACGCTTCGTTGCCCCCATTACACTTGTTGGGTTAACAGCTTTATCTGTAGAGACCATAACAAATGTGTTTATACCAAAAGTAGCCGATGCTTCCGCAATATTTTTCGTACCAATAATATTATTTTTTACAGCTTCCTCTGGGTTCCTTTCCATAAGTGGAACATGTTTATGTGCCGCTGCATGATACACAATGTATGGGTTATGCTTCTTCATCACTTCAAACATTTTATTACGGTCTTGCACATCTGCAATTTCTGTTGTAATTTCGATGGAATCTTTATATAGTGAACGCAATTCCATTTCAATTGTATAAATGCTGTTCTCACCGTGACCAAGTAATACAATTTTACCTGGTTTAAATTTCATGACTTGGCGACACAGCTCGGAACCAATTGATCCTCCAGCGCCAGTTACTAAGATTGTTTTTCCTGTAATCTTTTCGCCAATACCTGCATCATCTAATTTCACAGGCTCACGTCCTAATAAATCTTCTACTTGTACATCACGAAACTCATTAACAGAAACTTTCCCATCCAGAATATCTTCTAGCATTGGCACAATTTGTGTTTTTGCCTTCGTTTTTGTACATGCTTCAAAAATTCCATTCACTTCTTTACGACTAAGGGAAGGAATAGCAATAATAATATGTTCAATTTGATAACGATCAACGACCCGTTGAATGTCTTCTCTTGTTCCTACAACAGGGATATTGTATATTTCTAACCTTTGTTTCCTTAGATCATCATCAACAAATGCTACCGTTTCTAAATGTGCCTCATAACTTTTTTGAAGCTGACGTACAATCATCGCTCCTGCTGAACCCGCTCCTACAATTAATGTACGAGCTTTATCTGTTTTCTTTGAAATGTATGTATCACGGAAAATACGCCATATAAATCGTGAACCACCAATAAGTAGCATATGGAACATCCATGCGATTGCTAAGATGCGGAAATAAATATCGTGATTAATAACTTGCTGAACGATTGCAGTCACGATAATAGAGAATGTAATGGCTTTGAAAATATTTTCTAACTCTCCTATACTTGCATACTCCCAAGCTTTTTTGTACAACTTGTAAATTGCAGCAAACACATGATGACTACAAAGTAACGTAATTGAACTAATAATAAGTGTAGTTGGAATATTGTCTAATGCATTAGGATGAATAAACCAGTAACTCAAGTATACCGATGTTAAAACAATGAATGAATCTAATAATACTAATAATGAGAGCCTATTTTGATAACTCAAGACACACGTTCCTTTCTTTTATATAACTTTAAAATAAGAGTCCTTCCCACACCTAACATTTTATAAACCATGCCCTATATTTAAAAACAGCCTATTTTTCAGTTATATACAATCTATACGTTTAAAAGTTCTTTCTGTACAAGTTCATTCATATACTTCACAAGTTCATCTTTTAATTCATCATGCTGAAGCATCATTTCAATCGTTGTCTGAATAAAACCTAATTTCTCCCCAACGTCATAACGCTTACCTTCAAAGTCATATGCAAATACACGTTGAATTTCATTTAATCGCTGAATCGCATCCGTTAGCTGAATTTCTCCACCCGTACCTGTTTGTTGGTCTTCTAGGAACATAAAAATTTCTGGTGTTAATACGTAACGCCCCATAATCGCTAAGTTCGATGGTGCTGTTCCTTGCGCTGGTTTTTCCACAAATCTGCTCACCTGATAACTGCGTCCCTTTTGTTCTAATGGATCGATAATACCGTAGCGATGTGTTTCATTTTCCGGCACTGTTTGTACACCGATTACTGATGATCTCGTTGCTTCATATCAATTCATTAATTGACGTAAGCATGGTGTTTCCGCTTGAACAATGTCATCACCAAGTAATACAGCAAACGGTTCGTTGCCAATGAATTTACATGCGCACCATACAGCATGCCCGAGTCCTTTTGGTTCTTTTTGTCTTATGTAGTGAATGTTAATTTGGGAAGACGCTTGTACTTTTTCAAGCATTTCGTACTTCCCTTTTTCTAGTAGATTTTGTTCTAGTTCAAAGGAGTGATCAAAGTGATCTTCAATTGCACGCTTTCCTTTACCCGTTACGATGATGATGTCTTCAATTCCAGATGCAATTGCTTCTTCCACAATGTACTGAATCGTCGGTTTATCAACGATTGGCAACATTTCTTTCGGCATTGCTTTTGTCGCTGGTAAAAATCTTGTCCCCAGCCCAGCTGCTGGAATGATGGCTTTTTTTACTTGTTTCAACTTGTATTGCCCTTTATCCTTTATTATATTTATATATAGATATAATAAAGGTTCCAACAATTTTATAATCATAGCAGGCATCTAACCCGACCTCACACCATGCTTTTGACAACAAGCGTGTCTAAGGTAAAGCTTACTCTACCCACAGCATAGTCGAGTGTCTCCATTGATATTGGTTAGGAGGCATCACCAAATGTTTATACTTAAAAGAGACCCAGTATTTTCTTACGTCGCACCTGTTCTGGTTCTTCTCGGTAAATTATCTTCCCACTTATTAGTGAATATGTATTTTCTTTGAAATAATAAAGTGTAGAGCTCCCAAATGACTTCTCTATTACCTCATATGCTGCTTGTAAGTGAAATGAGCGCGTTGTTGTGTTATGGGCATCTGATGATATGACATGTGCTAAATGGTGTTCAATGAGTTGTAACGAAAATTTCTTGATTTTCTTTCCGAACTTTCCTGTTACACTCCCCGCAGTAATTTGCGTGAGTGCGCCTTGAGTTACGAACTTATACAATACTTGAGGGCGTTCGATGATTTCCGTATTTCGCTCTGGATGCACAATGATCGGCGTGATTCCTTTTATACGCAGTTCATATAACATTTTTTCTGCATAGCGCGGGACATGATTTGCTGGGAATTCAATTAATATGTATTTATCCGTACGATTCAATGTAACAATTTTACCCAATTCGTAGTCTTCTAACAATTCTCCATATAACCTGATTTCTTGACCAGGTAAAATGGTTAAATTAATGTCTTCTTCTTTCAATCTATCATTTAACTGCTTTACCTGATGAAGAATGCCTTCTGCTGGATTAATATAAACACCATTTTGATGATGCGGAGTGGCAACGATTGTATGAATACCTTCTTTACATGCTGCCTTTGCCATCGCGATACTATCTTCGATTGATTGTGCCCCATCATCGATACTCGGCAAAATGTGACAATGTAAATCAATCATTCCCTTACACCTCTTCTCTATCTATTCTTCATTTACTCTTCACATTGTGAATATAAGAGGAAAAGAAGATGTCTCCTCTTTCCTCTCATCTATTTAGTTAGAACTGTAATAATAATACTCAGATCCTGTTTGTTCTTTATCATTTAGAATAACGCCAAGTAATGTACCCTTTGCGCCATCAAGTGCTTGTTTTGCTCTAATCGCCGTATCCTTTTCTGTTACGCCACTTCGGACAACTAGTACAGAAGCATCACATTGATTTGCCATGACTTGCGCATCAGTAACTGGTAAAATCGGAGATGTGTCAAAGATAACGAGATCATACATGCCATATGCTTCTGAAAGTAGATCTTTCATCGAGTTTGACCCTAATAATTCCGCTGGGTTTGGTGGGATTGGCCCACATGGCAGGAAGTTTAAATTTCTAATTTTTGTATTTTCTACACATGTCTCAAGTTTTTTACTACGTGTTAATACACTTGTTAAGCCAAAAACATTCTCAACTTGTAACATGTGATGTAGTGCAGGCTTACGTAAATCCGCATCAATGAGTAATACTTTTTTACCTTGCTGTGCAAAGACTATTGCAATGTTAGCAGCTGTTGTTGTCTTTCCTTCACTTGAATTAGCGGATGTAACTATAAGAGAACGAATTTTTTTATCAACGGATGCAAATTCAATATTTGTTCGTACATTTCGATATTGTTCCGAAACAAATGATTTCGGTTGTTCATATGCAATAAGCCGACGACGTGCGCGTGATGCTTTTTTCTTAAGAACCAATTGTATGCCCTCCTACTCTCTTTGCCCTTGACGGACTTCTGCTTTTCACCTTATCTTCTTCTATATGAGAAATCACTCCAAGAACTGGTAGACCTAGAAATTTTTCGATATCTTCTTCTTTTTTGAATGTGTTATCTAAATATTCTAGTAAGAATGCAAGTCCGACAGAAGCCATTAAGCCAATGACAAATGCAATAGCTACATTTAACATCTTATTAGGCTTAATTGGAGATTGCCCTTCCGCTACTTCTGCTTTTGATAGGATTGTTACATTATCCACACTCATAATTTTTGCAATTTTACTTTTGAATACTTCCGCTGTTGTATTTGCGATATCACGAGCTAATTTTGCATCTTTGTCTTGTACTGTAACCGTAATAACTTGCGAATCTTTCTCATTAGCTACGTTAATTTTGTTATTTAATGCTCCAGTTGACATATTCAGTTTCAACTTTTCTTTCACTTGATCTAAAATAACTGGGCTTTTCACAATAACTTTATATGTATTTGTTAATTGAAGACTTGTTTGTACTTCCCCAGGTTGGAAAACACCCTCTTGTTTCTTTTGGTTAACAAGAATTTGCGTTGAAGTTTGGTAAATCGGCGTTATAAAGTAGAAACTTACAATTGCGCTTACAAGAGCTGCCCCAATCGTAATTGCGATGATCATAACTAAACGTTTTCTTAAAATAGTAAATAGTTCTTTCAAACTTATTGTTTCTTCCATGCCTTCCTCCAGCTTCCAATAATTTGTCATAAATTCCTTTATAAATAAATAAAATGTCAGATTTGCGGCTGACAATAAGAATCTAGTATCTAGTCCTAATCATGTTTAGTCCTAGACAACTATTTAACATATTACATAACTTACATTAGTATAACAATAATGGTTGAGAAATTCATTTAATAAATTGACAAATATTATAATGACAAATTCGACAAATTTAGATATCCTTTGTCGGGTATGGGTTTACATTTACCATATATTGATAATATGTGAATATAGTTAGTATTATTAGTGAATATATTATAAATTCACCTGTATATTTATAATAACTCGTTTAAAAAACACTTTCCATTATAAATTTTCATTCTATTTTTCAACAGCGTTTCTAGACGCTAAGTTGAGAAAGTTTTCCCGAAAATCCCTTATGTTATTTAATCAAACGTTTGTTTAAATAAAGAGAACCTACCTATCAACAAATTCTCTTACTTTTCTTTTATTAAAAAGGAGGTGAATGAAAAGTTTATTTTCATTCACCTCCCAACTTATCATATCTTTATTCTTTCTTATCACCAAGCGCGAATGTAACCTCAGCTTCACAAGCAATTTCACCGTTTACAGTTGCGACTGCTTTTCCTTTACCAATTGGTCCACGTACACGTGTCATTTCCACTTCTAAACGAAGTTGGTCACCTGGACGTACTTGACGCTTGAAGCGGCAGTTATCAATACCAGCGAAGAATGCGAGGCGTCCACGATTCTCCTCTTTTTTTAATACCGCAACAGCACCCACCTGCGCTAATGCTTCTACAATTAGAACACCTGGCATCACAGGATAATCTGGAAAGTGTCCATTAAAGTATTCCTCATTTGCCGTTACATTTTTAATCCCAACCGCACGCTTTCCTTCTTCTACTTCTAGAATTTGATCGACTAGTAGAAATGGATAACGATGTGGAATAATTTCTTTAATCTGTTGAATATCTAGCATATCATTCTCTCCTTATATACCAAATTGGTCATACCACCAACACACTGTCCTTATTATCCCATTCTCTATTGTTTTTGTCACGAAAAACAAGAAATGCTTTCTACCCAAAATATCTATTAGGAGTATTCATACAAAAAAGATACACCCTTTTCCCTTCGCTAATCGGTATAACAAAATAATAGCAATTAACACGGAGGTTGGAAAAAGGTGTATATCAAAGTTAGGGAGAGGCAATATACATTATTTGCCTCATGTGTCGTATTCATAGCTCATTATAAAGGACAAAAATAAGAAAGAAAAATTTAATATTTACTGCTTTTTACCATTATAGCCTTAATTTTCTACAAATTTCTACAAATTTCTTCATTTTTCTTATATTATCTTAAATAGCATATCTAGAAATTAAGATTCGCAATCCAGAACACTATGCTTTATAAAAAAATAAATCTTCGTGAATTAGCCTTTAATAAAAATCCTATAAAATATCATCACAAAAGATATTTTTAAATTTTACATAAATATCCAATACAACATATAAATTCTTTTAAGTCTATTTAACAATACATGAAATAATATATAACTAATTAAGAAATTGTTACTTTTCCTTGTTTATCTGTTAACTAAGGCATCCTGAAGGATTTGAGAGAAAAACTCAAATGAAATAAAAAGAAATACTTATATAATATTCTTCACTATCTCTCTTTCATCTCCTCAAATCGTTTCCCTTCTTAATTACTTATATAAAATTAGTAGCAATTCAAAATACCAACAATTCAGTAGGCACTACCTCTCATTAATCACTGACCATAAAAATGTCTACAAGGTGCTTCAAAATATATTATCACAACTACACTAATAAACCTTTATATACAAAAATAGAAAAGACCCCTAGTCCTAAAGACGAGGGGTCTCGCTGCTTTTGTTATATGGTATAAATAAAATCAGGTTCCATGTTAAATTATAACACGGATATTTATACATGTATATAGATGGTATATTAATAAGTCACAAAAAGTATTTCTCATTTTTTTACTGGTCACACAATTAAATTAAGCTCATATTTCCATAAAAAGACCAGTACACAAATACCAATTATACCCCAAACCATAAATAATCAAATTGTGTTACCGACCCGAAAGAAATAAAGGCAGTGTATTCCGTGAATTTATAAAAAACAATTATAACAAGTCATATTTAAATGTTTACTTTGGCCTGTTGTCCAAGTAGGCTACTAAACAAACCACTTTCATCTTTCGCCAGTTGTGTGAAACTACCATGTTGAATAATTTGTCCTTGATCCATTACAATTACTTGGTCAGCTTTACGTATAGTAGATAATCTATGTGCAATGACAATAATTGTCATGCTTCCTTTCAATCTTTCCAATGCTTCTTGTATTTTCGCTTCATTTTCAGCATCCAACGCACTTGTTGCCTCATCTAATACTAAAATAGAAGGCTTTCGAAGTATCGCTCTAGCCAGAACAAGACGTTGTCGTTCTCCCCCTGAAAGTTTGACTCCCCTGTCGCCAATCATTGTATCCAATCCTTGTGAGAGCCTACTAACAAACTCAGCGGAAGCAGAAAATTCCAAAGCTTCCCAAAGCTGTTCCTCACTTGCATTTGGTTCAACCATTCTCAAATTGTCTCTTATACTGGCATTGAATAGAAATGGATCTTGAGGAACATAGCTAATAGATTTTCTCAATGATAATAGGTCCTTACTTATCAACGGTTTGTTATCTATTAATAGCTGACCGCTCTCTGGCTGCATAAGTCCCATTATGATATCAATTAATGTACTCTTTCCAGCACCAGAACGCCCTGAGATAGCTGTCATACAATTTGCAGGAATACGCAAATTAATATCTTTAAGTGAGTACACAGCATTTTCTTTATTGTAGCGGAAAGAGATATTCTGACACTCAATAGATTGTTCTATCTGCATAGGATTTATACAATCATAATCCTGCTCTATATCTTGCAATTCTATACTTTTCTTACACTCTTCCTGTAATTGCAGCAAATCTTTAAAAGCGGGAAGATTCGCTGCAATTTGTTCCATGTTTGATTGTATACCTGCAAATCGTGGCCACAAACGAGAAAATATAAGAATAATTAATAATAATTGCTCCGTTTTCGTCTGAAACAACTTAACAGATAGAAAGATAAGAATAGCAATGAAAACAGCTGATGCAATTTTATAAAAGAGTTGAGAATTATTTCTCACCTTAATATATGCAAACTGTTCACGTTCCACATCTTCCACCCAATTACGTAACCACATATAACGAGATCGTTCTAGTGTATTGCTCTTAATATCCTTAATTCCATTAAAATGATCAGTTATACCTGCAAGATACGCTTTTGAATTCTCTGAGGTTCGACCACCTAATCTTTTTGACTTTTTAATAAATCTTCGTGAAAGAAAGGCAAGTACCACAGCGCAACATAGTACAAAAATTGTTATATCTGCCGCTAACCAAAAAGCGAAACCAATCTGTATAAATGTAAACATTAAAGAAGTGAGCAACTGTAAAAATAAATTAGTGCCTGCGCTAACACGCCCTAATTCCGTTGTCAAAGAATTGATAAGATCTGATTTTCTCTTTTTCACAAAAAAACTCCAGTTGGCCTGCAACAATCCACGATAAGTTTCCAATCTCAAATGATTAATAAAACGTATCTGGATTTTCGCATTACGAACTGTTATATTCCTTTGCAAAAGCGCTTGTCCCACGACCAATATAATATATATTCCTAATACAAGTGGTAATCCTAAAGTAGTTGGAAACTCACCTAGGAATCCAAGAACCCCTGAAAGAGGGCTTGCCTGTTCATTCATCTTCGCAATACCGCTAATACTTATCATAGGAATTAATAATAAAATGCCGATTCCTTCTACAAGACTGACCAATACCATTCCCATGAGATTAACAATGAGAATGTTTCCAGTAAAAGAGTATAACCGCTTTGTAAAATATAAAATATTTCTCATTTTCACTTCTCCTTACGGTACCTCATTTCCCTCCAAATCCATAAAACCGGCCGCAAAGGGAAATATAAAACATGCAGTTGTTTTGGCAGTGGTAAAGTTTCCACATCCTGAGGATAAGGATACAACCAACTAAGATGAAACAGTAGCTTCTGAGAGCTTGTCTTTAACAAATATAAATATCGCTCATGATATTTTGAAACTTCTTCTGGGACGGGATCTGTATGCAAGTTAATCATATTTTCCAAGTAATATATAGCAAGCTGCGCTAATTGCGTTACCCTTCTCCCTGACATTAATACTTTTGCCTCTTCTTCTATTATAAGAGTATCTAAAAGCTCAGAAGATAAAATAAGCGCCTGGCCTACCAGTTGCTTACATCCATATCTTTCTAACATAACAGTGAGTTCTTTCCAATCTATTTCTTGCCTTACCATACGGTCAATGTCTGTTAACCATCGAAGCCTGGACCAACCATGCCTAGTCCCATGAGTCACAAGAAACATAAACAAATCCTCTCTACCTAAAAAATAGACAGGATAATTTGTGACAGGACTCGTCCTCTTTCGCCCCCATAACTCATCGAAGCGTGGTTCCTTTCCCGGTCCTGGGTGTAGTCGCCAATGAATCTCCAATTTCACCTTACTTATCGGATGCATGTAAGTTGTATGGTGGCGTCTCCACTTCCATTCATTCATAACCGTCGGAAAATCATCCTCTTTGACATAACCATTCTTTACAAGTAATTCGTTCACTTTTCCAAGATCATCTATAGGAACAAGAGCATCCAGATCCCCTGATGTTCGAAGGGAAACATCTCCATATAGATTTGCACCAAGAATAGGGCCCTTCAAAAATAGAAGTCGAAGTTGGTTTTCAGCAAATAATTTACTTACCTTTCCCATTTCTCCACTTAAATGAAGCATATGGAATGTATTCCTTTTAAAATATGTACTTAATACTTGCACAACATTTGATGGAACTAACTGTTTATCAATAGATTTCATTTTTGGATAAATGAACGCGTACATACGATGATGCAGCGCCAGTTTCAAAAATTTGTTCCAATCAATATTTATGAACCAGTCTCCCGGAATTTCTTGTATCTCTTTATCTTCCTTCTTTATAATTTCAAGTAACAATTTTAGTTCTTTAGGTAAATGACTCAAATCAAGATTACAACCGGTATACATCTCATTCTCCTTCAAGATTTTTTTACCCTATCCTTTTTGCAAATTTACCAACAACAGTAAATCTCTTCATTTCTTCTACGCCAGTAATATAAAAGGGCCCGCTACGTAACCACGCATGGGCAATCATATTTCCTGTCTCATCTTTCGCGGTCCCTAAGTAAAGGGTACTTTCAATTTGACGCTTCTCCAACATTTTCATTGCAGCGATAGCTTTAACGAGACACTGGCTTTCCCAAAATGTATAACGGCTCATCATATGCACTGCTTGAGAAATTTTCCTTAACGTAATCTTTTCCGATTCATCATAGCTTAAAGACGTTTCTGCCATATGAATTCCTAATATTGGAGCAGCTTTAGAAAATGGTATACTTTTAAGAATACGAGCCCAGCCTAAATAAAAGAAAGCTTCTATAAGTAATAATTTTGTTCCCATATCGAACGACAAGAAAGCTTTGGCTTTATTTATGATATTCATCGATCCTACTCCTAATCTATTAAATCTGGAACGTTCAATTAAAAATCAAAGTTTTTCATCAACCGAGATTAACCCTTCTGCATACAAATGATTTAAGAAAGAGAGTACTTGTTCCTTACATTCTGCCTCTTCAATCATATATCGAGACAATAATATATCAATCACTTGATTGACAGATATTAATTCATTAATTAAACTCCAAATTTCACCACCTATACCTCCCAAGTTATAGTATTTCCCATTATGGATGCTCATCATCACTTTCTCCCCATCCATATCGCTCACTACATTTTCCTGACCTTGTACAACAAAACTGTGTAATGAAATTGTTTGTTTACTACTCATTATTTTTCCTCCTCTTTTAAAGACTCTAGAATTTTGGATACTAAATCATGTGCCGTAAACTTTGAAATAGGACGTCTCAATTGAAACATATCTATTTTGTTTACGATATTTGTAGAATGCATAAAATGCCATTCCATCATCCCCAATCGTGGGATTAATGAATTCCTATATGTATGACGCAGCAATGTGCGTAGTCTCTCCAGTCCTTCAATCTGCTGAAGTTCAACATCCCCATTTTCTACTTTCACTAATTCGAATACACCTGCCAATGGTAATGGCTCCTCGAAAAAGTTAGCTGTAACGGGGACAGCATATTTAGTTTCCCTTTCAAATAATGGCTGATAATGCGCTGTCTCCATTCCAAACTGATCAAGACTCTCTTTCCATAACTTTTGTTGCGGGTAAGATGGTGTAACAAAAGGAGTATTATCCTCAGAAAGAGACACAGCAATTACATCATCGCTTAAAAGCTGATAGCCTTTGCTTAAAAGAGCTGATGCAAGAGTTGATTTTCCAGCTCCCGATCTTCCTACAAAAGCATACGCCTTTCCATTGATGGCTATTGCACTTCCATGCAGAGGGAGTATTTTTCTCTGCATCAACAATGCCCCCATACAAGTCCCAAGAATATAAAGCCGAATCTTATCTTGATCAGACCCTTTCATAGGTGAAACAATAATTTTTTCTCCATTTTGAATACAAAACGTAGCAGTTTCGGGGATTTGAAACATAATTAATTCTTCTTCAACTACAAATACTGACTTCGGAGAAGATAACTCTCCCCATAATTGGGATAAATCTGCAGTTTCTATTTTTACGTCTACTTCATTTTCGTAATTACTTACTTGAGGCAATTCCGGCAGGGGAATCTCACTTAATAGGGCTAATCCGAAGGCTTTGTAAATCTCTTTCTTTACAGTATGTATCATCTTTCTCACTCCAAATAGTTGAAAAATTGATTAAAAAAAACCCTTATACCGTAATTAAACTATATAAGGGCTGTAAAGCATATAAATCTCATTTAAATATTAGTGCATTAGCTGTGGTGAAGTGCGCCTTGCTCATCCTCATCTTCAAAAACTTGGTCAACAAGTCTCTTTCCAGGTCCAGCCATTGTCATGTTGATATCAAGCACTTCTAATACTGGTGATTGCCATTCTTGTTTCATAATTTCACCCCCTTTCAAATATATTTTTTGATAAATCGATAGACAATAAGACTACGCATTAAAATTCTAAAATCCGGATCAAACACGTATTCTACTCGTGGTTCTCCTTGAATTTTCAAAATCGCACTCTTAATAATCTCTATATTAAAAAAGTTAGAGGCCACTGGGTCTTTACTAAGCTGCTGAAGTTCCTCGATAAACATTTTCCATGAAGGAATCATGCGATGAACCACATCAGCTGCCTGTATTCCCCGCACACGTTGATTTAATCTTACTTTGTCAGGAAGAAATCCTTTTGTGGACCTCCGGACAAGTGCACGATTTAAGCCATTTTGAACAAATTGTTCGAGTGGTAACGATAAACAGAATCGAATTACCCGTAAGTCATTCGTTGGATCATGCCCTTGTAAACCATAGCGCAAGGAGAGCTTTGTTCCACTTGTACCCGTTGTATTCCACAAGTTTAGCTGTTCAAAATGTTTCTGCCTTATTTCATATATATTTGGGATAGAAGCCCCTGTTACTTTCACACCATGTTCTTCAAGCTTTCTGAATACATCAGTACGTTTTGCAAGTTCTGGACTAACTAACGTTGGCAGTTCGTATTGCTGTTCCGAGGAAAACATGTTTTTTATCGATGGAAATGCTTTCTCCCCTACAACTTTCAGTATTCTCGATTTTTTGACCCCAACGTTCTTACCATACAAATCAATTTCACGATAAAGCTGCAACCAGCTGAATTTTTTAAGTAAAGTCGCATAATAATCTAAAGCTGGCCCCCAAGAGATTGTGAAATTTCCTCTCGCTCCATTTAAGAGCACCCCAATCCCTTGTTGTTGGGCTTTTTCATAAATCCCTTTCACCCAGACGGAATTTTCGAAAAATTTATATGGCATCTCCATAATCTCAAGCCAATCATCAATTTCTGAGAAAGAATTTTCTCCCGGGAAATTCAAATAATTCCCTTTAATATTTCCTACATGTTGTACTGTAGTTTGGATAAATGGCTTTTCATCAGCAATCGTATGGCCACGAGTCCAATCAGTAAATCCTTCTGCAGGTACTGAGCTGAATGTATATAATTTTTTGTTCTCTTTTTGCAGAGCTCTCGCAGCAAAGCTAGCAACAGCACCTGAATCTAATCCCCCACTTAAATGAGAACCAACATTACGATGAGTACGTAACCTTGATGTTACTGCGCTTTCAAATACGTCCCTGAACGCCTCTTCATAATCTTCATTTGATTTGAGTTGCAACTGCTCCTCTACAAATAACGTGTCGTATTTCGCAATACTAACTCTTCCCTTAACTACGGAGATAGTATGAGAAGGGGGGACTTGCTCTATATTTTTATGCACTGTTGAAAATGCATCTATTGTATCAAGCATATTAGGTATTGCTAAATATTCAGCTAACCATTGCTCATTCAATTCCTTCCCGACGTACGGTAAAGAAAACAGCGGTTGTATGCTAGTACAAAAAGCAAATTGATTTTGATTGCGGTAAAAGTAAAAAGTCCGACTTCCTGAAAAATCACGTGCACCAAAAAGTAATTGCTTTCTCTCATCCCAAATCATAAAAGCAAAATCACCAATTAGATACTTTGGTACATGCTCTCCCCACTTTTGATAAGCGAGTAAAATTAACTTACTATCAGGCATCTCTCTTCTATGTACCTTTTCTACTTGCAATCTATCGAATAATTCATTGCGATTATCAATAATAGCATCAGCAGTTATAACCAACTGTGTTTCATAATCATAGTAAGGTAATTGTTCATTAATAGATTCAGATGTTATCCATTTTGCATGGGAGCCCAAAAAAATATTTTCCTTGTGCCATATATCGGTATTGTCACCTGGATAACGAGATAAATCCTTCATGATTCCAATCCTATGTTCAGGCGGTATCGGTTCTCCATTTAAATGATAAATTCCGGTTATTGCACTCATTTTTTTCCTCCCACTACGAGACAATTAAGGGAAAACCCGATGGATAAGCAAATTACCAGATATATCAAAAAAATGTTATTAATATACCAGAAAACCCTTTCCTCAAACTACCTCGTTTACGCATAACAGATTTTAAAACCCAATTTTATAGCCTTAAATCTTTTTTCAGTTGAAGTATTCAAACTTTCAGGCTACCTATCCTAATGTAAACCCTTGCATTTTAATTTTCTCAAAAAAAGAACAAAGGTATGATCTTCTTAATCCGAATCAAAATATTACCATCTGAATTTTATATGAATAAAAATCCTTGAATTTAATATATCAATAAAACGTTTATATTCTTTATAAAGAATATAAAATCAGATTACCATTTCACTATTGTATTGTCAAGCATCTATATACTCAAAAAAATGAATATTTATGTATCTTTTTTAGTAACTGTCAGAACAAATAATACAGTAAAACTTTAATCGGTAGGAGACTTTACATCCCTACCGACTATTAACCTCACCAATCGAACTTTTACGAACATTCCATCTATCTTCTTAGTTCCCTTAAAATCTTAAGGTAGTGCTCTTAATGTTCACAAATAGCAGGATAAACGTTATATCTTACAAATACACAGTAAAATTTTCATCTTTTTATATTTTAAAAATTTCTGTGCTATGATATTTTATATAATTTATTATTAACCTATTAATTAAAGCTGATTTTTATATTTTATGTTCTCTATTACTTTATTCTTCTGCTTCTTTAATCGAATTTTTATATTTATACCATTTTCACAAAGGGGATGATATAATATGCGTTCACCACTAATAATGCTAGCAAAGAATATAATTCGCATTTACCACAAGATTATGTACGCTTACTATTTCACTCTTTATAGGGATTGCCGTGACTTTCATTCAAAAAAATTTTTTTTCCGTAAAATGAAATTTCACAAAAACGGCACTGAATAAGATATTAAATCCTCCTAGTTCATTAACGCCTTTCTTAATTGAAGCTCTTTCTATTTTTTATCTTTACATGCCAGCACTTACCGTCAATATATTCTTAATACATGTAATAACTCTTGTCTGATCTTGCTCTGTCATACCTGATCCAGATGGAAGACATAGACCGGTTTCAAATAGTTTTCTAGCAATATCTTCACGTTCACTATGAGAATAATAAGTTATTCCCTCAAATAGCGGTTGCATATGAAGAGGTTTCCAAACAGGACGCGCCTCAATGTTTTCATTTTCCAGTTGTTTCAGTAATGTCTGAATCGATACTCCTATTTTTTCTTCATCTACAGTAAGAACTGTAAGCCATCGGTTTGAATAAGTATCCTCTAACTCAGGCATAAACTGTACCCCTGGAATATGAGATAATTCTTGATAGTATCTATCAAATATTTTTCTCCTTGCCTGTACTCTATCCCGTAAGACTTGCAGCTGCGCTCTACCTACACCCGCTAAAATATTACTCATACGATAATTATATCCAACCTCACTATGTTGGTAGTGTGGAGCCGGATCTCTTGCTTGAGTAGCTAAAAATCTTGCTTTTCTCAATGCCTCGACATCATTCGAAACAAGCATACCTCCACCTGAAGTTGTAATGATTTTATTGCCGTTGAACGAATAAATACCAAATTTTCCGAATGTCCCGCTTGCTTTACCTTTATAGGAAGAACCGAGCGATTCTGCTGCATCTTCTATCACTGGGATATCATATTCATTACATAACGAAAGAATTTCATCCATTTTAGCGCTTTGTCCATATAAATTTACAACAATGACTGCTTTCGGAAGTATTCCTTTCTCATTTGCATCACGTAATGCACGTTCTAAAGCTTGTGGCGACATATTCCATGTTTCAAGCTCAGAATCAATAAATACTGGTTTAGCCCCTAAATATAAAATTGGATTTGCGCTCGCTATAAAAGTAAGACTCGAACAAAATACCGTATCTCCATCTCTTACATCCAGTAAGCGAAGTGCCAAATGGATAGCAGAGGTTCCTGAACTAACTGCAGCCGCATCAAGAACTCCAACATGGGATGAAAGTTCACTTTCAAACGCATCTACATTTGGACCAAGTGGAGCAATCCAATTCATATCAAATGCTTCCCCTATATATTTTTGTTCATTACCGCTCATATGTGGAGCGGAGAGATAGATTCTTGTTTTTTCCTGTGAATATACCACTTTAAACACTCTCCTATAATTCTTTTTTTATTACTCTAGCTGGAATGCCAACTGCTTTACAATTCGCTACAATGTCACAGATCACTGTTGCTCCGGCACCGATAACGGACCAATCGCCAATTGTAATATTTGGAATTACATTAACTCCTGCTCCTATATGTACTCCTGTTCCTACAGTAACGGATCCTGTAAGCACTGCATTTGGGGAAATATGTGCAAAATCTTTTACCTTATTATCATGTTCAATAATAGCGCCTGAATTGACAATAACGTGATTCCCAATTTCAACATCTGCATTAATAATTGCACCAGGCATCACAACCGTACCAGCTCCAATCTTTGCACTTAAACTAACAATAGATTGTTTATGTATAAGCGTCGCATAGCGATGACTGGGAATCTCTAACTGCTCCATAATTATCTTTCTTGTTCTGTTATTTCCTATAGCTATCACGAACTTTGTATCTACATGCTCATCCATTAACTTTACAGCTGCAGAAATAGGTCCAAAATAAACGCCATCCTCAACTTTTAACTCTTTATACACATCATCTAATTGCGCAATGATTTCATAATTTCCATACGATAGGATAATATCTCGGATTACTTTACTATGACCACCTGCCCCAATCATAATTATTCGCATCCATCTCACCTCCTCAACAATTCTTTGTACCATTAAATTTTTCCACAGTTACATGCCCAACCTGATTGATTCCTTCTGACTTAAATACTTTCTTTGCCGTTAACAACAAAATTTTCATATCAAGCCAAAAAGTCCTATTATCGACATACCACACATCAAAATCAAATTTCTCTTCCCATGAAATTGCATTTCTTCCATTCACTTGAGCCCATCCTGTAATTCCTGGTCTTACCATATGCCGCCTAGATTGTTCTTCTGTATATAACTCCAAATATTCCATTAATAGTGGTCTGGGACCCACTAAACTTAAATCGCCTTTTATAACATTGAATAACTGTGGCAACTCATCCAAACTACACTTTCTAAGAAATCCCCCAAACTTAGTAAACCTTACATCATCAGGCAACAGGTTGCCGTTGCTATCTTTCTCATCAGTCATAGATCTAAACTTATAAAGAGAAAAAGACGCACCATGTAATCCCGGGCGTTGCTGCTTAAATATGATGGGGGAACCCAATTTAATTCTAACTAAAACAGCCACTATTATAATAAAAGGTAAAAGAAACACCAATAATGACAAAGAAACGAACAAATCAAAAAGTCTTTTCATATATAATCATACTCCTAATTCGGTTTATATATTAACCTCTACTCCATAACTGCCTACAACTTCTATCTTCATAAAAAGCAGCCCCATTCATAGTTGAAAAATAACGAATTGATTTACTTTTTTATTTAAGGACATGTCATGTAAAATATCTAATTAAAATACTCAGTAATAAGAACACCACCATATTCAACAGAACATAGTGGTGTTTCATTTCTAAAAGATTCTTAATACTTTCCTTCTATTTACTTGCTCTTACTTTAAAGCATTATAATTTTGCGTCAATTCATTAGGCGCTGGCGCTCGATTATAATAAGCAAGATTCTTAAATACTATTTTTCCGCGCTTACTTGTGCCTAATGAATTGGTAAAGTTGATTCGTTAATAGCTTTATCGCGCCCGATAGATTGGGTTAGTAACGAGATTATAGAAATGTACATTTCAAATTAAAAAGTGCCCTTTTTGTTTGACTGAATTTTCACCCTCAGGTTTCCCATTATACTTTTAACAATTCCAAATAAATACTTAAATTCATCTGTCTTATAAAAAACAAATACATAAATAGCATTTGGAATTATTAAACAAATCATCCCTCTTAATATTAATTCTAGTAATCCATTATACGGAATAAGACCACATATTAAACTTGTGATAACACAAGCTCCTAGCCCTATCATCACATAGTAAGTATATTTTAAAAAATAATCCCTAACCGGTTTACGAAATACTTTCTTATATACTAAATAAGGAGCAATCCAAAATGGAACCACTAGTGTACTTATAAGTGTTCCAATAAAAACACCTGTTATGCCCATATATTGCACCAAGACAATAGAAGCCACCAGATTCACGGCAGCCTCTAAAAAGGGAGCATACCTATCTTCATGAAAAATCCCTGATGTTGTTTTGACCATAGATATAGAACGTCTCATTCCTGATACATAAAAATTCATCATTAATATAATTAATACACTTATATCCATAATAAATTTCGAGCCAATCCATAAAGTAATAAAGGGTTGCATTATAATATATAAAAATATGGAAAAAAATGAGTATATCCAAAAATTACAAAGCATAGTAACCTTAAATATGCTATAAATTTTTTCATCGCTTTCTTTTGCAACCAAATTCCCTACACTATGATTAATATTATCAAAGATTTGATTTATAAAGGTTCTACAAATGTTAATTAACATATAATAATTTGAATACAATCCAACAGCTGTAACACTGACAAAAGACGCAATTAACATGTTATCAGTACCAAAGACAATATATCCACCTATATTATGTAGCACTAAAGCCTTTACATTTTTAACAATATTACTTTTGGTTTCACTATCTAATTTGCTTGCTGCTTTATTTTTTAAAAATGGGTACATCTTATCTACCAATATGGCCAAGAACGCAGAGGTACTAATTGTTATAATAATATCGATTATTAGATATAAAATATAACTATGCGTAAAGTATAAAATTCCTATTTTAACGCAAGTAGATATAATGGATGAGATAGAATAAATCCCTGTAACAATATATCCCTTTTGACAAACATTTAAAAATGAGGTTTTATAAGAAAATAGATAAGATGAAGCTGTATTAATTAAAAATATAATATAAATAAAATGAATATTGTCTACCTTTGCATCTTTAGCGATATATCCAAGAAAAGGTAATAAAAGTAATCCTAGTAACAATACTATTAAAGCTATTGCCATATATGCCTTTCTATAAAAATTCATAAGCATATTGATTCTATCCTGATTATTTTCTGCCACTGGTTTATATAGATTATATATGATAGCAGATCCTATTCCTGCTTCAGCTAAAGATAACATTCCTAATATATTAGTAAATAATCCATTTACCCCCAGGTACTCAACACCTAAATAAGTAATAAATATGGTTCTGGAAACAAAACTTAGTAACGTAATAATAACTTGACTACCTATACCGGCTGATATATTAATTATTGAATTTTTAACTCTCATTTTTCCTCCCACTTCAGAAAGTATGAAAACACTTTCAACCCAAGAGTATTACCTGATTTCTCTTTTATATGCTGCAACTATTAAAGGGTACACTTTAAACTTTATTGCTAAATAATATATATACTCCTTAAAGTTATTGCATCGATATAAAAAACCAATTCCTTTTACACTATCTGAGAACATTTCATAATTCACTATTCTACGAAAAGCATTATTAACATCCACATTAGGATCGCTTTTTAAATTATTAACCAACAGTCTATATATGTGATTTATATAATAATTAGCCATATCTTTTTTAAATTGCTTATCGTGTAGTAAACCAAATTCTTGTGAAAGTTGTCTTCTCATTTGATATTGTAAAACTAAACTGTTCTCTAAATTTGGTTTATACGGAACCCTCATTAAGCTATTTGGATTATTAATAGTATAAAAATAAAGATCTTCTGAGATTGCACATACCCTTTGTGAGTGCAATAAAAACTCTAAATTAAAAATAACATCTTCTCCAATAAACACTTGTTCATTAAATCTGATGTTTTTTTCTTTTATAATGCTTAAATTGTATATATACCTCCATGCAAAGCATAGATCATTCTTGGAATGAACATTTGGAGAGCTCAGTACAAAATCTCTCCCGTTCATAACAGTATCTAATTTGAAGTTAGGAATAATACTATTATTATTTGGAACAGTTTTGTATCCACATATTACAGCATCACACTTTTTATCTTCCGCAATACCATATAACCTAGTAAAATAGTTTTCGCTTACCTCATCATCGGGATCTATAAACACTATATACTTCCCTGTAGCAGCCTCGATCCCTACATTTCTTGCGCTACTCACTCCTCCATTTTCTTTATAGATTACTTTAATTCTATTATCCTTTTCTAAATATTCTTCACATATTTCACCACATTTATCTGTCGAACCGTCATTGACTAGAACTAATTCAATATTGACGAAAGGCTGGTTTAAAACACTTTCAATACATCTAGCTAACCATTTTTCCACATTATATATGGGAACAATAACACTTATTAATTCATGCAATCCTTTCACCTCTACATTACTTACATAAGTTAAACCCTCACGCCTATCTTATTACAGCTTTAATTTCGCTTAAATATTTCTCATCTTGAATATCGCCCACATTTTGTCCAGCACCTGCTTCACATACGTACTTATTTTCAATTTTGATTTTAGTTTTTGCTTGTCTTAAAAACCATTCGTATTCAATATCCACATGCCCTATATCAATTGCTTGATATCCCTCTTTATACAAATCATATGCTAATATAGTAGCAGTAGGCCCTATTGCTAATAGAATCAATTTAGATTTATTATTTTTTTTTGCTGCTGTTAAGATTTTATTGTAATGTAAGAATGCGTGCTCCTCTGGTACTAAAATCCTTTCAATTGATTTAGCATTGTCAAACAGATCATTTCCAATACCTAATCTACTCTTACTGCCTTCTATTAAAACTATATCCCTATCTTTCCATATTAATTTTAATAATATAAACCATTCTTTACATTTTGACTTATCCCGAAAGGGATAATAGAATCTCGATATAAAGGAATTATAATATGTTTTTCCCTTCTTCAAATCTTTATACCACTTTAATCTATATTTTGCAGTATGAAGACTCCAATAATCCTTTGGTTCATCTGCATATTTTGATAAATCTTGAAAAACATCCGGTAAACAAACTAAGAACTTCTCATCTTCACTTAGCAATATTTCTTTTAATCTTTTTGATAACAAATGATCAGCCCGTTGAAATGTTATATCTAGATTATGAATTAATTTAAATTCACCATCACCATACCTGGCTACGGAAGCTTTATCATGAATAATTTTTTTTAAAGTTTCATCTATAGATTGAATTCTAGGGGGCTTGAAAAAGCACTTCGTGAATCGATCTTTTATGATAGTTAATCGATTCAAACTCTGAATTTTCACATCAACCAATTTATTCCAAATAAAAACTAACATACTTTTTATTTTTATTTGTACCATACCAAGCTCCTTTCTAATACTTTTCTCGATAGAGCATTAGATTATCTTTCCTCTTTTTCTTAAGAAAATTACTCTTATCCCTCTATTCACATCTTACATAATATTTATTCTTATTATTTCCCAATTTTTCAACTAGCCTTTTTTCTCAATGAAATATCGCCTCTAGAATTTTCAGTGGCAAGTTTCCGGCCTATTTTTATTGATGGAATTTCAATAAATTTATAACATAAGACCGACACAACCATAGTAAATAAGAAAGAAATTAATAAAATTAAAGGCACTGATATCTTTCCATAGAAAATATGAACTGTTGTTAATAGAACAATTGGATGTACTAAATAAAGACTGTATGATATTTCCCCTATAAATTGTACTGGTTTAATCAGTAATAATTTAGAAAATAGTTTTGAACTTAGAGCGGATAGAATAATTAAAACTGCACCAAAACATATATACCAATCGATGATAATAAGATACAACTCATAATCAATTTCACCAATTAGTTTGGAAAGTAACATAAATGGGATACGTGGATAGTTAAAAAATAAAAGACCTAAAGGCAATACTAGATATTTTACTTTTAAATTAATAATTTTACTCACTAAATATTCTCTGTTTTTAGCTAGTAGTGCACCAATAATAAACATTGAGCTATAATGTAATGTGATAAAGTAATTGGTGGATACTGGCATATTAAATTCGCTTGGAATGTTCTTCATTAATAAATAACCAATAACTGATAAAAACATCGCTATCCCAATACTTACTTTCCAGTTTACTCTAAGTAAAAGAAAAATAATTAAAGGAAACACTATGGAAATTCGCATCTCATGAACTAATGACCAAATCACCATAATAAACGCATCAGAATTAAATTCTCTCAAGAATAAAATATGTTCCATTACTCTATTAAAAGAAACTTCTATGTTCCATGAACCCCATTGTACCAAACCGGGAATGGTACCAATTTTAGAATGAATCCCCAATTTAATTCCTATTGCAATAAAAAGAATCACAATATAAGGAATATAAATCCTACAAACTCTTTTAATAAGATACTTTAAATAATTAAATTCCGTCCCTTTATAAAAAGGCAAGGATAGAACAAATCCACTTAACACAAAAAATATAATAACGGCTGAATGACCTTGCCATAATATAGAAAAATAGACCCCAAATGTTGAATACATTACCTTTTTACCTAATATCGGAAATAATGCTAAGAAGTGTCCTAATAGAACAATGATTGCAGCAATACCCCGAAGGGAATCCAATTCTTTATAACGTCTCGTCATAATTCTTCCCTCTGTTCTAAAATAAAATTTATTAATCTAACTATTAAAATTTAGTCATTCCCCTTATAAGAATGACTAAATTTTATAATTATTACGTAAATTAATTAATCTAATACAAAACCCTTGTGTGAATGGCAATATATCGAATAACGTAGAATATACACCTATATCCTTCGTATCACCTTGAGAGAAGTCGACCGCTCCGTTTCTTCTTGTCACTCCCATCAAATAACCGATAGCTTTATCTGCACTTTCCAAACATTCCTTTGAAATATCTTCTATCTTTGCTGCATTCAACATAAACCACCCCAGTGTGGATGTAGCGGAGGAATCTGGTCCGCATTCGTTCCTGGTTACAGTCCAATTCCAATTGCCTTGTTGTTGAAATTTCATCGTAGCTTTTGCAAATTTACGTACACTTTCTTCTAATACAGGTTTATAGCTGTTGTTTTCCGGTAATTCATTCCACGTATCTATAAGGCCTATAGCAAACCATCCAAGACCTCTTCCCCAGCCATATAAACCTAGAGGAACTTTATCTTCTAATCTATAAGCATGACATGGTATATGACTTAAGTTTAACATTCCATATGTTTCATATTCTTTAATCTGCTTTACAGCCAAATCTATACACTCACTTTTGTTATACCTAATGCCGTAAGTCACTAAGAATGGACATATGAAACCAATGGTATCTACGTATCGATATCCCTTCATAAACTTTCTATATTCTATCGTACCATCCTCACCTATATGCTCTTGTATCATTTCCCAAGTAGTATCCAAAGCTTTTTTATATTTATCTATCTCCTCAAAATCCAGCTTCATAATAGCATAAGCAAGTATTGCTCCATCTACATACTGAGGTTTGTGTACCCACTGACCGTTAGAATCAAATTTGGAGTTCAAAAACTTTGTGATTTCATGTTTTACTGCTCTGTCATCGTTATATTTCAGGTATTCAGAAAACCCTAATATTAAAGATGCTTCTTGCCAATGCTGTATAGCACTTTTCGTATAATTTCCTTTCAGCATATCAATTATTATTAATCTTGTATTATCAGTTACCTTAATCTTTGGCGTGTTATTTAGCCATTTAATACCTATATTAATAATTGACTGATTCCATAAACTTTTATCGGTATATCTTCCTATTTTTATTCTCCCCAACCAATTCTTGCATATAGGGACGAAATCAATCATTATAATAATTGCGATTACGGCAAGTAACACAAAGCACGCTGCCTGTATAATCATATAATTATGTCCTTTCTATACTACTTAAATAATGTATATAATTTTGTTATTTCCGACTCGGTTCCTAACTTTTCATCTGATAAGTTATTTATTAACTTATTTCTTAATTCTTCATGATGTATTAATTTTTTAATTCCCTCTGAAAGTGAGTGAGCATCCATGTCTACAATAATCCCATTTTCTTCATTGTCGATTTGGTCTTTAGCCGTACTAAAGTTTGTTACCACTATTGGTTTATGCAGTATTTTTGCCTCGTCTATTGCTATAGATTTCCCTTCAAACCTGGATGGTTGTACGTATATATCTGCTACTCTTATGTACGGATACGGATTTTCTTTCAGTCCTAACAGTAAAAAATGGTCTTGAAGTTCGTTTTCTTCTATCATTTTTTCTAATTTATCTCGATCTTTGCCTTCTCCGATAATATACCACTTTATGTCATATCCATTCCCAACCAGATCCTTACATGCTTCTATGGCCAAATCAAATCCCTTTTCACTACTTAATCTTCCTACAGAAACAAGCTTTATCCCTTTATGTTCTATATCTACCTTTTCCTGTGACATTTTATTTATTGTACTTGGAGAGACTACGTTATGAATAACATCTATCTTGTCATTATATATAGGAAATCTTTGTCTTAAAACATTGGCACATTCCTCAGAAACCGTTACTATATGATTCAATGAATGAAAATAACCCATATCAATTTTAGAATCCATTCCTAACTTATCATAATCAGTATGTATGAAACCGATTTTCTTATCCGCTTTAACCTTTTCTATACAAAAATAAACCGGATTCTTCTCTAAGTACCCAATCGCCACATCATATTTTTTATTTATAGTCTGGAGAGATTTTGATAGATATCGCCATACTCTCTGTTCACAACGAGCTTTGTTTTTCTCACTTTTAAATATGTAACCTGCACAAATCCTTGCGAAGGCTATATCTAATCTTCCTTGTCGCAAACATTTAATGGTAGCTGCTTTTATTGGCATATCAAAATATTGATACTCAGAAGGTTCGTCCAATATATTCACGTGCTTAGGGATTTTATTAAAAAATAAACCTTCGTGCTTAAATAAAAATAAATCCACATTATAGCGAGAGTAATCCATCGTATGTAACAGAGAAATTAATGATTTCTCAGCCCCACCACAGTTCAAATTATTGATAACAAATAATACGTCTTTTTTCATAATAATCACCTTTTAAAGAATTCCGTAGAGCTTATTTATTTCTTTTTCGGTTCCTAACGTTTCTGTAGATAAATTATTTACGATTCTTTCCCTCAATTCTATATCTGTGATAAGCCTTTCAATTTCAGTTGCAATTCCTTCTTCAGACATCTCGGTAATAATTCCGTTTATTCTATGATTTATTTGATCTTTTGCAGTTTCAAAGTTGGTCACTACTATCGGTTTACACAGTATCTTTGCCTCATCAATTGCTATAGACTTCCCCTCATACCTAGATGGCTGTACATATACATCTGCTTTTCGTATATAAGGATATGGATTTTCTCGAACACCTAAGATTTTAAAATGTTGGGATAGATGATTATCTTCTATTAAACTTTCTAATTTATCTCTTTCATCCCCATCCCCTAGTACATACCACTTTATCTTGTATCCTTTTTCTAGAATTAACTTACAAGATTTCACCGCTAAATCTAAACCCTTTTCATGACTTAATCTAGCGACAGTAATAATATTAGTATAATTTCCATCAAACAAACTATCATCTTTTATATCTTCTTTAGATAAATCATATATAATCCTAGGAGCTACTATATTATATATAACCGTAACTTTATTTTTTAAATGTGGAAAGTTTTCCTGTAACGATTTTGCACACTCTTCTGAAACTGTTATTAGATTATCTAGTTGTTCAAAATATGGATTATCAAACTGACGATCCATACCTGAATTCGAGTAGTTTGTATGTATCCATCCGGCCTTTTTTTTCGCATTCACTTTATCAACTACAAAATATATTGAAGACTTCTCAAGATAACCAATCGCTACATCGTACTCTTTCCTTAAAACTTCAAATGACTTACTTTGATATTCCCATGTATACTGTTCTGAAATAGCAGCATTCTTTATCAATCTATTCTTAATGGTGAACATCAATCTTGAATATGCCAATTTAATTTGCCCATTCTTTAAAAAGCCCATTATTGAATTTTTAAGGCTCAATGCAAATATTTTATAATCACTTGGCAAATCTAATATATTTACCTCTCTTGGTATCGAATTCATGAATGTTCCTGTTTTACTAAACAAAAATAAATCTACATCATATAAACTGTAATCTATTTGTGATAGTAGATTTATCAAGCTTTTCTCTCCACCACCAGTAGATAAACTAGGCATAACAAATAGTAGTTTTTTTTTCATAATATACCCCGAATTAATTAGACAATTCTTTCAAATACTCTACTGCTTTGTAGGACATTTTCTTTACATTAGGTATAGATTGTCGTAGCTTTTGCCTTATCTCCTCTTCCTCTCGTACCATCTCATCAAATCTTGCTTTTAATTTATTACTATCAGATATCTCCTCTATATCTAAAACTAATTTTTCTTCCCCAAATATATCTTTAGATATTCCTTTGGACTTTACACTATATCCCAATACCATAGTCGGAATAAAACTAGAGTAAGCAGCTATAGTTGCATGCGTTCGAGCTCCTATAAAGAAACGCATTCTAGCTATATACCCCTTATACTGTATTGCATTTAAGTTATCTGGTAACAGAATCACTCTGCCTGTGTCCTTAAATTCTTTGTAATATTTGTAGAGAACTTCGTAATCATTGTTCCCATCTTCAATAACGTGAGGTGTAAGAGCAATCGTCATATCTGTAGTATTTAATATATGATTAATCAACTCTCTTACCGCAACTTGAGAATTCTCATTTCTATTCCATACAAGCGGGCTAAAATTAAGACCCATTGTATTTCCTTCTTGCCATCCATTAGGCAACTCCAATTCTTCTTTTTCCATTGTAAACGCAGCATCGGCACACAATTGAACATTATTTAATCCTTGTTTTTTTAACATATTATAGGTAAGACTTTCGCGTGCTAATATTAAATCAAAGAGCTTTAGATCTTCCAACTTTCTTTCAGACATATCCTCTTCTCCTATAGAACATCCCCATAGTACTAGCTTTTTCCCCTGCATTTTTACTCTTCTATCAATCTCATACCACCCAGGTTGCTCTCCATAGCAATAATTATCCCCTCCGATAGATAAACATACATCGGAACTTTTTATATGCTTTATTATGTTATGATGAATTTTCCCTAATGCATAAGACTCATCGTTAAAGAGTTTTACTTTAACTGAAGACAATAACCAATCATATGAATATTTTTTCAGACTGCGGCTAGAGCCATCATATATACAATCTAACTTATTGATTACCTTATCTGTTTCAGGTCTATCTGATGCCAAACATACTTTTGCTCCATCTATTTTTTCTTTTATAATATTTGTAGAAGCTCGAACTATCGCTTCGCACCCTCTATTCAAACTGCCTCCATGGGCAAACATCATAAACTTCACACTAAATTCCTCCAATTTTATTTATTTCTAAGCCTGCTGTAAGAGACTGCACAGTATAATCCCACAGTAGATTTTCTTTTAATCATATTTATTAAAAATTTCTCATATCTACCAAGCCTGCTATAAGTTACTTCACAATATAATGGCAATGCCTCTCTAACATATTTATTACATATCATATTTTTTATGTATTCACATCTCTTACTAAACCGTATTTCCTTAGACGGTTCAAAATAAATATATACGTAGGAAATTACACTATTTATAAACTTTTTTGATTTCAATTCACGTATCTTTGCCTTATCGACCTTTCCGATGTAAATTTCCGGTAATTCCATATTATATACTTCTACAGCTCGCTTGAAATAATCTTTTTTTGAGATATCCCGAGTTGCGCTACCCGCTACATCCCTATAATAATATCCCGTATAATCTATATATTTCATATTAGTTGCATTACTAAAAAATTGAATATTAAACATTCCATCTTCTCCTAATGCAACCTTCTCTGGAAACTTCACATTATTTTTCGTTATTATGCTATTTTTATAAATTTTGTTTACAGCAGTATTTAAATTATCGCTTTTAAGAAAATAGGGCAATATCTCTTTATTTATATATTCTTTTTCCAGAACGATATTAGTTGGAAATGGATATTCAATTGTTACCTTATGCCCTTCAATCTCACTTCTTAAATTTGATATAATTACATCACAATTGCTTTGTTTTGCTGAATTATACAGAGTTTCATACATATCCGCTTCTACATAATCATCAGCATCAACAAATCCAATATATTCACCATTAGCTATAAGAAGTCCTTGATTCCTTGCAATACTCACACCTTGATTTTTTTGATTTATAAGTATAATCCTGTCATCTAGTGCCCTATACTTTTCAATAATCTCTACACTATTGTCCGTTGAACCATCATTAATAAAGATAAATTCGCAGTTATGAAGCACCTGATTTAACAGCGATTCTATACACCGAGTAATATATTTACCAGCATTATAAACCGGTATAATTACACTGACATTTCTATTCATGGGCAAATCACCCCTTTGCTTTGAATCCCTTATACTTTCATTTTTAAAAATTTTTGTAGTTGTACCAATACACTTAATAAACTTTTAAGCCTCTATAATTTCATACAACTTATTTAATTCATACTTATTACTATAATCAGTATTACTACAATTGTTAGCTAACTGCTTTCTTACGGTAGCATCCCTATACAATTTTTCTATTCCATCTGCTATTCCTTCAACGGATAATTCTGTAATATATCCGTCAACCCCATTTTTCACTTGACTGTTTGCGGTTGTATAATTTGTAATTAGGACTGGTTTTGCAAGTATCTGAGCCTCTCCTACTGTAACAGCTTTTCCCTCATATCTAGATGGTTGGACATATAAATCAGCTTCTTTTATATATGGATATGGATTAGTTTGCTTTCCTAGCAACACAAAGCTATTTTCTAATTTCAAATCTCTTATTAGATTTTTAATCATTGTTTCGTCTCCACCATATCCAACTACATACCAGGCTATATTCTCATAGCCTTTATCTTTCAATATCCTTAAAGCCCTAACAGCATTATCGATTCCTTTTGCATGAGATAGTCTAGCTACAGTTATAACTTTAAAACGGTTATCAAGAAGCATAGGGGTATCTATTTCTTCATTCGCCATATCTCTAATAAACTGCGGGGAGGTTATATTTTCCATTACTATAACCTTATTTTTTAATGCACTATATTTTTTTAAAAATGAATCTTTGCATGCTTCTGATACAGCTACAATATAATCAAATTTATTCCAAACTTTTAAATCCATCTCTATATCTGTCTCAATTGTAGAATAATCTGTATGAATCCATGCTATTTTTTTCTTAGCCTTGACCTTATCTGCTACAAAATAATGCGGCCACAAATAACTAATTGCAACATCATACTCTTTATCTAGTTTAGGTAAAAATGGAATAGCATATTTCCACATTAATTGCATTTGATAATATCCTGTCTCTACTATTCCTTTAGCTTTTCCTGCAAAACGAGTATTTATCTTAGATAAAATTCTAGAAAATCCAATGCCATACTCCTTAGCCTTTAAAGTTTCTCCGATTGACTTCCTAAAGGTGGTGTATTGTGGAACTTCTTCTAATAAATTTACCTTGTCACAAACTAATTCCATAAAATCCCCTTGATGTCTATACAGCATTAAATCAACAGCGTATTTTTTGTAATCAAAACCCTCAAGCATACTTATAAGGCTTCTTTCTACTCCTCCAACTTCCATATCAAATGAGGCTACCAGTATATCCTTCATATATGCCTCCTAATTTTTTGTAACAAATTTTCTTATCCGCGCTATATTTTCTCCACCTATAACCTTAGACGCTAACAGTTTTAAACTACTCTTCAATCTCGCTTTAGGTGGTAACCAACTTTTATAAAAATGATGCATTGCATATGTATTTGGAGTAATAAATTTTCTACAGTTAATATAATCATATGGAGAGAAATATGTTTGAGGATAGAATGCTCCTACCCCACTTATTTCTTGATATTTTCCATTCAACTGTAATCCTTTATTTTTTAGTATTTCGCTTATAATGGCCACATTGGTTAAACTGTCATACTTTCCATCCTCTTTAATAAAACTTTTTTCTTCGTATGAATCTAGAAATATTTTTATTAACACATTTCCTTTAGTGGCTCCTATTGTACTTGTAGCTATATAGTTCTCTTGTTCAAATCCCCAAAATGAATCATGATGTAGCATATCATCAAAAGATTTGAATACCTCCACATCCGTATCTAAGTAAATTCCTCCAAATTTATAAAGAGCGTATACTCTTACATAATCACTTACAAATGCAAATTTTTTGTATTCATAGGCTTCCTTGACATATAAATTACAATTTGTATCAAAATTATCTTCATTCCACTCAATTATTTCATAACCAGATAAATTCTCTTTCCAGCTATCTATACATTTTTTTACTATTGTTGGTTTTTCTCCTTTACCAAACCAACAATAGTGAATGGTGCGTGGAATCTTTTCTGTAAATGCCAACTCAGTATCTCCTTTCTAAACTATATAGAATAATATACCTATACACCTAAATTTCCATATTTCATTGATCAACTAGTCATTAACATATTTCACCTTAAAAAACTTAGAAATTTAAAAAGTTACTTTTATAAACAATGTTTAATGTTATTACATTCTCGTATGTATAGAAAATAAAATAAAATACTAATATTGCATAATAAACTAGTTTTTGGTCTTTATCAGTAAATAATTTTATAATCCATGAAATTAAAATTAATTGGTATAATCCAAAATATATAGAAAATCTTGCAAAAATCCAATTTTGTGTTGAAATTACCATGAATACAAGTCCTAATATAGACATATTTACTACATAGTCACTTTTAGGAAATATTTCCCTGAGTTTCTCTCTTCCAATGTAAGCAATAATAATTGGAGGAATATTAACTCCAACTCTAAGTATATTTGCGCCACCCTCAGAAAAGTTCTTGTAATCTCCATACTGACTATCTCCTATGACTGAGAATAACGTATCTAAAAATAGATTAAACCCTATAACTATGAGTACAGAACAAAAAAGGGTTACATACGTTTCCCATGACCATGCTTTTCTCCTAATCATAAAATATATTGGAATAAGGATAAGTGCAGTTTGATGTATTGTTGATGCAAATAGAATAATTAAAATATACTTTTTCCAGTTACCTTCAAATATATATTTTGTTGCAGCAAAAATAATTGCTGCTGCAAGAAATTGCCTTATCCCATTCATTGATATTAAATACATTCCACCTGTTATATATACATATAAACTTAATTCAAACATTCTTGTATATTTATATAAAACCAATACAATAAGCACATTTGTTATTAGTGCCGTTACAAAAATCAATATTTGAGGATCATTAGAGAACTGTTTTAAAATCATCTGAAGCACATTAAAACCCATATCTTTTCCTTCTTTTATATGTTCCCAATCAAACGTATCTTTTTTATAAGAATACATATAAAAAAAAGTATCTCCGATATTATTACGGAGACCAGACACCATTACAAGAACAACTATTGTCAAAAATACTAACAGCTTATTTGGCTTTGATTGAACAATGTGTGGTCCCATTATTACAGGAGTAGAAAAATATCTTGCTAAAAAAGAAAGAATATAAACTAAAGCCAGCGTAACCCAAAATATAAACATTTTTAAATTCCTTTCATATTACAGATTGTAAATATAAAACTCTTTGCTATTCTTTGACCAAATAATTCAATAATATAGCCTATCAGTCCTATATTTCTCTTACAATCTAAATACATGTGACAATAAAATACATAGTTAATTAAAGACCTACTATTTATTTTTCAAAACAGTAGCTTTACTTGTCTTTTGAATATAAAAATGAAGCATAATCCCAAAAGGTGTGGCCACCAAAGTAATAAATTTACATGGGGACTCAATGAGAAATTTATAGTTTTTGATCATCAAGTTGCTAGATACATAATGTATAGATTCTCGAAATTTTTCTTTTAATGTAGGAGCATATTTCATAGCAACTTTTCTAAAGAATGAGAATCCTTGAGGATTTTTTCTATATTGCTTAATAATGTTCATGCTAGATCCATCTGCTAAATACTCAACATGACAAAGAACTTTATTCATGATGAGTAACGGATGCTCTTGATCAATAAGAATATATTTATAACTTAGAGGACAGTACTTTTCGCCCGGAAATATTGGATATGGCGGGGTTTTTCGTGTTAACTCTGATCGATAAACTAACTTTTTATCACCTGTAACCTTATATTTCGCATGCAAATCTGTCAGTTTAGATTCCTTCACATGTTCCGGCATTATCGTTCCAATAACTTTTCCATTAGGATTAGCGTCTAATCCTATTATGCCAGCGTAATCATTACTTCCATACTCCTTCCAAAAACGAGTGATATTTTCAACGGCATCATCCGCCATATAATCATCAGAATCAATACAAACATTAAGTTCCGTATCAATTAATTCGTAAGCAGTATTATGTGCCCCGTGCATTCCCTGATTCTCTTGATAATGATACTGAATTGAAATGCTGCCTTGGGAAATCCAATTTTCTATTAACTCTCTTGTATCATCTGTAGATCCATCATCAATAATTAACCAAACAAAATCCTTACTTGTCTGTCGCTTTAAACTTTCATAACATAAATGCAGCGTGTAAGCACGGTTAAATGTAGGTGTAAAAATTGTAAGAGTAGGTTTCAATTTACATCTCTCCATCAATCATCTAATCTATTAAAATTCATCCCCTAATATTGTTAATATACTATTTAATACTAATCTATCAGGTCTTACATATTCATGGTAATATCTATAATTGTTAATCATCATTTGATATCTAAAATTTTCATCATTTGATAAAGTATATATTTGATTTATACATTCTTCTGGTGTTTTAAAAACAAGATAATTTTGACCATCACGAAAATCACCTGGGACTTCATAATGTAATTCTTCCGTTACTATAGCCTTGCTTGCTGCAACATACTCCGCAAATTTCCAACCAATAGATTGATGTAATCCCATAGTTGCAATACAAATTGCAGATTCTTTTACCTTTCTTAGGTAATTATTCCGTTCAGTAGCTTTTCCGTCTTCTATAACAATATCTGCATAATTTTTATATGCAAATTCTGATGGTGCTACTCCTCCATAAAATTTATCTCCAAACTCTTTTCGACAAAGTCTAATGCATGTTGCTCGAAAATCATTAATATATGCACGTTCTTCCTTTTTATCCGAAGAAATTTGCCCTTCATAATCTCCATTTACATCCCATAGCCTAGCCATAAAAAGAATTTTTGAATCTATTTCCTTATGAGGTATATCTTCAAAAGAATTAATACGATATAAACCATTGTAATATTGAGACAACGGAACCTTCCGTATTATTTTCTTAATTTTCTCCCTAAGTGGATCTTGAGGCATCGGTGAATGCGCAATATTTCCAGGTATTGTAACCATATAATTTAATCCAAGAGGATAAATCTTTTCCTTATGCCTTAACTTTGAATTATAAAAACTATTAAAACTTCGCTTAAAGTAAAAGTCGTATTTTTCTAACAACACATTCATAAACTCAACATAATCCTGATTTTGCTTAAGCAAATTATCATAACCATCATTAACATCATATAACACTCGAGTTTTCCCGTTGATTATAACTTCCATCATATTATAAGGTAATTGATCTTGATGATTCTTACTAAGTTTCTCTATCCTCAAGTCTATTACTCCTTGTCGAGCAAGTAGAACAAAACCTGCAGTTATATTATAAAGATGCAGCGGAACTTCTCCTAGCCTAAGACAACATGAAACTCTTGACATCATTGTGCTCCTTTTTAATCCTTTAGACATTATTTAAAATATAGAAGTTACTATTAATTAAAGCGCTTGAAGATAAAAATTCTCAAGCCAAGTAGCCGATTCACTTATATCATATCCTTCTTTCTTGATATACCCTTCTACATCTTGCATACGTTTATTAACATCCAATATATCCTGCGCCCATATTTCGGGGGAGGTATTTATGCTTTCAAAACTCACTAGACCTGCTCCCATGTCTACTTCTTTAGTTATCACATCCGAGATTACACAAGATAACCCAGCTCCTTGCGCTTCTATAAGAGTAACAGGCAATCCTTCATGAATGGATGGGAATGCAAATACATCAAAAGCTTGAAGTAAATGATCGATATCGCTCCTTATGCCAAGAAACTTTACATTAGCCCCTAAATTTAATTCTTCCACTTTTTGTTCAGTCTTTACCCGTAACGGACCATCCCCCACCAAAACAAGAATGGAATCTCTTCTAAGTTTAACTAACTGAGCAAACACTTCTATAAGGAATCCATGATTTTTTTGATGCGCAAACCTTCCTACATGCCCTACTACAAAGTTATCAACTGTAAGATTTAGTTCCTCCCTTATCTGTTTTCTAATTTCGGGGGAAAATAAAAATTTTTCAGGCTCAATTCCATTTTTTAAAATCATGGCAGTATCTGCTTTACCTGCAAATAACCAGCGAGATGCTGCACCCGAGCATGCTAGAAGATGTGTCGCACTTCGTAATATATACTTCCCCGCATACCACTTATATACTTTCGCAGCAACTCCACCTTCACTGCTAGTATTGTGACTATGTGCGATACGAACTGGTATACCGGCTTTCTTAGCTGAACGTAACACAAATCCACTCATCTTATCCATGTGTGAGTGGACAATCTTATATTCTTGATGAGATTCAAAAAAATTATCTAAAGACTTTATGTATTCATTATGACCACCATCAGTAATATATGGAATCCTGTGCACTTTCCCACCTAATTCTGATATTTCTGTATCGAAAACACCTTCCTTACAAGTAAGAAAATCAAACTGCACTTTATTTCGATCTATATTCCGGTACAAGTTCATAATAAGGGTTTCTGCACCACCGCGGTTCATATTGACTACAACATGTAAGATTCTTAATGGACAACCCAATCTGACGCCTCCGTTCCACTCATAAACATGGTGTAAATATAGCTTTTTTCTTCTAATACTTTATTGACGGCATAATTATTTTTAATAATCTCACGACCAGACTCTCCGAATATGCCTTGTAAGCTACTATTTTCAGCAAGATATTTTATCTTTTCTGCCATTGTCTGTATGTCTTCACGACCTACTGTCCAACCGTTTACACCATTTTGAATTAACTCTTTATGGCCCCTGTTCTCACTGGCTATAACAGGCAATCCGCAAGCCATCGCTTCCATAATATTAACTGGCAACCCCTCACGTAGACTGGATGCAACAGAAATATCACAAATAGGTAAAATTTTTGCAATATCATTCCTATAACCAAGGAAATCTATCATTTCAAATACACCCATTTGTTTAGCTAAATTTTTGCAATCATTTATCAAAGGACCATTCCCAGCCAATAGAAGCCTCGCATTGGGAACATGATCTTTTATTAAAGCCAATGAACGAATCAAAAACTGCTGATTTTTATTTTTATTAAACTCAGCCGCATAAAACATCAAAAAATCATCCGGTTTATAACCCATCTCAATCCTTAGACAATTCTTTTGAGCCTCACTAACTGGCTTAAAATATTCTGTGTCCACTCCCACTCCATGAATTTGTTCAATTTTAGGTACTTTAAACTTTCGCTGAACAGCCAAGTTATAATCTTCTTGGTTAATTGTAATGAGGCAATCTGTATAATTTGCTAGCATTTTTTCAATTGGATAATATAACAGCCAATTTGCAAGCGGGGCACCTTTACAAAAATGAAATCCGTGCGCAGTATATAAAACTTTTGTTCCATGCTTTCTAGATTTTCTTGCTGCCAAACGTGCAACGGCTCCCCCCATCGGGGTATGACAATGAATAATTTTATATTGATTTTCATCAATAATATCTTTCATCTCTTTATAAGCCTTAATATTCTTAAATTGCAAAGGTGACCTTTGAATAGAAATGTCATACTTCTTATCCACATATGGAAGTTCTATGTTGCCAGCAGCAGCAACATGGACTTCCCAGCCTTGTTCTTTAAACCATTTCATATACGGCAAATGAAATGCTTTAAAATGAAAGTCTACCGTCGCACAAAATAATACTTTATTTTCCATATACATCACCCTACAATTGTTATATTGTAACTAACCACCTGTGCATACTTCATTCTCATTTCTCTACATAGTAAAACATAAGTCTAAGCATATATATGCAGATCAAAATCCATATTTACATCATATTTTGTGGAGTTATATGACTATTTGCCAATGTCAATACACGTTTTCTTAATTCCGTCTTCTCGAGATTCTTATAAGTTTGGAGAACTGCTTCAATTTCGTTTATACAAAGGTTCGATGTTTTACCTATATAAATTTTAGGATGAATTTGTTGTTCATGTATTTCTTCTTTTTTCAATAGTTCTTCAAAGAGCTTCTCTCCAGGTCTTATTCCAGTGAACTCTATTTGTATTTCTTCTAGCGAGTTCCCTGATAATGTAATTAAATTTTTCGCGAGATCTACTATTTTCACAGGATCTCCCATATCTAACACAAATATTTCTCCACCTTTAGCCAATGCACCCGCCTGTATTACAAGCTTGGACGCCTCTGGAATTGTCATAAAGTAACGAATCATATCTGGATGTGTAACCGTAACTGGACCACCTTGCTTAATTTGCTTTTTAAACAACGGTATAACACTACCGCGGCTTCCTAATACATTACCAAATCTTACAGCCACAAACTTTGTATTACTCGTTTTGTCCAAGTTTTGAATTACCATTTCAGCAAGCCTTTTTGTTGCTCCCATTACACTTGTCGGATTCACAGCTTTATCTGTAGAAATCATTACAAACGTCTCGACCCCATTCCAGCTTGCCGCTTTTGCCACGTTTGTTGTCCCAATTAAATTGTTTTTGATAGCTTCTTCGGGGTTACGTTCCATCAATGGTACATGCTTATGTGCAGCGGCATGATAAACAACTTGAGGCTGATATTGACTCATTACTGACATCATTTTCAGGTCATCCTGTACATCAGCAATTTCTGTGGTAAAGACAATACCTGTGTCACCGTATAGCTCTTTCAATTCCATTTCGATAGAATAAATACTATTTTCACCATGACCTAATAAAATCAATTGTTTTGGGTTGAATTTTGCAATTTGACGACAAATTTCAGATCCAATTGAACCACCAGCACCAGTTACTAAAATAATTTTATTAGTAATAAATTCTGAAATACTTTCAATATCCAATTCAACAGGATCACGTCCTAATAAATCATCTACTTGGACATCACGAAATTCATTCACTGAAACTTTTCCAGTCACTAAATCCTCTAACATTGGAAGAATTTGCGTTTTTATTTTTGTCTTGGAACATTCTTGAAAAATCATATTTAATGCTTTCTTGCTAAGTGAAGGAATTGCTATTATGATGCTATCGATATCTAATTGCTGAACAGCAAATTCAATACGGTCAATTCCTCCAATTACCGGTATTCCAAGAATATCCAGCCCTTGTTTATTTGTATTATCATCTATAAATGCCACGGGCAGTAATTCAGTATCATTACTATTCAAAAGTTGCCTTACAACCATTGTACCTGCAGAACCCGCACCAATAATTAGTGTTCTTTTTTTATCGTCCCCTTTTTGAATATAAGCATCTCTGAACATCCGCCATAGAAAACGTGATCCTCCAATCAGTAAAATATGAATCATCCACGTTACAACAAGGAGACGGAAATAAATATCTTGAACCAATATTTGTTGTACTACTGCTGTTGTGATAACAGAAAGTGTGATTGCTTTTAAAATAATTAGCAATTCTCCTACACTTGCATACTCCCATGCTTTTTTATAAAGCTTATACATAAAAGAAAAAATATGATGGCTAAGTAGCAGAGTCATTGCACTCACTACGATGGGAAATGTTATGACATTGAAATCAGCACTTACTAAGAAGCGACTAAAGAAAACCGTAGTTAATACGATTAAGGAATCAATTAAAATTAATAAGAATAATCTCTGGCGATACGTCATAATAGGCCCCCTCTCTCTAAATTTTATATATATAACAAAAGGAAATCCTCATAATTGTTATCTTAGAATTAACAGATTTATATATTGAATATGTCTAGCTAAACATATAGACAAGGAAAATAATCAATAACCAACTAATACAAAGTTCCTATCTACAAAATCCTTTAGAAAGACTTTCTAGACAAGAACTTCAAATAAATTTGGGCATCCAACCCTCCCTCACACCATACCCTTGACGACTAACGTCTAAGGTTCTTCAACCCACAGTATGACCGAGTATCTCCATTGATAGCGGTAAGGAGACATCACCGTATCTATAATTTTTTATAGGTGGTCTTTCATTCTCTACCATAAAATATATGAAAAGCTTCTCATCCTTACGTCACATGTTAAGAAAGCGCTGTATTGTCATTTTATGTATAATTGATTCTAATAAATCTCTTATACTTTTTTATTTAGAATAGCCCCTACAAGCTTTCCTTTTGTTAAACCTAACGCCCTATTCGCTTCAACTGCCGCTTCACTAGCAGTTTGATAGCAACTTAACACCAACAATACCCCATCACATTGACTAGCTAGTATATTTGTATCTATAACCTCGAGAAGGGGCGGAGAATCAAATAAAATAATGTCATACTGCTCTATTGCTTTACTAATTAAATTTTGCATAGATGGTAAACTAAGCATCTCAGCTGGATTATTAATTTCGGGACCACTTGTTAATATATGTACATTTTTGATTTCGGTCTGAATTACCACTTTTTCTAACGTTGCTTTTCCCTCGAGAATATTTGTTAATCCAGATTTATTTTCTATTCCAAAAATCGCATGTAGTTCCGGGCTTCGCAAATCTGCATCAACAACTAAGACTTTTTCATCTTGCTGAGCCATGGAAACCGCCAAATTTGCGACAGTAGTGGTTTTACCTTCTCCATATCCAGGAGAAGTAATAACTATAGTTCTTGTTTTGTCCGTGCCAATTGCAAATTGAAGGTTAGTACGAATTGTTCGATATTCCTCAGCCATCTTCGATTTCGGAGCGATATGAGCAATTAAATGACTATTATCAAGGATACGGCTTTGTTTTTTATTATGAATCAAATGTTTTCCCCTCCACTATTACACTTTCTCTCTTACTTGTTTTATCTACTATATTATTTTTCTTCATTTGAGAAACACTTCCTAAAACGGGAACTGGTAATAGCTTTTCAATGTTACGTTCCGACTTAATTGTTTCATCAAGAGAATCCAATATAAAGACTACTCCAATACTCAATATAAGACCGACAGCCAAGGCCATTTCTATCGCTTTTGCATGATTCAAATTTATCGGTGAAGGATGCTCTTGTACTTTTGCTTCTGTTAAGATGCGGACATTCGAAAAATTTAGGATAGCATTTGCTTCTTCTTTATAAACATTTGCTGTAGCATTAGCAATTTTGACTGCCTGAGCTGGATTAGTATCCACAGCCGTAATAACAAAAACCTGCGACTCTTCAATCTTCCCAACACTAACCTGTCCGTTTAATGCGTCTGCTGATTTTGGCGAATTTAATTGCTGGGCCACTTTCTCTAAAACAATAGGTTCCTTTATCATAACTTTAAGTGTAGCTATAGCATCAGCATTGGCTGGAATAAGAATTCTTGCAGAAGACGCGTATAAAGGCGTTTTCATGAAAAAGCTATATATCCCACCAATAAATGCCGCGAATATCGTAATTACTGCAATAATCCAAAATTTTCTTTTTATAACATTAAATAAGTTTTTTAAGTTTATTTCCTTTTCCATGTTTCCCCTCCATTACTGTCTATTTAATTAATAAAAAAGCAAATCACAGGTAAATCAAACCGTATAACTTAAGTTAATTTTGATTACATCTAACATAATTTACTAAATTATAAGCAACATGAATTTTTTTAGTATATATTTTATTCTGAAAACATATAGCTTTTTTCATTAATCTTAATATACTCATTTAATATTCATTTTAGTTCTTGACAATGAACCCGTCAATATAAATTTATACGTCAAATCCAATGATTACCTTAGTATATTTAATTCAATTACCCTTATATAAATTCAAAAATAACTTTATAAATAATTATTTCAAGGGGATTATTTTTTTCGTATATTCACATATTATAAGTAACTATTTAAAACTGAATTAAACAATATCCTACAAGTTTGACGACTGAAAAAAAGAAGTATTATTAAAAAGCTAATTCCAAAAACAGATTCACCTTAACTGTTTACCCAACATATTGATTCTGATCCATAAAAATTTTAGCCTCCTTTTCTACAAAAAAGACTTCATTTCTAATGAAGTCTTTTTTATATCGTTAAAGCTTAGTTACAAACCATTTCGCTTTCCACTAACTTTTTCATATAATCTAATAGCTCTTTTTTTAACTCTTCATGTTGCAGTGCCATTTCAATTGTTGTTTGAATAAACCCTAGTTTTTCTCCGACATCATAGCGTTTTCCTTCGAAATCATATGCGAATACACGTTGAATTTCATTTAAACGCTGAATCGCATCTGTTAACTGAATTTCTCCGCCTGCCCCTGTTTGTTGATCTTCTAAGAACATAAAGATTTCTGGCGTTAACACGTAACGTCCCATAATCGCTAAGTTAGATGGTGCTGTTCCTTTAGCAGGCTTTTCAACAAATTTACTCACTTGATAACTGCGATCCTTTTGCTCTAACGGATCAATAATACCATAGCGATGCGTTTCATTCTCTGGAACAGTTTGAACACCAATTACTGATGATTGTGTATTCTCATATTGATTCATTAATTGGCGTAAGCACGGCGTATCCGCTTGAACAATATCATCACCAAGTAGTACCGCAAATGGCTCATTTCCAATAAATTTACGAGCACACCAAACAGCATGTCCTAAACCTTTAGGCTCTTTTTGGCGAATATAATGAATATTGATTTTTGAAGATTCTTGTACTTTTTCAAGAGTTTCATACTTTCCTTTTGATAGTAAGTTTTGTTCTAATTCAAAGGAATGATCGAAATGATCTTCAATTGCACGTTTTCCTTTTCCTGTTACGATAATAATATCTTCAATTCCAGACGCAATTGCCTCTTCCACGATATATTGAATTGTTGGTTTATCAACAATTGGTAACATTTCTTTTGGCATTGCTTTTGTTGCTGGTAGGAAGCGAGTCCCTAATCCAGCAGCTGGAATAATAGCTTTTCTTACTTTTTTCAATGATATTCCTCCTAGTAATATATAATTTTTTATATTTACTTGATTGAACAATTAACAAACACACTTATTATATCAATAATTTTCCTTATTTTAACATATCAGAGATGAATATTTGCTCAATTGTTGAACCATTAGAAGCAAACTTAAAATCAAACTTATCAGATCGATAAATTAATAAAGAACTATCTTCGTCTTTCAATTGTGCTTCACCCAATTGTTCTAACAACGTTGCCTTCAATATATTTACGTTCTTAAGACTTACCTGTTTAACAATCAATTGATTATTATATAAAACATCAATTTCTTTATATTTTGTTAGTACTCCTTCTGGTACTTTTTCTTCATTTTGAGGAATACCTATTATACTAGTTACATCCTCTTTACGCTTACCTAAAAAAGTAAGGGCTTGTTCCAGATTTTGAGAAGTACCTTCTAATTTTTTTATTTTATTTACAACATCCTCATAAGATAATGCATGAGTAAATGGAATTGAGCTTACTATCTCTTCACTAACCCATCCTTCTTCCCCATTATCATAAATAGCCTTCAACCAATTGACCCCAGATTTTTCATCTTTTTTCTGATCCTTTACCACAAAAGGTGTTCCAAATACCATAGTAGCAATCGCTTGTCCCTCTAACGCTGGCACACTTCTCACACGAGCTTTAGCAGAATTTACATACCGAACATCTAAATCAGATAATGGATTCTTCTCTTGTTTAACAACCTTTGCTTGTCTAGATTGTTCTTTCTTTTGTCCTTTAGCCTGTAAAGGAGAAAAGATATTATCCCTTTGCCAATACGTCAATCCACTTATAGTTGTAATTAGTAATACACCAATTAAGCCAGCAATATACTTACGTTTGATTCGATTATTCTTACTGTGAACATGCGCTCCACTTAATCTAGGTGCATAATTGGAAGCTTCTTTTGGAACCTCTTTTGAAGCAATATTTACCTCTGCCAACCCTTTTCCTGCCTGTTTCTCCATTGCTTCTTTTTTGAAGTTTTGCTGCTCTTCTTTACTCATTGCCTTATATTCTTTTAAGAAACTTTCATACTTCGGCATTACTTCCTCAATAGGACCATAGTCTCTAATTTCACCGTATTCAAGCCATAGAGCCTTTGTACAGAATTTTTTCACTTGTCCTAAAGAATGGCTAACAAAAAATATTGTTTTGCCCTGTTCTTTAAATTCATTCATACGGTTTAAGCATTTATCAGCAAATGTTTGATCACCTACTGATAAAGCTTCATCAATTACGAGTACATCTGGATTAATACTAACTGAAATCGCGAATCCTAAACGCGATTTCATCCCGCTAGAATATTTTTTTACTGGCATATCAATAAACTTACCTATATCAGCAAAATCAATAATTTCAGGTGTTAACTTTTCAATTTGTGCTTTACTCATTCCCATCATTAAGCATTTAAGCTCAATGTTTTCTCTACCTGACAATTGATTATTAAGACCAGCTGCGATTGCAATAAGTGCGACTTTCCCTTTTATGTCGATACTTCCAGTTGTAGGCGGTGTAATTCCAGCAATCAAATTAGACATTGTAGATTTTCCAGAACCATTTACCCCAACAATACCAATAACATCGCCTTTTTGAGCCTCAAATTCTAAGTTTCTTAATGCATAAAAGTCTTCACCAAATCCTCCAGGATACAGAATATCCTTTAATTTCTCAGAGTTTTTGCTATGCATTTTATATTTTTTTGTTACATTATGAAACCTCACTGATTCATTCATTTTTTACAACCCTCATCATAGATAATCTGCAAAGTGCTTTCTAAATTTCACATGTAGCGTTGCACCAATTAACAACGTAACAAGGACAAACGACCAAAAATATAATGCATAATTTAGATTTTGATAAAACCAGCTTGTTCCTAGTAAAGAAGCACGATATCCATCTACAATATAGCAAAATGGATTTAACTGCATAATTTTTTGAAGAAACGATGGTAATTTTTCAGGTGTCCATAATATAGGCGTTAAGTATAGCAACATTCGCATAATTGATTGAACAATCATTTGAACATCTCTCACAATTGTTGCTAACGTTGACGTAATTAAGGAGAGTGAAAATATTAACATAAGGGTAGCAAACATATAATAAACAAGCTGAATATAATGAATAGAAATACCTTGACCCGTTACTAAAAATAAAATTGTCACAATACCGATAAGTATCAAATGCTGATAAAGATTAGACATAATTACAAAGCTTGGGATAACACTCATTGGAAAACTCATCTTCGAAATCATATTTAACCTTGTATAAATAGACTTAGATGCTTGTAGCATTGCTGGTTGTACAAAAAACCATACAACAAGCCCTGCAGATAACCAATAAACAAATGGTACTCCATTTACTCCTTGACCACCCCGAATCCCAAAGCCGAATACAAACCAATAAATACTCATCTGTATGAGAGGATTCAAAACTTCCCACACAAGTCCTAAATAATTATTATTATTTGTACTTTTTACTTGATAAATAGATAAACGTTGAATTAAATATAGACTGTTTACCTGTTCTTTTAATACCATAATCATTGAGTTCATCTTTACTGTGCCTCTCCGAAGAATATTTTCTCTACTACTCGTTTAGAAGCAAAACCATCTTCTAAATAACAATAATTATTATAGAAGGTATTATATTCCCCTGCAAATTCACCCAAACCTAGAGTTTCGAATCTTAATATTTCCTCAAGCACTTCTTCCGTATTCATCACAACTGGACCAGGAGCTTCTGTCTCTAAGTCAAAATAAAAACCTCTTAACTTATCACGATACGAGTCAATATCATACGTGTAGAAAATGATTGGTCGTTTCAAATTCGCATAGTCAAAAAAGACTGAAGAGTAATCTGTAATTAACAAGTCAGATAGTAAATACAGCTCATTTATATCGACATGCTTAGAGAAATCATACACAAACCCTTTATACGGTTCTAAATCAAACTGTTCTGCAACTAAGTAGTGCATACGTAACAAAATGATATAATCTGAACCTAATTGTTTCTGCAAAAGACTTAAATCTAATTGTAAATCTAATTTATATCGACCTTTACTATAAAACTGATCGTCTCGCCACGTTGGGGCATATAAAATAATTTTTTTATCTATAGGTAATCCATTCTGTTTCTTTAATATATCGACTGCCTTAGAATTATTATTTACATATAAGAAATCGTTACGAGGATATCCTGCTTCAACAACAGTTTTTTGAAATTGAAAAGCCCTCTTAAATATTTCAGTCGAATATACATTAGGGGAAAGTAAATAATCCCAGTTTTGTGCTTCACGATGAAAATTGTCCTTATACTTTTCAGTTGTTGTACCCGGCATATGAACTTCTTTCATATCACCCGCTAATTTCTTAAGAGGTGTACCGTGCCAAGTTTGTATATAAATAGTATGCCTTGGCTTAGAAAGCCAAAGTGGCATTCTACTATTTGTTACCCAATACTGCGCACGTGCCAATAAAATAAACCAACGAATTGAAAATCTTTTTACATATGGGATATTTTCTTTATCAAACTGCGCTGTGTAATTTTTATTTACACTCCAAACCATTTGAAAGTCCATGTCATTTTGTAACATGTATTCATACATAGCTCGTGGATTACAACTATATTGTTTTCCGGAATAACTCTCAAATAAAATTAACTTCTTTTTGGGAGGCAAACAACTACAGAAAAGAAATACTGCCTTACATAGTTTTTTTACAATACGGTGATTTTTTATTCTTCTTATAAATCCCATGTTATTTACACACCTTCTAATTCAGTCGCTTCATACTTACGATACATTAACGCGAAACCTCGCCTTTTCCCGTTCTTCCCATTAATGCGTCTACCTCTTCTTTTGCATTTTTTCCATTAAATAAAACATTATATATCGCAATCGTAATCGGCATTTCAATACTCATTTTTTCAGCTAAATGATATGCTGCCTCAGCTGTACGAACACCTTCTACCACCATGCCCATATTCCCTAATACTTCTTCTAAATTATGACCCTTACCAAGTAAATTTCCAGCTCGCCAATTTCGACTATGAACACTTGTACAAGTCACAATTAAATCACCGACACCTGTTAATCCCGCAAAAGTAAGCGGATTTGCTCCCATCTCACACCCTAATCGTGTAATTTCCGTTAGTCCCCTGGAAATTAACGCTGCTTTTGCGTTATCTCCGTAACCAAGACCATCTGAGATTCCTGCGCCAAGGGCAATAATATTCTTTAGTGCCCCGCCTAATTCAACACCAATCACATCTCGATTTGTATAAACACGGAAATTTGTATTCATAAATAGCTTTTGTGTTTTTTCTGCGGCCTGTAGATGATATGACGCAGCAGTTACAGTAGTAGGATGACGAAGACTTACCTCTTCTGCATGGCTTGGCCCTGAAAGAACAACAACACTTTCTATTAACTCTTTCGGCATCTCTTCTTCAATCATTTCTGAGATACGTTTAAATGATCCTGGTTCAATTCCTTTACTCGCATGGATAACTGTTATCGGTTGTTTTACGACGTCCTTTAGTTGCTGCATTACACTACGAATCGCTTTCGTTGGAACAACTAATAGTACCGTATCTATCCCATCCATTACTTCCTCTAGAGACTCGTATCCTTTTATTGTTTTAGAAAGTTGAATCCCCGGTAAATATGCTTCATTCGTATGCTTCTCATTAATTTCATGGATTTGTTCCGCTTTATTTCCCCAAATTCTTACTTCATGTCCGTTATCCGCAAGAACCATAGATAACGCTGTTCCCCAGCTTCCTGCACCAATTACTGTAATTTGTTTCAACACAATCCCCCTCTTACCACTTTAAAAACGTTAGAAACATCACTATTTACGTAAGAAGCTAAGTGACATAAATATAGTTCACTTAGCTTTGAGTTCTTTTACTTAAAATATAATAACTGAGTTATAAATCTTATTTTTCACAAACTAAAACTGGAAATAAGTAAATCTTAATCCATTATTGTTTTTTAAATTTATTAAATAGCACAGTCCACTTTTCACTGTAAGCTTCTGAAAAAAAAAGATTTAATTCATTTCCACGAGCTTTTTTATCCATTTCAATAGTTAGTTGTAGATTATCTAACATGTATGCCACCTTATTGGCTAACACTGTATATAAAGATTGAATATATACTTTCTTCAAATCATAATATAAATGTTCCTCTGCCCTAAAGTCTTAGATTATTTCTTAGACTCCCTATATTCAACTTTCAAGCCAATTTTAAAACAATTCGTTAACAATTTTTTCAGATGCTCTTCCATCATCAAATTGATTATATTTTTCTTGAAAACGTATGATTCTCTCTTGATACTTTTTTGAGAATGTAGCAATATCCTGAATTTCTTTTACAAGTGTCTCTGTATCTTCGATAAGTGGACCTGGTGCCTCTTCTTCAAAATCAACATACATACCTCGTAATTTATTTTTATAATTATCATAATCGTACGTGTAAAATAGCATTGGTTTATTTAATAATGAATAATCAAACATAACTGATGAATAGTCAGTAATCAAAATATCAGCTATTAAATACATATCTCGAATATCATCATAATGACTATAATCGTAAGCAAAACCTTCATACTCACTTAATGAGAATCCTTTTTTCGAAAAATGATGTAGCTTAACAATAAATATATACTCATCACCAAAATTTTGTTTTAGTTGATTTAGATTTATAGGCATTCTAAATTTACCCTTTGTTCTCCATGTTGGAACGTAAACAATCACTTTTTTATCTACAGGTATACCCATCTTTTCTTTGATTTTATTAATACTCTCTTTATTATTATCTCTAAATAATTTATCATTTCTCGGATAACCAACTTTTAAAAACTTATTATTGAAATCATATGCGCTTTTGGCAATATCAGAAACATAATCACTTGGAACTGATAAATAATCCCAACGGTGACATCTTCTTAAAAACTTCTCCTTCTGAACTTCACCAACGACTTCTCCTGGTGCATCTAAACCTAAAGTTTTTAACGGTGTTCCATGCATCGTCTGAATTTCAGTTACATTTTTACGCTTTTCATAAAAATCAGGGAAGTTTACATTGTTTACAAAATGTTTAGCTGTTGCCAAATGATAATAATACTTTAACGAATTAATTCTAACTGTTTCTGCGTTTCCTGGTACATTTGTATGATGATCTCTTAAAAACCAAACTGTTTTGTAGTCTTTTTTATATTCATCAATATACTCATAGACAGCTCTTGGATTACATTCGAAATTTTTGCCCCAATAAGATTCAAATACTACATCTTTCTTTTTCAAAGGTAATAATCTCATTAAAGGATATAGCACTTTTCTAATTACCTCTTGCCTTCTTGGACCCCTTTCAATCCACTTCCACTCAGGTTCCACTCTCAATGTTAAAAGATTAGTATTCTTTGAACGGTAAATTACATATTTATAATCTTGAAAAATTGTTCGAACACTATCCATATTTTCTTTCTTAAATTCTATTCTACTTTCTAAATTCTTTTGTCCAGTTGTCTTTAACTTTAACTGCCAACGTCCACTTTCAAACATAGATACCTTGTCTTTATATAATGGAAATTCAAAATATAAAAGTGTATGTCCCTTATTGATTTCAGACTTACTCATTTTCATATTTATCTGTTCTTGTCCATTCATTTTTTCAATCATTAAATTGTGTTCAATATTTTCCCTGTCAATGCCAAGATAAAAATTGTTTGCAACTTTAATGCTCAGCTCAACTCTGTTATTAACAATTTTTAATGTTTCTACTTTAGGGAAGAATTTATCCAGTCTAACTAGCAAGTTCCCTGCTGAGCTGTGATCAATTTCTACTTCATTTACACCAATACTACTAATTTCATTGAATTGAATTGGCATAAGAGTTAAAGGATTTTTCTCTCCATTTTCAACAATATGTCCAAACCATTCCCCACGGTCTTTTACCTTGCTTAACTTAGATACCTCTATTTTTGCCATAAATGCATTTGTATTATCTGTTTTTTGTAAAGGTTTTATAATAGACTTTCTTAGCTCATAATTAATAAGTAATAGCTTTGAGTTTTCAAATGAGAATAAAGTATTTCCTTCAAAGATTAGATGCTTCTTATTTCTATATATTTTTTTCACTGTCGATTTTGTTTGATTCACTTCTAAGCGAATATCCCATGCAGCATTATACTTTGGATAAATAATATTTCCATCAAAAACCCTGTACTTAGGCTTTGTTTTTAAACCAGCAACTGGTTGTCCTAATCTAACTGTTCTCTCAACTCCATCGTTTTTAATAGAATAGAAAATATAATATTTATCATTTGTTAACTCATAAGATTTTATAATATCATCAAAGTTGATTTTAATTTCAAATCCTGACCAGTTGTAGTTAAATGCTCTTTTTAAAGGAATCTTTGAACTTATAGCTATACCCATTTTGGCTGTAATGTCTGTTCGTTTATGAATTGTTACATCTTTCACCGGAATTCTAATCGAGCCTTGCTCATCACTAATGAAGACACTGATCTCAGCATCAGATTTTCTTTTCACATTTAAATTTTTGATATAAGCATAACCTTTAATCTCTAGACAATTTCCGTTCCAACTTGCACTTTCTACTCTTTTAACTGTCTCAAATTCTTCCTCCAATATTCTTAATTCCATTGGTAATTGATCAATATACGGGTAATCGGCAACATAAACATCATTCTTTTTAATTGGTTTAGAATTTTTCAATTCAGTTTTTTGAAACTCTAATAACTGTAATAACTTTTGTTTCTCATTATTTTGCACCAGCTGATACTTTAACCGATCAATAACTTTTAATCTCTTAAAAACTGACATATCTACATTTTTCAGATACTCCGATACACTCTTAAAATACGTGTCTATATACTCTTCATCAGCTCTATCAAGTTGGTTAAGGTATACTAGTAAATCAATACTAAGATATTTAAAATCTTTTTCTTCCTTTACTAGTCCATCAATATTATTTTCACTAAAATGTTGATCTACCATTCCTAAGGCTTTCAAACGATCTGTTAAATTATTAATATCTGTTCTTTGCTGTGTAATAGATTGATCACCAGCATCCCGCGCTCTCCATTTATATACAATACTTGTTAATACATCTACACTTTTTGCTTTAAAATGCGCTGGAATTGTTACCGGAATATCCTCATATAACATTCCTTCTGGAAATTGAAATTCATGTTCTTCCCAGAAACTAACTTTATAGATTTTGTTCCATGCAGTTGTATCGTACAGTAATTCTGGCGACTCAGTAATATGTGTTTTTAGCTTATTTTCACTAAATACTTTTTTATGTAATACAGATGGAAATTCTTTTGTAGAGTTGAATCTTATAACATTTCCTATGATAAAATCCGAACCAGTTTGTAAAACTGTATTCATCATGGCTTTATATGAGCCCGTAGGAATAATGTCATCTGAATCAACAAATGTAACATAATCCCCTGTAATAAATTCATACCCGAAGTTTCTAGCTTTCCCTAGGCCACCATTAGATTTTTTAAATGCATGAAAGTTTTCATACTTATCAGCATACTGAAACATAATATCAGAGCTATTATCTTGTGAACCATCATCAACCATAATTACTTCATAATTGTTATATGCTTGCTCTAATAGTGAATCAAGGCACTCTTCTAAATAACCTTCTACGTTGTAAATAGGTACTACTATACTTAATTTAGGTAAAACCATTAAATTAACTCCCTTTATAAATATTAATATCTTGACGACTTCTCCAATTGAACGGACATCAAAAAGCCTAGCACATTAACTTTTAAATAGATATTTACCAATTACACTTCACGATTAAATAAATAGTTAACTAATTTTTCACTTGAATTCCCTTGAGAATATTTATTCCACTTCAACTTAAAACCTTTTAAGACTTCCATATCAAACGAATTGCTTTTAATAACCTGGATTAATTCACTGGTATTGTACACAATTGATCCTGGAACAGTGGTTGTGTAATCTCCAATAATTCCTCTTTTTTTCGTATACTTCTTCAAATCATATGAGAAAAAGACCATTGGCTTATTTAAAAGACAGAACTCAAAAGGAACAGATGAATAATCTGTTACCAAAATATCTGTTACTAAAAATAGATCATTTATATTGGGATACAGCGAATAATCATATAAAAATCCTGTATACTTATCCTTATACTCCAACTTATTTCTTACTGCCGGATGGAGCTTGATTAAAACGATATACTCATCTTTTAGTGCTTTATACATAGCTTCCATATCCAAATGCAACTCAAAATCTAATAACTCTTTATCTCTAAAGGTTGGAGCATATAAAATGATCTTCTTACTTTTTAAAGTCGGATTTATTAATAGAATATTTTCTTTAATTTCTCTCTTGCGCTGTTCATAAAAAAACAAATCGGTTCTCGGAATACCTGTTTTTAATATCCTGTCGTCCGATAACCCAAAAGCATCCTTATAAATGCTTGCAAGAGCATCCGAACCTACAACAATCTTATGAAAATTTCTATAAACATCAAGAAAGCGCTTTTGAGCTCGTAGGCTCCTTTTATTAAAAGAAGGTGCCAACAATCCAAATTTTTTTATAGCACCTGCTGCGTGCCAAATTTGAATACATTGCACCCCCTTTTTAAATTTAACTTTCGCTAATGATCCGAAATAATTATCAATAATAACATATTGGGAAGTAGACAAATGATAGATTGATTTAATTGTATGAAGGATATTTTTCGTTTCAAATTTAAAAGACTTCACATTCGAGTAGCTATCCACTTCATATTTACATGTAGATTTATATAAGAAAATTACCTCACAATCAATTTTTTTCCGTTTCATTTCATCATAAATAAAAATGAGATTTTCTCCATAAGACATAATAAAAGTTACTTTTCTTTTTATTGGGAAAATTTTCATGATGCTATGTAAAATTTTAAATAAAATAAGATATATTTCTACGCTAATTTCTCTAATCATCTAAGTTTATCTAGCAACTTGTACTAGTTCCTTTTTTATTTTTGTAGTAGAAATTCCAGCTGTACGTGGTAAATATACAACTTCACAGTATTCATCTAATTCATCAAATTCCCCTTCCCAATCATCACCCATAACAAAAATATCTACATTATGATTAACAACATCTTTTGCTTTCTGCTCCCAATTATGTTCAGGAATTACTTCATCCACATACCGAACCGCTTCTAGAATCATTTTACGATTCTCATAGCTATGATAAGATTTTTTATTTTTTAATTTGTTAAATTCATCTGAAGAAACGGCGACAATTAAATAATCTCCTAAATCTTTCGCTCTCTTCAATAAGTTAATATGTCCCCAGTGCAATAAATCGAAAGTTCCATATGTAATAACCTTTTTCATGATCGTGCCCCCTGTGAAATGTTATTATTTTATAATTATTTAGTTTAGAAGTATATTTAAATTAGAGCTTCTCCTACGCCTATGAATGGTAAGAACGACTCAAATTCACCAATGTAAATCCAAAACGAATTTACATAGATTTTACATTGAGTTCACACGAAATTCACAAAGATGATTATAACATAATTTTTATTTACAAACTATGACAATAACCTAACAACTATTGTCATATCCGACACAAGAAAACGCTTTCTTAATTGATGTTACAAACCTCCTCTTACTTTCTTTTATTTACAAAAAAAGTGCGAAGGAAATAGTTCCTTCGCACTTTTTACTACCCTTTATATGACTATTTCAACATACGACGTGGCAATTTATCAATATTCTCTAACATAATGCCTGTACCAACAGCAACACAGTGCATTGGGTTTTCAGCGATTAGTACTGGTACTTTTAATTCTTCTGCTAGAAGCATGTCGATACCATGTAATAATGCGCCTCCGCCTGTTAAGATCACACCGCGGTCAATGATGTCTGCAGATAGTTCTGGTGGTGTACGCTCTAATACACCTTTTGCAGCTTGTACAATGACAGCCGCATTTTCTTTTAATGCTTCTGTAACCTCTTCTGAACATACTGTGATTGTACGTGGTAAGCCCGTTACCATGTCACGTCCGCGAATTTCAAGTTCTTCACTACGTGCACCTGGGAATACTGTACCGACTTTAATTTTAATATCTTCTGATGTGCGTTCTCCGATTAATAGCTTATACTTACGTTTAATATAGTTTAAGATCTCCATATCAAACTTGTCGCCAGCCATTTTGATAGAGGAGGAGGTAACAATATCACCCATTGAAAGCACGGCAATATCTGTTGTACCTCCACCGATATCAACAACCATATTTCCGCTCGGTTGGAAGATTTCCATACCGGCACCAACAGCAGCTACTTTTGGTTCTTCTTCTAAGAATACTGTTTTACCACCTGAGCGTTCAGCAGCTTCACGAATTGCTTTTTGTTCTACAGATGTAATGTTTGTTGGACAACAAATTAAAATGCGAGGTTTTGAAAAGAAGCTCTTCACGTCCAGCTTGTTAATAAAATGCTTTAACATTGCTTCTGTAATTTCGAAATCTGCAATTACACCATCTTTAAGCGGACGAATCGCTACAATATTACCAGGTGTACGTCCTACCATACTTCTTGCTTCTTCACCTACCGCTAATACTCTTCCAGTATTGCGATCAATTGCTACAACAGACGGTTCGTTTAAAACGATCCCTTTACCCTTTACATGAATTAATACGTTAGCTGTGCCTAGGTCAATTCCGATATCTCTCGCAAACATTCCTGTGTTTTCCTCCTTGATATTCAAAATCAGGTTGTACCCGAATTCTTTTACACCTAATTTCTGATTTTATCATAAATTTAACGAAAACGTAATATTTGAAAAGATAATTCTTCTGAAAAATGTTCCGTCATGACCAAGGAATGTTTGCCGTATAATGAATTATTGCTGCACGATTCTTTCTGTATCTTCTTTTCGGTACTTCTGCTTCGTCGCTTCCCCGCCTCTTAGGTGGCGAATCGACTTATGATAATCAAGAATTTCTTTCACTTCATTTGCGAGCTCTGGATTAATCTCTGGTAAACGTTCTGTTAAATCTTTATGGACTGTACTCTTTGATACCCCAAATTCTTTTGCAATCACACGAACTGTTTTTCTTGTCTCCACGATATACTTGCCAATCTTGATAGTTCTCTCTTTGATGTAATCGTGCACACCACTCGCCTCCCTAAATTGGATGTGAGAAGTGTGAAATGAGACTCGCTGCATATGACTAAGAAGTAAATTCGAGTGCTGTTTGTAAGCTTTAAACATTCTGGAATTTATAATGAAATGACCCACGATTTCTCACCTCAAACACTCTCTTTGCATTGGTTTATATCATTGTATTGCCCGCACTACTGATATATGCTACAAGTTCGGTATTTTTACGGACTAAGTTAAGAAAAATTACAAATTCGTGTGAGAAATACGTTAACAATGACAATTTTCACTTGATGGATTGCCCTACAAAAACCAAAGAATGACGCCTCTTGTCAAAGGCGTCATTCTTCATGATCACATTCTTCTTCTAATAATTGATGGTGGGGAACTTCTTTCTTACTGGCAATGTAATAATATAAAGTAAATAAAATAAACAACAAAATAAGGGCAATCGACAGAACAAATACAAATGACAGAGTAATCCCCTCCTTTTCTTAATATATATTCGAGAATTCCGTCAAATTTCCTTGTTATTGCTATTTCCCTCTCGAAATGAATCATTTTTATATAAAAATAAAAAAATCAACTCCCTAGTGAGAGCTGATTTTTTCGTTTTATTATTCTTGTGTAGAAGAAGAATCGCTAGATGATTCCGTAGAACCATTTGTTGATTTTTCTTCTTTTTTACTTTTTTCATCAGCTGCGCCATTTGTTGATTTCTCTTCTTTTTTACCTTTTTCGTCAGCTGAACCGCTTGTTGATTTCTCTTCTTTTTTACCTTTTTCGTCAGCTGAACCGCTTGTTGATTTCTCTTCTTTTTTACCTTTTTCGTCAGCTGAACCGCTTGTTGATTTCTCTTCTTTTTTACCTTTTTCATCAGCTGAACCGCTTGTTGATTTCTCTTCTTTTTTACCTTTTTCATCAGCTGAACCATTTGTTTCTTTTGCTGCTCCTGCTTCTGCTTTTACGTCTGTCGCAAGTTTGTTAAGGTAACGCTCTGGATTGACAGCTACATTATCTTTACGAACTTCAAAGTGTACATGAGAACCTGCTTCCTTATTCATTGCACTTAGACCGGATTTTCCTAATACTTCACCTTGTGCAACTTTTGCACCTTTTTCTACTTTTACACTGCCTAAGCTTTGATAAGATGTTGCAAGACCATTTCCGTTATCCACTGTTACGACATAACCGAGAAGCGAATCTTTTTCAGCTTTTGTTACTGTACCACTTAAAGCAGCTGTAACATCGAATTCTTTTCCATTTTTCGCAGCAACATCGATTCCTTTATTAGGAGAATATGTGTTGTTATAAAAGACAAGTGCTTGTTCTTGCTCCTCTTCTGCTGCTCCATCTTCATAAAACTTCTTCTTCACAACAACATCTACATTCTTTGCAGCTGGCATTTTCACAACTTCCGAAGACTTTGTTACTGGTACTACTGGATTTTCCGTTTGACCATACGGCGCACTTTGCTCTTTATTAGGCGCTTTCTTTGGATTAGCTGCCTGGAACCATAGAGCAACCGTCAAGATTACCGCTGCACATGCAATATAGATTGCCGGAAATACCCACCGTTTTTGAAATAAATGAACTACCTTTTGCGACTTTTTATTATTCCTTCCTCGCATTCTATCATCACCTCAGCAATCATTTTGAACAATATTCATTCATCCTATACAACCTATAACTAATTACTTTTCGACAAAATCTGTAAAAATATGTATAGGAATTGCGAAATTTCCGAGGAAATGATAGAAAAAAGAAAAACTGAGCGGATTGGCTCAGTTTTTTAGTCTAGTTGTTTCTTTTTGTAGACGAAGAGGCAAACAATAATTGAAATGACTAACCAAATAGAGACATTGATTAGATCTGCAGCAATTGCAGAGAAGCCTTTCCCCTCCACAACACTTACGAACGCTTCAAAAATATGATTAGTCGGTAAATACGATAGTATGTTTTTCAAAATGTCATTTTTTATAACATTACTTAAAATTGGAGTCATGAGTAAGACCATTGCAACCGGTGATGCAATAACAGAAACTTGCACTAAATTTTTAGCTAAAAGAGCGATAATTGTCCCAAATATGATGAACACTAATGTTCCTAATAACATTAACAGAAACATGAACAACATATTCCCTTGTAAAACATCTAGTATAAATAAATTAAGAAAACTTATAGCAAACGTTAAAACAATGATTGGTAGTGCTTTTCCAATAATGATTTCAAATGGAGAAGCAGGAGATAGCATAAGCACTCGTAACGTATGTTTCTCCTTCTCTTCCGCAATAAGAGTTGCCTGTGAGATTGTTGTAACCATACATAATATCATGACGATTACAAAGCCTCCCATAAACTCCTTCCCTTGTCCCATTTGCTTATAAAACAATGCCAATCCAAGTGGTAAAATCGCCATTAATAATATTTGTGCGTTATTCTTCAAATCCTGCATCTCTTTCCGTAAAATCGCCGATACACGTCTCATTGAAAATGTCATTATAATCCCCTCCCAGTTACTTCAATAAAGATATCTCCTAGTGTTGGCTCATAAGAATGAATCGATAATAATTCACCATTTTTCATCCACTCAGAAATACGTTTTGCGCCTAATTCGTCTTTTTTCACTGTTTCTTTTTTCTTATCCTTTAGCACGACTTCGATTTTGTCTTTCGCGTATTGAAGTCTTAAATTTTCTGGTGTATCAAGTGCTACAATTTCCCCTCCACATAAGAAAGCAATGCGGTCACAAAGCGTTTCTGCTTCATCCATATTGTGCGTCGTTAAGAAAATCGTTGTTCCTTCTCTATTTAGGTCCTTTAAGATGTTATGAATGTTTTGGACGTTGACTGGATCAAGTGCTGATGTTGGTTCATCTAAGAAGAGAATATCCGGTTTATGCAGAATTGCTCGTGCTAGCGTAACGCGCTGCTTCATCCCTTTTGATAATTTTTTGACTGGTGTTTTTTTATCTTCTAATAAATTCACTTGGGATAGTACTTCATCAATTCTTTCTTTAGGACAATCGTATAAGTCGCAAAATAATAGTAAGTTATCATAAATGCTAAGTCTTTCATATAGACCACTGTTATCTGTTAAAATACCAATTCGTTTGTAATCGATGCTGTTTGGACCTGTAATATCTTTTCCTAGTACTTTCACTTTTCCAACACTGTGAAGCAATTGGGAAGTTAAAATTTTCACTGTTGTTGTTTTCCCTGATCCACTTGGTCCTAGAAACCCGAAGATTTCTCCTTGCTTTACTTCAATACTTACATTTCGAAGTGCTGTTTTTTCATTAAAGGTTTTCATTACATCCTTCATTTCAATTGCCAATGTCATTTTGTCATCCCCTTTGTTTTTCTTCTATAGATAATTTCGCTTCAGCGACTCGTTTGCCGCCTCGGCTTGTTGTGTTCGCTGTTCTTGGCTCAATCATATGAAAAACAAAGGGGTTACGCAGTAAAATACCGGTAAAAGGAGTCTTTTTACCGGTGAATGAATCCTATTTTCCACTTACTGGAGCATCATTATAGTCCAATGACACCTTTTAATTCATCCATTCGACCTTTAGAAAGTGGAATAGAGCTTTTTCGTTCATCATCCAAGATTAAGCTAAAGCTATTACGAGTCCAAGTAATCACTTCTCGTACGCGCTGTAAGTTAACAAGATAAGAGCGGTGACATCGAAAGAATCCAAAACCTTTTAATCTTTCTTCTAACTCACTTAATGTTAACGCACATACAAAGTCCCCTTCGCGAACATGAATATGCGTTGTTCCATTTTGCGTTTCAATAAAATGAATTTCCATCGGATCAAGCAAAATGATTTTATCGTTCACTTTTGCTGGGATTCGTTCGAGCTTCATTTGCGGAATCATTTGAACGATATTTTCTTGATCTATCTCTTCCCCTTCTTCCTGTTCGATTTCTACTTTTTTAACGCCATCTGGATTTAATACATACACATCTTCTGTTAAAGAAAGTGCATCTGATAAAAAGGATGATGTAATAAAGATGGCCTTCCCTTGTTCTTTCATCTTCATAATTGCTTTTCGAATGATAATTGTGCTCTCTATATCTACATTTTGCTCTGGCTCTTCAAAAATAATTAAATCCGGATTATGAATCATGACCCGCCCAATGTGAAGACGGCGTTTTTCAGAAAATGATAGCTTTTCAATTTTGACGTTCATTTTATCTAGTAAACCAACATACTGGACAACTTCTTCTATGCTAATATTCGAGTCATACAATCCGGATAAAAAGGCGAAGTATTCTTTTACTTTTAAGCGGTTATATGCCTCATCTTTTAAAAAACAAAAACCAATGCGCGAGTAGACTTGCTTTTGAATCGGTTCCCCGTCAAATAAAACACTTCCAGCCGATGCCTCTTCTTCACCGATTATAATGCGGTGTAAAATCTTCGCCGTATGATTGTTACATTGCAGCACAACACATTGCCCTTTTTCAATTTCAAGCTGAATCGCCTGCAACTGGTTCGTCTTACCCAATTGTTTTAACTCCAATAACGCCATGTTTTCTCCTCCAGATGAGTTTTTATCTCATTATACCAAACAGTTAATGGAAGATTATGATATTTATCTCAAAAATAAAAAGGAGCTAAATTAGCTCCTTTTTGATTGATTTTAGCATACAACTATTACTGCTGCTTCACCATATAACTTTTCAGCTGATCACGAAGTGCCCTTTTCAGGAATTTCCCGACAGATGTTTTTGGAATCTCTTCCACGAATAAAATGCCATCCGGCATCCACCATTTCGGGAACTGGTCTTCTAATAATGCATAGAGCTCCTCTTGTTCTACTGTTTGTCCTTCTTTTAAGACAACGCAGGCAACAGGGCGTTCTTGCCATTTTTCATGTGGCACGGCAACGACAGATGCCTCTAGTACTTTGTCATGTGCCATTAAAGCGTTCTCTAAATCAACGGAGGAAATCCATTCACCGCCGCTTTTAATTAAATCTTTCGTACGGTCAGCAATTTTAATAAACCCTTCTGGATCAACAGTTACAATATCTCCTGTATGTAACCAGCCATCCTGCATGGAATCTGCTGTACGTTCATCGTTATAATAACTACCCGCAATCCAAGGTCCGCGCAGGCAAAGCTCTCCCATTTCTTCACCATCCCATTTGATCTCCCCTTCTTGACCAATTACCTTCATTTCAAGGCCTGGGAATAAGTAACCTTGGCGGGAGCGTAGTTCATAATATTCTTCTTTCGGTAAATCGCGCTGATATGACTTTGGACAGTTAATTACAACAGCTGGGCTTGTTTCTGTCATTCCATATATTTGCCTAAAAGCAATTCCATATTTCTCCTCATACGTGCGAATCATGCTTCCTGGTGCTGCTGATCCACCTGACCATATCGTACGAATACTACTAATATCATACGGATATTTTTCAACCTCTTGCAGTAACCCAATCCAAATTGTTGGTACACCAGCAGTAATTGTCACTTTCTCACGCTCAATAAGCTGAGCTAATATTTCCGGTGTAAAGTGTGGTCCTGGTAAGACGAGCTTTGTGCCGAACCATGTACCTGCAAACGGAAGCCCCCATGCGTTTACATGGAACATCGGAACGACAGGCATACAAGTGTCTACTTCTGATAGATTCCCGCCGTCCACAAGGCCGAGCGTATAACTATGGAGTGCAATACTACGGTGTGTATACACAACGCCTTTCGGTTTTCCTGTCGTTGCGGAAGTATAGCACATACCCGCAGGTTCTTTTTCATCTAAGTCTGTTATGAATGGGAATGTTTCGTCGCCTTCTTCGAGTAGTTTGTCGTAATGATATACTGGTGATAGTGTTGTGTGAGGTAGTTCGTGATCATCTGTCATAATAATAAATGCTTTCACATGAGGAATTTCGTGTTGAATATTTTCTAATACAGGGACCATATCTTCATCAACGAGAATGATTTTATCTTCAGCATGGTTAATGATATAAGAAATATGCTCTGCGGAGAGCCGTAAGTTAATCGTATGTAACACCGCCCCAATTCCTGGAATTGCAAAATATGCTTCCAAATGGCGGTGATGGTTCCAAGCGATTGTTCCAACTTTGTCCCCTCTATCAATCCCCATTTTATTTAGTACACTAGCAAGCCGTCTTGTCCGCTTCGCAATCTCCCCGTATGTTAATGTTTGAATACGCGATGCAGTGCGCGAAACAACTTCCTTTTTTGAAAAATATTTCTCCGCTCGTTCCATCATTGCTGGAATGAGAAGTGGTACATCCATCATCATATTTCATGCCCCCTGTTATTATTTTATATATACACATACAACTGTATTATAACACAACAAAACGAGACAAAAGCCGTTAACATTTCTTTCGTTTTCTACAAATAATGACAAAAGGAGCTCATTGGGATGAGCTCCTTTGTTGTCAAATAATCACTAAGTTTTGTCGAACGATTGATATATTCCAAAAAGCGTTGATATATTTTCAAACGAGCAGCACCCAACTGTCAGTAACCCTTAAGCATCAATTCTTCGCCATTAACTTTCCTTCATACTCGTTTAGCGTTTTAATTTCGATACCTTTATAGTAATGAGCAACAATATCCGTATATCCTTTTCCTTCTTTCGCCATTCCATTGGCACCATACTGGCTCATGCCAACGCCATGGCCGAAACCTTTCGTTATGACGACAATGCTCTTTCCTTGTTGTTTCCATGTAAAGTCAGAGGAGCGTAATCCCAGTTTTGTTCGTACTTCTTTCCCTGTTAATACCTTTCCTTGAAACTCTACATCCTTCACCCGTTTTCCTTCTGTACGGTCTTTAATATTACCGACTTTTCCATTTGCAAGCACCTTTACGCCAAGACGCTTTTGAAAATCATCTACAGTAAAAGTTTGCTCACTCGCAAATTTTGGAGAAGCTTGATCCCATGGACTGTCTACGCTTTTTAAATATGGTAAGTCGCTCCCCCAGTAGTCTGCAGCATTTTCTGTATAACCGTTACTTGTTGAGAAGAAGGACGCCGTAATGGGACTACCATCATAGGTTAAAACTTGTCCGGCTGTTTTAGACACAGCTTCTTCAATCTTCTTCAAATTTTTCTCATAATCTTTGCCCCATGTCTTCTTTAGCTCTTCTTTACTGTTGTACACTTGATCATTAACCGTATCTGTCACATCCGCATTGTTTTTCTTACTTCCACCTAGCATACGCTGTACAATAAATGTTCTCGCTGCCAATGCCTGTGCTTTTAATGCCTCCATTTCAAAGCTAGCATTCATCTCAGAAGCTACTACACCTGTAACATACTCTTCCATCGGCATCGTTTCTACCTTCTTTTGTGCATTACGATACACAGTAACTTGGACAGCAGTATTTACCTTTTTAGGAGCTGGCACACTTTGCATGGCTGGAGGATGTTCGGGCGGCTGACTTACTTTCGCTTTCGTAAACGGAATAACAAGTACGGTCGGTACAATAATGACGAGCGCCACTAAGAGCGCCATTGTAATGAAAAGTGGCTTTGAAATTTTCATCTTTTTCCCCCACTATGAAATTAGACTCATTTCATTCTTATGGAACGTGACAAGCTTTTAGAACATATCGGGAGGAACTTCTGCAAAGGGAAAATATAAAGTACTGGTATGACAGGATGCAATCTCAAAGGAAAGAATTTTCTAAATTTTTCAGGTGGACAGGCATAAAAAAGGAATTTGTTGACTATAACAATAATAGCCCAATAAAAATAGCCTCTATGTCAAAAAGACATAGAGACTACTCAAACTTAAGCGTGAAGGTCAGAAACTTGTTGCTTCGTTACTTCTTCTACTTTTTCATTTACACGTTCAATTGTTGCACCTAATGCAGCTAGTTTCTCATGGAAGTTTACATATCCACGATCAAGGTGTTTTAATTCTGTTACACGTGTGTAACCATCTGATACTAAACCAGCTAGAATTAATGCCGCTGCAGCACGTAAGTCAGTTGCTGCTACTTCTGCACCTTGTAAGTTGTTAGGTCCATTCATAATAACAGAACGGCCTTCAATTTTGATGTCTGCATTCATACGACGGAATTCTTCCACATGCATGAAGCGGTTTTCAAATACCGTTTCTGTAATCATGCTTGTTCCATCCGCATGTAATAACAATGCCATCATTTGTGATTGCATGTCTGTTGGGAAACCTGGATGAGGCATTGTTTTAATATCAACGGCTTTTAATTTACTTGGGCCGATAACACGTACGCCTTCGTTTTCCTCAATAACCTTAACACCCATTTCTTCCATTTTCGCTGTGATAGAACGTAAATGTTCTGGTACAGCATTTTCAATTAAGATGTCTCCACCAGTAATTGCTGCTGCAACCATAAACGTTCCTGCTTCAATACGGTCAGGAATAATAGAATGGTGTGCACCATATAATTTATCAACGCCTTCGATACGAATCGTTCCAGTTCCAGCTCCGCGTACTTTTGCTCCCATTGCATTTAAGAAGTTAGCTAAGTCAACGATTTCTGGTTCTTTTGCTGCGTTTTCAAGTACTGTTGTCCCTTTTGCTAATGTAGCAGCAGACATAATGTTTTCTGTTGCACCTACGCTTGGGAAGTCTAAGTAAATTTTCGCGCCTTGTAATTGTCCATCTACATAAGCTTCAACAAAGCCATTACCAACTTTTACTTTCGCTCCCATTGCTTCGAAGCCTTTTAAATGTTGGTCAATTGGACGTGAACCAATTGCACATCCACCAGGAAGTGCAATACGAGCACGACCATTACGTGCTAATAGTGGTCCCATTACTTGAACGGACGCACGCATTTTACGTACATATTCAAATGGTGCTTCAATATTTAACTCCTTTGAAGCATCAATTGTTACTTGGTTATTTTCAAATACGACTTCAGCATTTAAATGACGTAATACCTCATTAATTGTGTATACATCAGACAAAACTGGTACTTCAGATAGTACATTCTTTCCGTCACTCGCTAATAGGGCTGCAGCGATTATAGGTAATACAGCATTTTTTGCGCCCTCAACACGCACTGTGCCATTCAACCGCTTTCCGCCACGGACGATGATTTTTTCCAATTTATTCCCCTCCGTGTCCTTTTTTCAATATCTATTCAATACTCAGAAGTTATGATCGGTGTGCCAACCACAATTGTATCTTTGCTGTCTGTAGAGCGTATTGCTATTTGCACATTGATTTTCTCTCTATTTGTTGAAAGAGCGTCATTCCACTTTTTATTATATGCGGAGACTGACACAAATGCTCTTTCTTCTATCTTCTCGATCGCTCTTGCTGAAAGATCTTTCAAAACCTGATTGGTTTTATTTTGCAAAACACCTTCAATCTTATCACTCAGTACACCTTGAACACAAGTGTAAATTGTAGGTTTTGTACTAAAAATTTTATCCATTTCCCGAATGTTTTTAGGGTCCCATTTTGACCCGCTTACTTCAAAGATAATGAAAGTGTTTTCTTTACTATTTTCCTTACTCCAAGTTACTACTATTCGTTCTTCATAAGAAGAAAATTTTTTGTATGCTGTTGCTTTATATCCATCATGAGATGTTTCCAATTCCCATTTTTGAATATCCGCTTTTTCTTTCACTTCATTTAACAATTTTTGAAACGTATGTATATTAGAAATGGTTTTGGTTTCTCGTGCTAACCATGACCACCGCTCTACCTCTGCTCCATTTTTTTCAAGAGCTGCGATCATACTCTCCATTTTCTCTTCGTCACTTACGGGCTTTATCTCTTTATACCCGACCAAGAATACGACAATACTTACGACAACAATAAGAATTGTTTTTAAGCTTTTCAAGTTTCATCCCCTCCTATCCCCATTGTTAACGGAGATATGAGGTTCTATACACTTACTTGACTAAATACGTTAAACTCTTCGAATACCCTAAATAATCAAGAAAAAAGTTGCTGACAGATGTCCCAATGGCAATCGTAACAAGAATGAGTAAAATCCTCGTCTGCAATACCTTTCCAGATTTCATCAGGCGTTCGATATGGATACCTTGTAAGGCCCACCACGTAATGGTAATAAACAATAAATGCGAAACAATCGCAATCAGTGCTTGTTGCCCTAAAAGTTGCGCCAAAAAAATCGACTCCTTTTGTTTGGCTTACCATCACCTAGGATGCAAAACGATCCCATATAAATGGAAACCACACTTTTTCCCGCCCAAACAGGCAGTATAAAGTATCCCTCCGAAAGAAGGGGCACTACCTATTAGAGTTTACTTTGTTCGAGCATCACATTCGTGAAGGATAAGGTCTCGCGCTAACGAAAGTTTCACTTTACCCCTCTCATTGCTCCACAATAAAAAGCGTAGAGCGATGACTCTACACTTTTTGTTTTCACTATTGTACCACGTTCCCTGTGAAGAAGAAATCTTTCATCAATGGAAAATATTCATAAAAGAAATTGTAGCCAATTGCCGGTAGAATTCCGAGTAATACAGTTGCAATTAAACAAAAACTAATGACGACTTTCAAATTGATCGGTAAGTGTACCGGATCTTCTTCACTACTCTTTCGAAAGAACATTTGCTGCAAAATACGGAAATAATATACAAACGAGATAACCGTTGTGCCCATCATGACTGATGCCAGCACGTAATGGGCTGGACTAGCAGTGAAGGCACTTAAGAAAATATTAACCTTTCCGATAAAACCAGCTGTTCCTGGAATTCCTGCCAAAGACAGAATGAAAATGGTCATCGCTGCAGAGGCAAACGGAGAGCGTTTGTATAAACCAGAGAAAATTGTGAAATTTTCCTTTCCGCTTTGTAAGATTAATCCGTGGATGACTGCAAAAGCTCCTATATTCATTAACAGGTATGCCAACATATAAAACCACATACTATCCATTGTAAATGGTGATAACGCTACAAGCGGAACGAGTAAATATCCAGCGTGCGCTATGCCAGAATAGGCGAATAGGCGCTTTACGCTGTATTGCTTGAGTGCCACGACATTACCAATGATCATTGTAATAATAGCGAGCACGGCAATATATACGCTCATGTTAGCAAATACTGTTTGCTCACTTCCATGAACAGGTATAGCGCCGAATACCATAAGGAACAATCTTATCATCATAATAAAACCGGCGATTTTAGAAATTGTCCCGAGGAAAGTTGTAACAGGTGTCACGGCCCCTTCATATACGTCTGGTGCCCACATATGAAACGGCACCGTCGCAATTTTAAAGGACAGCCCAACAAACAGAAGCAAGAAAGCAAGCGATAACAAAAGTTGAATGCTGCCATCCACACCTTGCATGAGAACTTCCTGCATACCAATAATATTAGTAGCCCCCGTAATGCCGTATAAGTAACTCATTCCAAAGAGCGTAATAGCCGTCCCAATTCCGCCATTAATAACATATTTCATCGCCGCTTCATTCGAAGCACGATTTGTCTTTCGAATCCCAACTAAAATGTACGAAGACAGTGATAACAACTCTAGGCCAATAAAGAGCGTAATAAAGTCGACGCTAGACGCCATAAACATCGCCCCGAGAACTGCCATTAAAAATAAATAATAGTATTCCCCTTTATCTTGAATCGGCTCTTTTTTATCATCGCTCATCGCCATACATAAAACGAGGATGGCTCCAATTAATAGTAACGTTTTAAACCCTTTTGAAAATCCATCTAGTACAAACGAACCACTTAAAATGTCTCCAGCCGGTTCACCATACAATGTAATTAATGCGATTAGCGATAGCACTGCCGCTCCAATCGCCCCAAGCCCTAAATACTTACGATCAAACTTTAGAAATAAGTCAAGAAGCGAGAGAAGGATGGCCGCTCCAAGAATGATGAACTCCGGTACCATTAAATGCCAAGATAAGCTAAGTAATGTATTCATATCCATCCTACCTCACCCCCAATATTTTTACTGTGTATTGCAACGGCGTTCCTAACAGTTCTGGCATAATACCAATTGCAAGAATACAAGTGAGCAAGAGTACAATCGGAACGTATTCCCAGCCGCGGACATCCGGCCTCGCTGCCAATTCCTTCTTTCCAAATGTCACTTGAAGCGTAGCCCTTAGGACATATACCGCTGTTAAAATGATGCCAAGCGCACCGATCGCCGCGAGCATTGGCTTCCCTTGAAATAGTCCGAGGAATGCAAGAAACTCACTAACAAACCCAGACATGCCCGGAAGGCCAAGCGAAGCCATGCTTCCTGCTAATAAGAAACCACTTAACACAGGAACTTGTTTTGCAAGGCCACCAAGCTTCGTAATGTCAGACGTGCCAAAACGCCCCTCAATCATGCCGAGCAAGCAAAATAGTAGCGCTGCAATTAAACCGTGAGATACGACTTGAAATAGCGCTCCCTTCATACCGGCTGCATTCAGTGCCCCAAGTCCCATTAAAACGATTCCCATATGCGAAATACTGGAATAAGCGAGTACCTTTCGAAAATCTGTTTGAATGATCGCTAGAAAAGCACCGTATAGCAAGTTGATTACCCCTAAAATCGCCAGTAGCATCGCAAAGTCTTGAAACTGCTCCGGGAATAGCCCCTTCCCAAAGCGAACGATGCCGTATGCTCCAATCTTGAGCAGAACACCCGCATGGAGCATCACCGCAGCAGGATGGGCCTCGACATGCACATTCACCATCCAGCGATGCAAAGGGAATACCGGTAGCTTAATAGCAAAGGCTATCATAAGTGCAATGAATAAACCGAGCTGCAATGAACTTGAAATATCGCCCAGAAGCGCCGTGTCCACCCCAGTCAAAATATCTTTTAAATCTGCAATATTTGTTGTACCCGTTTTTGCAAAGAGGATAGAGAAAACAATGAGTAAAATCGCTGATCCAATTCCGTTATAAATCAAATAACTATAGGCAGCTTTTTCACTGTTCAATTTCCCCCACTTTCCAATAAGCAAAAACATCGGTGGTAATGTAATTTCAAAGAAGACAAAGAATAGAAGTAAATTTTCTGCTGCAAAGACACCGAGCATCCCAATTTCAAGTGTTAACAAAAGCATGTAAAAACCTTTTATATTTTTTTGAATGGAAAAGGCAGTAATCGCCGCAAGTGTTGCTAAAAGCGCCGTGAGTATCATCATCACAAGCGAAAAGCCATCGATACCAAGCTCATAGTAAATAGAAAACAACTTTTCATCTACGCCCGGAAAATGTCCGAATTGAATCCATTTCACCTTTTCAGCAAACATCGTTAAGCTCTTTCCGGAAGCATATGTACTAGCCAGAACAATCGCGATGCCAAGCGGAAGAATTGTTCCGAACAAACCGAGGACTCGCACTGCACGCACTTCCGTTTTCGGTGTTAACGTAAGTAAGAGAATCCCTAGAAGCGGGGAGAAAATGAAGAATGATAATAATAATGCATTCATTGCCAATACCCCCCCGTATATAACAGAATGACAACTAATGTCGCCACGGAAACAGCCACTGCGGTTCCGTATACTTGTACGTTTCCGTTTTGAAGTTTAGAACCAACAATGCTTGCCCCTCTCACAATACCTCTGATTAACTGGGCGATTCCTTCCACAATATAGACCTCACATAAGTGAAGCACATAAGCGATTCCTTTTACGAGCGGGAGCACAGTCACACTATACAGTTCATCTACATAATATTTTTCCTTAAGGAGGCTATATAGGACTGTTTCTTTTCCGCCATCCCGATCTCTAGAAATAGATCGTTTCCCATAGATAAGATATGCCGCGAGAATGCCCGCAAACGAAACGAGTGTCGCAACAATCATAATCCACACCGGACCATGACTTTGCTCTACTTGGAACGGGACATTCTTTGTAAGCCAGTCCCCAAGAAACGTGCCAAACCAAGGCGTATTGATATACCCTGCCAAAACTGCAAGAATACCAAGGACAATCATCGGAAATGTCATGACGCGCGGAGATTCATGCACATCCTCTTCTTTCTTCGCCTCTCCTGTAAAAACGAGAAAGTATAACCGGAACATGTAAAACGCCGTTAAAAATGCTGCGAGAACCGCAAGGACAAACAAAACATAATTGCCGTGCATCCACGTCGCCGCCAAAATTTCATCCTTACTAAAAAAACCTGAGAAGAGCGGGACACCACTAATTGCTAGCGTGCCGATTAAGAAGAGTAGCCCCGTCACTTTCATTTTCTTCTGCAATCCGCCCATTTCATTAATGTTTTGCGTATGCACCGCATGAATGACGCTTCCTGCCGCTAAGAAAAGCAATGCTTTAAAGAAAGCATGTGTCGTTAAATGAAAGACTCCAGCAACGTATCCTGCCGAGCCAAGCGCGAGCATCATATAGCCGAGCTGGCTCACTGTTGAATATGCGAGGACTCTTTTTATATCCGTTTGTACGAGGCCAATGGACGCAGCAAAGATTGCAGTAAAGGCGCCAACAACCGCGACTGTTTGCATCGCTGCAGGACTTGCAGAGAATAGCGGAAACATCGTTGCCACTAAGTACACACCTGCTGCAACCATCGTTGCCGCGTGAATGAGCGCAGATACAGGCGTTGGCCCTTCCATCGCATCCGGTAGCCACGTATGAAGCGGAAACTGACCTGATTTCCCCATGGCACCAATAAAGATCAAGATTGCCGTGAGCGTTATCATAGTAGGTGATATGTCTCCCATTTTCATCGCTTTAAAGATTACTTCATATTCAAAGCTACCAGCCTGCCAGAAGAGTAAAATCATCCCGATAAATAAACCTACATCTCCAATACGCGTCATAATAAATGCTTTTTTCGCAGCAGCCTTCGCTTCCTCTTTAAAGAAATAGAAACCAATTAGTAAAAACGAGCCCAGTCCAACTAATTCCCAAAATATATAAAGCTGTAGTAAATTCGTCGAGATAACAAGCCCGAGCATCGCAAATGTAAAGAGCCCTAAATACGCATAAAATACGGGCAACCTCTCATCACCATGCATATACCCTTTTGAATACACATGTACAAGGAAGCTAACGAGTGTCACAATAAAAAGCATCAAAGCATTTAATGCGTTAATCTCAAAACCAAACGAAAGATCCACATCACCAATTCGGAGCCATAACCACTGATGCTTTACTGTTTCTGATGAAAACCGTTCTATTAATACAGTCACCGCACCCACAAAGGAAAGAAATGTGAGAAAGATACCAAGTAAGCTGCTTCCTTCTCTCAATTTTTCCCCAAACATAACGAGCAAAAAAAACGAGGTAAGCGGGAAAAGCGGTATGAGCCATGCATAATCGATCATTGTTTCCTTCCCCCTTTTCGGTCACAATGCTAACCCTTAAGCGAATCCATTTCATCTACGTTAACTGTTGCATGTTTACGATATAACGCAATTAATATTGCAAGTCCAACTGCTGCTTCAGCTGCGGCAACAGACATCGTAAACAGCGAAAAGATTTGTCCTGTTAAGTTCAGAAAAAAACCTAATTTACTAAAGGCGACTAGGTTTAAATTCGCCGCATTTAACATCAGTTCAATACAAACTAAAACAATGACCGTATTCCGCTTTGTTAAAGCCCCGAATAAACCAATGCAAAACAGAATAATGGCAAGAGCTAAGTAGGCGGAAGTTGGAACACTACTCATTGGAATCCCCCTCTTTCTCATCCTTCTTCGCAAGTACAATTGCCCCAACAAGTGCAACAAGTAAAATAACCGACGTTAATTCAAATGGAATGACATATTTCGAATATAAGAGTGTACCAATTTGAAGTGTGTTTTGTTCATGAAGTGGTACACTTCCTTGTACACTTCGATTTGTAAAATCTATATTATTAACAGCGAAATACATCACCCCGCCAAACACTACTACTGCGAAGAAAATGAGCCATTTACGAAAACTAAAACTAGATTCATTTTCAGCGTCATGTTTCGTTAACATAATGCCAAAAATCATAATAATCGTAATCGCCCCGGAATAAATTAAGATTTGCGCTACTCCAACAAACTCTGCCGATAATAGAAAATACAATCCCGCAATGCTAAGAAACGTAAACACAAGAGCGAGCATCATATGCATGACTTTCGTTAAGTTCAGCATAAGAATACCACCGATAATTGCCGTTAAGGATAGTAAAAAAAACGCTATCAACTCGCCGTTCATGCTTTATTCTCCTTTCTGACGTTCTCATCATTTTCATCTAGCCACTGCAAATTTTTAAACAAATCATCACGCGTATACTCCGCTAGCTCAAAATTGTTTGTCATAACGATTGCCTCTGTTGGACAAACCTCTGTACATAAATCGCACAGAATACAAATTTCAAAGTTAATATCGTACGTATCAATGATTTTTCCTTTTTTCGCCGGATCCGGATGCTTCTTCCCTGTTAGTTGAATACAGTCAGTTGGGCAGATGTTGGCACATTGGTTACAAACAATACACTTTTCTGGATAAAATTTTTGAATCCCTCGAAAGCGATCTGGTAGTGGCAATGGTTGATTGGGATAATCGTACGTTACTTTTTTCTTACTTAAGTTGCTAAGCGTATACTTTAATCCTTTAAATAGTCCTTTCATATCTTAGTGGCACCCCCCTCATGGATTAGAAGAACAACTCCTTAATCAATGCCGTTAAGAAAATATTCGCAAGTGCGATTGGCAATAATACCTTCCAGCCAAACTCCATTAATTGATCGCCCCTGATACGTGGAAACGTAACGCGGAACCAAATTAAGAGAAAGACCACCGCGCTAAACTTTAAGGCAAACCATACAGCTCCAGGAATAAAACCAAGGAACATAACTGGATTCCATCCTCCTAGGAAGAGCACCGTAATGAGCGAAGCCATTCCAAAGAAGTATACATATTCAGAAAGCATAAAGAATGCCCAGCGAAACCCCGAATACTCTGTATGATATCCAGAAACAAGTTCCGATTCCGCCTCTGGTAAGTCAAACGGCGTCCGGTTCAACTCTGCAACCGCTGCGATTAAGAAAATTACAAAACCGATTGGCTGTGCGAAAATGTACCAAACCTTCTCCTGCGCCGCTACAATTTCATTTAAATTAAGACTGCCAGCTAATAAGACAACACCAATGACGCTCATTACAAGCGGAATTTCATAGGAAATCATTTGCGCTGCCGCACGCATCCCGCCTAAAAGTGAATATTTATTGTTTGATGCCCATCCCCCGGTCACAACACCAATCGTTGTAATCCCTGATACAGCAATATAGTAAAGAAGCCCGACTCCAATATCTGCAAACTGAAATTTATCCGTAAATGGAATGACTGCAAGCACCATAAAAGCTGGTGCAAATGCAATAACAGGTGCCAATATAAACAGCGGCTTATCTGCGGCTTTCGGAATGCTATCTTCTTTTAATAAAAGCTTTAAAACGTCAGCAACTGTTTGCAGTAAACCGAATCTGCCGCCGACCTGGTTCGGACCAATCCGCCCTTGCATAAATCCCATCACTTTTCGCTCTGCTAAAATCCCATATGTAACAAATCCAAGGACAGCAAATAAAAGAAGCACCGCTAACCCAAAAAAGATGAAAAAATTTGTCCAGCTTGCCGATGACTCTAAGAGCCGCTCTATCATCACCCATCAACCTCCCCAAGCACAATATCAACGCCACCTAAAATCGTAATTAAGTTCGCGATATTTTCGCCCTTCAAAAGCTTCGGTAAAATTTGAAGGTTGTAGAAAGATGGCCTGCGGAACTTTAAGCGATACGGCTCTTTCTTTCCTTCACTAGCAATATAACAGCCAATTTCTCCGCGCGGCGACTCGATCCGGACAAATACCTCGCCCTTTGGTGCCTTAATAATTTTCGGCACTTTCGCCAACACTGACCCTTCTGATGGGAATTGCTCAGCCGCCTGCTCAATAATTTTGAGAGACTCCTCAATCTCCTCCATCCGACAAACGTAACGATCCCAAGCATCCCCCACATTTCCTACCGGAATATCAAAATCAAAGCGATCATAAATAGAGTACGGTTCATCCTTGCGAAGATCCCACTTCACACCTGTGCAGCGTAAATTTGCCCCGCTAAGCGAATAAGAAAGCGCATCTTCCGCGCTATATATTCCAACGCCCTTCACACGATTCAAGAAAATTTCGTTTCCGCTCACAAGGTCGTGATAGCCTTTCAATTGCTCCCTCATATATGGAACAAACTCACGGACCTTTCGGATCCAGCCATCTGGAGCATCCCATTTTACACCGCCCACTCGCATGTAATTAAACGTTAGCCGCGCACCACAGAGTTCATTTAAGAGATTAATAATCATCTCCCTCTCCCGGAATGCATATAGAAACGGACTAACCGCTCCAATATCAAGAAGGTTTGTTCCCCACCAAACGAGGTGACTCGCAACGCGGCCAAGCTCCATTGCAAGTACTCGCAAATATTCTGCACGCTCTGGAATTTCAAGGCCCATCATTGTCTCAACAGCGTGACAAATCACATAGTTATTCGTCATCGCTGATAAATAGTCCATTCGATCTGTATAAGGAATAATTTGTGTATACTGCAAGCTCTCTGCGATTTTCTCTGTTCCACGGTGTAAATACCCAATGACAGGTGTAGCCTCCTTAATAATTTCCCCATCAATTTTAATAACAAGCCTAAATACACCGTGCGTACTCGGGTGCTGCGGTCCTACATTTAAAAGCATTTCTTCTGTACGGATCATAATGCTACACCTCCACATCCAAAGGCTCATAATCTTTTCGAAGCGGATAACCCGCCCAATCATCTGGCATTAAAATACGCGTTAAATTGGGATGACCTTCAAAGACAACACCAAGCAAATCATACGCTTCTCGCTCTGGCCAGTTCGCCCCGTGCCATAGCGGCGCAATCGATGCTACCCGCGGCGCCTCCCTATCTACCTTCACCTTCACTGCTACAGATTGACGCTTTCCATATGAAAACAAATGGACATACACTTCCATATGTGTAACGAAATCCGTCGCATGTAACTCCGACATATAATCAAAGGCAAGTCCTTCATGACACTTTAATAATTCCATCACTTCATAGTAATTCTTCGGCTCAACAACAAGCGTTGGTACATCTTTTGAAAGTTTATTAATATAGTAATCTACTAATGAATGTTCGCCTGTCTTCTCCTTAATAATCTTTACATAAGCATCTAAATATGGCTGATTCGGTGATGGTTCTTCCTGCTCCGGCTCTTCTTCCTTCTTACCCGCAGCACCTTTTGCCTTGGCAGCAGCTGCCGCCTTTGCTTTCGCCACTGCAATTGCCTTTGCCTTTTCATCGTTAGATGGCGCTCCGCCTTCTGTTGCTTTTTGTTTTGCCAACGCGGCTGCCTTTGCTTTTGCTGCTGCCACGGCTTTCGCCTTCGCTTTTGCCCTTTCCTCTTCCGATATCGCTTCGCCTTCTGCTCCTTTCTGCTTCGCTAACGCTGCCGCCTTTGCCTTTGCTGCTGCCGCGGCTTTCGCCTTCGCTTTTGCTTTTTCCTCTTCCGATATCGCTTCGCCTTCTGCTCCTTTCTGCTTTGCTAGCGCTGCCGCTTTTGCCTTTGCTGCTGCGGCTTTCGCCCTTTCCTCTTCCGATATCGCTTCGCCTTCTGCTCCTTTCTGCTTCGCTAACGCTGCCGCCTTTGCCTTTGCTGCTGCCGCGGCTTTCGCCTTCGCTTTTGCTTTTTCCTCTTCCGATATTGCCTCGCCTTCTGCTCCTTTCTGCTTTGCTAGCGCTGCCGCTTTTGCCTTTGCTGCTGCCGCGGCTTTCGCCTTCGCTTTTGCCCTTTCCTCTTCCGATATCGCTTCGCCTTCTGTTGCTTTCTGCTTCGCTAACGCTGCCTCCTTTGCTTTTGCTGCCTCTGCGGCAAGTCGTTTTGCTTCCTCTATATTTATCTCCGCATCTTTTGGTAGCGCTTTCTCTTTTTCTTCTCCTTGTACCTCACTCTTAGACATTTCCACCTCATGCCTAGCAGCAAGCCATTTCCGCGCTTCTTCTTTCGCATGTCTTGCCGCCTCTTTTTTCATGTCCTCTATCTCTTTATTCGGATCGCTCATCTATTCGTCACCTGCTTTCCAGTCTTTGCTTCGTAACGAATCTTCTCTTTTAATTTATTAATCCCATAAATTAAAGCAGCTGGGTTCGGGGGACATCCTGGAATGTACACATCTACCGGTACGATTTGGTCCACCCCTTTCACAACAGCATACGAGTTCACATACGGGCCACCAGCTGTTGCACAAGAACCCATTGCAATAACCCATTTCGGTTCTGGCATTTGATCGTATAAACGACGCACAATTGGTGCCATTTTCTTTGTTACTGTTCCTGAAACAATCATGACATCTGATTGCCTCGGCGATGTCCGGAAAAATGACCCAAACCGGTCTAGATCATAATGCGATGAGCCAACTCCCATCATTTCAATCGCGCAGCATGCAAGTCCAAATGTCATCGGCCATAAAGAATTACTACGCGCCCATCCTTTTATCTGTTCAAGTGTTGTAAAAAAGATATTTCTCTCTAATTCCGCTCGTTCCCCTGGATGTAAATCTTCAAAATTTATAACCATTGTAACACCTTCTTTTTCCAAGCATAGGCCAAACCAATGAGCAACATAATGACAAAGATCAACATTTCAATAAGCGCGAACAAACCAAGCCTGTCATATGCGACAGCCCACGGATATAAAAATACAGTTTCCACATCAAAAATGACAAACAATAATGCAAAAATATAATAACGAGCATGAAAACGAACATTTGCATCATGATAGGGTGCAATTCCGCTTTCGTACGTCGTTGCCTTTGCTGCACTTGGTTTCTGTGGGCGCAGCAGCTTGCCTAATGTAAGAGCCACTACCGGCAGTAATATGCCCAATAGTAAAAAGATGCCAACAATCATATAACTATTTTCATATACATTTGCCACCCTGAAGTCCTCCCCCCTAAATTAAGAACAAGTTCACTTAGTAAACAATATGTCTAACCTACATTATTTATTATTTTTAAATTTTTCTAAATAATGAGACTATTATCTTCATTATAACAAACTTCAAATTCCTATGTCGATATATTGGGAAAAAGAAAAACCAAGTAACATAGGGTGCGATTCCCCTTACATCACTTGGTATACAATCATTCGAACTCATTTCATAAACACTCAAATTCCTCTTTATTTTGAAAAAGCCATTCGTATCGTTCGCTCTCTTGCAAATACAGTGAATCCCTCCGTTGTTGCGAAAGGAATTGAAACGAAAGAACAACTTCAATTCTTGCACAATAACGGCTGTAAATATATGCAAGGCTACCATAAGCCGCTAAGCGGTAAAGAATTTATGGAATTCCTATAAAAAAACCCCTAGCATGTTTATGCTGGGGGCTCATAACTATTTATTTTCTGATATGTACTGATAAAAATGTGCTGTTGTCGTATACATATACGGCATTACCCATAATACTCCGATTATAGTAATCGTACCTAATATCAGCCAACCAATAAAGCTAAGGTATAAAAGGAATAAGTCCATTTTATGTCCTTTCATCATTGCTTTACTTTCCTTCATTGCTCGTAAAACCGGATACTCTGGATGTTCAATTAACACAAAAAATGTCATTGAGTACGAAAAAAACGCCATAATCATAAGAATAATCGTGATGACCATTGAAATAATAAAAATAACTACAAATCCCGAACTATCACCTGGTATTAAGAATGGCAATATCAGCATTACTAAAAACGGTAGCCATATCCCTGAATAAAGAGGAATCAAAATCATCACTCTCATAGTAGCCATCATTCTTTTAAAACCACGAAACCCTTCAAATACAGAATCTATTGTAACATCACCTTTTTTACTTAACTGGAAAACGGTATTATAGTATCCGTATAACGTAATTCCCTGCGAAGAAAAAAGAGCCAATATAAAAATAAAATATAAAAATATAAAAATAATAAGAGTGCCAACCGAAAACATATCCTTATAAAATATATCTGTCACTCCATCTGCAACTCCACCTACTGCAAAAACAAAAAACATAGCAGATATAAAAAATATAAAGTACATCCCAAACATAATAGCAAACGCCATAAGATAATATATAAGTGTTGCCCCAACACTCAATCCCCATCTTCCTCTTAAAGATTCTAGTGCCTCCCGTTTCAGTTCACTAATCACTTTCTCATCTCCTTTTGTTCAATCGAAATAGTAAGTTTCTCTAGGAAGAAACATAATAATTGTACCATTTTTGGAAATATTTTTGGAATACACAAATTTTAGTTCTCCTAAGAATACAGTTGACTTTAAGCTGGAATATTGCTGCCGGAAAATAGCGGGTAAAACAAAAAAAATCCGTAAAGGAATGAACCTTTACGGATTTTTTTATTTCATATCAGAAACGTTCAAACGGTTTACTGCACGCTGCAGCGCCAGTTCTGCACGCTTGAAGTCAACATGTACTTGTTTATCTTGCATACGTTGCTCAGCACGGCGCTTCGCTTCGTTTGCACGATGAATATCGATATGGTTTGCTTCTTCAGCAGATGGTGCTAATACTGTTACTTTATCTGGACGAACTTCGATAAAGCCACCGCTTACTGCTACATAATCAGTGTGACCGCCATTTTTCAAACGAACCGCACTAATTTTCAGCGGTGCAACAGTTGGAATGTGACCTGATAAGATCCCCATTTCCCCACTTTCTGCCTTCACGCTTACCATTTCTACTTCTTTTTCGTAAACCGGTCCATCAGGAGTTACAATACTGACTGGAAATGTCTTCATAATTCGTCCCTCCTAAGGCCTTACGCCATCATTTTCTTCGCGTTTTCAATAACTTCTTCAATACTACCAACAAGACGGAATGCATCTTCTGGAAGGTCATCATATTTTCCTTCTAGAATTTCTTTGAAACCACGAACTGTTTCTTTTACAGGTACGTAAGAACCTTTTTGACCTGTAAATTGCTCCGCTACGTGGAAGTTTTGTGATAAGAAGAACTGAATGCGACGAGCACGTTGTACAACTAACTTATCTTCTTCAGAGATCTCATCCATACCTAAGATAGCGATGATATCTTGAAGCTCTTTATAACGTTGAAGAGTTTGCTGTACTTGACGAGCTACTTCATAATGCTCTTCTCCTACGATTTCTGGAGAAAGTGCACGAGATGTAGATGCTAATGGATCTACCGCTGGGTAAATACCCATTTGTGTTAAACGACGCTCTAAGTTTGTTGTTGCATCTAAGTGAGCGAACGTTGTAGCTGGTGCTGGGTCAGTATAGTCATCGGCTGGTACATATACCGCTTGGATAGACGTGATAGACCCTTTATTTGTAGATGTAATACGTTCTTGTAATTGACCCATTTCTGTTGCAAGTGTTGGCTGATAACCTACCGCAGATGGCATACGACCAAGAAGGGCAGATACTTCAGAACCCGCTTGCGTGAAACGGAAGATGTTATCGATGAACAATAGTACGTCTTGTCCTTGCTCATCACGGAAATGTTCAGCCATTGTTAAACCTGTTAATGCAACACGTTGACGTGCACCAGGTGGCTCGTTCATTTGTCCGAATACCATCGCAGTTTTCTTGATTACGCCAGAATCGCTCATTTCATGGTATAAGTCGTTACCTTCACGAGTACGCTCACCTACACCAGCGAATACAGAGATACCACCGTGCTCTTGTGCGATGTTGTTAATTAATTCCTGAATTAATACTGTTTTACCTACACCGGCACCACCGAATAGACCGATTTTACCACCTTTAATGTAAGGAGCAAGTAAGTCTACTACTTTAATACCAGTTTCAAGAATTTCTACTTTTGTAGATAACTCTTCGAATGCAGGTGCTTGACGGTGAATTGGATCACGGCGTACATCTGCTGGAACCTCACCATCTAAGTCAATTGCATCACCTAATACGTTAAATACACGACCAAGTGTTGCATCACCAACTGGAACAGAAATCGCTTTGCCAGTATCTTCTACTGCAGTACCACGAACAAGTCCGTCTGTGGAAGACATCGCAACTGTACGCACTGTATCATCACCTAAGTGAAGTGCAACTTCTAAAGTTAAGTTAACTGCGTCTTGTTTAATTCTAAGGGCATTGTAGATTTCAGGTAGCTTTCCGCCGTCAAACTTAACGTCTACAACCGGACCCATGATTTGCGTAACGCGCCCTTTATTCATCGGGTTCCCTCCTAGCTTTCTTTAAATTAGCCAGCTTTCTATGAGAGTCGGCTTTCATTTTTTATTAGTATAGCTTGGGCGACTCTTCCAAAAGAGCCGCTTCCGCTTTTTATTAATCTAGCTCCAGCGGTTAGAATGCTCGGTGACTTCGCTTTTTCCTGCGAGGCAAAGAGCGCCTCTACGTCAAAAGCTCCATCCCCCTCCCATTCTGAACGAACCGCTTCCGCCTTATATTACTATTCTAACGCTGCTGCGCCACCAACGATTTCCGTAATCTCTTGCGTAATCGCTGCTTGACGAGCACGGTTGAATGAAAGTGTAAGTGAATCGATAACTTCCATCGCGTTGTCTGTAGCACTTTTCATTGCTGTCATACGCGCTGCGTGTTCACTTGCTTTACCGTCTAGTAATGCACCGTACACTAAGCTTTCTGCGTATTGTGGCAATAACACTTTTAAGATATCTTCTTCAGAAGGTTCAAATTCATAAGCTGTCGTCGGTTTGTCAGATGTCACTTCCGTAAGCGGTAAAATTTTATTTTCCGTTACTTCTTGTGAAATTTTACTTACAAAATGATTGTAGTAAATGTACAGTTCATCATAAGCACCATCTGCGAACATCGCGATTGCTCGAGAAGCAAGGTCTTTAACATCTGTAAATGATGGGTGGTCAGATAATCCAACTACTTCATCAATAATGTTAAAGCCGCGACGTTTTAAATAATCACGTCCTAGTCGTCCAAGCACAATAATTGAATATTGGTTTGAATCCATATTATGACGTTCACGAATTACGTTACTTACTGTACGTAATACGTTACTGTTATAACCACCTGCTAGTCCGCGATCAGATGTAATAACGATGTATCCTGTACGTTTTACAGGACGCGCTGTTAGCATTGGATGATTGATCCCTTTGCTACCTTGCGCAATACTCGCTACTACTTCTTGAATCTTTTCCATATACGGAACGAAAGATTTAGCATTTTGCTCTGCACGACTTAACTTCGATGCAGATACCATCTCCATCGCTTTCGTAATTTGACTCGTTTTCTTAGTCGAGTTAATTTTCGCTTTTATATCGCGTAAAGATGCCACAGGTTTTCACCACCTTTTTTCCGGAAGTTGGCACGATTAGTAAGAATCCTTTTCGTTCATCTTTCTAATCTACATTGCAAGATATTCTTGCTCATGATTGAAGGAAAAGAATAGGTGCACCTACTCTTTTCCTCTACATAACCGTCAGCAATTCTTGTAAGAATTGCCTGTTTATATAATCTAGTTTCAGCGGCAGAAGCCGCTTCCGCTTTTTATTATTCAGAAGCTACGAATACTTTTTTGAATCCGTTGATTGCTGCTGCAAATTTGTCGTCATCCGCAAGTTTCTTTGTTGTGCGAATTTCACTTAATAGCTCAGCTGCATTTGAATCTAACCAAGCATGGAATTCTTCTTCAAAACGAGTGATATCCGCTACTGGAATATCATCTAAGAATCCACGTGTTAAAGCGTAAAGAATAATAACTTGTTTCTCTACTCGTAACGGCTTGTGTAATCCTTGTTTTAATACTTCAACTGTGCGAGCACCACGGTTTAATTTCGCTTGTGTTGCTTTATCAAGGTCAGAACCGAACTGAGCGAACGCTTCTAACTCACGATAAGACGCAAGGTCAAGACGAAGTGTACCTGATACTTTACTCATCGCTTTAATCTGAGCAGATCCACCAACACGAGATACTGAAGTACCTGCATCAATCGCTGGACGTACGCCAGAGAAGAATAAATCAGATTGTAAGAAGATTTGTCCATCTGTAATAGAGATTACGTTTGTTGGAATGTAAGCTGATACGTCCCCTGCTTGTGTTTCGATGAAAGGTAGAGCTGTTAAAGAACCGCCGCCTCTTGCATCACTTAATTTTGCCGCACGCTCTAGTAAGCGAGAATGTAAGTAGAATACATCCCCTGGATATGCTTCACGACCTGGAGGACGACGTAATAGTAATGAAAGCTCACGGTAAGCGGCTGCTTGTTTTGATAAGTCATCATATACTACTAATACGTGTTTACCATTGTACATGAACTCTTCACCCATTGTTACACCAGCATAAGCAGCTAAGTATAATAATGGAGCTGGTTGAGAAGCTGATGCAGTTACAACGATTGTGTATTCTAACGCACCGTGCTTACGTAGTGTTTCTACTACGTTACGTACTGTAGATTCTTTTTGTCCAATTGCAACGTAGATACAAATCATATCTTCATCTTTTTGATTTAAGATTGTATCAAGTGCAACTGCTGTTTTACCAGTTTGACGGTCACCGATGATTAACTCACGTTGACCACGACCGATTGGTACAAGAGCATCGATCGCTTTAATACCTGTTTGAAGTGGCTCATGAACAGATTTACGATCCATTACACCTGGTGCTGGACTTTCGATTGGACGAGTGCTTGTTGTATTGATTGGGCCTAAACCATCTACTGGTTGACCTAATGGGTTTACAACACGACCGATTAGTTCTTTTCCTACTGGCACTTGCATGATGCGACCAGTACGACGAACTTCGTCACCTTCACGGATTTCTGTGTAAGGTCCTAAAATAATGATACCTACGTTATTTTCCTCTAAGTTTTGTGCTAGTCCCATAACGCCGTTAGAGAACTCTACAAGTTCACCAGCCATAACGTTATCTAGACCATGAGCACGCGCGATACCGTCACCAACTTGGATAACTGTACCAACATCACTAACTTCGATTTCAGACTGATAGTTCTCAATTTGTTGCTTTATCAGTGCGCTAATTTCTTCAGCTCTGATGCTCATGTGCTTCACCCCTATCTATTCTTCATAAGTTCACGCTGAATACGTGCTAATTTTCCTTGTAAACTACCATCATAAATGCGATTTCCAATGCGTACTTTAATGCCGCCTAGTAAATCTTCATCTACAACATTTTTTATACGGATTGCATCTTTTCCTGTTCTTTTTGCAAATGATTCTGCAATGTTAAGCTTTTCATCTTCTGATAGAAGACGAACTGAATATACAGTTGCATCAGCTACGTTACGTTCTTCATTAGCAAGAGCAACATATTCATTTGCAATTTCAGGTAGAATTTCAATACGTTTGTTATCAACTAAAATATATAACGTATTTAAAATTGATTCAGAAACAGAAGCAAACACGTTAGAAAGAAACGTTTTTTTCTGCTCCTTTGAAATGTTTGGTTGTGTTAAAAAGCTATGTAGTTCTCCGTTTTTTACAAAAACGTTTTGTACAAGGAGCAATTCTTCCTCAAACATTTCTAATACGTGTTTTTCTTTTGCAATTTGAAAAAGAGCGACAGCATAACGTTTTGCTACAATCTCATTGCTCATCGCGCTTCTCCTACTTCTTTAATATAATCGCGAATTAACTTCACTTGGTCTTCTTCTTTTAATTCTTTCTCAATTACTTTAGAAGCAATTTGAACAGATAAAGAAGCGACTTGTTCTTGCAGAGCAGCAATCGCATGCTCTTTTTCGCGTTGAATTTCTTGTACAGCAGATGCTTTAATAGATTCTGCTTCTTCTTTTGCAGCAGCAACAATAACATCTTTTTGATCTTCTGCTTGCTTTTTCGCTCTTTCGATTAACTCTTGTGCTTCAACACGTGATTGTTTTAACATTTCACGTTGTTCTTCTACTAATTTCTTCGCCTCTGCATTGTTTTGTTCTGCAGCATCGATTTCACTAGCAACATGCTCTTCACGTTCCTTCATAATTCCCATCAAAGGACCCCAAGCAAATTTACGTAGCATAATTAATAAAATTAGGAAAACTAACAATGTATAAGCAATCGTTCCAAATGGAATGGCAGCTCCTAAAATTAAAGTTGGCACAAGGATTCACTCCCTTCGTGATATCTAAATTGACTATATGAAAAAAAAGACAACCATTTCGTTCATAAAGCAATGGCGAAGAAAGTCCAAAAACACTCTTCGCCATCTATGTAAGGGGAGTCTCCCTTATTTGTTCATTACGATGAATGCAATAACTACACCGATGATTGGAAGTGCCTCAACTAATGCAACCCCGATGAACATAATTGTTTGAAGTGCGCCTTTTAATTCTGGTTGACGAGCAACACCTTCGATTGTACGTGATACGATAAGACCGTTACCAATACCTGCACCTAATGCTGATAAACCAATTGCAATTGCAGCTGCGATTACACCTAAACTCATTTAATTTGTCCTCCTTTGTATTATAAAAAAATAGATTTTTTTACTTACTTATTAAAGTATATTAATGGTCATGACTTACTTTATGAGCCATATAAACCATCGTTAACATTGTAAAGATAAACGCTTGGATTGAACCAACGAATACACTGAATCCCATCCATGCTAACATCGGCACAATAGCACCTAATGCTCCAAGTACTGTACTTCCGCCTAATTTAGCAAGTAATCCTAATAAAATCTCACCAGCATAGATGTTACCGAATAGACGAAGACCTAACGTTAATGTGTTAGCAAATTCCTCAATAACCTTTAAAGGAAATAAGAACTTCATAGGTTGGAAAAATCCTTTTAAGTATTCTTTTGTACCCTTCATCTTAATTCCATAATAATGGGTGAGGGTAACTACCATCACGGCTAATGTTAATGTAACTGCTGGGTCAGACGTTGGCGATCTCCACCATGCAATGTGTTCACCAGCCTCAGTTGTTGAATACATGAATGGTAGGCCGAGCATGTTTGATACGAAAATAAACATCATAAGTGTAACGCCGAGTGTTAAAAAGCGTCCACCTGTTTTCCAGTCCATCGTACTGTTAATAATCCCTTTCGCAAAGTCTAAAATCCACTCAAGAAAGTTTTGCATTCCTGTTGGACGAAGAGCTAATGTGCGAGTTCCAATAACAGCGATTAAGAAAACAATAACTGCTGCCACAGTAACCATCATGACTGAGGACAAATCGAACGTTAAACCTAGAAATTCAACTAATTTACCGTGTTCCACTAGTAATTCACCTCTCTTCCCTGCTCTTATACTCTAAATAAAGAAAATCTATGATCATGACAAGATATCCTGTCAGCAATCCTACACCTAAGCTCCACATCGCAATTAAATGCTGATATTTCGCGGCAAATAAAATTAATAACCCAATCGTGGCAAATCTCGAATATGTACTAACAGCCGTCGCTTTAAATTTCACGTGTTCTCCATTTGTAACGCGATCTAATAGCTTGTCTGTTCTACGTGCAATGATGCGCAAACTAAGAAAACTGAAAATCGTTCCGATAATCAGTCCAGGAAATACATCCTTGTAAGAGGTAAATCCCCATCCTAGCACTAGAAGCGCAAGCAAGTAGTACATATATTTCTTTTGTCTGTGGACAAGTCCATGTACATCTATCATCATTGCTCTCCCGAATAGTAATGTCGAATGAGTCGAATCATTGCGTAAATCCCTGTTCCTAATCCTAGCAATAAGCCTATAATAAGAAACAACGGAAACGTTCCAACCTTACTATCAATCCATTGCCCACCAAAAATCCCAACAAGAATGGAACCAACTAATTGAGCAAGAATACCTGACATTAAAGCATAAGCTTTTACCGGGTTGCGATCGTTTTTTTGCAAGGATTCATCCCTCCAATATGTAACCCTCATTCACGATGTGTTAATAATAACTCATTTTCTTGCATAAATTCTATACAAAATAAAAAGTTTACTTTTTCGTCACGGAATAGATGCAAATTTGTCACTGAAAGCCCTACCATCCATCCCCGTAGTTAGCATACAATAGGGTATTAGCACTGTCAACGAGAAATCGTAAAAAATCAAAAAATTTGAGTATTAGTAATTTCTTGCCAAAAATGAAAACGTTCCCCTTCTAAATACTGGTCAAAGATATCTGATTCCTTCAAGTTTTCTCCTTATAATAGAAGAAAAAGTTCACAAGTTTGTCACGATTATATTTTTACGATATAACGTTTTTCTTCTATAATATAGGGCTTATTAGACGTTTGACTTCTATATTATATGTGAAAAATATGCAAGTTATGTTGCATATACAAAAAATACCACACTCCTCCCCTGCCCTCAATATTTATACAAAAAAGACGAGTGGGGAATTCCCTCTCGTCTGTTGTCTTACTTCGTTCCAAATAAACGGTCACCAGCATCGCCAAGACCTGGAACAACATAACCATGGTCATTTAATTTTTCATCTAATGCCGCCACATAAATATCAACATCAGGATGTTCTTCTTGTACTACTTTTACTCCTTCTGGTGCAGCTACGATACACATTAATTTAATTTGCTTCGCACCGCGCTTTTTCAGAGAGTTAATTGCTTCAGCTGCAGAACCACCTGTCGCTAACATCGGATCAAGTACGATAAAGTCACGTTCTTCTACATCCGTTGGAAGTTTCACATAGTATTCTACCGGTTGCAATGTTTTTGGGTCACGGTATAAACCAACGTGTCCTACTTTTGCTGCTGGGATTAATTTCAGAATTCCGTCTACCATTCCTAAGCCTGCACGTAAAATCGGAATTAGACCAAGCTTTTTACCAGCGATCACTTTTGTTTTCGCTTTGCTTACAGGTGTTTCAATTTCGATTTCTTCAAGTGGAAGATCGCGTGTAATTTCAAATGCCATTAAGCTTGCTACTTCATCCACTAATTCACGAAATTCTTTTGTACCTGTATTTTTATCGCGAATATATGTAATCTTATGTTGAATTAACGGGTGATCAAATACATACAGTTTTCCCATGTGAATCTCTCCTTCAGATGATATTCATGCGTGCGTACACGCCGTTTTACACTATTTACGATTGTAAAGAAAACGCTACTAATATTCAAGGGCAAATTTGGAAAAGTTTCAAACCTATTATGAACCTACCTAATATCTTTACCAATTATGGAAGTTGTATCCTTCATTATATATCCAAAAATTATTCATTGTTTGTATACATACTTCGGAAGTTATCTATGTTCTCACTTAGCTAACCCGCTCTCCTATGTGAAAATATCCAAATTTCACTACCTTAAAACCCATTTATCCTGCCACTCGCAGACAGAGAAAACTACAATTTCATATCTTCTACGGTAGAAACTATCACTTATAGAAGGTATTCTGAAAAACTATCTATTAAGAACTTGTGTTTCAAATGAAAAAAAGACTGCTGAAACAATATATGCTTCAGCAGTCTTCATCTAATCTATTATAGATCTGTATACATTGGGAACTTATCTGTTAATGCTTCTACACGCTTACGTGCTTCTTCTAATGCAACTTCATCCTCATGATTTTTTAACGTATGAGCAATAATTGCTGCAATTTCATCCATTTCTTCTAATCCGAAGCCACGAGATGTTACCGCCGCTGTACCAATACGTACACCGCTTGTTACAAATGGGCTTGCTGTTTCAAATGGGATTGTGTTCTTGTTTACAGTAATACCAACTTCATCTAATACATGCTCTGCAACTTTACCTGTAATATCTAGGTTACGAACATCGATTAAGATAAGATGGTTGTCCGTTCCACCAGAAACAAGTGTAAGTCCTTCCTTTTGAAGACCTTCTGCTAAGCGCTGTGCATTATTAATGATATTTTGTGCATATGTTTTAAAGTCTTCTTGAAGTGTCTCACCAAATGCAACAGCTTTCGCAGCAATTACGTGCATTAGTGGTCCACCTTGAATACCAGGAAAGATTGATTTATCAATTTGCTTTGCAAATTTTTCTTCACATAAAATCATACCGCCACGTGGGCCACGTAATGTTTTATGTGTTGTTGTTGTAACGAAATGTGCATGTGGTACTGGGTTTGGATGTAAACCTGCTGCAACTAAACCTGCGATATGTGCCATATCTACCATTAAGTATGCACCAACTTCGTCTGCGATTTCACGGAATCTCTTGAAATCGATAACACGAGGGTACGCACTTGCACCTGCAACAATTAATTTTGGCTTATGTTCTTTTGCTTTTGCTAACACATCATCATAATTGATGCGGTGTGATTCAGCATCAACGCCATATTCTACGAAATTATATTGTACTCCACTAAAGTTAACAGGGCTTCCGTGTGTTAAGTGACCACCGTGGGATAAATTCATACCAAGTACTGTATCGCCTTGCTCTAAAATCGTGAAGTATACAGCCATGTTCGCTTGTGCACCAGAGTGTGGTTGAACGTTCACATGCTCTGCGCCAAAGATTTCTTTCACGCGATCACGTGCAATATCCTCTACTACGTCTACATGCTCACAACCGCCATAGTAACGTTTACCAGGATATCCTTCTGCATACTTGTTTGTTAAAACAGAACCTTGTGCTTCCATTACAGCTTCACTTACGAAGTTTTCTGAGGCAATTAATTCAATTTTTGAACGCTGTCTTCCTAGTTCTGCTTCAATTGCAGCAAATACCTTTTCATCTTGACGTTTTAAATGATCCACCAAAATCCCCCTTTTCTGAACGAATTACACTGATTCCCGATAGTTTTTTCTTATTTATTGAGAAAAAACGAAAATTCAAGTTGTAATTCTTTAGAACCTTCATGTTTTCAACTACATTCTAACATGACTTTCTATATCATAAAAGAAAAAAAGACCGAGTTCGGTCTTTTCTTTTATCCTTTACCAAGTCAGACTACATACCTCTTTACATGTTATATAAAGGATACAGTATTTCTGTTTCTTCTTTATTTTTAGCTACAAGTAACTGTTTCTTCTACTGCCGCATATACAGCACGTGCCCCACCAATAAGTTTCGCACGTGTTTTAGCCATCGTTACGTGTGCACTTCCAATCTCTTTTACACGTGTACGAATTGGAACCGCAACATGTTTTAGATGCATACCAATAAGTGTATCACCGATATCCATGCCCGCATCTGCTTTTATAAATTCCACGACTACAGGATCCTTTAGATTGTGATAGGCATATGTTGCTAATGCACCACCGGCTGATCTAACAGGCGTAACAGTTACAATTTCAAATTGATACTTCATTGCCACTTCTCTCTCTACTACTAAAGCACGATTTAAATGCTCACAACATTGGAATGCCAACTCTATACCAGCTTGCTCTTGAAATTGTTTTAGCTCAAAAAAAATCGCTTCCGCCACTTCCATCGTTCCTGATGTCCCAATTCTCTCTCCGAGCACCTCGCTCGTGCTACAGCCCACTACAAAAATTTGCCCGCTTTGTAAAGAAGCTTGCTCTTGAAAATCAGAAAGCGATATTTGTAGCTGCTCTTTCATTTTTACTATTTCCGTCATGACGCCTCTTCCTTTCACAGATTGGTTCAACAAATTATAGTATGTCCTAATAGAAGATTACTTCGCTTCGTATGTTTTAATTTTCCCTACGCGATTTTCGTGACGTCCGCCTTCATAATCAGTTGTTAGCCAAATTTTTGCGATATCACGCGCTAAACCAGCACCAATTACACGCTCACCCATCGCTAACATATTCGTATCATTATGTTCTCTTGTTGCTCTTGCACTAAATGTATCATGTACTAACGCACAGCGAATACCGTGTACTTTATTTGCTGCAATTGACATACCAATGCCTGTTCCACAAATTAAAATACCACGGTCTACTTCACCATTTGCAACCATTTCTGCCGCTGGAAATGCAAAATCAGGATAATCAACAGAACCTGCTTCACATTCACATCCTAAATCAACATATTCAATATTCAATTCTTCTAATAAACTTACGATTTCTTTGCGGATATTCATTCCACCGTGATCAGATGCTACTACTACTTTCATTTTGACCCCTCCAAAATTTTAGTGAAACTTCTATCAAATAGGATTACTTATCCCCACTGATGAATGATTGCAAAAGTTTGATACTCACTTGCTCATTCCAAGCAAGATCATCTCCAATATCGTATTATACACGAAACATTAACCTTCTGAATATTTTTCCAATAAAGTTTGTACAAGTTTTTCCATCTCTACTAATGTTGATTGATAAATAGAAAGAGAACCGCCAAACGGGTCTGAAATATCTTTACTTGTACCCTCTACAAATTCATAGAATGTATGCACTTTCTCCCTAGCACTCGGATGATATTCAACCACAAGTTGTTTATGGCTTTCCGTCATCGTGAGTACCATATCAGCCCACTCAAGTAATTCATTCGTTATTTGCTGCGAAGCATGCGCTACTTTAATCCCCTTTTCTGCTAATGCATCTTTTGCATGTAAAGATGCATCACTTCCAAAACTGACAAAAACACCAGCAGACTTCGCCTCAAATTTCTCTTCCCCATAGTGACGAAGCAACGCTTCTGCCATTGGGCTACGACATGTATTTCCAGTGCAAACAAACAACACTCGCTTCATCCAAATCCACTCCTTATGGTGAATGTCCTACATTCATCATAACGTACATTACAATGGAACAAAAGAAATGTGAACATACAAAAGGCGCATTTCCCTTTTATTTTTTCTAAGAGAAATACGCCTTATCCACATATATGTGAAACCCTAGTTCCAAGTACCTTCAATATAGTACCATACATCACTAAAACATCCCACGAAAAAAACTTATGACTAAATAAAATAAGGAATCCATTTCATATAAAATGGATTCCCTACAAAAAATCATTATTTCATTGTAACTTTCATTACTTCTGTTGAACCTTTTGTAGCTGAAACACCTACAGTTGTATTAATAGATTCAGCTGCATCTGTATTTGTAATAACAATTGGAGTAATTGTGCTTTTTGCTTTTTCGCGAATTAATTCTAAATCGAAAGAAATTAATTTATCGCCAGCTTTCACAGCTTGTCCTTCAGATACGTGAGCCTCGAAACCTTCGCCTTCCATTTTTACAGTTTCTAAACCAACATGGATTAAAATTTCTGTACCGTTTTTCGCTTTAATTCCAACAGCATGTTTTGTGTGGAATAATTGTACGATTTCGCCATCTACTGGTGATACAACTACACCTTCAGTGGGAACGATTGCAACACCGTCGCCCATCATACGACCAGCGAATACTGGATCTGGTACTTCTTCAATATTTTTCACTTCTCCAGTTAATGGAGCTACGAGTGTTTCTACATTTGTTTTTGAACCAAGGCCAAATAATTTTTTAAACATAGGATAGTCCTCCTTATAATTAGGTTGAAAATGTATAGGGCAATCCCTAGTAAAGATTGAGATACACATAAGACTTCATACTTCAAATATTATATTGTAAAAACGCTTTCGAAAAGAATTACGTTATTACCAATAGACCCTTATTGTATCGCTTTGCAAAATTCCAGTCAATTCAGATTGTCTGAATAACAATTATGAGAATTAACTTCTTACTTGTATTTTCTCCTCCACTTGTCTAGAGGTCTTTACAACATATTTATTTTTAATTATTGATTTGTAAAATTTTCTTCAAATTTTATAAAAAAGTCACTTGACTAAAGTAAGCAACTAATTTATCATAACTTACATAAGGTAAGTAAATAACTTTTTTGGAGGTTTTATAAATGATGAACATCGGTCTTCTTCTTATTCGTCTTATTATCGGAATTACATTCATGGGTCACGGTACTCAAAAATTATTTGGCTGGTTTGGTGGTCACGGTCTGAAAGGAACGGGCGGCTGGATGGAATCAATCGGCTTACGCCCTGGCGTATTCATGGCATTTATGGCTGGCGCAACTGAGCTATTAGGTGGTTTCTTATTCGCTGCAGGTATCTTCACTTGGGTTGGCTCATTATTTATCGTTGGTACAATGCTAGTTGCAATCTTTACTGTACACGGAAAAAATGGCTACTGGGTAACACAAAACGGGTTTGAATATAACATGATCTTAATCGCTATTGCAGTTGGCGTTGCGTTAACTGGACCTGGCGCTTACGTTTTACTTTAATCAGTTATCTCAATTTCAAGATATATAAGTGCAAATTGAAAAAAACTTTTTTTAGGTGGGAGAGAGCATCCGGCCATGCATAGAAGTGGTCAGGTCCTTTTCCAGCCCCATGCCAAGTGAAAACAAAGCGAGAAAATGAGTGCAGATCCTCTTTTATTCTTCATAGCCGCGACTTATATGTTGAAAAATCAAAATGTATTTATATATTTATTAATGATAGGAGTAGATTCCAAGCTGGAATCTACTCCTATTCTTTTTTCTCATTTACAAAAAACGTCAAAAAAATATTTTTTTAGCAGGAGTTTCCCTCCATTATCTTGTAAACAAACAAAGAAGTATTCATATCGAGGAAGGGAGATTACAAATATGCTTTCGATTAATCCAAACGAACAAACAGAAAAAGATAATTACAAATTATTAACAGGGAGTATCATTCCGCGCCCTGTAGCATTCGTAACTTCTGTAACAAAAGATGGTGTTTTAAACGGGGCTCCATATAGCTATTTTAATATCGTTGCTGCTAATCCGCCGCTCATTTCTGTTTCCGTACAACGTAAAGGAGGAGAAAGAAAAGATACTTCTCGAAACGCCATTGAAAAAGGTGAATTTGTTGTACATATTTCCGACGAATCCTATGTGGAGGCCATCAACGAAACCGCTGCAAACCTCCCTCCAAATCAAAGTGAAATTGAATTAGCGAAACTAACCCCGATCGAAAGTGATGTCATCTCCGTACCAGGCGTAAAAGAAGCGAATATTCGAATGGAATGCGTATTAGAACGCGCCATCCCACTAGGTGGAACAGAAGACTCCCCAGCATGTGACCTTCTTATCGGCCGCGTTGTCCGGTTCCACGTCGCAGAACATTTATATGAAAACGGACGAATTCATGCAGAAGGACTAAAACCAGTAAGCCGCCTAGCAGGACACAACTACGCAAAATTAGGAGAACAATTTGAGCTTGTAAGGCCAATTTAAAAGTGGCGACAGCTCGTTCATTCCACAACAAAAAATCCCCCGCCATTATAAGCGGGGGATTTTTTTTATATTTCTTCACGCTTTTCTTCTAGCGTAGGCGCATTTTCCTTCTTCGGTTTTCCAAGCTTTACAACAAAGAAATATAAAGAGAGCAATGTAATAAGAAAAACGATAAAAAATGGATACGGCGAATAAAACATACGAGCCGTATCTGTTTTTCCCTCAATAAATTTTAAAGAACTTATATCTAAAAACTCAGCAAACATTTGTACACCGAGCATACTAAACCAAAATACGAAAAAGCTAATAATAATACCCAAAATTTGTTTTACTCTTGTCACTTGTACCATCCCTTCTATGTATAAGAGTTAGAGTTATTTTTAGTGCGACAAGCAATAATAGAAACAGTAAGGTTGTACAGGAAAGAGGCTTCCGTTACCATTCCCAATTTCATTTCATCCAGCAAAGTACTACTATTTATAAAATAGCCCCGTAAACAATAAACCTACATAACTATCTTGATAAAAATGTCAAAAACTAAATGTACCATTTTCTTATATGATAGCAAGATTATATTGGAAAAAGAAGACATAATCCAAACCCAACAAGAATAATACCGCCGAGTACTTCACCATATGTACCGAGCATATGCTTTGCATGTCTTCCAATAAGTAAACCACCCCATGCTAATATCATACTGACCAATCCAAACATCAATATTGTTACAACCATTTGCGCTCCGTAAATCCCGAGGCTAAGCCCAACTGAAAAGCTATCTATACTTACACTAAATGCAAATACCAATAAGCTAATTCCTACCGGAGCAGACCTTGTTTCTTCACTTTCTAAAATGGAAGAATACACAATATAAAATCCTAATCCAATTAACAGAATAGCCCCAGCAACAGTCGCAATATGCCCAAATTTCTCTGATAAAAAACGACCTAGTATCATACCGAGAAACGGCATAACAATATGAAACAGCCCTATTGTCATACCGATATAAATAATTTGTCGCATTCTGAGCGTTATCATACCCATGCCGAGGCTTACAGAAAATGCATCCACCCCTAAGGCAAATGCCATTATAATCAAAGGTACTAGTTGTTCAACCGTCATCCATGTCCCTCCTCGGACTTGCTACTTCACAATATGCTCATCCGAGGAGAAATAGAATCTACGAAATTTTTCTGTATAAAGTGAAACTTTAATCAGTGGGAGTTTTCTTCATCCCCTACTGATTATTAGCCCCACTAATCGGGCTTTTACAGGATACATCCATTTCAATTATCCAACATTCACATTAGGGCCATGAAAAACAAAAGGTGACCCCGCGCTCTTTCTCTCCTTCTGGTTTCACTCGGCATGGGGCCAAAAAGGTACTGACCACTTCTATGCATGAGCGGATCCTCTCTTCCACCCTAAAAAATAGGTTTTAATTTTTCAACTCGCCTACTCTTCAATAATAATATGATGCCCTGCCGCTTTCGTTAAACGGTTCATGATCGCATTTCCAATTCCTTCATTCGGAAATGACTCACTAAAAATCACATCTACTTTGCTGGCATCAAATGTTCTCAGCACATCGTATAATTTAGTTGCAACGCTTGCTAAATCACTTCGCACTCCGCAAGACAATACAACATCCGCTTTATATTCATGTTGATATTCTTCTGTCGTTAATACACCTACCGTATACCCTTCGTCTTTCTTCTGATCTACAAGCTGTTGAATAAAATCACGAGACCCTTCAACAATACTAAGTGGTGCTTTCGGTGCATAATGTGTATATTTCATCCCTGGTGCCTTCGGTTTTTCTTTCTCATCTTTTAGCGCAGGATCTAACGAAACAGTTCCGATCACTTCTTCTAGCTGTTCCTTCGTAATCCCACCTGGACGTAAAATCGTCGGTACTTCACTTGTACAATCAATTACCGTTGATTCAACCCCAACGCCAGTCGCACCACCATCAACAATACCAGCAATCTTTCCATTTAAATCTTCATATACGTGAGATGCTAGTGTTGGACTCGGACGCCCAGAACGATTGGCACTGGGTGCTGCAACAGGTACATTCGCTTCTTCAATAAGAGCTAGCGCCACTGGATGATCCGGCATTCTAACTCCAACTGTATCTAAACCAGCCGTAACCTTTTCAGAAATCCCCTCTTTTTTCGGTAAAATAATTGTTAATGGTCCCGGCCAAAAGTGCTTCATTAAGACTTCTGCAACCTCTGGTATTTCTCTAACAATTCCTTTTAACTGCGATTTAGAACCAATATGGACAATCAGGGGATTATCACTCGGTCTGCCTTTCGCTTCAAAAATTTTCGCAATTGCTTCATCATTCATCGCATTTGCTCCTAGCCCGTATACCGTCTCTGTCGGAAAAGCAATCGCTTCATTTTCCCTTAGTAATTTTGCTGCTTTTTGTAATTGTGGATAATCTTTTTTTATTTCCACAACATTATCCACAGTCCACATATTTGTATGCATTTTTTCCCACGTCCTTTTTTCCCATGAAATACTTGTTATATTTAGTTTACTATGAGATTTATCCAAAAGACAAACAAGGTTTATCCACAAAATGTGGATAAACCCAATTAATCAGTGGATAACTTTGTGAATAGCTGACAATTTAGTATTATTACATTCTGCTGTTTTATATTTTCACAAAAATGTTCTAACTGCTGAATATCCTCTGGAACTTTATGTTTTTCCACAGTTATAAAGTTAAAAAACTGAAAGATCGTCACAGATTGTGGATGATTTGTGAGTAAATATACTTGCCCCATACTTTTCTCTTTCATATACTGCAAAAACATTTCAAAAAAATATAAGAAAGTCTTGTTATCCACAATGGGTGTGAACAAACAAGAACGAATGAGTGCATTTTCTCCTTTTTGTTCATAACCAATTACAGCTTGTATCTCTCCGTCATCTTCCAATATCATAAATTGCTCGTATAACTCATTTATTTTATCATCTTTTTTATTAGCTTGTCCGAAAAAAGAATGTAATCTCTCAACATCAGCGTTTGTAGCAAAATAAGTCTTTTTCACAACAAATCCCTCCTCATTTCTATATATGAGGAAGGATTCCAAACTAGTACTTATTTAGAAAATAACGATGTGAATGCTTCTACAATAAATAATTTCACTTTCGGTTTTTCCTCTTGCTCTTCTGTTTCTACTGTTTCAATTGTTTGTTTTTGTTTCTTCTCCAGAGGTTTTTCTATTTTTTCCACAGGCTGTTTTTCTCCCTGTTTTACGCTTTTTTCTTGTGCAATCTTTTCATTTGTTTCTTTCACAGGAGTTTGTACTTTTGAAATAACCTCTTTTTTCGATGTTTCTTGTCCCTTTTTTTGTTTCGACAGAACATCTTGATTTTGTTTTTCCGATACCTCTTCTTTTTCTTCCTGTATTTTTACTGGCCGTTCTTCCTCATCCATTGATTCTGCTTTTACAACATGCTCTTCTTTTTTTACAGCCGATCCACTAGAGAAATCTAGAAAACACATTGGCGGGAATAACACGCACCACCAATTTGCCCCTTCACCTTTTCCAATTGAAATGAGTACTGCTTCATATTCCCCTGCTGGATAAATAAAATTCCCATATACTTTTGTAGGAAATTTAATGTTTTTGCTAAATGTAACTTGAAATGATTCTTTACTTCCTTCGCGTTTTAACGTATTAGCAACCGTTTTTTCAATTTCTGGGATGTGACTCTGAATAACGCGACGTGCGTCTTCAAACGATTTCAAATCTGCTACCCAACCATCAATTTGCATCTTTACTTCATCGCGCACTTTACGTTTTAGCGCCTGATCTTCCTTCGAATCGCTATTTGCTAAAATACGTAATCGAACAGCTTCTTTCGGAATAACAGTTTTTCCCTTCGCATCAACTTTCATATATCCAAACTGCACAAGTAACTGTGCACCAATTAATAATAAAAGAAAATAGGCAATCGCTTGTTTTTTCATCTCCTACACCGTCCCTTCTGTAAACAGTGTAGACACTCTTACCTCTTTCTAAACTATTAAATTCTAAATCTATAGAAAAACTTTCGAGTGTATGTAAATACAAATTGAAAAAAAGATTTAAAACCTTTCTTTTTGGATGAAAGAGAGCATCTAGCCGTGCACAGATGCGGGCAGGTCACCTTTTATTTTTCATAGCCGCGACTTATATGTTGAAAAGGCAAAATGGATTTATATAGAAAAATGGAGTAAGGTTCTATCCTTACTCCATTTCCGCAAATACCATACGATCTTTTCCGTTAATATCAAATACAACTTCTACATGGGCATGCGGAAATGTCTGCTGCAATAACCTTTTAACATCTTCACCTTGCCCTATGCCTACTTCAAAAGCAACAATTGCTTTTCTTTGCAAGACGTTTGGCAACTCTTCCATAAAACGGCGATAAAAATCAAGCCCATCTTCCCCGCCAACAAGCGCACGCTTCGGTTCATGCTCTTTTACAACCGGAGAAAGACCTCTCCAGTCTTCTTCTGGAATATACGGGGGATTTGAAACAACAACATCTAATTTTTGCCCCGTTTCATAAAACGGTGATAATAAATCACCATGATAGAACCTTACATTTGCACCTAATGCTTTTGCATTTTCTTTCGCAACTTCAATAGATTCCTGTGCGATATCTACTGTATACATACGAAGATTTTGATTTTCTAAAGCGAGCGTAATTGAAATTGCTCCACTTCCCGTACCAATATCAGCTATATGCAGTTCCTGCTTACCAAACATACGCTGGATTCTATCTAATACACCTACTATAAGCTCTTCCGTTTCTGGTCTTGGTATTAATACTTCTTCATTTACGAAAAACGAACGACCATAAAACATTTCATATCCCATCATATATTGAACAGGAATCCCACCTACATGTTTGTGGATAAAGTTCGTAAACGTCTTCTGTTGTTCCTCAGACATTTCTTCACGCATGTTCATCATTAAGCCTGTTCGATTCGTCTTTAATACATGACAAAGGACAATTTCTCCCGCATTTTCATCTCGCCCATTTTCTTGTAAAAAAGAAGAAGCCCATTTCAGGGCTTCATAGACACGCATTACTCAGCTGCCTCCATCTTTTGCGCCTGATCTTCCATCACTAAGGCATTGATGAAATCATCTAACTTACCTTGTAAGATTTGATCTAGCTTCTGAATCGTTAAACCGATTCGATGGTCTGTAACACGGTTTTGCGGGAAGTTATACGTACGAATACGCTCTGAACGGTCTCCCGTACCAACAGCTTGTTTACGGTTTTGATCGTACTCAGCTTGCGCTTCTTGTCTAAATTTATCATAAACACGTGCACGTAATACTTTCATTGCTTTTTCTTTGTTCTTAATTTGCGATTTTTCATCCTGACAAGATACAACTACACCAGTCGGTAAATGCGTTAAACGTACCGCTGACATCGTTGTATTAACACTTTGTCCACCAGGACCACTAGAAGCAAATGTATCAACACGAACATCTTTTTCATGAATATCGATTTCTACTTCTTCTGCTTCCGGTAATACAGCTACAGTTGCTGTAGAAGTATGGATACGTCCTCCAGATTCTGTTTCCGGAACACGTTGCACACGGTGTGCACCATTTTCAAACTTCAACTTTGCGAAAGCGCCTTTACCGTTGATCATAAAGATAATCTCTTTATATCCACCTAACTCTGTATAACTCGCTTCGATAATTTCAGTTTTCCAACCTTGTACCTCAGCATAACGGCTATACATACGGTATAAATCACCAGCAAATAAAGCAGCCTCATCGCCACCAGCAGCACCACGAACCTCCACAATAACGTTTTTATCATCATTCGGGTCCTTTGGAACAAGTAAAATTTTCAGACGCTCTGATAATTCTTTCTCTTGTCCCTCTAACTCAGAAACTTCTTCCTTTACCATTTCACGCATGTCAGCATCTAACTTTTCTTCTAACATTGCCTTCGCATCTCGTAATTGCGCACGAACATCTTTATACTCACGGTACACCTCTACCGTTTCTTGCATATCAGATTGTTCCTTTGAATATTCACGAAGTTTATTCGAATCACTAATAACCTCTGGATCACTTAACAGCTCGTTTAACTTCTCATAACGATTTTCTACAGCTTGCAAACGATCTAACACATCATTCACCTCAACATCCTAGTCTTTAATACAAATAGTATATGGTACTTAATCAAAAAAACGCAAATTATTATTTTAAAAGTGTAGGCGGCTCGCTCAGAATGGGAGGGGGATGGAGCTTCTGACATAGAGGTGCCTTTTTCCTCGCAGGAAGAAGCGAAGCCACCGAAACTAGATATTATTTTAAAAGTACAGGCAGCCCCACTCTTCATCTATTTTCGAAAAAAACCCGCCCTACTGTAGCGAGTTTTACTTATTTTTGTTTTGTAGGTACTGCATGACAATGACGACAACGCGGCTCATATGACTCTGAAGCCCCAACTAAAATAATTGGATCATCGAATGCAGCCGGTTCTCCATCAATTAAACGTTGTGTACGGCTTGCTGGAGACCCGCATACAGAACAAACTGCTTGCAATTTTGTTACATGTTCAGCAATCGCCATCAGCTGAGGAACTTGTCCAAATGGTAGACCACGGAAATCTTGGTCTAAACCGGCTACAATGACACGATAGCCACGATTTGCCAATATTTGCACCACTTCCACAATGTCCCCATCAAAGAATTGCACCTCATCAATTGCAATAACGTCCATTTCTTCTGTTATATGATTAAATATATCTTTTGAAGCTGAAACAGGAACTGCTTTTACCTTTAATCCATTATGTGATACAACATCTTCTTCACTATAACGGTTATCAATACATGGTTTAAATACAATCGCATGTTGCTTTGCAAATTGTGTACGGCGCACGCGGCGGATGAGCTCTTCTGATTTTCCAGAAAACATACTTCCGCAAATCACTTCAACCCAACCGTTTTGATTTATTAAGTACATGGAGCTCTCCTTTCATCTACTTTTTTATCCAAAGTAGGGTAAAGGTTTAATATTTTCGCAAAAAAAACAGACAAGCGAATAGATACACTTGCCTGTTTTATGTTTTTTATTACTTAAGACCGTATTTCTTATTGAAGCGGTCAACACGTCCGTCTGCAGTAGCAAACTTCTGACGTCCAGTGTAGAATGGGTGAGAATCAGAACTGATCTCAACTTTTAGTAATGGATAAGTGTTTCCATCTTCCCACTCAACCGTTTCGCTAGATCCTTTAGTAGATCCGCTTAAGAATTTGAAGCCTGTGTTTGTGTCCATGAATACAACTTTCTTGTAATCCGGATGAATTCCTGCTTTCATTCTTTTCATCTCCTTCCGCCCTGAATCATTTTCGAAACAGAGTTTTTCATCTTTAGCTGCGAATACAACTATAATGATGAAACACATATGATGAAATTATAACAAGGCTAACTTCATTTTGCAACTACCTGTTTTTGTCTTTTATAAATTAAAAGCGAAAGCGGCTCGTTCAGAATGAGAGGGGGATGGAGCTTCTTCCTACGAGGCGCCTTTTGCCTCGTAGGAAGAAGCGAAGCCACCGACCATTCTTGCCGCTGAAACTGGATATACCTAAAAGCGGAGACGGCTCATTTAACTCTAACCAGCTAAACTTCTCCACAAAAAGACATGAAAAAACTCGCTTAGCATAAAAATAAGCGAGTCATCACCGTTTCCCTTTACTTCGTTGTTACATATCTTTTGGAATCTGCAACAATGTTTTGTAAAAATTCTTCATTTGTTTTCATTTGACGCATCTTGCGTAAGAAACTTTCAACAAAGTCTGGTGTATCACGCATTGTTTTGCGAATGCCCCATAGCTTGTCTAAATGTTCTTTCGGAATTAATAGATCTTCTTTACGCGTACCAGAACGGCGAATATCAATCGCTGGGAAGATACGACGCTCAGCTAACGAGCGATCCAAATGAAGTTCCATATTACCTGTTCCTTTAAACTCCTCGTAAATAACATCATCCATACGAGACCCTGTATCAACAAGTGCTGTTGCTAAAATCGTTAAGCTACCGCCCTCTTCAATGTTACGAGCTGCCCCGAAAAATCGTTTTGGTCTATGGAACGCAGCTGGGTCAATACCACCCGATAACGTACGTCCACTTGGTGGAATAACAAGATTGTAAGCACGTGCTAAACGGGTAATACTATCCATTAAAATGATAACGTCTTTTTTATGTTCTACAAGACGCATCGCACGTTCTAATACAAGCTCAGCCACCTTAATGTGGTTTTCCGGTACTTCATCGAACGTAGAACTTACAACATCACCTTTAACAGAACGTTCAATATCCGTTACTTCCTCTGGACGTTCGTCAATTAAGAGTACGATTAATTCTGCTTCTGGATGATTTGTTGTGACACTATGAGCAATTTCTTTTAATAGTATCGTTTTACCAGCCTTTGGAGGCGCGACAATTAAACCACGTTGTCCAAATCCAACTGGTGCAATTAAATCCATGATGCGTGTTGATAGTTTCTTCGGCTCCGTCTCCAATTTCATTTGACGATTTGGATATAACGGTGTTAATGCAGGGAAATGCACACGCTCTTTTGCTGATTCTGGATCATCACCATTTACTGCTTCGACTTGCAGCAATCCAAAATAGCGTTCGTTTTCTTTCGGCGGGCGTACTTTACCAGAAACCTTATCTCCATTACGCAAATCAAAACGACGAATTTGCGAAGCTGAAATATAAATATCTTCTGAGCTTGGAGAATAGTTGATTGGACGTAGGAACCCAAATCCTTCAGATTGAATAATTTCGAGTACACCTTCCATGAAGAAGAAACCTTCTTTTTCTGCACGAGCTTTTAATATAGCAAAAATTAACTCTTTCTTTGTTAATTTGCTGTAATACGAAATCTTAAATTCTTTCGCATGCTCGTATAACTCTTTTAATTTCATGTTTTCTAATGCTGCAATTGACAAATTCATTCAGACACCACACTTTGACATTATTCTCTTTTCACATGGGTAAAGGGAAAATATACGGAAGGCAAATACATAATAATGAAAGGCAATAAGTTCAAGTAGGGTAATATTCACTATTGTAACCCTTTTATCCAGTTTTAATCAATACGTTGTAACACAAATACAAGAAGCGAAGACAAGAAAATTTGCCTCCGCTTTTTATATTGCTTCTGTTTTCTCTTTATTTAATTACTAAATTTGGTTTTTTATTTAAGCTATGGCGTCCGTCAACGAAACGAACTGTTCCGGATTTTGCACGCATAACAAGGGATTCTGTTGTACCAACACTGCCTTTAAATTGAACACCACGTAGTAATTCACCATCTGTTACGCCTGTTGCTGCAAAGATTGCGTCGTCACCTTTCACTAAGTCTTCCATACGAAGGATACGATTTATATCTTCAATACCCATTTTTTTACAACGAGCTAATTCTGCTTCATTTTGAGGAAGAAGCTTCCCGTGAATTTCCCCGCCCAAACATTTTAATGCAACTGCTGCAAGAACGCCTTCAGGTGCACCACCAGAACCGAATAAAATATCAACACCTGTACGATCAAATGCTGTATTAATTGCTCCAGCTACATCGCCATCATTAATCAATTTAATACGAGCGCCAGCTTTGCGAATTTCTTCAATAATCGCTTGGTGACGCGGGCGGTTTAGAACTGTTGCTACAACATCTTCAATATCTTTATTTTTCGCTTTTGCAACAGCGCGTAAGTTATCAATAATAGGTGCGTCAATATCAACTGCACCAACTGCTTCTGGTCCAACTGCAATTTTATCCATGTACATGTCAGGAGCATGTAACAAATTACCGTGATCCGCAATCGCAATAACAGCAAGTGCATTCCAGCCTCCAGCTGCTACGATATTCGTTCCTTCTAACGGATCAACTGCAACATCGACGCGCGGTCCGTATCCTGTACCTAATTTTTCCCCGATGTATAGCATTGGCGCTTCATCCATTTCCCCTTCACCAATTACAACTGTACCTTTCATCGGAATTGTATCGAACACATCGCGCATTGCTGATGTTGCTGCACCGTCTGCTTCATCTTTTTTTCCGCGTCCCATCCAACGCGCTGATGATAATGCTGCAGCCTCTGTTACACGTACTAACTCCATAGATAAACTTCTTTCCACAATAATCCCTCTCCTTTTAAGTCTTAATATTTATGCCGCATTTTGTGAACCGGTTCCTTCTATAAAGTGTAGCTTTCGTCAGCAGTAATTCTTCATCCCCCATTAACGGAAGCACCACCACTTCATCTTCATCTTGCAATAATAAGCAAAACTCCATATCAAGAGTACATTGCCAACAATCATTGCAAATTATGCATTTTTCATTTCTTCAATCTCTTGCCGCGTCATTTGTTCTCGCCAAATGTTCGCACCAAGACCTTTAAGCTTGTCTACTATATTTTCATAACCTCGGTCAATATGTTCAAGCCCTGTCACTTCTGTAATCCCTTCAGCCATTAATCCTGCAATTACAAGTGCAGCACCCGCTCGTAAATCGCTCGCTTTTACCTTTGCTCCTTGCAAAGCAACAGGTCCTGTCACAATAGCAGAACGGCCTTCTACCTTAATTTGTGCATTCATCCGGCGCAATTCATCAATATGTTTAAAACGAGCACCGTAAATCGTATCCGTTACAACTCCCGTTCCATGCGCCTTTGTTAAAAGAGTTGTAAAAGGTTGTTGTAAATCTGTCGGAAATCCTGGATACACAAGTGTTTTTATATCAACAATCTTTAATTTACGATCCCCATTTACCTTAATTTGATCATCGTTCGTCTCAACTTGTACACCAGCTTCTCGTAATTTTGCAGTGATTGACTCTAAATGTTGCGGGATTACATTATCAACTGTTATTTCTCCACCAGACGCCGCTCCTAAAATCATGTACGTACCCGCTTCAATTCGGTCTGGAATAATAGAATGGTGACAACCGTGCAGAGAATTCACACCATCAATACGAATCACATCTGTACCAGCACCTTTAATTCGTGCCCCCATACTTGTTAGTAATGTTGCTACATCAATAATTTCTGGTTCTTTCGCAGCGTTTTCAATCACCGTTCTACCTTTTGCACGCACAGCTGCTAGCATAATGTTAATCGTTGCTCCTACACTAACAACATCTAAATAAATACGAGCTCCTCGTAATTCATCCGCTCTTAAATAGATTGCACCTTGCTCATTTGTCACATGTGCACCTAATGCTTCAAATCCTTTAATGTGCTGATCAATTGGTCTTGGCCCTAAGTGACATCCACCAGGAAGCCCAATTACAGCTTTGTTAAAGCGGCCAAGCATAGCGCCCATCAAGTAATAAGAAGCACGTAATTTTTTTACCTTCCCGTTCGGCAAGGGCATAGCAACCATTTTGGAAGGATCAACCGTCATCTCTTCCTCCTGATTGTACGTTACAGCTCCTCCAATTTCCTCTAATAGGTCTCCTAACATCTTCACATCTGAAATATTAGGTACACCACCGATGGTCACTGGAGTATCAGCTAAAATGGTCGCTGGAATTAGAGCAACAGCACTGTTCTTTGCACCGCTCACGCGAATTGATCCGTTTAAAGGTCTTCCACCTTCAATCAGCAACTTTTCCATGTTGAGCTCCCTTCTTATGAATGTATTTATTTTCCTTAAGAATCTCATTTGTTCAGCATACTATCAAGAAAAACAAAAGAGCCAATCATTTTTGACTTTTCCCTTTCCTCAACTTAACAAGTGGTAAGCCCTCACCTTAGAATAGGTAGGCTTTAGGCGAGTAGATGAAGACTAACTGCCCGTCAAGCTATACTCGTCAATTCATCTTAGATACATGATAACGTTTATTAATAGAATCATTCACACCATTTTCCATTTTCACATTTCCTTACAGTTTATGTGAATAAATTGGCAATTCATTTAATCTTAAGACTTGTTCACGCTTTCATTATACAACGAAAGGAAACCGTCTAAAAGACTAGACGGTTTCCAAAACGGAATTTTATTCTTACGCTTTACCGTTAGAACCGAATTCACGAATTTTACCAATAACAGTTGCTTTGATAGCTTCGCGGCCAGGTCCGATAAATTTACGAGGATCGTAAACTTCTTGATCTTTGTTTAATACTTCACGAACAGCTTTTGTAAACTCGATTTGGTTCTCAGTGTTTACGTTGATTTTTGAAGTACCTAAAGAAATAGCTTTTACGATATCAGCAGTTGGGATACCAGTACCACCGTGAAGTACTAAAGGTACACCAGTGAAGTCGCGAACTTGTTCCATTTCTTTAAATCCTAAGTTAGGCTCACCTTTGTAAGGGCCGTGTACAGAACCTAAAGCTGGAGCTAGGCAATCGATACCTGTTGCTTCAACAAGGTGTTTACACTCTTCAGGATTAGCATAGATAACGCCTTCAGCGATTACATCGTCTTCTTGTCCGCCAACTGTACCAAGCTCAGCTTCTACAGATACGTTACGAGCGTGTGCGTATTCTACTACTTTTTTAGTAGTTTCAACGTTTTCTTCGAATGGGTGGTGAGAAGCGTCGATCATTACAGATGTGAAACCTGCATCGATTGCTTCTTTACATTTTTCGAAGCTTGAACCATGGTCAAGGTGAATCGCTACAGGAACAGTGATGTTCATTTCTTCGATTAAAGCTCTAACCATAGCTACAACTGTTTTGAAACCAGTCATATGACGAGCTGCACCCTCAGATACACCTAAGATTACAGGAGATTTTTCTTCTTCCGCAGCAGCTAAGATAGCTTGAGTCCACTCTAAGTTGTTCATGTTGAATTGACCAACTGCGTATTTTCCTTCTAGTGCTTTGTTTAGCATTTCTTTCATGGAAACTAAAGGCATGATGAATCCTCCTAAAAAACGTTTTTTGTATCCGATAAGTTCTTATCGCTGGTAGTATGACCAGAATAAGGTAAAATATGTATATCTACATACCGGACTTTTTTCTACACTCAATAGGATAACAACTTGTACTCAAAAACTCAACTGTATTCACCTGCTCATCAGTCCATGTAAACGCTTTTTTTCATATTTTTTATAAAAAATTCATTTTTAAGCCTCTACAGCGATTTCATTTCGTACTGCTTGGCGAATTTCATCAATATCAAACGGCTTAGCAAAGTGCATTAAAGCTCCTAAATCTTTTGCTTCTTGGATCATATCCAACTCCCCATAAGCAGTCATTAAAATAACTTTAATATCTTCGTTAATTTCTTTCACATGTTTTAAAATCTCTATACCATCCATACCTGGAATTTTCATATCTAGAATAACTAAATCTGGATTATCCTTTTTCACAATATCTAAAGCTTGAAATCCATTTGCTGCTTGGAACGTTTGATAACCTTCTTTTTGGAACACTTCATGCAATAACACACGAATGCCGTATTGATCATCAACGATTAAAATTTTCCCTTCCATAGTCCCCAACCTTTCTGTGTAAATACAAGATTAAAAGCTTCTTATATCTTATTCGATTTATTTTCGCTATTCTTTACCAAATTCCTTCCCATTTCTTTCTTATTTTACCGCCTACTATTTTGTTATGCTACCTCTATTACTTCGCCTTTCTAAAAAAATAAGCTATAATGAAAGCCGCCTTAACACAATCGAAAGGAGCAATACAATGTTAAAAATTTTTTCTACTCAGCTAAGCGGCTATTTCACAAAGATTTCTCAAAAAGAAGAGATGAATATAGAAGATAGTGCCCGTCTACTTGCGCAAGCGTTAGTTGGTGATGGCATCGTTTATTTACACGGTACAAACGAAATGGACGGCGTTGTTTCGGAAGCATTACACGGCGCAGAGCCGCTAAAACATGCAAAGCGCTTAATCGAAAATGGTACAAAAGCAGAAGTGACATCCGCAGACCGCGTACTTCTTATCAGTCGTTTTTCAACAGATGAAAATATTATTTCATTAGCGAAGCAGCTACAAGAAGAAGGACACTCCATTGTTGGTATTTCAGCCATCCAAAATGGCGAAGTCTCACTAGAACAATTCACAGATGTACATATTGATACAAAATTGCTAAAAGGTTTAATCCCGGATGATGAAGGCAACCGTTATGGGTTCCCAAGTTTAATCTTATCTCTATTTGCTTATCACGGATTAAAATTTACAATTGATGAAATGATAAACGAATATGAGTAAAAAAAAAAGGCGTCCAAATTTGGACGCCTTTTTTATTACTTGCTTTCTTTATTCGTAATAGAAGCTTTTACGAAATCATGGAACAATGGTTGTGGACGGTTTGGACGAGATACAAGTTCTGGGTGGAACTGTGCTGCCACGAACCAAGGGTGATCTTGTAATTCAATGATCTCTACTAAACGACCATCTGGGCTTGTACCAGAGAAGATAAATCCAGCGTCTTCCATGTCTTTACGGAATTCGTTGTTGAACTCATAACGATGACGATGACGCTCGTATACAACTGGTTCATTATACGCATTGTAAGCATTTGTTTCTGGAGTAAGCTTACATGGGTATAGACCAAGACGAAGTGTGCCACCTAAGTCTTCTACATCTTTTTGTTCTGGTAATAAGTCAATAATTGCATAAGGCGTGTCAGGATTAATTTCAGAAGAGTTAGCCCCTTCTAATCCTAATACGTTACGTGCAAATTCGATTGATGCAAGTTGCATTCCTAAGCAAATTCCTAAGAATGGAACTTTATTTTCACGTGCATATTGAATTGCAGCGACTTTTCCTTCTACACCGCGATCGCCGAAGCCACCTGGTACAAGGATACCGTCTGTGTCGCCAACTAATTCTTTTACGTTTTCTGCTGTTACGTGCTCAGCATTTACCCATTTCACTTCTACATCTGTATCAAATGAATATCCTGCATGGCGAAGTGCTTCTACAACAGAAATGTATGCATCTTGAAGTTCTACATATTTACCAACAAGAGCGATTTTTGTTTTCTTAGATAGGTTACGTACTTTTTCAACTAATGCAGTCCACTCTGTCATATCTGCAGCTGGATTGTCTAGTTTTAAGTGATCGCAAACGATTTGGTCCATATTTTGCTCTTGAAGCGATAATGGAACTGCATATAACGTATCTGCATCACGCGCTTCGATAACTGCTTTTGTATCGATGTCACAGAATAAAGCAAGTTTGTCTTTCATATCTTGAGAAACAGGCAATTCTGTACGAACAACGATAATATTTGGCTGAATACCTAAGCTACGAAGTTCTTTAACGCTATGTTGCGTTGGTTTTGTTTTCATTTCACCCGCTGCTTTTAAGTACGGGATTAATGTACAGTGAATATACATTACGTTGTCACGACCAATATCGCTCTTAATTTGGCGAATTGCTTCTAGGAATGGTAGAGACTCGATGTCACCAACAGTTCCCCCGATTTCTGTAATAACAACGTCCGCATTTGTTTCGCGGCCTGAACGATATACACGCTCTTTAATTTCATTTGTAATGTGAGGAATAACTTGAACTGTTCCTCCTAAATATTCACCACGACGCTCTTTTTGAAGAACAGAAGAGTAAATTTTACCTGTTGTTACGTTGCTGTATTTGTTTAAGTTAATGTCAATGAAACGCTCATAGTGACCAAGGTCTAAGTCTGTTTCTGCGCCATCATCTGTTACGAATACCTCACCGTGTTGGTATGGGCTCATTGTCCCTGGGTCTACGTTAATGTATGGGTCAAACTTTTGGATTGTTACGTTTAAACCACGATTTTTTAAAAGTCTTCCAAGAGATGCTGCTGTAATCCCTTTCCCTAAAGAAGATACTACACCGCCTGTTACGAAAATATACTTAGTCATAAAAGTACTCCCTTCTACTTTGTTGTTATATAATCACCGTTGCAAAGCGCAACGTATGTAGATAACACCTTATCTATCTTATTGTTAGACTCTTTTTATTTTCTAAACAAAAAACAAAAAAGAAAATTGCTCCCCTCATCACGAAAAGTAATAAGTAGGGAGCAATTTTCTTTTATATTTACACTTTAAAAGTATTATCGTCCTGTTTTAAAGAGCCCAAAAATGATTCTACATGGACGATAATAAAAAGTCAAGAACTACACTTCTTCCTCTTCTTCTTCTGTTTCATCATACTCAAGTTCTTCGTCAGCGAATTCTTCCTCTTCATCATCTTCATCTAAATCATCAAGATCATCGTCTTCGTCAAGAACCTTGTCCAAATCTTCTACATCATCTTCTTCGTCATCACCGTCGAAGTCGTCTTCGTCTTCTTCAATGTAGTCATCAAAATCTTCTTCCTCTTCAACCTTACGTTTTTTCTTAGGCTTTGGCTGAGGTAAGATTTCTTCATCAATTTGCTCGTATGGGTACCAACTGCGTATCCCCCAACGGTTTTCTCCTAAATTGATGAAACGTCCATCGATATTTAAATCTGTATAGAATTGTGCGATCTTCGCAGCAACTTGTTCTTGAGATAGTCCCAGCACTTGAGCGATTTCCTGAACTAAATCATGGAATGACGTTGCCTGTCTTTTATCCTCTAAAACACTATGTACAACTTCAATCATGGATAATTCTTTTAGCTCTTCTGGTGAATATTTCTTAAAATCCACTTATGCGGCACTTCCTTTCTTAAAATATAATCCTATATATAACGGCCTGTTTAAAAAAATCCATACTATTCATTATAAACAAAACTCCAACAAATATGCTACAAAAAAAAAACGGGAAACTTTCACGAGCAATCGATAAAAGTGATTACAGACCAGTATTTACAAGATTAACCTGTAGGGACTATATAAAGTGAAACTTTAATCAGTGGGGATTTCCTCTCATTTTCTCCTTCTGGTCTCACTCGGCATGGAGCTAAAAAAGGCACTGGCCGCTTCTATGCATGGCTAGATGCTCTCTCCCGCCTAAAAGAGGGGGATATCGTTTTATTTCGGAAGCATATGCGCGCCATGTAATACATACCTAATCTGCATTTCTGTATATTCCTCTAATGTATAAAGTTTTTGCAGGGCCCAGCGTCTAAATCCCCACATTTGTCCTTGAATGAAAATATTATGAGCCAGCAGTTGAATTTCCTTTTTCGTTAATGTAAATGTGCCATTTTTCGTACACTGTTCTAAAATATTTTCAAACATTCCCACCATTTGAAACTCTTTTTCTAGTACATATGGAAGAGACTCTTTCGGTAAAAAACGAACTTCTTGATACATAATTAATACTTCTTCTTGCAACTCATCCATTACTTTAAAATAATTCGTAATGGCTACCCTTAAACTTTCAACGCTTCCTTTTTCCGTGCAGACCACTTCTTCTAATCGTTCTTTTACATGTTCATAAATACTATCACATACTAAATACAACACATCATCTTTCGTACGGATATATTCGTAAAGTGTCCCAATACTAAACCCGGCCGCTTTTGCAATTTCCCTCGTTGTTGTACGAGGAAATCCCTTTTGCTTAAAGAGCTGCACCGCTCCTTTAATCATCTGCTCGCGCCTTAGTGCAACCAATTTCTCATCCTTTACAGACGCATGCACATTGTGCTTAACCATCCTCTTCACCTCTCTCTACCATTTGGAAGGAAAAAGCGTAGGAAAATACCTACGCTTTTTCTCTTATTTCGTTAACATGCGAGAAATTACAAGCCTTTGAATCTCTTGTGTTCCCTCATAAATTTGCGTAATCTTTGCATCACGCATGAACCGTTCTACCGGGTAATCTTTCGTATAACCGTAACCACCAAATACTTGTACTGCTTCCGTCGTTACTTTCATCGCTGTATCCCCAGCAAACACCTTCGACATCGCTGATTCTTTTCCGTACGGAAGTCCTTCTGATTCTAGCCAAGCAGCTTGGTATGTTAATAGGCGTGCTGCCTCTACACTTGTCGCCATATCTGCTAATTTAAAACCAATTCCTTGCTGCGCAGCAATTGGCTTTCCAAACTGATGCCGTTCTCTTGCATACTCCACAGAAGCATCTAAAGCTCCTTGCGCAATACCAACAGCTTGCGCCGCAATACCGTTACGACCACCGTCTAGCGTCTGCATTGCAATTTTGAACCCTTGTCCTTCTTCGCCAAGTAAATTTTCAGCAGGAATACGGCAGTCTTCAAACATGATTTCTGTTGTTGGTGAAGAGCGAATCCCAAGCTTGCTCTCTTTCTTACCAACTGAAAATCCTAGCGCATCGCTTTCTACAATGAATGCACTTGTGCCGCGCTGCTTTGATTCTGGATCAGTCAATGCAAAGACAACATAAATATCAGCAATGCCGCCATTTGTAATAAAAATCTTAGAACCATTTAAAATGTAGTGATCGCCATCTCGCTTCGCTGTCGTTCTCATTCCGCCTGCATCTGAACCAGAACCTGGCTCTGTTAAACCATATGCACCAATTTTCTTCCCTTCCGCCATCGGGCGTAAAAACTTTTGTTTTTGTTCCTCTGTTCCAAATTTAAAAATGGGCCAACCAGCAAGCGAAGTATGAGCAGATAACGTGACACCTGTCGAAGCGCAAACACGAGATAACTCTTCTACAGCAATCACATACGCTAAGTAATCGCTTCCAATCCCGCCGTATTCTTCAGGCCATGGAATTCCTGTTAAACCAAGGTCCGCCATTTGGTCAAATAAAGCGCGGTCAAATCGTTCTTCTTCATCTCGCTCCGCTGCTGTCGGCGCCACTTCATTTCTCGCAAAATCTCGAACCATTTTTCGTATCATTTCATGCTCTTCTGATAATTTAAAATCCATGTTCCTTCCCCTCACTCTCTCTTCTCTTTATAATGCTCGGCTAATAACAAGCCGCTGTATTTCACTCGTTCCTTCATAAATCTCACAAATTTTTGCATCACGGAAAAATCGCTCAACTGGATAATCTTTCGTATAGCCGTAACCGCCAAATACTTGTACCGCTTCAATTGCGACATCGACCGCTGTTTTCGAAGCAAACAGCTTTGCGATAGATGCTTCCTTCCCGCAAGGAAGTCCCTGTGCCCTAAGCGATGCCGCTCTATATACAAGTAACCTCGCAGCTTCTACGCTCGTAGCCATATCCGCCAGTTTAAAGCCCAGTCCTTGCTGCGCGGCAATTGGTTTTCCAAATTGCTGACGCTCCTTCGCATAATCCACTGCACATGCTAGCGCTGCCTCGGCGATGCCAAGTGCCTGTGCTCCAATACCAATGCGACCAACATCTAAATTCGCCATCGCTACTTTAAAACCTTGTCCTTCTTCACCGAGCAGGTTTTCTACTGGTACTTTCATATCTTCAAATGTTAATTGCACTGTACGAGAACCAAGCAGTCCCATCTTATGTTCGTCTTTTCCAACGATTAAGCCTGGTGTATCTTTCTCTACAATAAACGCAGAAATTCCGCTCTTCCCTGCATCTGGATTCGTAGAAGCAAACACGATATATGTATCCGCCTCGCCACCGTTTGTAATAAATACTTTCGAACCGTTAATGACATAGTAATCACCTTGCTTTACGGCTCTTGATTTTAAGCTACCTGCATCTGATCCCGCATTTGGCTCAGTTAAAGCAAATGCACCTAAGTATTCACCCGTCGCTAGTTTAGAAACATATTTTTGCTTTTGTTCTTCTGTTCCAAAATATAAAATTGGGTTTGTTCCAACCGATGTGTGTACCGCCAAAATAACACCAATTGTCGCGCTCACCTTTGATAATTCCTCAATAGCTAAAATGTAAGAAATGAAATCCATTTCCGCACCGCCATATTTCGCTGGTGCTGGAATCCCCATAAGTCCAAGTTCACCCATTTTCTTCAAAATCTCTCTAGGAAACACCCCTTGTTCCATCTCTGGAACAAAGGGAGCGATTTCCTTTTGTGCAAAATCTCGAACCATTTTCCTCATCATCTGCTGCTCTTCTGTAAAACGAAAATTCATATGCCCCGCCCCCATTTGCGATATATCTTTTTTCAACCACCTGGTAAGACCACTACTTTGTAAAAAAGAGGGAGACCTACCCTTGCTTTCTATTCGTATACGTAGAAACCACGACCTGTTTTTCGACCTAACCAACCAGCATTTACATATTTACGTAATAACGGACATGGGCGATACTTACTATCTCCTAGTCCTTCATGCAGAACCTCCATAATGTATAAACACGTATCTAGACCAATAAAATCTGCTAATGTTAACGGCCCCATTGGATGATTCATACCGAGCTTCATCACTTCATCAATTGCTTCTTTTGTTGCGACGCCTTCATATAGCGTATAAATCGCTTCATTAATCATCGGTAATAAAATACGGTTGGAAACAAATCCAGGGAAATCATTTACTTCAACTGGTACTTTTCCGATTTTCTTTGTAATGTCTTCGATTGTTTCGTATACTGCATCATCTGTTGCAAGACCCCGAATGATTTCAACAAGCTTCATAACCGGAACTGGATTCATAAAGTGCATCCCAATTACTTTCTCTGGTCTTTTCGTTACCGCTGCAATTTCTGTAATTGGTAAAGACGATGTATTTGTCGCCAAAATCGCATGTTCTGGTGCAATTTCATCTAAATTCGCGAAAATTTTCTTTTTAATATCCATTTTCTCAACGGCTGCCTCAATAACAAGATCTGCTTCTTTTACACAATTTAATTCAAGCGTCGCTGTAAGACGATTTAAAGTTGCTTCCTTTGACCCTTCATCCATGCGTCCTTTTTCTACTTGGCGTGCTAAGTTTTTTGTAATAATGGATAATCCCCGATCTAATTGCTCTTGTTTCAAATCCTGCATATATACGTCATATCCTGCCATCGCACATACTTGTGCAATACCTGAACCCATTTGCCCCGCACCGATTACAACAATTTTTTGCACACTCATTTTTTCTCCCCCTTTTTATTAATGAACTTCAATCATAATCGCGTCGCCTTGGCCACCGCCGCTGCAAATCGATGCAATTCCAATGCCGCCGCCGCGTTGCTTCAATGCATGAATAAGCGTTACAATAATCCGTGCCCCGCTTGCTCCAATTGGATGTCCCATCGCAACCGCGCCACCGTTTACGTTAATTTTTTCCGGATCAATTCCTGCAATATTTGCACTCGCAATTGCAACTGCTGCAAAGGCTTCGTTAATCTCAAATAAGTCAATCTCATCCACTGTCTTACCTGTTTTCTTCAAAAGCTCATTAATCGCATACCCTGGTGTTCTTGGGAAATCTTTCGCTTCTACCGCAATTGCTGTATGTGCTAAAATCGTCGCTAACGGTTTTCTTCCTTCTTGCTGCGCTCTGTCCTCGCTCATTAATACAAGCGCCGCGCCGCCATCATTTAACCCTGGTGCATTTCCAGCCGTTACTGCCGCTGTTTTATCAAATACAGGCTTTAGCTTTGCTAGCTTTTCAACTGTTGTATCTTCGCGCGGCGCTTCATCTTTTGTAACAACAATCGGCTCACCTTTTCGCTGCGGTACAGATACTGGTACGATTTCCTCTTCAAATCGACCTTCCTTCTGCGCAGAAACTGCACGCTGATGACTGCGATATGCCCATTCATCTTGCACTTCGCGAGAGATTCCGTCCTCCTTCGCGACTTCTCCGCCATACACACCCATATGTACGCCAGAAAATGAACACGTTAAGCCATCTACTACATTTAGATCGGCAACTTGATTATGTCCCATCCGGTATCCCCATCGTGCACCTTGTAAAATATAAGGACTATTGCTCATTGATTCCATTCCGCCTGCTACAATAAGCGTTTGATCTCCAGTACGAATAATTTGATCAGCCATTGTTACAGCACGAAGACCAGATGCACAAACTTTATTCACTGTTTCTGTACGAGTTTCCCAGGGAAGTCCAGCTTCTCTCGCCGCTTGGCGCGAAGGAATTTGCCCCTGTCCTCCTTGAATCACCGCTCCGAATATAACTTCTTCAACATCATTTGCAGCAACATCCGCTCGCTCAAGCGCAGCTTTAATCGCAATTCCTCCAAGTTCCGTTGCTTTTACATCCTTTAAAGATCCCCCAAACTTTCCAACCGGCGTTCTTGCAGCACTTAAAATAACTGTTCTTACCACGTTTATTTCCCCCATTTCTTTTTTGGGCGCTGAGCGCCCGCTCGATACTCCTACGCTGAGAAGAGGTGCAAATCTTGCACCTCTTTCTAAAGTTGTATGGATTCTTACGTATTACATAACTTCTTTTTTAGACCCAATTACAGAGCGTTCTAAAATCTCTGTTACATCAAGTGTCTGAACTTGCTCTTCTACTTCTTTTGCTTTCGTACCGTCACTAATCATCGTTAGGCAGTACGGGCATCCCGTACCAATGATTGACGGTTTCACAGCAAGTGCTTGTTCTGTACGTGCAACGTTAATGCGCGAACCTGTTGTTTCTTCCATCCACATAAGTCCGCCGCCTGCACCGCAGCACATGCCTGTTTCACGATTACGCTCCATTTCAACAACTTTCACACCTGGAATTGCTTTTAAAATACTGCGCGGTGCTTCATATACTTCGTTGTATCTTCCTAAATAACAGGAGTCATGATACGTAATCGTCTCTTCAATACGGTGAACCGGCTCTAATCGTCCTTCTTTCACCCACTGTGCTAATAATTCTGTATGGTGATAGACTTCTGCTTGTAGACCAAAGTCTGGATACTCATTTTTAAATGTGTTATAGGCATGCGGATCAATCGTAACGATTTTCTTCACGCCTGCTTTTTCAAATTCTTCAATGTTCTTTGTGGCCATCTCTTGGAATACAAATTCGTTTCCAAGGCGGCGCGGCGTATCTCCCGAGTTCTTTTCTTTATTACCAAGAATCGCAAAGGAAATGCCCGCTTTATTCATCAGCTTCGCAAATGATATCGCAATTTTCTGACTGCGATTATCATAAGATCCCATTGATCCTACCCAGAATAAATATTCGAACTCTTCGCCAGCCTTTGTTTTCTCTTTCACAGTTGGAACGGTTACTTCATCATCGCCTTGGCGCCACGTTTCACGCTCTTTACGGTTCAGCCCCCACGGATTCCCTTGGCGCTCAATATTTGTCATCGCACGCTGCGCTTCTGGATCCATTTTTCCTTCTGTTAAAACGAGATAACGACGTAAATCAATAACTTTGTCAACGTGTTCATTCATAACTGGGCATTGATCTTCACAGTTACGGCACGTTGTACATGCCCAAATCTCTTCTTCTGTAATGACGTCTCCGATTAAACTTGGATCATAAGCAAGTGCTGTAGCAGCCGATTCTTGTTGCCCTTGCCCTGCTGCCATCATCGCTAACTGATTTCCTTGTGTATTGTTAAACGCAACCGCCGGAACCCATGGAGCCCGTGATGTTACCGCTGCCCCCTTATCCGTTAAGTGATCGCGAAGTTTTAAAATTAAATCCATTGGTGACAACATTTTGCCCGTTCCTGTTGCCGGGCACATATTTGTACAGCGCCCGCACTCTACACAAGCGTATAAATCAATAAGCTGCGTCTGTTTGAAATCCTCAATTTTCCCAACGCCGAATGTTTCTTGTGTCTCATCTTCAAAATCAATTTTTTCAAGTTTCCCTGGATTAGAAAGGCGAGTAAAGAATACATTAGCAGGTCCGGCAATTAAATGTGCGTGTTTTGATTGTGGTACATAAACTAAAAACGTTAACAAAATAAGTAGATGCACCCACCAAGAGAAATAGAACACAGAAATAGCTGCGGTTTCATTTATTCCTGAGAAAACGTAAGCGATTCCAGAAGCGATTGGTTCGCTCCACGAAAGCTCTTCGCCGTGCCATATAATGCCCATTCCGTTACCAAGTAGTACAGAAAGCATTAAGCCTCCGATAAAAATAAGAACAAGGCCTGATTTAAAATTACGTTTTAAACGAACAAGTTTTTCAACGTATCTTCTATGAAAAGCCCAAAAAACTGCGATTAAAATCATAAGTGTGATAATTTCCTGGAAGAATGTAAATGCAGGGTATAGTGGTCCAAATGGAAGATGTGATCCTGGTGCTAATCCTTTCCAAACGAAGTCAATTGCTCCAAATTGGACAAGAATAAATCCGTAAAAAAACATAACGTGCATGATACCGCTTTTCTTATCTTTCAGCAATTTTTTTTGACCGAAAACGTTAACCTTAAGAATATCCCACCTCTCTTTAAAGCGGCGATCAAATTCTACTTTTTTTCCTAATTGTATGTAGGCCATCCTTGTTCGTATCAAATATACAAACAAATATCCAGCATAAGCAATAACAGCAATGGCAGCCAGCCAATTAATGATCAGTAAACTATTCATTTTTATGATACCCCTCTCTTTGTAAGCCCTCTTTCTTTTAGAATCTTCGAAAATAAATAATTTTCTGAATTATATCCCCTATCCCCATTATATAATGAGTGAGCATTCAGTCAACAGTTTTTTGTTATACAACACAACATTTTTTCATAAAGCTGTTTATTTAGGTGAAACTATAAGAATGAATTCTCAGGAGGTAATTTGATAATGGTCTTTTTATCTCTTTTACTAACATGCTTAGTCATATGGGTCTCACTCGACTTTTTACTTGGAAGAAAACATCATTTAAAAAAAATAAAGTCCCGCCCTTTTCCCTTACGACGTAGCAATTTTAAATTGTATACATGGGGAACAAATTTATACAATGATTTATTTCTGGATATAAAGGGGGCAAAGCATCATATACATATTTTATTTTTCATTGTCAAAAATGATGAAGTTAGTCAAACTTTTTTACAGCTTCTCACTGAAAAAGCCAAACAAGGTATAGAAGTACGCCTCCTTCTCGATCGTATAGGAAGCCATCGTTTATCAGATGAAACCATTCGCTCACTCAGGAAACACGGTGTATCTTTTTCATATTGCCATAAAATCAAGATCCCTTTTCTCTTTTTTTCTGCAAACCAAAGAAATCATAGAAAAATTACGATTATCGATGGGAAAATTGGCTATATTGGAGGTTTCAACATCGGAGAAGAATATTTGGGGCATGATCCTGAATTGGGCCTTTGGCGTGATTATCATTTACGCCTGACCGGCGAAGGCGTACAAGATTTACAAAAACAATTTTTGCACGATTGGCGCGATGATACAAATGAAGATTTATTAGAAGAAGCATCATTTTTTCCTAAACAGTTTCCAGGCCCTATGCTACACCGCTTTATCCCAACAGACGGTGCCTATTTACAGGAAACATTTGTATCACTTATTGAAAGTGCAAAAGAGGAATTATATATTGGGACACCCTATTTCATTCCGGGAAAAATAGTAATGAATGCATTATTACAAGCAAAAAAACGAGGTGTTCGCATTACGATTCTCGTTCCTAAAAAAGCAGATCACCCACTCGTTCGCGAAGCTAAATTACCATACTGCCGGAAATTGATGAGGGCAGGGTGTCATATTTATGAATTTCAACAAGGATTTTTTCACGCGAAAATTATTATGGTAGATAATCATATTTGTGATATCGGAACAGCTAATTTTGATATGAGAAGTATATACATCAATCATGAAATAAATTGTCTCCTATATGATCGGGCTTTTATACAAGAAATTAAGGTGCACATTAGCAAAGATATTGAGGGGTCTACATTGCTTACTTGGAAAGATGTTTCCTCTCTCTCCCTTGTCGATAAAGGAAAAGAATGGATTGGGACGTTACTAGCGTTTTTCTTATGAAATGAAACTTTTATAATTAAATAATAAATAACGGGGGTAGGACAGATGATTATGCGCTTTGGGTATGTCTCACATGCAGTCGCTTTGTGGGACTGCTCCCCTGCTAAAACAATGACATTTACAACGTGGAAAAAGCTTGGGAAACAGGAACGAGAAGAAAAATTATATAATATTACAATGCAAAACCTTATGCATACATTACGTACCCTGCATTACAATATCGCACATGAAATTCCATTATACCGATTATCATCTTCTATCGTCCCGCTCGCAACCCATCCTGAAGTTGATTTTGATTATATCGATATATTTACACCCTTTTGGCGTAAGATGGGGAAATTAATTCGAGAGCATAACTTACGAGTCAGCTTTCATCCAAACCAGTTCACATTATTTACAAGTGAAAAACCTCATATTACAGATAATGCGGTTTTAGATATGACATATCACTATAACGTATTAGATGCAATGGGATTAGCAGACTCTTCCTACATTAATATCCATATTGGAGGTGCATACGGCAACAAAGAGAAAGCTTTACTACGCTTTCATGAAAACTTAAAAAAGCTCTCTTTCCATATCAAGCAGCAAATGACACTTGAAAATGATGATAAAACATATACAGCTTCTGAAACATTAGCCGTTTGTAAGCTAGAAAGAATCCCTTTTATATTTGATTATCATCATCACATGGCAAATCTTTGTGATGAACCGTTAGAAGTACTACTACCAGCTATTTTCAAAACGTGGGATCATACAAATACCATTCCTAAGGTTCATATTTCTTCACCAAAATCAGAGAAGGAATTCAGATCACACGCTAATTATATTGATGCTACATTTATAAAACCCTTTTTACACGTCACGAGAGAACTAAATCAAGATTTCGATATTATGATTGAGAGCAAACAAAAAGATTTAGCACTTTTTCAATTATTAGATGAGCTCGCTTCTATAAGAGGAATTAAACGAATAAGTGGTGCAACGTTACAATGGTAATTGTAACGTTTTTTCATGATGCCATTCTCTTCGGGGTGATATTATTAAAATATAGTATTTTATTGAGGACGTTGAAACGCATGAACAATGGTCATTTTTACATAACCAAAATTGTGACCATACTCACGTTTTTTTGTTAGCAAGCCTATTAATTTATTATAGAAACGGCTCCTTAACACAAACCTTTACTAAATAAAAAATAAAGAACCCATACCCTAGGTTCTTTATTTTCATCTTAGTATTCAAATGGTAAATCAGAAGCTAACTGTACTTCTTGATCATTATGAGTTACTGCATGACTTTTCTCTACTAATTTATCTCCAAAAGAAATACCACATATCATCGCTAACGTCAACATACTACCGATAAGTAGCTTTTTCATGTTCCATCACCCACATGTTTTTCTTTCAATATATCATGAAAATTTATCCATTCTATATGCAATTATGCATATCCATTAATATCCACACCTTAATTCTATCTACTTTTATAAAAAACTCGTTTTTATCCCTATTAATAAGCTCCTTACCAAGAAAAGCATCACTTAAATTTTTTTAAAAGTGTATCTTTATACTCATGCAGTTCTAATAAATCAAAGAAGAACAACGCTTTTTCATAAGCTTCTTGAATGTCTTCTTTTGCATTTCCTAGCTTTTCAAGGCATTCACCTTTTTGATATTGTAATTGTCCAATTAATGACATGCTATTAATACGACAAGCGATTTCAAGTGCCTTTATAACCTGATAAAGCGCCTCTTCATATCGATCATCTAAATACAGTGCTTTTGCATGGTTATATCTAACCTTTACAGCAAATTCTTCATTGCTATGAAGAGATTCCAATTGTTTTAAAATATCTTCAAACAACTCCATACTTTTTTTGAAATATCCATTTTCCGCATAAATGTTTGCTATAGCATTTTCTATATATAATTTTTGAAATACATCAATTCCTGCTAATTCTTGATTGAGTAATTTTTTTAGTTCTAAAATACAATATTCATAACTTATCTTTTTTAACATATACGCTGCCAAATAATACTGCCATTGAAGAAATTGTTGAAATTCTGGATGATACTCATCTTTTTTGAGTTCCTCCCAGACTTTATTATAAATTTCTTTATATTTCTTTTGCTTACAGAGTAATAGAATATGATTTTTAAACTGTTTCTTTCTTTCAATATCAGAATAAATGAGCACCTCATAAAAATGAATGATGGGAACTCTTAGCTTTGCTGCAATTCCTTGGAGTATATCCATACTTGGATATACTGAACCTGATTCAATTCTGCTCACTTCTGATTGATGACATATATTATCAGATAACTGTTTTTGTGTTAAACCTCTTAACATTCTAATTTTCTTTATTTCCGCTCCCAGCTTTTCTGCGTGCATAATTGTTCACCATCCCATTATAGAAATCTAACTTCCGAAGTTGTCATACCACTACAATACTGGTTTTCGACAATTTTTGACATAAAATATTGCATAACGTATCTGAAATTCACTTCGTACGAATACTAAATTGGGATTGTTAGAAATGAATTATAAAGTGAAACTTTCATCAATAGTTTTTTCCTTCTTCTCCACCAATAGAATGTCACCACAAATAACGAAATTAAAAACGATTCGTGTTATCGACTAAAATGATTTAGGCCCAGGAAGTTGATAAACATGACGTGAAAATTAAAATTACTCAGCATGGATCAATAATTGATTCCTTAACTGAACCACTGAGGAATGTGGATTTTCAACCTACAAACAAAAAGGCAAAAGAAAATCAAGCCGAAGTACTTCTTTCCCAATCATATAAAAATGATGAAATATATGACCAAGACATCATTGCTCAAGTAGATAAACATGGAGTAATTAAGACAATTAGTGGTAAAGTTACCCAAAATCTAGAACAGCAACCTAATCTTACTATAACAAATTTTTTGTCGAAAAATGAAGTAAAATCTATATTATGTCATAGACTTTACATTTTAGTGATAGAGGTTCAAAAAAAAAGAATAAAAAGATGTTTACCACCATAACCGGTAAACATCTTTTTTATATCCAGCCCTTTTCTTCCGCAATCGCAATTGCTTCAATTCGGTTTTTCGCATTTAATTTTGTTAACACATCTGAAATATAATTCCGTACAGTACCAGATGAAAGATACAGTGTCTTGGCAATTTCATTTGCTGTTTTTCCTTCTTTCGCTAACAAAAGTACTTCTTTCTCACGATCTGATAACGGATTTTGCTCTTGCCATAGTCCAAACATTAATTCAGGGGAAATCTCTCGTTTCCCTTGCATCACATTGCGAATCGCTGCCGCTAAATCTTCACTTGGGCTATCCTTTAATAAATATCCATGAACTCCTGCTTTCATTGCTCTTTCAAAATAACCTGGACGTGCGAATGTTGTTAAAATCATTACTTTGCATAGTAATTTTTTCTTTTGCAATTCCTCTGCAACATCTAAACCACTTTGAATCGGCATTTCAATATCCATAATACTTATATCTGGCTGCAACTTTTCAATTAATTTTAAAGCTTCTTCACCATTCTCCGCCTGCCCTACCACTTCAATGTCATCTTCTAAATCAAGCAGAGCTCCGAGCGCTCCCCTAAGCATTCGTTGATCCTCAGCAATGATGATTCTAATCATGCTCTCACCTCATCTTTTCCTGTTCTAATTACAATTGGAACCTTCACCGTTAACATCGTCCCAGGATGCGTTTCATCTAGTTCAAGTGCTCCATCAATAAGTGCAAGCCGTTCTTTCATACCTAAAATGCCATTCCCATCATGACTTTGTGCTTGTAATCCCACTCCATTATCTTTCACCTGCAAAATCAGTTCTCCTTGCGTTTCAAATAAGGAAACCATACATTCCGTCGCCTTACTATGCTTTACAACGTTCGTTACCGCTTCTCGCAAGCACATACCTACAATATTTTGCTCAAGTGGTGATAATGCACCAGAACTTGCTTTCTGCTTTACCTCTAGTGAAATATTAGCAGCTTGCAGGATAGCCTTTATTTGCTCAAGCTCTTCTTCCACAGTAATCATCCGCATATCGGAAATCAATTCACGCAATTGCTTTAAGGCTGTGCGCGATGTTTGCGTAATCTCCTTCGCTTCTATACTTGCACGCTCTGGATTTTTTACAATCAGCTTCTCAACAAGCTGGCTTTTTAAAGTAATGAGGGATAACGTATGTCCTAAAGTATCGTGAAGGTCTCTGGCGATTCGCTGACGTTCTTCACGTTTTACTAGATCTTTAATTTGTTCGTTTGCTTCACTTAACTGGTTCCTTAACACCTTTTTTTGATTAAAACTACGCATAGCAAAAGGCATCAGAAGCATCATAATAAACATTGGTACAGCACCTAAAAAAGATGTCAACGAAAAATCATTTCTGTATACAAATATGAATGTGATAACGGTTAGTACTAATAAAGAAAATAGTATTCGGAATGATTTCTTTGTAGGTGCAAATGCTATTGCATTTGCAGTAAAAAAGCCTAAATAAATAAGATATGGATTATAAAAAAACCTAACACAAATGCGATGATCATTTGTATACATGCCCACATCATAAATGTCTTTTGCACAAAATAAAGTTGTCGGTATGCCAAAACAAAGATTACTAGCATACCGCTTCCTAACAATAGTTTCCAACCAGTTTCTTGTAGTAATGTGTAGATTGGAAACGCTAAATATACAAGCCATATATACGGGAAGAATCCCATATGTTTCGGAAAAATCTCAAACTTCTTCTCTATCATGTTATACCGCTTCCTGTCTTTTTCTTATATATATTGATATTACAACAAACATAAGGAAATAACCTCCTAAAATCGCGATATTCTCCCAGCCTATAGATTTCCCCGCTACAATATCCCATGCCCCGCTTCCGAAGTGATATGTTGGTGTCCACTCTCCAATTGTTCTTAGCACTTTCGGAAACACTTCAATCGGCATCCATAAACCGCCTAGTACTGCTAAACTCATATTTAAGATGTTTGCGAGACCAGAAGCTGCATCTGCTTTCTTAATTGAACCTACAATCGTTCCAAGTGCTAAAAACGGCGTCACACCTATTAATAGCCATAATCCAGCACCAATCCATTGCCCGATCGTTAACTCTACGTTATTAATTAGCATACCTGCAATAAAGATCACAAGTATTGAAAAAGCATTTACCACTGTTTGAGAAATAATTTTAGCTGTTAAATATGCTCCCTCTAGAAGTGGTGTAATTTTCAAAAGATGTGTCCATCCCTGCCCTTTTTCTTGAGAAAGTCTCACACCAAAACTAAAAAGTGCTGTTCCTACAATACTGAAAGTAGCCATCGAAATTAAATAGTGCGCTTTCCAAGCATCTCCGTTCTGCGGTACTTGAATAACATTTGTAAAAATGTAATAAAACAGAACTGGCATTAATAATGAGAAAAAGATAAATAATTTATTGCGAAACGTACGTAAGATTTCTATTTTACATTGCATCCATAAGGCTTTCATACAATTCCCTCCTTCTGATTTGCGACAAACTGTTCAAACGCTTCATCAAGACTTCCTCGTTCAACTGAGATATCTGTAACAGGTAAATTCTCTTTATAAATTGCTTGCAACGTAGCATCCGTATCATCTGTTGTGAGAATAACACGCGGTTCATGAAACTGTACTGCCGTAACATGCGGTAACCCCTTCAGCAAGTCTGTTGGAATTTTTTCTTTTGTGTAAAATGAAATGGTTTTTCGAGAAATCGTTGCTTTCATTTCCTCTGGAGTTCCATCAGCAATGATTTCTCCGTTTGCAAATAGTAAAATTCGATCTGCTAACGCATCTGCTTCTTCTAAATAATGCGTTGTCAAAATAATCGTTTTCCCTTCACTCGCTAGCTTTCGAATCGTTTCCCAGAAAGCCTTTCTAGATGTAATGTCCATTCCTACAGTCGGCTCATCTAAAAATAATAAATCTGGGTTTCCAGCAAGTGCGAGTGCAAAGTTTAATCTTCTTTTTTGACCACCTGATAATTTTTCACAACGCTGCCTTTTTTCCGATTCTAAATTTGATAACTGAAGTAATGTTTCTTTTGCAACTGGATTCGTATAATAGCTGCGAAATAGATCAATTGCTTCCTCCACTGATATACTATCGATAACACTCACCTCTTGTAGCATTGCACCGAGGCGATTACGAACTGCTCGCTGCTTGGGACTCTTTCCAAATATAGAAACACTTCCTTCTGATGGATCCTTTAATCCAAGCATCATTGAGATTGTTGTTGTTTTCCCTGCACCGTTTGGCCCAAGAAGTGCAACAATCTGCCCCTTCTCCACATGAAATGAAACGTTATTTACAGCCTTTTTATGTTTAAATGTTTTTGAAACACCATTTACTTCAATAATCTTTTCCATCTTGCCACCTCCACTGTTCCTTGTATTTACATTGTATAAATTGGAAGAGCTGGAAAACAGTAAAATACGTCATGATATGAATATGACAATTGTCATGAAGTTCCTATGAAACCCATCAAGACTCCTTAAAAAGTATACTAACCGTACGCCAGTAGCAGGACAAAAATAAACATGATACAATCGTGTAAGATATATATTCGAGGAAGGACAGTGGTTTTTTTTATGATCATCCGTAATGAGAAGGATTTAGAAGGTTTACGAAAAATCGGCCGCGTTGTTGCGCTTGCACGCGAAGAGATGAAAAAACAAGCAAAGCCAGGTATGACAACGAAAGAGCTTGATTTGATCGGTAAAAAAGTATTAGATGAGCACGGTGCTATTTCTGCACCTGAAAAAGAATATGATTTCCCAGGTGTAACTTGTATTAGTGTAAATGAAGAAGTTGCACACGGTATTCCAAAAGATCAAGTATTAAAAGAAGGCGACTTAGTAAATGTTGATGTATCTGCGGCACTTGACGGTTATTATGCAGATACAGGTATCTCTTTTGTTCTTGGGCAAGATGAAGAAAAAGAAAAACTTTGCCAAGCAGCAGTAGATGCATTTTGGGCAGCAATGAAAAAAGTAAAAGCTGGTTCGAAACAAAACCAAATCGGTCGTGCAGTTTCTAACTTTGCTCATAAAAATGGCTATGCCGTTATCCAAAACTTAACAGGGCATGGCATCGGTCTTAGCTTACACGAAGCACCAAATCACATTCTAAGCTACTACGATCCAATGGATAATGCACTTCTTAAAGATGGTCTTGTTATCGCTGTAGAACCTTTCATTTCTATGAAGGCTGACCATATTATTGAACGCGGCGATGACGGTTGGACATTTGTAACACCAGATAAAAGCCTTGTTGCACAATGTGAACATACAGTCGTCGTAACACGCGGTGAGCCGATTATTTTAACTGAACTGTAAGGGATAAAAGGAATGCAAGTGGCATTCCTTTTTCTATACAAAAAAAAGAGAAATCACACTGATTTCTCTTCTTTTCATATGGATGCCTTACATCTAATGATAATTATCATGAAATGTGGGAACATGACAATTATCATGTTCAAAAGGTTCAAGCATGAGAAAAAGAAATCTCACCATGGATTTCTTTTTCTCTACATATTCTAAAGCTTGGGTACACTAGACATGCAATTTAGGGGCTTTCAAAACAAGAAAGCGAACCTTTGTCTAAAATAATAGCACATACATCCTCTCTAAAAATATGCATATATGCATATGAAATGATTCTACTTTTATTTCTCAACTTAAATTAATTGAAAATACAAAAAACAGGAGATAGAATAGAGTCGTTATCCGTCTTCTTTTGTCAGTCAGATAGAATAGAAGAATAGGAGAGGAATATATGAAGAGAACATTGAAACAAAAAATAGTAAGATCTTTGCTTGCTGCAACACTCGCTGTCAGCTTAGCTCCAATTGGACAAGCAAAAGCTGATTTCCCGCCAGAAACGATCAAAACTCCACCTATTACAGGGCAAGTTAATGCTAACCGTGCAATCGAACACGTCCGTTTTTTATCAGAAACAATTGGCCCGCGCCCTGGTGGAACACAATCAGAAAAATGGGCTTCTCGCTATGTTGGGATGAAATTACAGTCAATGGGATATGAAGTAGAATATCAGCCATTTGCTGTACCCGATCAATATGTAGGATTTATTGATTCTCCTTTATCACGTTCAAAAAATTGGCAAGCAGGCGCCGCCCCAAATGCTTTAATTTCTACTGAGGCTGTCACCGCTCCTCTTATTTTTGTGCCGAATGGGACAAAATTAGAGGAAATTCCAAATGAAGTAAACGGAAAAATTGTCTTATTTGAAAGAGGTGCAACAGTAGCAGACTACAACAAACAAGTAGAAAATGCCGTTGCAAAAGGTGCAAAAGGCGTTCTCTTATATAGCCTAATTGGCGGCCGCGGCAACTATGGCCAAACTTTCAATCCAAGATTAACGAAAAAACAGTCCATCCCTGTATTTGGTCTTGCTTATGTACAAGGTAATGCCTTCAAAGAAGAATTAGCAAAAAAGGGAAGTACAATCCTTTCTTTAAAAGCACGACATGAATCAAACTTACAATCTCTAAATGTTATCGCGAAAAAGAAACCGAAAAAGAGCACTGGAAATGAGAAAGCTGTTATTGTAAGTTCACATTATGACAGCGTTGCTGGGGCACCAGGAGCAAATGATAATGCTTCTGGAACAGGGTTAGTATTAGAACTAGCTAGCGCATTTCAAAATGTAGAAACTGACAAAGAAATCCGATTTATTGCTTTCGGTTCAGAGGAAATGGGGTTGCTTGGTTCAGAGCACTACGTTGACAACTTATCTCAAAAAGAACGCGATCGTATTCTAGGCGTTTTTAATGCTGATATGGTTGCTACAAACTATGATAAAGCAAAAAATTTATATGCAATGACGCCAGATGGTTCTACGAATCTTGTAACAGACGCAGCATTAAATGCTGGAAAACAATTAAATAATGATCTTGTTCTGCAAGGAAAGTTTGGTTCTAGTGACCATGTGCCATTCGCTTACGCTGGCATCCCTGCCGCTCTATTCATCTGGATGGGAGTAGATAGTTGGGATCCACTCATCTATCATATTGAAAAGGTATACCATACGCCGCAAGATAACGTTCTAGAAAACATCTCACCTGAACGTATGAAAATGGCTTTAGATGTCATTGGCACTGGTGTTTATGATGTTCTGCAAAAACCGGCGGTACAAACAGGGCAGAAAGCTGCTTAATTATCACCAAAGCCACTCACTCCAAAGTGGTGGCTTTTTTTTGTAAAAAAAAAATAAATATGCATAAAAGCATATTTATTTCAAGGCATTACCATGTATAATACTAAATATAACAATAATAAAATATAACAATAATGATTATACTTGATAAGAAGGCATTTCTATTATAAAAAAACGATTCTTGTAGGTGTATTAACTTTTGCTGGACAGGAGCTACTGCTACAACCATTCAAGAACAAAGCTTTACAAAATACTATTTCTAATTTCGCCATAGAAACCCCCCCCTTCAGGTTGCATTCTTCCCTTCACTTTATCGTGAAGTTTTTGTGAATATCTACCTAAAGGGAGTAATATCAATAGTAATTTTTTAATTTGTCTGCTACTCAGATTACAGTGTAATCAATAATCTAAAGCTTTTTTATTATTTTATTCGTTGTCGAGTGAATAGAATTCCACCTAAAACGAATAATATCATACCTGCAACGATTGAAATCATTTCCGCTGATGTTCCTCCTGTATTAGGAAGCATTGATGTCGGCTTATCATTTTCTTCAGTAGGTGGAACTTTTGAATCGTTATTTGTGTTTGGATCTGTACTTGGATCTTTTGGATCTTTTGGATCTACACCTGTTTCGTCTTTGATTTTTGTATTCGTGATGTCATAACCTTTTACTTCGGATTGATATCCATTTACCGGTTGTTCTTTCACTTCATACTTGTATGCCTTACCTTCGGCATCATATGCCGCTAAGTCTGTAAATGCATATTTCCAACCTGTTGCTTCGCTTACTTCTTGCGTTGCAATCACTTTACCATTT
>NZ_JAPHWH010000080.1:0-487 GCF_026241455.1 Bacillus sp. DHT2
TATTCGTTTGACAACCAATGAAAGTATTTTGATCAATGACAATGCCAACATGACCGTCATGTTTATACGTATCAAAGAAAATAACATCACCAGCTTTCATTTCCATTGGTGAAATTTGTGTACCAATCTTATTTAAAGTTTCTGTACTTACAGCTCCCATTGGACTCACATTCATCCCAACCTGTTCAAATGCCCAACGTACAAAACTACTACAATCAAAAATCCCTCTTGCAATGTCATTTGTGTTACGTCCACCACCAAATACATAGGTAGAACGTCCAATCCATTGACGCCCTACGTCCGCAACTTGTGAGCCGGAAGAACCGCCTCCTGTGCTTCCTCCACCGCCATTTACTGGTGCGCCAGGTATAAAATATTTCAAAACCGCATCAACATATAAGTAGAGTAAGCACCCAACGCCTTGCTACATTACTGTAGTAGGTTTTCAAGTGCTCCTCCCCGAACCGGACTTACATCTCTCAATGTA
>NZ_JAPHWH010000081.1:0-470 GCF_026241455.1 Bacillus sp. DHT2
TGGACAAGTCTGTCCAAAATCAAGTGAAGTTCATCCATCAACTATTTGGAATTGCTGCTTAAGACTAGATTCCACTAGGAAACTTTTCGCCTCTTTATATCTTTCCTAAGTATTTGCACCAGAACCCTCTATATACTGTGTCACTTTAGGAGATAATTTGCACTAATTTTAAGTGTTCTTTTGCGTCCTGAGTATACATAATAAAGTTAGCTGTGTAGATTTCGTAATTACTGGAGTAAAGGTTATGAAGTTAAGATGTTCATAAATTAAAGGTTTTGGTAAATTCGGAAATCAGATAAATGTGAAATGAACAAAATTTAAGCCTTATAAATTGCTTAAATACGTTATCAAAACTATTGTCAAAATCAAATTAACTTTAACCTCCCTTTATGATAAGATTATCATGTAAAGGTTAGGTGATTTTATGAATTCATACATTTATGGTTATGCACGAGTAAGTACCCAACAAC
>NZ_JAPHWH010000082.1:0-455 GCF_026241455.1 Bacillus sp. DHT2
GATATGAAAATAGTCCATAGCCCTTTGGTGACAGTATTTTGTTGGCCTCCTTGATCTTTTCAGGTAAAAATTCATAATTAAATGCTTCTAATTTCTCGAGTTCTTCTTGTGTTGCTAATTCAATTTGGTGGGCAAATTCGTAATCAAGAATAAAATTGACAATTTCTTGGTATTGCTCACCTTTATAGTCAACGTATAAAAACTGTTTCGTCGTCAATCCATATTTTAATAGGTCTTCATGTAAGTCATAACTTCCTTGCTCCTTCAAAAACGTTTCCAAATCCTTGCTATCAGGAAATATAATCTGCGCTATCCCTTGATTGGGCATATTAGCTTCCTCCCTTTTATTGAAATAATTCTCCATGCTTGTTAGGAATATATTCCGGGTAGTTTTTACGATAAAATTCATCGATCATCTGAAGCACGGGGTCCCATTCAGGGTATGGCTCACGTTC
>NZ_JAPHWH010000083.1:0-455 GCF_026241455.1 Bacillus sp. DHT2
ATATTTATCCATGTCTTTCCTGGCACAAACGGCAGCCATTTGCCGTCTTTCACCGGCACAATTCTTCCGTTTACATTTTTCCAGTCTGCTTCAATGACGTTTCCGTGCTGAAACAGCAGACCTTTACCCCCTGATTCTATGTCGATGTCACGCCTTCCATCTTGGTCAATAATATGATGGCTGGCTTCAACAATGAAAATATTTTGCATTTCAACCGGCTTTCCGGTCTCCCGGTCTGTCGTCATGACACCATCAGAGCTTCTCGTATAAGCTTCAGTTTTTTTATCATAGTTGTATTCGACAAGATTTGTAACGTTTTTTGTTCCATAATCTACCCGAATATTATAAGATTCATTTACAGGTTTTGCATCTGATGTTTGAAACAGCATTGGATCTGTTTTCTGCTTGAGCTCATATCCCTTTTGCTCCGCCGCCTTTTTTATGTACTGATAAGA
>NZ_JAPHWH010000084.1:0-441 GCF_026241455.1 Bacillus sp. DHT2
CATCTCAACAGATTGCATTGCTGAAAAAAGATTGGGGATGGTTATCAAAAGTAGCAAAAGAGGCTGGTCAAGTCGTCACTCAACAATTTGGCAAAATGCCTGATTCAATAAAGAGGAGTCTTTATTATCCCGCAATAGTGCGTGCTCAAAATTATATTGATTGTGGTACAGCTGTTTATGACGGTAATTCTTGTCCGACTTCACGTGTTCATATATTCAATGAATTGTACGGTTGGTTTGTCCATGATATACAGCGAGCTGAAGGGATCAATTATCGTTATTTTTATATTCGTTTAATGGAGCCACTCTCTGGGCAGTTTGCACCGGATGAGCCTGAGGTGTATATTCCACCACAAGCCCCTCAAGGTGTTGGAAATGATTTTATATTTACCGGATTTCCTAAGTTTTAAATATAGTAGACTTTATTACTTGAACTGATCC
>NZ_JAPHWH010000085.1:0-424 GCF_026241455.1 Bacillus sp. DHT2
TCCTGCGGTGGGTGACCACCGTGCGGGTTCGACCCCCGCCCTCGGCACCATATGCGCCCGTAGCTCAATTGGATAGAGCGTTTGACTACGGATCAAAAGGTTAGGGGTTCGAGTCCTCTCGGGCGCGTTTTTCCTTCGGGAAGTGGCTCAGCTTGGTAGAGCACCTGGTTTGGGACCAGGGGGTCGCAGGTTCAAATCCTGTCTTCCCGATACTTATTTTGGGGCCTTAGCTCAGCTGGGAGAGCGCCTGCCTTGCACGCAGGAGGTCAGCGGTTCGATCCCGCTAGGCTCCACCAAAAGTTCTTTGAAAACTGAACGAAACAAACAACGTGAAACGTCAATTTTTATTTTAGATGCTAGACAAACTAACTTTATTGGAGAGTTTGATCCTGGCTCAGGATGAACGCTGGCGGCGTGCCTAATA
>NZ_JAPHWH010000086.1:0-411 GCF_026241455.1 Bacillus sp. DHT2
CCGGACGATCTTTCGCATTATCGTCTTTCCATGTCTTCGTTCCTTCTACTTTTGTTTGGCTTACTTTTGTATTCGTGATGTCATAACCTTTTACTTCGGATTGATATCCATCTACCGGTTGTTCTTTTACTTCATACTTGTATGCCTTACCTTCGGCATCGTATGCCGCTAAATCTTTGAATTCATACTTCCAACCGCTTGCTTCACTTACTTCTTGTGTCGCAAGCACTTTGCCATTTTGTAGTAAGTCTACTTTGATCATTGCCGGACGATCTTTCGCATTGTCGTCTTTCCATGTCTTCGTTCCTTCTACTTTTGTTTGGCTTACTTTTGTATTCGTGATGTCATAACCTTTTACTTCGGATTGATATCCATCTACCGGTTGTTCTTTCACTTCATACTTGTATGCCT
>NZ_JAPHWH010000087.1:0-409 GCF_026241455.1 Bacillus sp. DHT2
TAGAGATTCATCTGCATCGGCCGATAGAAGGAACGATCAAACAGTTGATTCTGAAACGCCAATCGAAGAGATGGTACGCTATTTTTAGTGTCGAAAGACAGGATGTACCTCCCTCTATTGATATAGAAAATGCAATTGGTATAGATGTAGGACTGAATCAATACGCTGTTCTTTCAAATAGAACGGTATTTGAAAATCCAAGATTTCTTCTACAAAAAGAAAAACAACTGCGGCAAGCACAGCGTAACCTTTCGAAGAAAAAGAAGGACTCTGCGAACTATAAAGAAGCAAGTAGAACGAATTCAGATCCTTCATGAAAAGGTAGCGAATCAAAGAAAAGATTTCTTACACAAATTAAGTTATCATCTCACGCAAATGTATTCGGTGATTTGTATAGAAAATCTTGATA
>NZ_JAPHWH010000088.1:0-407 GCF_026241455.1 Bacillus sp. DHT2
TGCAGCATATCCATCCCGTTGCCCGCTGAGAAATTCCACATGTAGTTTTGAATTTTCTTAAATACAAACTGGTAGTCCTCTGGAAGGGCTTCAACCCGTGCCATCATCATTTTGTACTCTTTTTTATCGCCAATCATTTTTTTGAACATTTCCAACATGTTATTTTTCCTCCTTTTTTATAAAGCTGAACAAGACACTCCAAAAATATCGGACGGAATATCTTATGAAGCTAGATTGACTTCAAGACGTTGATTTTTGATGATACAAAATCCCATTTTTCCCAAAACAATTCAAGTTCCTGGCGGCCAGCCTCATTAAGTGAGTAAAACTTGCGGGGCGGCCCCATATCTGACGGTTTCTTTTCTATGTTCACAAGTTTTTTCTTTTCTAATCGCACGAGGATGGTA
>NZ_JAPHWH010000089.1:0-400 GCF_026241455.1 Bacillus sp. DHT2
ACCGGGGTCGAACCGGCGATCTCCTGCGTGACAGGCAGGCATGTTAACCACTACACCACGGGACCATTGGTTGCGGGGACAGGATTTGAACCTGCGACCTTCGGGTTATGAGCCCGACGAGCTACCGGACTGCTCCACCCCGCGACGATATAAAAGCCTGGCAACGTCCTACTCTCACAGGGACAAGGTCCCAACTACCATCGGCGCTAGAGAGCTTAACTTCCGTGTTCGGTATGGGAACGGGTGTGACCTCTCTGCCATCATTACCAGACTTATGAAGGTATATTCCTTCAAAACTAGATAACATTTGCTTCATATTATATGGTTAAGTCCTCGATCTATTAGTATTCGTCAGCTCCACATGTCACCATGCTTCCACCTCGAACCTATCAACCTGATC
>NZ_JAPHWH010000008.1:0-228335 GCF_026241455.1 Bacillus sp. DHT2
TAAGATCCCTGAAAGATGATCAGGTTGATAGGTTCGAGGTGGAAGCATGGTGACATGTGGAGCTGACGAATACTAATAGATCGAGGACTTAACCATATAATATGAAGCAAATGTTATCTAGTTTTGAAGGAATATGCCTTCATAGTTTGGTGATGATGGCAGAGAGGTCACACCCGTTCCCATACCGAACACGGAAGTTAAGCTCTCTAGCGCCGATGGTAGTTGGGACCTTGTCCCTGTGAGAGTAGGACGTCGCCAAGCAAAAACCTAAGTCGTTTCGACTTAGGTTTTTTTGTATACATTTTTATTTGCCAAATGTAGTAATCCATAAATTTAGCAATGCTAAAAAAGAAAAAAGAACAAAGAAGAGGCTGTTTAAAATAATAGCGATTTGTTTTGGTTTTCCAGGTTTTTCGAACGAACCTAGAAAAATTCCGATAATGGGACTAATTATTTCTACAAGCAGTATAGGTTTGAAGTAATGATAGTAGAAAAAGTGAGATGTTATAAAGGAAGATTCAATAATTGCACCAGTTACTGCGATGAAAAAAATAAATATGACCATATATTAAGGTTCTGCATAATTAACCCACCTATAAATTAGTGTGAACTTATAGTAATAGTATCATGAGCTTCACTTAAATATACAAAAAATGATATTACTTGAACCTTAATTTGATTACTTCTTCTTATGCTAAGGTTATACATGGTATGAATTTGAAAATAAATAACTGTTATTGTGATAAATTTAGAAAATGAAATTCAATTAAATCCTGGTTAAGGTATTTTATCGCTACACGGATAGATCTTCATATGATTGCATCTTATACGCCTATCCTAATTCCCTTTCCCACTTGCATATATTTTCACTTCTTCTTTTGAATATAACTAAAACACGAACGATATCAATAACTAATAAAAAAACATTCGATTATTTGTTGACATGGCTTATGAAATGTTGTTAATATATCCATAGAAACAATATTATATCGCACCTCATATAATCGCGGGGATATGGCCTGCAAGTCTCTACCTAACGACCGTTATTCGTTAGACTATGGGGGAAAGTCACTCGGTATTTTTCTATTCACAAGGGATACGTATGCCTGAGTAGAGCGCTTTCTCTCATAGTAAAAGAGAAACTGTTCTATTTCAGGCTTTTTTTATTTGAATCGGGGGGATTCTAATATGAAATCACTAGTTGGAATCATAATGGGAAGCACGTCAGACTGGGAAACAATGAAATATGCTTGTGACATTTTAGATGAATTACACATTCCGTATGAGAAGAAAGTTGTATCCGCTCATCGGACTCCAGATTATATGTTTGAATATGCAGAAACAGCTCGTGAACGTGGGTTAAAAGTTATTATTGCTGGAGCTGGAGGAGCCGCTCATTTACCAGGGATGGTTGCGGCGAAGACAAATCTTCCTGTAATCGGTGTTCCTGTTCAATCAAAAGCGTTAAATGGTTTAGATTCTTTACTGTCTATCGTTCAAATGCCAGGAGGGGTTCCAGTTGCGACTGTTGCGATTGGTAAGGCTGGTTCAACAAACGCAGGACTACTTGCTGCACAAATACTTGGATCATTTCATGATGACATACATGATGCATTAGAACTGAGACGAGAAGCAATTGAGAAAAATGTGCGTGAAGGTAGTGAGTTGGTATGACAAGAATCATTTTACCGGGAAAAACAATTGGCATTATTGGTGGTGGCCAGCTTGGAAGAATGATGGCGCTAGCAGCGAAGGAAATGGGTTATAAAATTGCTGTACTAGATCCGGCAAAGCATTCACCATGTGCACAAGTTGCTGATATTGAAATTGTTGCATCTTATGATGATTTGAAAGCGATTCAGCATTTAGCGGAAATAAGCGATGTTGTCACATATGAATTTGAGAATATTGATTATAGATGTTTACAATGGCTTGAAAAACATGCGTATTTACCACAAGGCAGTCAGTTATTAAACAAAACGCAAAATCGTTTTACAGAAAAGAATGCAATCGTAAAGGCTGGTTTACCAGTAGCACCATATAGACTTGTGAAGAAGCAAGATGAACTTTTAGAAGCAATTACGGAACTTTCCTTTCCTTGTGTGTTAAAAACAACAACAGGAGGATATGACGGAAAAGGGCAAGTTGTTTTAAGAAGTGAGACGGATGTTGTAAGAGCTAGGGAGCTTGCCAGTCAAGCTGAATGTATTCTTGAAAAATGGGTGCCATTTGAAAAAGAAATATCAGTTATTGTAACTCGTAGCGTAAGTGGTGAAACGAAGGTATTTCCAGTAGCTGAAAATATTCACGTTAATAACATCTTACATGAATCCATCGTACCAGCTCGTATTACAGAAGAGCTTTCACAAAAAGGAATTGAATATGCACAGGTACTAGCGGATGAACTGCAGCTTGTGGGAACACTAGCGGTAGAGATGTTTGCTACAGCAGATGATGAGATTTATATTAATGAATTAGCACCAAGACCTCACAATTCAGGACATTATACAATTGATGCATGCGAAACGAGTCAATTTGGGCAACATATTCGAGCAATCTGTAATTTACCTCTAGGAGAAACAAATTTGTTAAAACCAGTTGTCATGGTAAACATTTTAGGCGAACATATAGAAGGGGTCCTAAAGCAAGTGAATAGATTAACCGGGTGCTATTTACACTTGTATGGAAAAGAAGAAGCAAAGCTGCAGCGTAAAATGGGGCATGTAAATATTTTAAATGAAAATGTTGAAGATGCTTTAGACAAAGCGCAAGAATTGCATATTTGGGACCATCAAGAACAACTTTTGGAGGGAAAAAGATGATTAGTCGTTATACACGCCCTGAAATGGGTGCGATTTGGACGGAAGAGAACAAATTTAAAGCGTGGTTAGAAGTTGAGATTCTAGCATGTGAAGCATGGGCCGAACTTGGTGATATCCCAAAAGAAGATGTGAAAAAAATTCGTGAACATGCATCATTCGATATGGAGCGTATTTATGAGATTGAAAAAGAAACACGTCATGATGTAGTTGCTTTCACTCGTGCTGTATCAGAAACACCAGCATTAGGTGAAGAACGCAAATGGGTACATTACGGTTTAACATCTACAGACGTAGTAGATACAGCTTTATCTTATATCTTAAAACAAGCAAATGAAATTCTACTAAACGACTTAGAAAATTTCATTACTATTTTAGCTAACAAAGCAAAAGAGCATAAGTACACAATTATGATGGGAAGAACACACGGTGTTCATGCAGAACCAACAACATTTGGTTTAAAACTTGGTCTTTGGTATGAAGAAATGAAACGTAACTTAGAACGTTTCAAACAAGCAGCTGATACAGTTCGCGTTGGTAAATTGTCTGGTGCAGTTGGTACATACGCGAACATTAATCCATTCGTAGAAAAATATGTTTGTGAAAACTTAGGGTTAGAAGCAGCTCCGATTTCAACACAAACATTGCAACGTGATCGTCATGCACATTACATGTCAACACTTGCATTAATCGCAACATCTATTGAGAAAATGGCAGTCGAAATTCGTGGTTTACAAAAGAGTGAAACACGTGAAGTGGAAGAGTCATTTGCGAAAGGACAAAAAGGTTCTTCTGCAATGCCACATAAACGAAATCCAATCGGTTCTGAAAATATGACTGGTTTAGCTCGTGTTATCCGTGGTTATATGATGACATCTTACGAGAATGTTCCATTATGGCATGAACGTGATATTTCACATTCTTCTGCAGAACGTATTATCTTACCAGATGCAACAATCGCATTAAACTACATGTTAAATCGCTTTGGTAATATCGTGAAAAACTTAACGGTATTCCCAGAGAACATGAAGCGCAATATGCAAAGAACATACGGTTTAATTTACTCTCAACGCGTAATGCTTACGCTAATCGACAAAGGTATGGTACGTGAAGAAGCTTACGATATCGTACAGCCTAAAGCGATGGAAGCTTGGGAGACACAAGTACAATTTAAGGAGCTTGTAGAAGCAGATGAGCGTATTACAAGCAAATTAACACAAGAAGAAATCAACGAATGCTTTAACTACGAGCATCACTTACAACACGTTGATACAATCTTTGAACGTCTTGGATTAAACTGATAATTTTATATGGCACAGAATAGAGTCATTCTGTGCCATTCTTTATAAAAAAATTATTCATATTTTTCAAACTACAGGGGGCTTGCGAAATGCAAAAGCTAGAATTGCTGTATGAAGGTAAGGCAAAAAGAATTTATCGTACAGAAGCAGCAGATATGGTTTGGGTAGAGTACAAAGATAGTGCTACTGCTTTCAATGGGGAGAAAAAAGCGACAATTACAGGAAAAGGTCGTCTGAACAATGAGATTACAACTCTTTTATTCAGAAAGTTACAAGAAGTGGGAATTAAAACACATTTTGTTGAGAAGCTGTCAGATACAGAACAACTTGTGAAAAAAGTAAGTATTATTCCATTAGAAGTTGTCACAAGAAACGTAATTGCAGGAAGTCTTTCAAAACGATTAGGAATGGAAGAAGGAACTGTACTTGCAGCACCAATCGTAGAATTTTACTACAAAGATGATGATTTAGGAGATCCGCTTGTAACAGAAGATCATATTCGCGTATTAAACGTTGCAACGCCAGAGCAAGTAAGTACATTAAGAGAAAAAGCTCTACAAATCAATCAAGTATTGATTGAGCACTTCGCAAGCTGTCGTGTAAGATTAGTAGATTTTAAATTAGAGTTTGGTGTAACAGAAGAAGGCGAAATCGTATTAGCAGATGAAATTTCACCAGATACTTGCCGTTTATGGGATGAAGAGAGCAATGAGAAATTTGATAAAGATGTATTCCGCCGTGATTTAGGTAATTTAACAGAGGCATATGAAGAAATTTTAAAACGTTTAGGGGGAGCTTCACATGTATAAAGTTAAGGTATATGTAACATTAAGAGAGAGCGTATTAGATCCACAAGGAACAGCAGTGAAAGGTGCTCTTCACAGTCTTTCCTTTACAGAAGTACAAGATGTCCGCATTGGTAAATATATGGAGTTAACAATCGATAAATCAGTAACTGATCTGGATAGCAAGGTAAAAGAAATGTGTGAAAAACTATTAGCGAACGTTGTAATGGAAGATTTCCGTTACGAAGTTGAGGAGGTTGTCGCACAGTGAAATTTGCCGTAATCGTTTTTCCAGGTTCGAACTGTGATGTTGATATGTTTCATGCAATTAAGGATGAGCTTGGTGAAGAGGTAGACTACGTTTGGCATGATGCAGAGAATTTAGATGAGTATGATGCAATTCTTTTACCAGGTGGATTCTCTTACGGTGATTATCTTCGCTGCGGTGCCATTTCTCGCTTTGCAAATGCAATGAAGGCAGTGCAAAAAGCTGCTGAGCAAGGAAAGCCGATTTTAGGTGTATGTAATGGATTCCAAATTTTAGTTGAATCAGGATTACTACCAGGTGCATTAATGCGAAATGAAAACTTGAAGTTTATGTGTCGTACAGTTCAGTTACGTGTGGAAAATAATGAAACAATGTTTACGTCGCAATATAAACAGGGTGAAGTAATCGATATTCCAATCGCACATGGCGAAGGAAATTACTACTGCGATGAAGCAACTCTTAAAGAATTAGAAGAAAAGAACCAAATTGCATTCCGTTATGTAGACAATCCAAACGGAAGCGTTTCAGATATTGCAGGTATTGTAAATGAAAAAGGAAATGTACTTGGCATGATGCCACATCCAGAGCGTGCTGTGAGTGAATTGCTTGGCGGCGCTGAAGGTTTAAAAGTCTTTCAATCTATTTTGAAACATTGGAGGGAAACATATGTCGTTAATGCTTGAACCAAATCCAACACAAATTAAAGAAGAACGTATATATGCGGAAATGGGGCTAACAGACGAAGAGTTTGCCATGGTTGAAAAGATTTTAGGTCGTTTGCCGAACTACACAGAAACAGGTCTTTTCTCTGTTATGTGGTCAGAGCACTGTAGTTATAAAAACTCAAAACCAGTTCTTCGTAAGTTTCCAACAACAGGAGAGCGTGTACTACAAGGACCTGGAGAAGGTGCAGGGATTGTAGATATCGGTGATAACCAAGCGGTTGTATTTAAAATGGAAAGTCATAATCACCCTTCAGCAATTGAGCCATATCAAGGCGCGGCAACGGGTGTTGGTGGTATTATTCGCGATGTATTCTCTATGGGAGCACGTCCAGTAGCATTATTAAACTCACTTCGCTTCGGTGAACTACAATCACCACGCGTAAAATATTTATTTGAAGAAGTAGTTGCAGGGATTGCAGGATACGGTAACTGCATCGGTATTCCAACTGTGGGCGGAGAAGTACAGTTTGATCCATGTTATGAAGGCAACCCGCTTGTAAATGCAATGTGCGTTGGTTTAATTAATCATGAAGATATTAAAAAAGGGCAAGCGCACGGTGCTGGTAATACGGTTATGTACGTAGGTGCTTCAACAGGACGTGACGGTATTCACGGTGCAACTTTCGCATCGGAAGAACTATCTGAGAGTTCAGAAGCAAAACGTCCAGCAGTACAAGTAGGCGATCCATTTATGGAGAAACTTCTTATTGAAGCATGCCTAGAGCTGATCCAATCTGATGCTCTTGTCGGAATTCAAGATATGGGAGCTGCCGGTTTAACATCATCTTCTGCAGAAATGGCAAGTAAAGCAGGAATGGGTATTGAAATGTACTTAGACGATGTACCACAACGTGAAACAGGTATGACACCATATGAAATGATGTTATCTGAATCACAAGAACGTATGTTGATTGTGGTGAAAAAAGGTAGAGAACAAGAAATTGTAGATTTATTTGAAAAGTACGGACTTGCGGCAGTTACGATGGGGAAAGTAACTGAAGATAAAATGCTTCGATTATTCCATAAAGGTGAAATGGTAGCGGAAGTTCCAGCAGATGCATTAGCAGAAGAAGCACCAATTTATCATAAGCCTTCAAAAGAAGCAGCGTACTTTAAAGAGTTCCAAGAAATGAAGATGGAAACACCAAAAGTAGATAACTATAAAGAGACATTACTAGCTCTATTACAACAACCAACGATTGCAAGTAAAGAGTGGGTATATGATCAGTACGATTATCAAGTGCGCACAAGCACAGTTGTTACACCAGGATCAGATGCGGCAGTTGTACGTGTACGTGGTACAGAGAAAGCATTAGCAATGACAACAGACTGTAACTCTCGCTACATTTACTTAGATCCTGAAATGGGCGGTAAAATTGCAGTAGCAGAAGCTGCACGTAATATCGTATGTTCTGGTGGAGAACCACTTGCAATTACAGATTGCTTGAACTTTGGTAACCCAGAAAAACCAGAGATTTTCTGGCAAATTGAGAAGTCAGTAGATGGTATGAGTGAAGCTTGTCGCACATTACAAACTCCAGTTATCGGCGGAAACGTATCAATGTACAATGAACGTAGCGGTGAAGCTGTATATCCAACACCGACTGTTGGTATGGTAGGTCTTGTTCATGACTTAAAACATGTAACAACACAAGAGTTTAAGCAAGCTGGCGATCTTATTTATGTAATTGGTGAAACGAAAGCTGAGTTTGGTGGAAGTGAATTGCAAAAGATGGTATACGGTAAAATCTTTGGTCAGTCACCAAGCATCGATTTAGAAGTAGAATTAAAACGCCAAAAACAATTACTAGAAGCTATTCAAGCGGGACTTGTTCAATCTGCACATGACGTTGCAGAAGGAGGATTAGCAGTTGCGATTGCTGAAAGTGCAATTGGTGCGAAACACTTAGGTGCTACTGTGAAATTAGATGGGGAAGCAACAGCGGCATTATTCTCGGAATCACAATCACGCTTTGTCGTAACAGTAAAACGTGAACAACAAGAAGCGTTTGAGAAATCAGTAGAAGCAATTCAAGTTGGAGAAGTCACAAATACAAATGAAGTAACAATTCATAATGAAGAAAATGAAGTATTACTTATAGCAAATGTTGATGAAATGAGAAAGGCTTGGAAAGGGGCAATCCCATGCTTGCTGAAATAAAGGGGTTAAATGAAGAATGTGGCGTTTTCGGAATTTGGGGGCATGAAAATGCAGCACAAGTTACGTACTACGGATTGCATAGTTTGCAGCACCGTGGGCAAGAAGGCGCGGGCATTGTTGTCAATAATGGGGAGAAAATTGTTGGCCATAAGGGGTTAGGTTTAGTATCAGAAGTGTTTTCAAGAGGTGAGCTAGAAGGCTTAAATGGAAAATCAGCAATTGGACACGTGCGCTATGCGACAGCAGGCGGAAGTGAAGTAGCAAATGTGCAACCATTACTATTCCGTTTCTCTGATCATAGTATGGCGTTAGCTCACAACGGAAATTTAATTAACGCAAAAATGCTTCGCCGTGAATTAGAGGCAGAAGGAAGTATTTTTCAAACAAGTTCAGATACAGAAGTACTGCTTCATTTAATTAAACGTAATACAAAAGGTTCACTAATCGAGAGCGTAAAAGATGCATTGAACAAAGTAAAAGGCGCATTTGCGTATCTTTTACTAACAGGAAACGAAATGATTGTTGCACTAGATCCGAATGGATTCCGACCACTTTCAATTGGGAAAATGGGGGATGCGTATGTCGTAGCATCTGAAACATGTGCTTTTGATGTAGTTGGTGCAACATACATTCGTGATGTAGAACCTGGAGAACTACTTATCATTAATGACGAGGGTATTCAAGTAGATCGTTTTACAAACGAAGTAGATCATGCAATTTGTAGTATGGAATACATTTACTTTGCTCGTCCAGATTCTAATATTGCTGGCATTAACGTTCATGCAGCACGTAAAAATATGGGAAAACGTTTAGCGATGGAAGCTCCAATTGAAGCAGATGTTGTAACAGGTGTTCCAGACTCTAGTATTTCGGCAGCGATCGGTTATGCAGAAGCAACAGGAATTCCATACGAATTAGGATTAATTAAAAATCGTTACGTTGGTCGTACCTTTATCCAACCTTCTCAAGAATTGCGTGAGCAAGGGGTAAAAATGAAGCTTTCAGCAGTACGAGGCGTGGTTGAAGGAAAGCGTGTTGTAATGATTGACGATTCCATTGTACGAGGAACAACAAGTAAACGTATTGTGCGCATGCTTCGTGAGGCAGGAGCGACAGAAGTACATGTGAGAATTGCTTCTCCGCCACTTAAGTATCCATGTTTCTATGGAATTGATATTCAAACGAGAAAAGAATTAATTGCAGCAAATAACTCTGTAGAAGAAATACGTCAAATCATCGGTGCAGATTCTTTAACATTTTTAAGTGAAGATGGCTTAGTAGATGCAATTGGACGTCCATATGAAGGGAAATACGGCGGCTTATGTATGGCTTACTTTAATGGAGATTATCCAACAGCTCTTTATGATTATGAGCAAGAGCTTTTAGAAAGTATGAAATAAAAAGGCGAGAAGCTTCTACTTCATTTTAAGTAGAAGCTAGCTTTTTCCTAAAACATACTCTATAAAGAGAGTGCCCGCTTGGGTGGGAGAAATTAAAAGACGAGGTGTAAAAAACGATGGCGAATGCATATAAGCAAGCAGGAGTAGATATTGAAGCTGGATATGAAGCGGTGTCTCGCATGAAAAAACACGTACAAACAACAATGAGAAAAGAAGTACTAGGCGGTCTTGGCGGTTTTGGAGGTATGTTTGATCTATCAAAATTTGCATTAGAAGAACCTGTATTAGTATCTGGAACAGACGGCGTGGGTACAAAATTAATGCTCGCTTTTATGATGGATAAACATGACACAATTGGTATTGATGCAGTAGCGATGTGTGTAAATGATATTGTTGTCCAAGGGGCAGAACCGCTTTTCTTCCTTGATTACATTGCTTGCGGTAAAGCAGAACCTAGTAAAATTGAAAACATCGTCAAAGGTATATCAGAAGGTTGTCGCCAAGCGGGTTGTGCATTAATTGGTGGAGAGACAGCTGAGATGCCAGGTATGTATTCCACTGAAGAGTATGACTTAGCTGGTTTTACTGTTGGAATTGTTGATAAAAAGAAAATTGTAACAGGTCAGTCTATTGAAGCTGGTCATGTATTAATTGGTTTAGCATCTAGTGGTATTCATAGTAACGGGTATTCTTTAGTACGAAAAGTGTTATTGGAAGACGGACAGCTATCTTTAGATCGTATACAGGGTCGCTTAGAACTACCTCTTGGTGAAGAACTATTAAAACCAACGAAAATTTATGTCAAACCTATTTTAGAACTATTGAAAAAGTATGAAGTGTATGGCATGGCACATATTACAGGTGGCGGCTTTATTGAAAATATTCCACGTATGTTGCCGGAAGGAATCGGTGCAGAAATTGAACTAGGTTCTTGGCAAATTCAACCGATTTTTAGCTTGCTTCAAGAGGTCGGAAAATTAGAAGAAAAAGAAATGTTCAATATTTTTAACATGGGTATTGGTATGGTAGTTGCAGTAAAAGAAGAAGATGCAAAAGCTGTTGTTCAACTTCTTGCAGAACAAGGAGAAAAAGCACATATTATTGGACGTACTGTAAAAGGATCAGGTGTTACTTTTAATGGAGGCGCAGAACTATGAGTAGATTGGCAGTCTTTGCCTCTGGAAGCGGCTCTAACTTCCAAGCACTAATTAATGCAGTGGAAGAAAAAAGATTACATGCTGAAATTAGTTTGCTAGTATGTGATCAACCTGAGGCACGTGTTATCGGACGAGCGCATTATCATCATGTTCCATGCTTTGCTTTTTCAGCGAAAGAATATGAATCAAAAGAAGCATTTGAAAATGAGATATTAAAAAAACTGCGAGAATACGAGATTGATTGTGTTATTTTGGCAGGATATATGCGTCTTATCGGGTCAACATTATTAGAAGCCTATGGTGGGAAAATCATTAACATTCATCCATCATTATTACCGAGTTTTCCAGGGAAAGATGCTGTTGGTCAAGCATTAGAAGCGGGTGTGAAAGTAACTGGTGTGACAATTCATTATGTAGATGCAGGGATGGATACAGGACCAATTATCGCACAAGAAGCAGTAACAGTTTCTGAAACGGATACGAGAGAGAGTTTACAAAAGAAAATTCAGCAAGTTGAACATAGATTGTACGTAGATACGGTGAACGAAATCGTTCAATTTATAGAAGAGCCAACTGTTAAATAACATTCAACTAGGGGTGAAGGATAAATGAAAAAGCGTGCATTAGTAAGTGTTTCGAATAAAACAGGGGTTGTAGAATTTGTTAAAGGATTACTTGAACAAGGGATTGAAGTTATTTCAACAGGCGGAACGAAAAGATTATTAGAAGAAAACGGCTTACAAGTCATCGGGATTTCTGAAGTAACAGGTTTCCCAGAAATTATGGACGGACGTGTAAAAACATTACATCCAAACATCCATGGTGGTTTACTTGCAGTACGTGATAATGAAACGCATGTGGCGCAGATGAATGAATTAGGCATTCAGCCAATCGACTTTGTTGTTGTAAACTTATACCCATTTAAAGAAACAGTTGCTAAACCTGATGTGACATTTGCTGATGCAATTGAAAATATTGATATCGGTGGTCCAACAATGATTCGTTCAGCTGCGAAAAATCATAAATTTGTATCAGTAATCGTTGATCCAACAGATTATGATGTTGTACTAGCTGAGTTAAAAGAAAACGGTGAAGTTACAGACGAAACAAAACGTAAATTAGCAGCAAAAGTATTCCGCCATACAGCGGCATATGATGCATTAATTTCAAACTATTTAACTGAACAAATGGGAGAAGAAAGTCCAGAAACATTAACGGTAACATTCGAGAAAAACCAAGATTTACGTTACGGAGAAAACCCACATCAAAAAGCAACATTCTATAAAGCACCATTTGCAGCAACTTCTTCTGTTGCATATGCAGAGCAGTTACATGGAAAAGAGCTATCTTACAACAATATCAATGACGCAGATGCAGCGCTTAGCATCGTGAAAGAATTTACAGAACCAGCAGTGGTAGCAGTAAAACATATGAATCCATGCGGAGTTGGTGTTGGTACTGATATTCATGAAGCATATACACGTGCTTACGAAGCAGATCCAGTATCAATCTTTGGCGGCATTATTGCAGCGAATCGTGAAATTGATAAAGCTACAGCAGAGAAATTACATGAAATTTTCTTAGAAATTATTATTGCACCTTCCTTCTCAGAGGAAGCATTAGAAGTGTTGCAAAGTAAGAAAAACTTACGTCTTTTAACTGTAAATATTGAAAAAGCAGTAAATGCAAGTAAAAAATTAACTTCTGTACAAGGTGGTCTTCTTGTTCAAGAAGAAGATACACTAGCGCTAGATGAAGATGCAATTACAGTTCCAACAAAACGTGAACCAACAGAGCAAGAATGGGCCGATTTAAAACTAGCTTGGAAAGTTGTCAAACACGTAAAATCAAATGCAATTGTTTTAGCAAAAGATAATATGACAATTGGAGTTGGAGCTGGACAAATGAACCGCGTTGGCTCAGCGAAAATTGCTATTACACAAGCTGCTGATAAAGCACAAGGTAGTGCGCTTGCATCTGATGCATTTTTCCCAATGCCAGATACAGTAGAAGAGGCTGCCAAAGCAGGGATTACAGCAATCATTCAACCAGGCGGATCGATTCGTGATGAAGATTCTATTAAAAAAGCTGATGAGTTTGGCATTACTATGGTGTTCACTGGCGTACGTCATTTCAAACATTAATAGGGGAAGTTTAAAAAGTCCAGTCAAGATAACCTTCGCATTTCTTCGTTGCATTGCCAGTCCGGTACTCATGTAGTATAAGCTACACTCCGTGTCCTCCTGGCAGCTGCGCCTCGAACTGCTCGGTTCTCTTGATCCTCCTTTTTAAACTTATATTGTTAGAAGAAGTTCAAAAAGTCCGGCCAAGATAACCTTCTTTTTGAACATGAACGAATAGAAACAAACTAGGGGCATTGCTCCTGGTTTGTACTTATTTGAATATTGGAGGATGACATATGAATGTTTTAGTAATTGGCCGCGGTGGACGTGAGCATGCTTTAGCTTGGAAGTTTGCACAGTCTGAGCAAGTGGAAAAGGTATATGTAGCACCAGGAAATGAAGGTATGAGAGACGTGGCAACGCCAGTTGCTATTGATGAAAATGATTTTGATGCACTTGTTCTGTTTGCGAAAGAGAACAATATAGGTTTAACATTCGTCGGTCCCGAAATTCCGCTTATGAATGGGATTGTCGATCGTTTTGAGGCAGAAGGACTTCGTGTTTTTGGTCCGAATAAAGCAGCGGCTGTGATTGAGGGCAGTAAAGCTTTTACAAAAGAATTGATGAAAAAGTACGATATTCCAACAGCAGCATATGAAACGTTCACGAACTATGAGGAAGCAGTAGCGTATATTCGAAAAATTGGTGCACCAATTGTTATTAAAGCGGACGGTTTAGCAGCTGGTAAAGGTGTAACAGTGGCAATGACGTTAGAAGAGGCATTACAAGCTGTAAAAGAAATGCTGCAAGATGTGAAATTTGGTGAAGCAAGTAAAAAGGTTGTTATTGAAGAGTTTTTAGATGGACAGGAATTCTCTTTAATGGCATTCGTAAATGGAACAACTGTTTATCCAATGGTAATTGCACAAGATCATAAACGCGCTTTTGATGGTGATAAAGGACCGAATACAGGAGGAATGGGTGCATATTCTCCAGTACCACAAATTCCAGAATCAGCGGTTGAAGTAGCGATTGAAACGGTTTTACATCCAACCGCTCAAGCGATGATCAAAGAAGGCCGTTCATTTACAGGCATTTTATATGCAGGTCTTATTTTAACAAACGAAGGCCCAAAAGTAATTGAGTTTAATGCTCGTTTTGGAGATCCGGAAACAGAAGTTGTACTGCCTCGTTTAGACAATGATTTAGTTGATGTATGTAATAGCGTTTTAGATGGAGAAAAATTAGTACTTAAATGGTCTGAAGAAGCGGTTATTGGTGTAGTACTTGCTTCAAAAGGATATCCTGAAGTATATGAAAAAGGCGCTATTATTCGCGGATTAGATACATTAGAAGATGCAATTGTTTTTCATGCAGGTACAGCTATGAAGCGTGGAGATTTCGTAACAAACGGTGGTCGTGTACTATTTGTTGCTTGTAAAGCAAAAGACTTACAAGAAGCGAAAGATAAAGTATATAAAGAAATCGCGAAAATTAAGAGTGATGGGTTATTTTATCGAAATGATATAGGATACCGCGCAATTGCAAAGGTAGATTGCTAGAAGCTAACATGTTTTATGTTAGCTTCTTTTTTTGTTTAGTATTTACTTTCGTTCAAAACATAAAAAGTGGTTTGCTTTATTTTGTATGCAGAAAGCAAGTCCTAATAATTAAAGTAGTATATTATCTAGTTGATCCTGAAATCCCAAGCTTCTCCATCTTCCTGTATAATGTTCGAACACTAATTCCTAAATCAGCAGCAGCCTGTTTTTTTCCTTCATAATCATATCCATAATAATGAAGCTTTTTAATAATACTCTCTTTTTCGGCCTCTTTTAATGTACTGCATTCTTTTGAAGGTGACTGTGGTTGAGTTATATTATGTTGTAGGAATCCCGGTAAGGATGATTGGGTTAATTGGCTACTCTTTTCCATATTCATACTGTATTCTAAAATGTTCTCTAGTTCACGAATGTTCCCAGGCCAGTGATATTGCTTTAACTTTTCTAAAAAATCATCTGTATAAGTTTGAATGAATTTTCCTGTTCTTGTTTGTAATTTTTCAATTAAGAAGGGAACTAGTTTTTTTAAGTCTTCTTTTCTTTCTCTTAATGGTGGTAAATGGATAGGAATAACATTTAGTCTGTAGTAAAGATCGGAACGGAATTGTTTAGATTCCATCAATTTTTCTAATGATTGATTAGATGCAGCGATAATCCGGATATTCACTTTTTTAGGAAGTGTTCCACCAATTCTTTGTACAACACCATCTTGCAGTACTTTCAATAGTTTTGGTTGTAAATGGAGAGGGAGATCGGCAATTTCATCTAAAAATAGTGTTCCTCGATTGGCCATTTCAAAGTAACCTGGTTTTCCTTTTTTCCTTGCTCCCGTAAATGCACCTTCCTCATAGCCAAAGAGTTCACTTTCGAATAAAGATTCAGGAATACTAGCACAATTTATTTCAATGAAATCTCCTCTTTGGAACATGCTCTGTTCATGAATAAGTTTTGCCATTAAGCTTTTTCCCGTCCCTGTTTCTCCAGTAATAACAATAGAGGAAGTACTACTTTTCATATTTTTTAAGATTTCTTTTATGTTTTGCAATGTATGGCTGTTCCCAAGGATATATTCAGTTTGTTTTAATTTCGTGCCCATTGTGGGAGTGGAATAATTGGTTTCATGAATGATAGCAGTAATAATCCCTTTTAATTTTTCCATCCAATAGATAAATTCTTTTTGCTGGTCGATTAACTTCTGTTGTTTATTTTTTGAAAAACTAACGAATGAAAGATAACCGTAGTGGCGTTCATTTTGAATCATGTTTTGTATAATTTCTGCAGTTGATGGACAGCTCTTTTGAAAGTGACAACCATGACACATATTCATATGTCCTGGCTTATGTACAAAGGTAATGGGATGCTCGTATAGTTTTTGGAAAAATGGGAGGTAGACACGTTCTCCTTTTTTCTTTTTATATTCTTCCGTTGAAGAAACTAATAGCCCTTCATGGTTGAAATAGGCGATTTCTATTTGTAAGAGTTCGGAAAAGGTATGAATAATTTTTGTGATTGCTGTGATTGTAGACAATTTAGAACCTCCTTTCTATTATATAACTATTGTATGATAATTCTGAAAAATGAAAAAGTGTCAAACGTTTGTCAAAAATGTCAAACAATCGTATTAAGATTGCTTGCTATGATAAGGATTTTCTATGCAATAACATTGGCATGATTTTTGCTTAATAAAAAGTAGATGTAAATAAAGGAGGCTTTTTTATGGAAAGAGATTATTTTCAATTAAAGGATAAAGTGGCGGTTGTAACTGGGGCGGCATCAGGAATTGGGTATGCGACTGCAACAATTTTTGCTGAAGTAGGGGCTGCCGTTATTCTTTTAGATATTGATGAAGAAAAGGGTATGCAAGCTGCACAGAGTTTACGAGATGAGGGACAGCGAGTAGAGTTTTTGAAGTGCGATGTAACAAGTGAATTAGATTGTAAGAATGTTAGCGAACATATTAGGCAGGTATATGGAAGTGTAGATGTGTTGTTTAACAATGCGGGAATTATTAGAAGAAAAACAGTTGTTGAATTAGAGGAAAGGGAGTGGGATTCAGTTATTAATGTTTCATTAAAAGGTGTATACCTATTATCTAAATATATCATTCCAATTATGGCTGAAAAGCAAGGTGGGAGTATTATCAATACAGGTTCCGGATGGGGGCTAAAAGGAGGCGATAAAGCAGCTGCTTATTGTGCTGCAAAGGCCGGTGTTGTGAACTTAACGAAGGCGATGGCAATTGATCATGGTCCGCAAAATATTCGAGTGAATTGTATATGTCCTGGTGATACAGATACACAGTTACTACGTGACGAGGCGAAGCAATTAAATGTGGAAGAGGGAACATTTTTGAAAGAGTCAGCAACAGATCGACCTCTATCAAGAATTGGTACGCCTCGTGATATCGCAAAAGGTGTTTTATTTTTAGCTAGCGATTTGTCATCTTGGGTGACAGGAACGGAACTTGTTGTTGATGGTGGAGGTTTAGCATAATTGAAAGAATTTTAATAAGGGGGTATTAAGATGACGAAAAAGGTACATCCTTACATTCCAAATATGGTACCTGAAGTAAAGGAAGAGATGTTAAAAGAAATAGGCGCTGAATCAGTGATGGAATTATACGCTTGTATACCGGATGAACTAAAGTTGAAAGAGGAAATGAACATACCAAAGGCGCTTACAGAATACGAGTTGCGTCGCCACATTGAAGGGATATTGTGTAAGAACACGAGTACAAGTGAATATCTAAATTTTCTAGGAGCAGGTTGCTGGCAGCATTTTGTACCAGCAGTTTGCGATGAAGTGAATCAAAGATCGGAATTTCTGACGGCATATGCCGGTGAACCTTACGAGGATCATGGTAGATTCCAAGCGTTATTTGAATATCAAAGTCTAGTAGCTGAACTTGTTGATATGGATGTTGTAAATGTACCGACGTTTGATTGGGGGCAAGCAGCAGCTACAGCGATTCGAATGGCTGCTCGTATTACAAAAAGAACAGAGGTATTAGTAGCGCAAACCGTATCACCTGAAAGAATGAAAATTATTCAAAATTATGGCTCCCCAGATCTTGAATTTGTTTTTGTTAGTTATGATGCTGAGAATGGTCTTCTAGATTTAGAAGATTTAAAGAATAAGATTTCTTCTAATGTGGCAGCCATTTATTTTGAAAATCCTTCCTATTTAGGGTTTATTGAATCACAAGGTATGGAAATTGCGGAAATTGCGAAGCAGAATGATGCACTAGTAGTAGTTGGTGTTGATCCAATTTCACTTGGAGTGTTGGCGCCGCCAAGTCACTATCAAGCGGATATTGTTTGTGGTGATTTGCAGCCACTTGGTATGCACATGAACTATAGTGGAGGACAAGCGGGATTTATTGCTACAAGGGATGAAGAAAAGTTTATTAATGAATATCCTTCACGTCTATTTGGAATTGTGCCAACAGTAAAAGAAGGGGAGTATGGCTTTGGCGATGTGGCTTATGATCGGACATCTTTTGCCCTTCGTGAAAAAGGAAGAGAATCAGTTGGTACACAAACTGCGTTATGGGGAATTACAGCTGGGGTTTATTTATCGTTACTTGGACCGAATGGCATGTATGAATTAGGTCAAACTATTATGCAAAATAGTCAATATGCAGTAAAACAATTGAACAAAATCCCTGGGGTGAGAGGTTCAAGATTAAGTTCTCCATTTTTTAAAGAGTTTCTTGTCGATTTTAATGAGACGGGTTTATCAGTTGAAACCATAAATAAGAAATTACTAGAAAAACAGGTATTTGGAGGAAAGGATATTTCGAAAGAGTTTCCTATATTTGGTCAATGCGCTTTATATTGCGTTACAGAAGTCCATACGAAGGAAGATTTGGATCAGTTAATTGCCGCCCTTCAAGAAATTGTGACGAATTAAAATAAATGAACAGAAAGGAGAATGAACTCATGAAGAAAATTAAAAGGGATAGTAAAGTTCGTGACTTTCATCAAGCAAAATGGAATGAACCAATTATTTTTGAACTTCATCAGCGAGGAGAAAGAGGAGTAGAAGTTCCGACAGCGGATCAAACGATTGTGCAGGAAGTTGGAGATGGAGTTTCAAAGATTCCTCATTCTATGTATAGAAAAGAAAGAGCGAGGCTTCCAGAAATCGGTCAGGCGCGTGTGTTAAGGCATTATGTGAGACTTTCACAAGAGACGTTAGGATCCGATTTTAACGTTGAAATTGGGCAAGGGACTTGTACGATGAAATATATCCCAAAAATTAATGAATTATTAGTACGAAATCCTAAAATAATGGAACTGCATCCTCTTCAAGATGAAAGTACGGTCCAAGGAATGCTAGAGATTATATATAAATTGGATCTTTGTATGAGAGAAATATCTGGTATGGATCATTTTTCATTTCAGCCAAGTGGTGGTACGCAAGCATTATTTGCTATGGCTTCTATTGTAAGAAAATATCATGAATCTCGCGGAGAAGGAGAAAAACGGAACGAAATTATTACAACCATTTTTTCTCATCCTTCACAAGCGGCTACAGCAGCTGTTAAAGGCTTTAAAATCATTACGCTTCATCCCGATAAAGATGGATTTCCTGATCTTGAAAAGTTAAAAGCTGTTGTTTCAGAAAGAACAGCAGGATTTGTTGTAGCGAATCCTGAAGATACAGGGATTTTTAATTCGAGGATTAAAGAGTTTACGAGGGTTGTTCATGAAGCGGGTGGGATTTGTTACTACGATCAAGCAAATGCAAATGGCCTTCTTGGGGTTACTCGGGCGAAAGAAGCAGGATTTGATATGTGTTTCTTTAATCTTCACAAAACATTTGCAGCTCCGCATATGTGTGGCGGACCAGCAACAGGTGCACTTGGAGTGAGCAAAGAGCTAAAAGAATATTTACCTGGACCAATTGTGGAATGCGATGAAGGAAAATATTATTTAAACAATGATCTGAAACATTCCATTGGAAAAGTGCGCGCTTTTCATGGGGTAGCACAAACAATTCTCAGGTCTTATGCATGGATTCGTGCCCTTGGTCCAGAAGGATTAAAAGAAGTGGCGAAAACAGCTGTATTAAATAACAATTATATGTATCACAAAGTACAAAAGATTCGTGGTGCCAGTGCTCCATATGTAAAAGGACAGCGCCTTGAGCAAGTTCGCTATAGCTGGGAAGAGCTGAAAAATGAAACAGGTATTACAACAGAGGATGTCCAAAGAAGAATGACGGATTTCGGCTTACACTATTGGACGAGTCACCATCCATATATCGTACCCCAGCCGTTCACGCTTGAGCCGACTGAGAGCTATTCTAAGACTGACTTAGATGAGTATATAGCAGCCCTTGAACAAATTTCTAAGGAAGCCTATGAAAATCCCAAAGTCATTCAAAACGCTCCGCAAAATAGTACGATTCACAAATTAGATGAACAGGATTTTCTCGATAATCCGAAAAAATGGTGTATTACATGGAGAGCGTATCAGAAGAAGGTGCAGTTACTAGAATTGATTTGAAGAAAATGGGAAGGCAATCAGAATTGTTTTTGATTGCCTTTCGTTCTATAACATTGTAATTCTATTATTATAGGTTAAATAGTCAGAATGTTCAGAATAAAAAAGAGGGGACATTGTATATTTTGAAACGAATCACTTGATTTTGCATAGAGTGAATCGGTTATTTTTTAGGAACGTTGCAAAGAGAGAGGTGAGACGATGGATAATTTAGAGACAAAATCAAATATTGGAACACCATCTACTATAGATGGGAAGTTGAATCGTGGCTTAAGGCCACGACATATATCTATGATTGCAATTGGTGGTGCAATTGGTACGGGATTATTTGTTGCAAGCGGTGCTACGATTAGTCAAGCGGGACCAGGAGGGGCATTTGTTGCGTACCTTGCTATTGGGTGTATGGTTTATTTTTTAATGACAAGTCTTGGTGAGATGGCAACATATCTTCCAACGTCAGGTTCATTTGAAACATACGGAACTCGGTTTGTTGATCCGGCATTTGGATTTACACTTGGTTGGAATTATTGGTTAAGCTGGGCTACAACCATTCCGGCTGAGTTGGCAGCAGGTGCGTTGGTTATGAAATATTGGTTGCCAGAATCCTCGGATGTTCTATGGGGGATGCTTTTTTTGGCACTTATATTTTTATTAAATGTACTGTCTGTTAGAGGGTATGGTGAATCGGAGTTTTGGTTTGCTGGTATTAAGGTCGTTACAATTATTCTATTTTTAGTGATCGGTATTTTTATGATACTTGGTATATTCTTTAGCCCGGCAGTAGGGTTTCATAATCTTACGATAGGTGAGGCTCCTTTCAAAGGAGGATTTTTGGCTATAGTTGGTGTTTTTATGATTGCAGGTTTCTCCTTTCAAGGTACAGAAATGGTTGGTATTGCTTCTGGTGAAAGTGAGGATCCAGAGCGGAATGTTCCTCGGGCAATTCGTAGTGTTTTTTGGAGGGTGTTAATTTTTTATGTGTTGGCTATAGCCGTAATAGGGATTATTATTCCATATACAGACCCGAGTCTTCTTAAATCGGATGTGGATCATATTTCTATTAGCCCATTTACTTTAGTTTTTCAAAAAGCTGGACTTGCATTTGCGGCATCATTAATGAATGCTGTCATTTTAACCTCTGTGCTTTCAGCTTGTAATTCTTCTATGTATGCTTCTACTCGCATGCTTTGGGCTCTTGCACAAGAAGGAAAAGCGCCTAAAATTTTGCGTAAGGTAAATAGAAGAGGGGTCCCTACCTATGCTTTGTATGCCAATATTATTTTTGGATTACTTGTCTTTTTATCATCATTCATTGGCGATGGCGTTGTTTATATATGGCTGCTTAATATGACGGGGTTAACGGGGTTTTTAACATGGATTGGAATCGCAATCTGTCATTATAGATTTCGTAGAGCATACGTGGCACAAGGGAGAAGCTTAAATGAACTAACATTTCATTTAAGGCGAAATGGTATCCCTTTGGTCCGTTGTTTACGTTAGTATTATGTATCATTGTTATTATTGGACAAGGAAGTGAAGTGGTTTCTGGAGGGGCGATTAACTGGTATGGAATGCTTGTATCGTATATTAGTGTACCGGTGTTTATTATTCTTTGGTTAGGTTATAAGTTTATTAAAAAGACGAAGGTTGTCCCGTTAAAAGAGTGTGACTTTAGCCGAGATGATTTGTGAAACAACCTCTAAATTGATTTTTAAGACAATAGAATATATGAATCTCATTTCTATTCATATTACGCATCCGCAGTTAGCGGGTGCATTTTTGTATGGTTGGATTGTCATCATATATAGTTAGATAGAAAGATAGGAAAAATTATATTGTATGTTGAATGTTTCAAGGAGTTACAATCTGTTTGCATTTTAATTCGCCAATCAACAATAGAAAAATAGAAATAACTAAAGTAAGCGCAGCGCCAATAAGTGGAAGTGCTTGATTATCTCATGGGTTATTTATAAATTGTAGGTGGGGAATATTTGACGCTTACTATTCAGTGTCTTTTTATATTTGATTTGTTGATAAACATTATGAAAAAACTGGTACAACTTAATAGATGCAATAGGTAAGAGGATCCTAATGGGTTGAAGCGAGGGTGTTACCTATTGTCATCTGTTTTTGCTATAAAGTATTAGAAATCAATAGTATACTGGTATACCCATTTCAGGGAAACCTATAATACGTTGAGAATCTAATGTCATGTTTTCACCTACTTTTTATAAATTCATATTCTTTTACATGCTATGCTTAAAGAGAATAAAAGAGCTTATTCTCCTTTTAAATTAGGCAAACTAGCTACTGAAACCGCCCGTTATGTGAACTAAGGAAGGCTAGTATGAAAAGAATTAAAAGCTTATGCTATTGACCTTGATGAATATTATGAGATTGTAGTCAGCTATAATAAAGAAAAGAGATAAAGAAATGGCCTGAATGTATACTGTTGTTGTTGTTGAGAATATCAGTAAAATTGAGATGAGGTCAGTGTTTATTAGGATAGGAATATAAAAAAATATAATGAATTTTACATTCGAAAAAGGGAAAGAATCCTAAATGTTTAGGTTGTTTTTTAATAATCGTATAAGTGGAAAGTTTTTATTTTTTTAAGTCTGTTTCTCGTATTATTGTTGTATCTGTTATAAAGCCTGTATTCCATAATCAGTGTTATATGGAAATCATAAAGTTTATTGGTGATTTTATTTTTAATAATTAGAAAAAGCAACTAAATTTAGTTGCTTTTTTTGTGTAAGAAAGAGAACCACTGAATATAAACTTAAGACTCTTTCTCTTTTTTTAGTTTTCCTTTTTGCTTTGCCATTTCTCGAAGTAAATACTCGATGTGAGCGTTAACGCTACGAAATTCATCATTTGCCCATTTTTCGATGACTGCGTGTAATTCAGGATCAATACGTAATGGAAAGCTTTTCTTTTTGGCCATAATTACCTACAACCTTTAATATAGACTTCCTGTGTTAATCACTGGCTGTGCACCTTTATCTGAAACGATGGCAACCAATAAGTTGTTAACCATGTTCGCTTTACGCTCGTCATCTAAATCGAGTACGCCTTCTTCATCTAACATATGAATGGAATCTTTCGCCATTTTTACAGCACCTTCGACAATCTCTTTTCGTGCTGCTAAAACAGCTTTCGCTTGTTGACGCTGAAGCATTGCATGAGCAATTTCTGTTGCATAAGCTAAATGTGTTAAACGAGTTTCTAGTACCTCTACACCAGCAATATCTAAGCGCGCTTCTAATTCACGTCTTAGTTCCTCAGAGATTTCTTCGGCATTTCCACGTAGTGTGATGCAATTGTCATCTTGAAAATTATCATACGGATATTTCGTTGCAACATGGCGAATTGCTGTTTCGCTTTGAATTTCTACGAATTCATCATAATGTTCAACCCCAAAAATCGCTTTTGCTGAATCGACAACTTTATAAACGACAACAGCTGCAATTTCAATCGGGTTCCCATCTACATCATTTACCTTTAGTTTTTTACTATTAAAGTTTTCAACGCGAAGAGAAACAGTTTGACGAAGTGCGAATGGAATTGTTAAAAATAATCCATTTTGACGGATTGTTCCTAAATAGTTCCCAAAAAACGTAATTACTTTTGCTTGATTTGGTTGGACAATCCCAATACCGGTGGCAAGAATAGCAGCTAAAATTAGACAAAGTACAGCTACTACAAATATTTCTTGTACGAGGCAAAATACACCGATACCGGCTAAAGCTAAAAGACCAATAATACCTAGAAAACCATTTACATAAAACACTTGTTTTTCTCTCATACTAATCGCCTCCTTCTGATATAAAAATGATATCACTTTTATATCATCGAATGCAAGGGAGGAAAATCTTATTTTCTGAAAATAATAAAAATCTTTCTTAGAAGAGTGGGAAATTAGTTTTTTAGGTGTGCGGCGCGATACATCTCAAATTAATATATAGCTACAGTTATTTATCCCGCATTAACGGGCAGTAAGACCTCCACCTCAGAATCCAGTAAAAGCAAAGAGATTAGATGGAGGTCGGGCTGCCCGTAAAAGCTCGATTGGTACGGGCTAATAATCAGTGGGGGATGAAGAAAACCTCCACTGATTAAAGTTTCACTTTATTAAATTCTGAGGGTGTTGTAATTGATTCAATGCACAAAATGACTCATCAAAAAGTATTAGCCTCCGAAAGGCGAGGATTTATTGAAATGAATTCGAAGAACATTAAAAAAGGTGCGAGAACTGGTTGGAAAAAGCGATCTTCTGCAATACAAGCCACAATACGTTGAAATCTTAGATAGATGGGAGAAAGGTGATTTCACTCAAGTGGTTGAGGAGCATAATTTTTTTGGGAAATACAAGGCGGTAACACTGGTAAAGCCTACAAATTAACAAATCCAGAGCAAGAGAAAGAATTCATTCAAACACAAGGAAAGTAAAGAGCGAAAAAATCCGCTCTTTTTTTAGTGGAATCTCTTAGGGGAAATAAAACAAAAAGAACATTAGTTCTGTTTTGTGATAAAATAAAGAAGACTTAGCCGCCCACTGCAGCAGCTAAGTCTCTTTGAGAGCATCTTGCATCGTGACAAATGATTCAAAGCGGTTTCGCCAGGATTGCTTCTTCAATCGCTGACTCAATCTCTTTGTCAGAAGCATCATAACTTCCTTTTGATCCTGGTTTGTCAGGACTGGAAGTGTGACTTACTTCTTCTTGTTTAGCATGTCCTTTTTTATTAAAATCCATGCTAGGTATTTTTAAGGCACCCATATTTATATATTTTCCAAATTTACATGCTTCAGTAATAGGACAGAAACGCAAGATTCCTTCTGCAATTTTCATTGCACCAAGCCACAGCAAAACCTTTGACCAAGTGCACCATGGTTTACGTGTGAGTTTAGCTGTGCTACAACTTAGTACAACTAAACCGAGTGTAATTCGGATTAGAGCATTCATTATGCCGATGTTTTGCTTCATCAAAGAAAACACTCCTTCTTCATCAGCTTAGAAATAGCAAACACTATTTCAGTTGTTATTATTCCACGTAAGTTTCGCGATATGTAATCCAACATTTGACGGTGAAAAAGATGTTGGATTGGACGTGTGTATAGGTGTCTTTTTTTGTTATAATGTAAGAATGCATAAAAGGAAGTTTAAAAAGTCCGGTCAAGATAACCTTCGCATTTCTTCGTTGCTTTGCCAGTCCGGTACTCATGTAGTATATAGCTACACTCCGTGTCCTCCTGGCTGCAGCGCCTCGAATAGCTCGGCTCTCTAGATCCTCCTTTTTGAACCAGCACATAAAGGTGAATAGACAAAAGAAAGGGTGTTTTCATGTACGATATTTCACAGTGGAAACATGTATTTAAGCTTGATCCGAATAAGGAATTAAGCGATGAACATTTAGAAATGATTTGTGAATCTGGAACAGACGCAGTGATTGTAGGCGGAAGTGACGGGGTAACAATTGATAATGTATTACACATGCTAGTAAGCATTCGTAGATATGCAGTTCCTTGTGTGTTAGAGGTTTCTGATCTTGAAGCTCTTACACCAGGGTTTGATTTTTATTACATTCCAAGTGTTTTAAACAGCTCAAAAGTGGAATGGATAACGGGAATTCATCATGAGGCATTGAAAGAATTCGGGGATATTATGAACTGGGATGAAATTTTCATGGAAGGATATTGTGTTTTAAATCCAGAAGCAAAAGTAGCTCAGCTTACAGAGGCGAAATGTGATTTAACAGAAGATGATGTGATTGCATATGCACGTATGGCAGACAAGCTTCTGAAGTTGCCGATTTTTTACTTAGAATATAGTGGTACTTACGGAGATATTGAACTCGTTAAAAATGTAAAAGCAGAATTACAACAAGCAAAGTTGTATTACGGCGGTGGAATTTCAAGTGCGAAAGAAGCAAAAGAAATGGCACAGTACGCTGATACAGTCGTTGTAGGAAATGTAATTTATGATGATATAAAGGCAGCTTTACAAACAGTAAAAGCTGTAAAAGGAGAGTAGGTGCAGGCACATATGAGTATAACTGATAAATTATTAAATGGTTTAAATCCTCAGCAACAAAAGGCAGTGCAAACAACAAACGGACCACTTTTATTAATGGCAGGTGCTGGTAGTGGTAAGACGCGTGTGCTAACACATCGCATCGCATACTTACTTGGTGAAAAAGGTGTAGCACCTTGGAATGTATTAGCAATTACTTTTACAAATAAAGCGGCTCGTGAAATGCGTGAACGTATCGATAAGCTTGTTGGCCCGGAAGCGGAAGATATTTGGATTTCTACGTTCCACTCAATGTGCGTACGTATTTTACGACGTGACATTGATCGTATCGGAATTAATCGTAACTTTACGATTTTAGATGCAAGTGATCAACTTACGGTTGTAAAAAAGATTATGAAAGAGCGTAATATTGATCCGAAAAAATTCGATCCACGTTCTATTTTATCTGGTATTAGTAATGCAAAGAATGAATTGTTATCTGCTGATAAATATGCAAAGCAAATTTCAATTGCGGATCCATTTGAAAAATTAACAAGCGATGTATATACAGAATATCAAAAACGTCTTTTGAAAAATAACTCATTAGATTTTGATGATTTAATTATGACGACGATCCATTTATTTGAACGTGTTCCAGAAGTATTGGAATTCTATCAGCGTAAGTTCCAATATATTCATGTGGATGAGTACCAAGATACGAATAGAGCCCAATACATTCTTGTAAATAAATTAGCTGCTCGCTTTAAAAACCTTTGTGTTGTTGGTGATTCTGACCAGTCCATTTATCGTTGGCGTGGGGCGGACATTTCTAACATTTTGTCATTTGAAAAAGACTACGAAAATGCACAGGTTATCTTGTTAGAGCAAAACTACCGTTCATCACAAAATATTTTAAATGCGGCTAATGCTGTAATTGAAAATAATTCAAATCGTAAACCGAAAAAATTATGGACAGACAATCAAATTGGAAGTAAGATTTCGTATTACCGTGCTGCAACGGAAAAGGATGAAGCATATTTTGTTGCAAAAAAAATTCGCGATGAAATTCAAATGGGAAATCGAAAATATACAGATTTTGCGGTTCTGTATCGTACGAACGCCCAGTCTCGTATGGTCGAGGAGATTTTCTTAAAGTCTAATATTCCATATAAAATTGTCGGCGGCATTAAGTTCTATGATCGTAAAGAGATTAAAGATATTTTGGCATACTTACGTTTAATTGCAAATCCAGATGATGAGATTAGCTTCGCACGTATTATTAACATGCCGAAGCGAGGAATCGGTGCCACGTCTATCGATAAGATTATTAACTACGGCGTGCAAAATGGGATTTCATTAACGGCTGTAATGGATGAAATTGAACATGTCGGAGTAAGTGCAAAAATCACAAAAGCAGTAAAAGAATTTGCAAGTCAATTACACAACTGGGTAAACATGCAAGAATACTTATCTGTTACAGAACTAGTAGAAGAAGTGATTGAGAAAACGGGTTACCGCGATATGCTAAAGAATGAACGTTCTTTAGAAGCAGAAGGACGACTTGAAAACTTAGATGAGTTTTTATCTGTTACACAGACATTTGAATCGCAAAGTGAAGATAAGAGTCTTGTTGCTTTCTTAACAGATTTGGCACTTGTAGCAGATATTGATCGCGTGGATGAGGATCCAGCTGCGGGTGAAGAAGTTATTTTAATGACGATGCACTCGGCAAAGGGACTTGAATTCCCAGTTGTCTTTATTATTGGACTAGAAGAAGGAGTGTTCCCGCATACTCGCTCTCTTATGGAAGAAGATGAAATGCAAGAGGAACGCCGTCTTGCTTATGTAGGTATTACTCGTGCGGAAGAAGAGTTATATTTATCAAATGCCCAAATGCGTACGTTATTCGGTAGAACAAATATGAATGCAGCATCTCGATTTATTTCAGAAATTCCTACGGAGTTGCTAGAACCATTAAATGAAACAGCGCCAAAGCGTGAGACATTTAGTGCAAAAGGAAGATCGGCTGGGGCAACAACGACAACACGTTCCCGCTCTGCATTTGTGCGTCCAACTGTGAAAACGACAGGAGGAGAGCAAATTGGCTGGGCTGTAGGTGATAAAGCGTCCCATCAAAAATGGGGTGTTGGTACAGTTGTAAGTGTGAAAGGTGAAGGAGATGCAAAAGAATTAGATATTGCATTCCCAAGTCCAATTGGCATTAAACGCTTATTAGCAAAATTTGCACCTGTAACGAAACAATAGAAAGGAGTAAGGATATGTCAAAAGAAGAGGCAAAGCAGCGTATAGAAGAACTTCGTGATATGTTAAATGCATTCAACTATCAATATCACGTATTAGACAATCCTTCTGTTTCTGATGCGGAATACGACCGTGATATGCAGGAGCTTATAAAATTAGAAGCAGAGAACCCAGAATTTTTAATAGAAGATTCTCCCACCGTTCGAGTTGGGGGAGCAGTGCTTGATATATTTGAAAAAGTAACGCACAAATCGCCGATGTTAAGTTTAGGAAATGCCTTTAATGAAGGAGATTTACGTGATTTTGATCGCAGAGTACGTCAAGGAATTGATGATTCAAATGTAAGATATATATGTGAACTAAAAATTGACGGTCTTGCTGTTTCCCTTCATTATGAAAAAGGACGCTTCGTTCAAGGCGCAACACGTGGCGATGGCGTAACTGGTGAAGATATTACGCAAAATTTAAAAACAATTAAAGCGATCCCTCTTCGTTTGAAAGAAGAAGTAACATTAGAAGCGCGCGGTGAAGCATATATGCCAAAGCGTTCATTTGTAAAATTAAACGAAGAGAAAGAACAAAATGGCGAGGCAGTTTTTGCAAATCCACGTAATGCAGCAGCAGGATCACTTCGCCAGCTTGATCCAAAAATTGCTGCGAAGCGTAATTTGTCAATGTTTGTGTACGGCCTTGCTGATGTGAAAGAAAAGACGATTGCATCACATAGCGAATCATTAAACTTCTTAGGCGAGCTTGGGTTTAAAACGAATCCAAATCGCCGCACATGTGAAACAATTGAAGATGTAATCGCTTATGTAGAAGAATGGCAGGAAAAGCGCCCGAATCTTAATTATGAGATTGATGGAATCGTAATTAAAGTAGATGATGTGGCCTTGCAAGATAGTTTAGGAACAACAGCAAAGAGTCCACGCTGGGCAATTGCTTATAAGTTTCCGGCAGAAGAAGTTGTAACGAGATTAACAGGTATTGAACTGAGCGTGGGACGCACAGGGGTTGTGACACCGACGGCAGAACTAGAGCCAGTTCGAGTGGCAGGAACAATTGTCCGCCGTGCATCTCTACATAACGAGGATCTAATTCGTGAAAAAGATATTCGAATTGGTGACTACGTTATTGTGAAAAAGGCTGGAGACATTATTCCAGAAGTAGTTAATGTTATTTTCGATAAACGTACTGGTGAAGAAGAAGAGTATCATATGCCAACGCATTGCCCGGCTTGTGACAGTGAACTGGTTCGTTTAGAAGAAGAGGTAGCTCTGCGTTGTATTAATCCAGCATGTCCAGCGCAAATTCGTGAAGGATTGATTCATTTTGTTTCAAGAAATGCAATGAATATTGATGGGCTTGGAGAGCGTGTTATTACACAGCTCTTTGAAGCAGATTATATTCGGACATTCGCAGATTTGTATCCATTAACGCAAGAGCAATTGTTACAATTAGAGCGTTTTGGTGAGAAATCAGCATCTAAATTAGTACAAGCAATTGAAACTTCTAAGGAAAATTCGTTGGAGCGTCTATTATTTGGACTTGGTATTCGTCATGTCGGTGCAAAAGCGGCTCGCACGTTAGCTGAGCATTTTGAAACGATGGATCATCTTGTGAAAGCAACAGAAGAAGAGTTAAAAGAGATTAATGAAATTGGCGAGAAAATGGCCCAATCAATTGTAACGTACTTTGATAATGAAGACGTGTTAGAATTATTACAACAATTTAAAGAGTACGGTGTTAACATGACCTACAAAGGCATAAAACGTGCTGATTTACAAAATATTGCATCTTACTTCGCTGGAAAAACAATCGTTCTAACAGGGAAACTAGAAGTTATGGGGCGTAGCGAAGCGAAGAAAAAGATTGAAGAGCTAGGTGGAAAAGTAACAGGTAGTGTAAGTAAAAGTACTGATTTAGTCGTTGCTGGTGAAGCGGCAGGGTCAAAATTAGCACAAGCAGAGAAACATAATATTGAGGTTTGGAATGAAGAGAGGTTCTTACAAGAGCTGAATAAGTAAGAGGTGCAAACTTACCATGAAAAAAATAGCATTAGCGGTATTAAGCCTAGGTCTACTTCTAAGTGGATGTAGTACAGGTATAAAAAAAGAAGAAAAAGTTGTTGAAAAATCGGGTAAATCAAAAGAACAAGCGATTGTTCCGAAATATTCTATTTCTGAGGATTATTACAAAACAACGGTGCCATTTGATCCAGGTTCTGCACGTGGCTTAGTTGTACAAGGATTAAATAGCCGTCTGGATATAGATGAATTTGAAACAGGACTAATGCGTATTGCGAAAGAATCGTTTAGTACGAAGGATTATCTATTCAAAGGTGGTAGCTCTTTAGATAAAGAAACGGTTCAAATGCTTGTAAAGAGAAAGCGTACAGATGCGGAGCAAAAAGAGTTAGAAGAGAAACTGAAAAAAGACGCAGTGAAATTCCCTAATATTGGATTAAATCCGGCGTTACAAGAAGGTTCAGAATCATTAGAGGTTCGAAACAAAAAAACACCAATGTATCTTTCTAATATTTTAGAGCACGATTATTATGTACGAAAAGGTGAAAAAGAAGTTGAACTTGGTGGAGTTGTTATTGGTTTAGCAATGAATTCGGTTCATTATTATACTGAGGAACATGGGTATCCACGTGAGGTGGAAATTTCAGAAAAAGAAATGTTAGATCAAGGTAAGTCTATGGCACAAGAAATTTTAACATTATTGCAAAAGAAAGATCCAAAATTAAAAAATGTTCCCATTACATTTGCGATTTATCGCCAAGGATCAAAATCGACACTTGTACCAGGGAAATTTGTATCTTATGCTCAAATAGATAAAGGCAGTGACAAAGTAGGAGATTGGAAAGCAATTAATGAAAAATATTACTTGTTCCCTTCTGAATCAGCTAAAACGGATGTGCGTGAAGATTACGCAATTGTAGAAAACTTTAAAGCAAAACTGAGTGAGTTTTTCAAAGGTGACTACACAGCTATTGTTGGTACAGGATTTTATAAAGATGATCAATTAAAAGAAATGAAACTTGAAATCCCTGTTCAGTTTAATGGAAAAGCAGAAGTGATTGGATTTACACAATTTGTTGCTGGACAAGTTATGCAATACTTCCCGAATTATGTGAAAGTACAGGTGACAATTAAATCTGTTGAACGACCAGAAGCGATTATTATTCGTGAGGCGAAGCAGGATGAACCATTTGTGAAAATTTTAGATTAAGAAAAAAGCTGTTCCTTTCTGGAACGGCTTTTTTTCTTCTGTAATTTTGTTATAATTTCTAATGTTGTGAACAAAAAGGGGTAAGGAGAAAAGACATGGATGAGTTAAGCTTACAGATTATTGTATTACTCGTTGCTTTTGGTTTTTTGGCTGCATTTATTGATGCAGTTGTTGGAGGAGGAGGGCTCATTTCACTTCCGGCACTTATGTTTGTGGGCTTATCGCCTGCATCGGCAATTGCAACAAATAAGCTGGCTGCAACGATGGGGACTTTTACAAGTGCTATTTATTTTATTCGTTCAGGAAAGGTTAATTTTCGTATAGTAGGAAAATTAATCCCATTAACTATTGTGGGTGCGATAGCTGGAGCTTTAGTTGTGAAATTTATTCCACCTGATATTTTACGGCCACTTGTACTTGTTATGTTGGTATTTATTGCAATTTATATTATTGTAAAAAAAGATTGGGGAAGTGTGTCCACTTATAAAAAGATGACGAAAGGAAAAGCATTAATGTTTTTCTTTGTTATTTTAAGTTTAGGATTTTATGATGGATTTTTTGGTCCCGGGACAGGTTCATTTTTAATTTTTGCATTTTTATTAATTGGTTTGGACTTTATTCAAGCTGCTGCATCTGGAAAATTTTTGAATTTCGTTAGTAACATTGTATCTTTAATCACATTTCTATTTTTAGATGTCATTCATTTTGAATACGGTATTATTATGGGGTTATCAATGATTTTAGGGGCTTATCTAGGATCAAAGTTTGCAGTACAAAAAGGTGTTGGATATGTGCGCACTTTATTTTTATTGGTGACAATTTTATTAATTGGGAAAAATGTTTTGGAATATGTTCATATTATTTAGCTTCATACATAACGTATGAAGCTTTTCTTTTTTATTATATTTTAAAAATTTATTAATTTTTAAAATATAAGTCTAGGAATATTTGAATAAATCTAAATTATCGTGTAGAATAATGTTGTAAAATGTAAACGTTTTTCTAAGGGGAGGCTAAAAAGAATGGTAGTAGCATACAAGCATGAGCCATTTACAGATTTTTCAGTAGAGGCTAACAAGTTAGCGTTTGAAGAAGGTTTAAAGAAAGTAGAATCTTATCTTGGACAAGACTATCCATTAATTATCGGGGGAGAAAAGATCACTACAGACGAGAAAATCGTTTCTGTAAACCCTGCAAATAAAGAAGAAGTTGTGGGCAGTGTTTCAAAAGCAAGCCGTGAATTAGCTGAAAAAGCAATGCAAGTGGCGGATGAAACATTCCAAACTTGGAGAAAGTCAAAACCAGAAATGCGTGCAGACATTTTATTCCGTGCTGCAGCAATTGTTCGTCGTAGAAAGCATGAGTTTTCTGCTATTCTTGTAAAAGAAGCAGGTAAACCATGGAATGAGGCAGATGCTGATACAGCAGAAGCAATCGACTTTATGGAATATTATGGTCGTCAAATGTTAAAATTAAAAGACGGTATTCCAGTAGAAAGCCGTCCAATTGAATATAATCGTTTCTCTTACATTCCATTAGGAGTAGGTGTTATCATTTCTCCTTGGAACTTCCCATTCGCAATTATGGCAGGTATGACAACAGCTGCAGTAGTTTCTGGTAACACAGTATTACTAAAACCAGCTAGTACAACACCTGTAGTGGCAGCGAAATTTATGGAAGTATTAGAAGAAGCAGGCTTACCAGCAGGCGTTGTAAACTTCATCCCTGGTAGCGGATCTGAAGTTGGTGACTACTTAGTAGACCACCCTCGTACACGTTTCATTAGCTTCACTGGATCACGCGATGTAGGTATTCGTATTTACGAACGCGCAGCAAAAGTAAATCCAGGCCAAATTTGGTTAAAACGTGTTATCGCTGAAATGGGCGGTAAAGATACAATCGTTGTTGATAAAGAAGCAGATCTTGAATTAGCTGCTAAGTCTATCGTTGCATCTGCATTTGGATTCTCAGGACAAAAATGTTCTGCTTGTTCTCGTGCAGTAATCCATGAAGATGTATACGATCATGTATTAAACCGTGCTGTTGAATTAACGAAAGAATTAACTGTAGGTAACCCAGCTGAAAAAGACATGAACATGGGACCAGTTAATGACCAAGCTGCATTTGATAAAGTAATGAGCTATGTTGCAATTGGTAAAGAAGAAGGTAAAGTAGTAGCAGGTGGCGAAGGAGACGACTCTAAAGGCTGGTTCATCCAACCAACAATCGTTGCTGACGTTGCAGAAGACGCTCGTTTAATGAAAGAAGAAATCTTCGGACCAGTAGTAGCATTCTGTAAAGCGAAAGACTTTGATCATGCGCTTGCAATTGCAAATAACACAGAATACGGTTTAACAGGAGCTGTTGTTTCTAATAACCGTGAACATATCGAAAAAGCACGTGAAGACTTCCACGTTGGTAACTTATACTTCAACCGTGGATGTACTGGTGCAATCGTAGGTTACCAACCATTTGGTGGTTTTAACATGTCTGGTACAGACTCTAAAGCTGGTGGACCTGACTATATCGCACTTCACATGCAAGGAAAAACTACTTCTGAAACTTTATAAGAAATAGATGAAAAGGCCTTCCTGTAATAGGGAAGGCCTTTTTCATGTAAGAAAGATTCTGATTGGAAAACTGCTACCTTGCTTAAATACAATATAAAAGAGTGAAAAGAAACAAAAGCACCAGAAAAATTGATTCATTCGTCATATTTTTCTGTATTAATTTTTTGAATTTCCTGTATAATACAATTTGAAAGAAAATCTATGGTTAGACAAGAGGACACTACTTTCAGTTTTGCTCACTGAAAGTAGTGTTTTTGTATTTTTCAGAAAAAACATTGTAACAAATTATGGTAAATGATAAAATGAAACATGAAAGATTGGGAGAAAAATAAGTAGCTATTGAACAGTACTATATAATATATGGTACTGAATAATAAAAGCTATATGAACAGGGCTGTATGGAATTTAATTTTTAACGATTTTATAGAAAGAAATACGACGAAGGAAGTGTTATTTTATGAAAAAGATTGTTCTTATCGCATTATCGTTGTTAGTTATTGGGGGCATTGGTGTTGGAGCAATGACTGTTTTCGGTGTAGCTTTTAATAAAACTGAAATTCATAAAAAAGAAACGGTGGCTGTTGAAAAAATTGATGAAATTGAAATAAAGACTTCTGCCGCAGATGTTGAAATTATTACAGTTGATTCAAAAGATATCGAAGTGTTACTGGATGGAGAAATAAGTAAAGAGCTAGTAGATGAATATAAATTTGATGTAAAAAAAGAAAACAATAGATTAAATATTAAATTTAGTAAAAATCAGAATTATGTTGGATGGGGAATTGGAACTGCCGCAGATGTAAACTTACAAGTTAAAGTTCCAAAGAAAATATATGACACTGTCAAAGTAACCACATCATCAGGAGATTTTGTTGTAAAAGAAATTGAAACAAAGGTAGCGGAGATAAATACTTCTTCTGGGGATGTATCATTATCACATTCTAAGGTAAATGAAAAATTAACAGCTAAAACATCTAGTGGAAAGATTAAGACAGATAAAAGTGAAATCGAAGTAGCAAAATTGAACACACGTAGCGGAAAAATTAGAGTAGAAGGTTTACATTCTAAAGAATTAGCGGCTAATACATCATCGGGTGATATTGAATATAATGATCGTAGTTTGCGGGGAGAAGTAGAGTGTAATACATCAAGCGGTGATGTTAAGATGCAATTTGATACATTTCCTGAATCTTTAAGAGTTGAGTTTGATGGAAGTTCAGGTAAAGCGGATATAAATGTTGCTGGTCTGCTATATGAAGAGAAATCAAAGAATCAGTTGGTTGGAGTAAAAGGTACAGGGGAAAATAAGGTGAAAGTAAAAACAAGTTCGGGAGATTTCAAGTTACGGTAACCTTTGAATAACAGCATAAAAAATCATGTCTCTGTCTGTGAGAGACATGATTTTTGTTTCAGATGGAGTTTCTAAAACTGAAGAATTCTTCTGTACTCATGACATCTGCATATACGTCATTCAAACTTGCTAAAATTGTATTATGGATATAAACAGCAGGAATCGTAGCGTTTTTAAAGATGAGATCTTTTGTTGCGCATGCATCATGTACAACAGTACAACGAAAACCGAAATCAAAAGCAGCTCTTACTGTAGCATCAATACACATATGAGTCATCATCCCGCATATAATAACATGTTCAATTTCTAAGTTTTGCAATTGCTCTAATAGGTCCGTTTCCCGAAAACCGTTTGGATAGTGTTTGAGAATAACAGTTTCATTTTTTAAGGGGCGAACATTTTCATGAATGTGGACTCCTTCTGTGTCAGGGAGAAAAAAAGTAGCATTTTCTTGAATAGATACATGTTGGATATGAAAAATAGGTTGATTCATTTCTCGAAAATGCCGAAGTAGTTGACTTGCATACTCGCTAGCTTCCATGGTGCCACGTAGTTCCATTTTACCATTTGGAAAATAATCATTTTGAATATCAACGAGTAAAAGGGCTGTTTTCATATAATCGATCGTCCTCCGTTTTTATTTCGTATTCATGTAATGTTATTCAATTAACAGAGGAGATTTTCCTTTTAGAAAGACTTTCTTATTGCATTTAAAAATTTTAATAAAAAGATAATTGGTATATTTTAGGGTTTTTATATTGACCCTCGCTTTTCAGAGTTTTATAGTAAGACGTAATTAAGTGACAATTAAATCGATACACTCTTATCCAGAGAGGTGGAGGGACTGGCCCTGTGATACCTCAGCAACGGGTTTTTTAATACCGTGCTAATTCCAAGCAAGCTCTTAAAGGCTTGGAAGATGAGGAGATGTGAATGAGTATATAAGTGCTCTTCTTCTTATTTTTATTACAGATATGAAAAAGAGCACTTTTTATTTGATTTCAAGGCTCTGTTTCAAATTGTTACAGCGTGTAAAAACTTAAAAAAATCGTAAAATAATATCGGGTTTAACGAACTAACCAGTAGGAACCCCTTCGCTGTTAGCTCGTTCAACATATATCATACCTAACAGACGATACCCTAATTTTGTACCTTCCAATTCTGTGTAATAAAAGATTCAATGTCTGTTAGGTAGAGTGAAAAGGCCAGGAGTTTTCCTGGTTTTTTAATTTGATTAAGTAAGGAAGCTAGCTGAAAATAAGGTGATCCAGATCATAATAGGATAGGAGAGTAAACTAAAAAATAGTGTGAGAGCCAGTTTCTTTTTATTGATTAATAATTTTACTAGTGAGAATGCATAGAGGGAAAACAGTACAATTATAAATGCTGATATTGCCCCAGGATTGTAAGAACGATAAACGAAAAATAAAACAATATGTTGAACAGCGTTAAAGAAAATAGCTCCTTGTATGAAAATAATCCAGTAAACAGACGATATAATATGAATTTGGTATAGGGTAATGAAGAGTAGAACAATGGTCGTTAATATACAAATCGCTATTACAAACTGCTTATTGCTTATGAAATGAATTGAGAATTGATTGGCAAGATACTGAGGTATTTTAATAGATTCTTCAAGGTTATGAATGAAAAATAATAAGGGAATAAACCAAACAATAATATTGGTAGATATATGTTTAATTTTAGGTGTTTTAATCAAATAAATCATCTCCAGGTAAAGAAATAGAAAGCCCGTAAGGAAAGGGCCCCCTATGCTCTTATAGTTATTCAATCGTAATGCTTTTTAAGTTTACTTCTGCAGGCTGTTTTTCTTCCTGTATACAAGCGGAAAGCTCTTCTTGCAAAATATGAATCATCTTTTTAGCTTGCTGTCCGATAGGAGTAGGTAATTCATTGATGATACACATCCCAACCTTTAATTTTGTTTGAATGACTGTTCTTAGCAAATCCTCATGCATGAACAACGCCTCCAAATCGAATGATTAGCACATCCCCTTCAAATTTTGCACCTTGAACGGATAAATGCGTTAATGTTTTTGGTAATGTAATATTTCGTTTGACAGAACCGGCGCGAATGATGAGTTCATCACCTTTTTGATTTAAAGAGAGTTCACTTTTATCTGAGAATGGAATAGAGAGAACAAAAATATATTCATCACCATCTTTTTTTACATATTGTGTACGCCCGTTGAATTTTACAGCGGTTGGTTCTACATCATCTTTGAATAGAGCAGCTCCTACACGCTCTAGCATAGGTAATCCAACTACTTCTTGTTCAAACATTGGAGCTTCATAAATAGGAAGTGGTTGGAAGCTATCTTGAATTAATGCTTTATATTTTTTCTGCGCGTCTTTCCATGCTTGGAAGTAGGAGTCGGTAACGGTATCAGGGATGACGCGGTTAATCATGATCGCATCCACGTTATAATCATATAAATTCAAATAGGTGAAGCTACGCTGCGCTTCTTTAATAACCATTTTTTCTGGATTTACAACAACGCGAATACTTGTCACTTCACGGTTAGATAAAATATCCCGCATTTCTCCAAGGTGTTCAAGTGTATTTGTTAATTCATCCATAATATCATCAGTAGGAAGTGGGACTCCTAGAAGTGGTTGTGCAACAGGTCGGACAACTTTTAAAACTTTTCTTTTAATCGGAAAGAGTTTTTCCATCCACCAGCCGAGCATATCAGGAAAGCTTAGCATGGCGAGAGTTTCTCCGGTTGGTGCGCAATCAATAATGATGACATCATATGTTTTCTGTTTATAGTAATCGAGTACACGAAGTAAACTAATTAAGTCCTCCATGCCAGGAAACATCGTTAATTCCTCTGTTGTAATATCATCAGCAGCTTTTGATGTGAATAGCAATGTAATATACTTTTGTAATTTCCCCCAGCCTTTTTCCATTTCATAAATTGTATTGATTTCTTGTGCCCATAAATTTTCACGAATTTCTAGTGGCTCAGAAGATAATTTTATGCCAAAGGAATCTCCTAAGCTATGAGCTGGATCAGTGCTCATTACTAATGTTTTTAATCCTTGTTTTGCACTTTGAAGTGCTGTTGCTGCTGAAATGCTAGTTTTTCCTACGCCGCCTTTACCTGTATACAAAATAATTCTCATATTTATATCCCCTTTGTTTCGGTTATCGAATATTACGAGTGTCGAAATATATGTTTGAATAAAAACCCATAAAGGGCATTATTCAATCGGGATGTTCTTCATCTTAGGTGTAGGAAGCTTTTCGACTTGCTTTTGTTGTGACGTAGCGATGTGATTCATAATCTTTTGGAAGATTTGTAGTAAAAATGTTTTTTCTTCTTCTGATAATGCTTCCGTCACAAGGTTAAAGTAATGAGCCGCATTTTGTTTTACTTCTTGAACGAGTTGTACGCCAGTTTCGGTTAAGCGAATTAGTACAATGCGTCGATCATTTTCGTTCCGATAGCGCTCAATATATCCTTTTTTCACAAGCCGGTTAACGACACCTGTCGTTGTGCTCATTGGAATATCGAGAAGCTCCGTAATTTTCGTCATTGTAATATCTGTATTTCGCTCCATCCATAACAGACAGAATACTTCTGTTTTAGAAAGTGATAAATCAAGGCTCACCCATTCTTCTGGGTAGAAAAGCTTCTTGGCATTATCTAGCAGTAAATCTAAAAAATGTTCATATTGCAACAATTATTTCCACTCCCGTATATTTCGAGGTTCGTAATATTTATTTCTATTGTATGTATGTTTGAAATAAATGTCAAACAATTATGATTTGTTTTTTTAGATTAGATAAAAAATAAATTTTATATTAGAAAATTTATGTAATAGAGTAATAAGTAGATAAACATATTTTACATAAAAATCCATAATAGTAATATACTTATCTATTATGGAGGTACAGCTACAAGGGGGAGAACCATGAGGAGAAGAAATACCCAAGCGTTCACATTTTTAGCATGGACTTCATTTGTTTGTGCGCTTTCTGGTATGTTAATTGGTATTTATACATTAGATGAAACACTTAGCGTAAAAGGATACTATTTAATAGGTACATTATTTTTAACAATGTCCTGTTTTGTACTGCAAAAAACAATTCGTGATAATGAAGAAGATAACGAGCGTTTACCGAAAAAAGAACCACTAGATAAAGAATAAATTGAGAGGAAAGGCAGAAGCCTTTCTTTTTTTATGTAAAAATGCTGTAAGTACCGTGTGTTGACTTGCTTGAAGTACTGAAAATTTGGTATCATCAATAGTATTGTAGATTGAACGATATATTATGGAGGTGGCCTAGCCGTGTCAAGAATTTCCGTTGAGAATGTAAAGCATGTAGCGCATTTAGCACGTCTTGCAATTACAGATCAAGAAGCAGAAAAATTTCAAAAGCAACTCGATGCAATTGTTACATTTGCAGAGCAGTTAAATGAATTAGATACAACAGGTGTTAAACCAACAACTCATGTATTAGATATGAAAAATATTATGCGTGAAGATGTACCAGAAAAAGGTTTACCAGTTGAAGAAGTATTAAAAAATGCACCGGATCACAAAGATAATCAAATCCGTGTTCCAGCAGTATTAGAATAGAGGAGGGGAATTTCGATGTCATTATTTGATCATTCTGTATCAGAGTTACATAAGAAGTTAAACAACAAAGAAATTTCCGTTACGGATTTAGTAGAAGAATCATACAAACGTATTGCGGATGTAGAAGATAACGTAAAAGCTTTTCTTACATTAGATGAAGAAAATGCACGCGCGAAAGCGAAGGAATTAGATGCGAAAATTGGTGCTGAAGATAACGGTTTACTATTCGGTATGCCAATCGGTGTGAAAGACAACATTGTAACAAACGGCCTTCGTACAACTTGTGCGAGCAAAATATTAGCAAACTTTGATCCAATTTATGATGCGACAGTTGTGCAAAAGCTGAAAGCTGCTGACACAATTACAATCGGTAAATTAAACATGGACGAGTTTGCAATGGGGTCTTCAAATGAAAACTCTGGTTTCTATGCTACGAAAAACCCATGGAATTTAGATTATGTTCCGGGCGGATCTAGTGGTGGTTCTGCAGCGGCAGTAGCGGCAGGAGAAGTATTATTCTCTTTAGGTTCTGATACGGGTGGTTCAATCCGTCAACCAGCTGCATATTGCGGTGTTGTTGGTTTAAAACCAACTTACGGACGTGTATCTCGCTTTGGTTTAGTTGCATTTGCATCTTCTCTTGACCAAATCGGACCAATTACACGTACAGTAGAAGACAATGCATACCTATTACAAGCGATTTCGGGTGTTGACCGCATGGATACAACTTCTGCAAATGTTGAAGTTGGCAACTACTTAGCTGGTTTAACAGGTGATGTAAAAGGTTTACGTATCGCTGTACCAAAAGAATACTTAGGAGAAGGTGTTGGCGAAGAAGCTCGTGAGTCAGTATTAGCTGCGTTAAAAGTATTAGAAGGTATGGGGGCAACTTGGGAAGAAGTATCTCTTCCGCACTCTAAATATGCTTTAGCAACGTATTACTTAATTTCTTCTTCAGAGGCGTCTGCTAACCTTTCACGCTTTGATGGCGTACGCTATGGCGTTCGTTCTGACAATGTGAGTAACTTAATGGACCTTTACAAAAACACGCGTAGCGAAGGCTTCGGTGATGAAGTGAAACGTCGTATCATGCTCGGTACATTTGCGCTTAGCTCTGGTTACTATGATGCATATTACAAAAAAGCACAACAAGTACGTACATTAATTAAAAATGACTTTGAAAATGTATTTGCTAACTATGACGTTATTATTGGACCAACAACGCCAACTCCAGCATTCAAAGTAGGCGAAAAAGTAGATGATCCAATGACAATGTACGCAAACGACATTTTAACAATTCCAGTGAACTTAGCAGGTGTTCCGGCGATTTCTGTTCCATGTGGATTCGGTGCGAACAACATGCCACTTGGTTTACAAATTATCGGTAAACACTTCGATGAAGCAACAATTTATCGCGTTGCACATGCGTTTGAGCAAGCAACAGATTATCATACAAAAAAAGCAAGTCTGTAGGAGGCGAGCATAGATGAATTTAGAAACAATTATCGGTTTAGAGGTTCACGTTGAGTTAAAAACGAATTCGAAAATTTTCTCTGCGAGTCCAACAGAATTCGGAGCGGATCCAAATACACAAACAAGTGTAATTGACTTAGGATATCCTGGGGTGCTTCCAACTCTAAATAAAGAAGCAGTTAACTTTGCAATGAAAGCTGCAATGGCATTAAACTGTGAAATCGCAACAGAAACAAAGTTTGATCGTAAAAACTATTTCTATCCAGATAATCCGAAAGCATACCAAATTTCTCAATATGATAAACCAATTGGGGAAAATGGTTGGATTGAAATTGAAGTAGATGGCAAAAAGAAACGCATCGGTATTACACGTCTTCACCTAGAAGAAGATGCAGGTAAATCAACGCATACAAGTGAAGGTTCATTAGTGGATTATAATCGTCAAGGTATGCCATTAATCGAAATCGTATCTGAGCCAGATATGCGTACGCCAGAAGAAGCATATGCATACTTAGAAAAATTAAAATCTATCATTCAATATACAGGTGTATCTGACTGTAAGATGGAAGAGGGGTCTCTTCGCTGTGATGCGAACATTTCCCTTCGTCCAGTAGGACAAGAGAAGTTCGGTACAAAAGCAGAGCTGAAAAACTTAAACTCTTTCACTTATGTACAAAAAGGTCTTGAGCATGAACAAGTACGCCAAGAAAAAGAATTATTATCTGGTGGCATCATTCAACAAGAAACACGTCGTTATGATGAAGCAACAAAGAAAACAATCTTAATGCGTGTAAAAGAAGGATCTGACGATTACCGTTACTTCCCAGAGCCAGACTTAGTTGAACTTTACATCGATGATGAGTGGAAAGAACGCGTTCGCGCTTCTATTCCAGAACTTCCAGATGCTCGTAAAGTACGCTATGTTGAAGAACTTGGTTTACCAGCTTATGATGCACACGTATTAACATTAACAAAAGAGATGTCTGATTTCTTTGAAGCAACAATTGTAGACGGTGCAGACGCGAAATTAACATCAAACTGGTTAATGGGTGAAGTACTTGCATACTTAAATAAACAACAAAAAGAATTAAAAGACGTAGCATTAACGCCAGCTGGTCTATCTAAAATGGTTCAATTAATTGAAAAAGGTACAATTTCGTCTAAAATTGCGAAAAAAGTATTTAACGAATTAATTGAAAAAGGTGGAGACCCAGAAGAAATCGTTAAAGCAAAAGGTCTTGTTCAAATTTCTGACGAAGGTACACTTCGTAAGGTCGTAACAGAAATTCTTGATAATAACGAACAATCTATTGAAGACTTTAAAAACGGTAAAGACCGTGCAATTGGCTTCTTAGTGGGTCAAATTATGAAGGCGACAAAAGGACAAGCAAACCCACCACTTGTTAATAAAATCTTGTTAGAAGAAATCAACAAGCGATAATAAAGAAAAGTGGAACTGGATAGCCTAGCTTATGAAGTTAAGCGGTTATCAAATAGTAAAGATTAATCAGAGAAAGCACCCATATTTGGGTGTTTTTTCTGAGTTAATCAAACGTTTGTTTAAATTAAGAAATTATTTAAACAAACGTTTGATTAACTGACAAAAGTGAGAAAATGTTTGTATAGCAACTATGGTATGATAGTTGCAAAAAGGTGGGAATAATGATAAATCTAGACATAGAGAGTTTTTTCATCTCGTGAAATAATAGATAATTGTTATCCCCTGTTTTGTATGTAAGAAACAGAAAGTACTATGAATGGTGAAATGATATATATTACTTAGTTCAATAAAGCAAAGCTTTCATTAGTAGGTTGTTCTTTATATTTTGCTGATGTAAAGCGGTATGAACCTGGGTCCTTATTTGTCCTTTTAAATGGGCTAAAGGAAGGATATGGAGATGAGAGGAGGTAGGCATAGGAACGCTGAATAAAGATTCGGTATATTCTTTTTCTGTGAATGGTGAATGAGAAATTTCCTGTGCTAATGAATGATGAAGCGAGCAAGAATAATTTATAACCCTACTTCTGGCCGTGAGTTATTTAAAAAGAACTTACCAGAAGTATTACAAAAATTAGAACAAGCTGGATATGAAACATCTTGTCATGCGACAACGGGTCCTGGAGATGCGACTGTGGCAGCGAGGCAAGCGGCAAATCGTAAATTTGATGTTGTCATTGCAGCTGGTGGTGACGGGACGTTAAATGAAGTGGTGAATGGTTTAGTAGGGAATGAATATCGTCCGAAATTCGGAATCATTCCAGTTGGGACAACAAATGATTTTGCACGTGCAATCGGTGTACCGCGTTCTATTGAAGAGGCGGCAGATATTATTTGTGAAGGTAAGACTGTTCCATTAGACCTTGGTAGAGCGAACGATACATATTTTATTAACATTGCTGGCGGCGGACGTATTACAGAATTAACATACGAAGTACCAAGTAAGCTGAAAACAGTACTAGGACAGCTTGCCTATTATTTAAAAGGTATCGAAATGCTGCCGTCATTACATCCAACATACGTTGAAATCGAGTATGATGGAAAGCTATTGCAAGAAGAGATTACGATGTTTTTAATTACGAATACCCGTTCAGTTGGTGGTTTTGAAAAGGTTGCACCATATGCATCTATTAACGATGGTTTATTTGACCTATTAGTGCTGAAGAAGGGTTCTATTGCTGATTTGATTAAAGCAGCAACACAAGCACAGCGCGGTGAGCATATTAATAATCCAAAAGTTTTATATACGCAGGCAAATCGTATTAAGGTTCATTCGCCGGATAAATTAATGATTAATTTAGATGGTGAATATGGCGGAGATGCGCCAATGGAATTTGAAAATATATATCATTGTCTTGAACTATTTGTTCCAGAACATAAAGAGGATACCTTATAAAGGTATCCTTTTTTATTTATATATATAGGAACGTGTCGATGGAATCGTGTCATTAATTCCTTTTGTAAATTGGGAGTTGGTTTGATTTTCAATGTATTTTTACAATGCGTTCATCTTATATCCACATTTACTTGCTACACTGAATGTGAGAAGGGAAGAAAGGTAGGGTGTGTTATGGAGAAGATAAAGGCAATACTCTTTGATAAAGATGGAACATTAATGGATTTTCATTCGATTTGGATTAAAGTTGCAGAAGAACTTGTAGCTGAACTTATAGAACTACATCAATTACCTCAATCATTACAGCCAACCATTTTGGAAGAAATTGGTGTTAAAGGGGCGTTTGTTCATCCAAGTAGTGTATTAGCAGCAGGAACAAGCCTCGATATAGCGAAAATTTGTTGTAAGTATATACCGTCTGTTAAAGAGAGTGATATGCATCACTGGATAAGTGGAAAACTATTTACTCTTATGTACGAACATCGTTCACATATGAGAATGACAGCAGATTTACCAAGGGTTTTACAAACATTGAAAGATAAAGGTTTCATTTTAGGAGTGGTGACAGCTGATGATTTTGCACCGACAGAATTATTTTTAAAGCAGTATCGATTGGAATCTTTCTTTGATTGTATTGTAACTGCAGATACATTTCTGGCACAAAAACCAGATAAACAAATTGTAGAAGCATTTTGCGAGAAGTTTAGCTTGGATTCATCGGAAGTAGCGGTAGTTGGCGATACACCGACCGATTTACATTTAGCGAAAAATAGTGGCGGTTGTTATGCAATTGGTGTTCTTTCTGGGACGGGGGATCGACAAACATTAGCACCACTTGCCGATGTTGTACTAGATTCTGTAGGGGATCTTATTTCTAGCTCTGGTGAATTTATTTGGGAACAAAGGAAGTCTAATGTATAAATAAAATAAGTCTATGGAGACTCATAACAAGTCTTTATAGACTTATTTTTTATGTCGAAATACTAGGAATGTTAGAACAACACTACATTTGTAAATTGGCATACATCTTGCAATATAGAAAAAGAAAATCATAGCATAGAAAAGGATGGGAGAAACGATGAATACAAAATTCGCTAAAGTAAATGAACAAATTCCAGGACCAAAGGCAGCTTCTTTATTAGAACGCCGTCAAAATATCGTACCAAGGGGCGTGAGTAATGGGATTTCAACATTCGTACAGTCAGCCGATGGTGCGCTTGTAACAGATGTAGATGGAAATCAATTTATCGATTTTGCAGGAGCAATTGGAACGATTAACGTAGGACATTGTCACCCTGCTGTGAAAGAGGCGCTTCATAAACAAGTAGATCAATATATTCATACTGGATTTAATGTAATGATGTATGAGCCATATATTGAATTAGCAGAGAAGCTTGCTGCATTAGCTCCTGGAAAATTTGAAAAACAAGTATTATTTTTAAATAGCGGTGCTGAAGCAGTTGAAAATGCTGTGAAAATTGCTCGTAAATATACGAAAAGACCTGGCATTATTGCGTTTTCAAAAGGGTTTCATGGTCGTACATTGATGACAATGACGATGACAAGTAAAGTAAAGCCATATAAATTCGGATTTGGTCCATTTGCACCGGAAGTATATAAAGCACCATTTCCATATGAATACCGTCGTCCAGAAGGTTTAACAGACGAACAATACGATAACTTTATTATTGAGGAATTTAAGAATTTTTTAATATCAGAAGTTGCACCAGAAAGTATAGCAGCTGTTGTGATGGAACCAGTCCAAGGTGAAGGTGGTTTTATCATTCCAAGTAAAAAGTTTGTACAAGAAGTACGTCGTCTTTGCTCTGAACATGGTATTTTATTTGTAGCTGATGAAATTCAAACAGGATTTAGCCGTACAGGAAAATACTTTGCAATTGATCATTATGATGTAGTTCCAGATTTAATTACTGTTTCAAAATCATTAGGGGCAGGAGTACCGATTAGTGGCGTTATTGGCCGAAAAGAAGTTATGAATGAATCAGCACCAGGGGAACTTGGTGGAACATACGCTGGAAGTCCATTAGGCTGCACTGCGGCATTAGCTGTTTTGGATATTATAGAGAAAGAAAAATTAAATGATCGAGCTGTACATGTAGGAAAAGTTGTGATGGATCGATTTGAAGCAATGAAGAAAAAATATAATTGTATTGGTGATGTGCGTGGCTTAGGAGCAATGTGTGCGTTCGAACTTGTTAAAGATCGTACAACGAAAGAAGCAGATAAAGCATTAACAGCAAATTTATGCGCTGAAGCAAATAAACGTGGATTGCTCTTATTATCTGCTGGAACGTATGGGAATGTAGTTCGTGTATTAATGCCACTTGTCATTACAGATGAGCAGCTAGAAGAGGGGCTTACAATTATTGAAGATTCCCTGCAAGCTTGTTATGAGCAAGCGGATATAGCTCGTGTGTAAATAATAGAATGCAAATTGAAAAAACGGCATAAAACCTTTCTTTTTTTAGGTGGAGAGAGCATCCGTCCATGCATAGAAGTGGTCAGACTCTCTTCTAGCCTCATGCAAAGTTAGAACAAAGAGAGGAAACGACCATAGATTACCGTTTGTTCTTTATAGTAGCGCCTTATATGTCGGAAAATCAAAATGGATATATATAACATATTTGTGACCATTCTAGTTTGCTTTGTTGAATATACAGAAAATTCCCTTAAATGTAGGTTTCATTTTATAATGAAATGTAAGAGATAATAAAGTGAAGCAATGTACTTGAATTTGAGGAGTGGCTGGAATGGTTGCAGAAAAGGAACGAGCATTTATGGATTTAAAAGATGTATTTGAATATGCATTTGATGAGATTTTTGTTACGGATGAGGAAGGAACTGTTGTCCGTGTAAATAGTACATGCGAAAGACACTATCAATTATCTGCTGAGGAGTTAGTAGGTAAGCATGTAAAAGAACTACAAAAAGAAGGGATCTTTTATCCATCTGCAACATTAGAAGTAATTGAGAAGAAAAAGCCAATTGAACTTGTTCAGACAACAAAATCAGGAGAGTATTTACACGTTCGTACAAGGCCTGTGTTTGATGAACAAGGGAATTTGCGAAGGGTAATTAGTTATTCTCGTGATCTCACTGAACTCTACCAATTACGAAAAAAGGTCGAAGAGATGGATAATCAGTTAAAGACATATAAAAAAGAGTTAAGAGAAACGTATGAATATGAGGGGCTTATTTTTAAAAGTGTAGCTATGCAAAAAATAGTTACAACAATCAAAAAAGTTTCTGTGGTAGATAGTACGGTTCTTATTTTAGGCGAGACTGGTGTAGGGAAAAGTAGATTAGTGCGTCATTTGCATGAAGTGAGTCATCGTAAAAATGAAATGTTTTATGAAATTAATTGTGCGGCATTGCCGACAAATTTAATCGAATCGGAACTGTTTGGCTATTCAGGTGGTTCATTTACAGGTGCAAACCGCGAAGGAAAAAAAGGGATTTTAGAGCTAGCTCATAAAGGAACTCTTTTCTTAGACGAGATTGGTGAAATGCCACTTGAAATTCAGGCGAAACTGTTACAAGTATTACAAGAAAAAACATTCCGCTCAGTAGGAGGTAGGGAACTAAAAAAAGTAGATGTTCGTATTGTAGCAGCTACGAATAGAGATTTGGCTGAAATGGTGAAACAAGGTACTTTCCGAAAAGATTTATACTATCGTTTAAATGTAATACCGATTCATATCCCTCCACTTCGTGAAAGAACGGAAGATATTTTACCTTTAGTCTATCATTACTTACATCACTTTAACGAGAAGTATGGACGTGATGTAAAATTGGCCCCTAGTACTTTACAAATGTTTGTAGGGTACCCTTGGGAAGGGAATAATAGAGAAATAGAAAATGTGATTGAAAGAATTGTCATTACTGTAGATAACATTGTAACGATTGAAGACTTACCATTATCTATGCATGGATCAACAGTTGAACAGTCCGGTCAAAGCCTCTATAAAATGTTGGAAGAAGTAGAACGGAATATTATCCTTAAAGCGTATAAAACATATGGATCAAGCTATAAAGTAGCAGAGTTTTTGAAAATAAGCCAGTCTGCAGCGACGAGGAAAATTAAGAGGTTTATAGGAGAGGAATTTATATAAATACAAATTGAAAAAATGATATAGAACCTTTCTTTTTAGGGGGGAGAGAGCATCCGTCCATGCATAGAAACTGTCCCATTCCAAGTGAAAATAAAGAGAGAAAACGAGTGAAGGCTATTTCTTTGTTCGAATGCTTTTTTGAAAGTATGATAGAAATATAGAAAAAAATGAAGTGAATATAAAGGAGGAAGAAAACGTTGGATAAGAAAGCGACTTATATAAATTTAGAACAGAAAGCAATGTATATAAATGGGGAATGGATCGGGCTACAGGAACAAATTGAAATTAATAATCCTGCGACGCAGGAAGTATTTGCAACTGTTCCAAAAGGCGGGGTCATTGAGGCGAAGCAAGCGGTAGATGCTGCACATGAAGCTTTTAAATCTTGGTCAAAATTAACTGCAGCTGACCGTGCGCAAAAATTAAAAAAGTGGTTTGCACTAATTGATGAAAATAAAGAAGAAATCGCAGCAATTATGACGAAAGAGCAAGGGAAGCCATTTGCAGAAGCACTTGGTGAAGTGAATTATGCGAATAGTTTTGTAGAATGGTATGCAGAAGAAGGAAAGCGAGTATATGGTGAGATGATTCCAGCTTCTCATCCAGATAAACGCATCTTAGTAATAAAACAGCCTGTTGGTGTTATTGCAGCAATTACACCGTGGAATTTTCCAGCTGCTATGATTACAAGAAAAGTAGCTCCAGCGCTTGCAGCAGGTTGCACAGCAGTTGTAAAGCCTGCAAGTCAAACGCCGTTAACAGCATTAAAATTAGCTGAACTTGCACATGAGGCTGATATTCCAAAAGGCGTTTTAAACATTGTAACAGGTAGTGCAAAGGCTATCGCTGATACGTGGATGAATGATGGACGTGTGAGAAAGGTTTCGTTTACGGGATCAACTGAAATCGGAAAAGAATTAATGTGTGGTGCAGCGAAAACAATGAAAAAAGTGTCACTTGAATTAGGGGGGCATGCTCCGTTTATTGTGATGAATGATGCGGATTTAGATAAAGCTGTAGAAGCGGTAATTGGTTCGAAATTCCGTAATGCTGGTCAAACATGCATATGTACAAATCGCGTATTTGTACAAGAAGCGGTATATGGAGAATTTGCAGAGAAGTTTCAAAAAGCAGTAGGTCAGCTTAAGGTAGGAGATGGATTTGGAGAAGGTACGACTGTAGGGCCGCTTATTGATGCGAATGCAGTAGAAAAAGTAAAGGAACATATAGAAGATGCTATCCAAAAAGGCGGCGAAATCCTTTATGGAGGACAAACAATTGCAGAATTAAATGGTCACTTTATTGAACCAACTGTAATTGGAGGAGCAAACGATACAATGTTATGTATGAATGAGGAAACATTTGGACCAGTTGCGCCTGTTGCAAAATTTGAAACGGTTGAAGAAGTAATTGAACGAGCTAATAATACTCCGTATGGTTTAGCTGCATATGTATTTACAAAAGATATTAGTCAAGCATTTCAAATTAGTGAAGCATTAGAATATGGCATTATCGGTTTAAATGATGGCCTTCCATCAGTTGCACAAGCTCCGTTTGGCGGATATAAAGAAAGTGGTATTGGCCGTGAAGGGGGTCATTTTGGAATTGACGAATATTTAGAAATTAAATACATTTCTTTAGGACTATAATAAAGTAAAAAAAGGTTGTTTTCTAAAATGAAAACAACCTTTTTATTATGTGAGGATAAATTAATATAAAAGAATAAGTTTACATGAGTGCTTTCAATAGATCTGTTACTAATGGAATCACTTTACCAACGAATGTTAAAATCGCAATTGCTGTTGGCATGAAAACTCCTCCTTTTATTTTGAATATTATAATAACAAAACTTTATACATTGATTATATTAAGGCAGTATACTAAAAAGTGAAAAGAGCCTTTTTCTAGGAAAATGGCTCTTTTCATTAAATAATTTGTATTCTTAGAATGCCCAGTTACCTTTACGGAAAATTGGTTCATGTGTTCCGTCAGCTGTAATACCATCAATATCAAGCTCTGCTGAACCAATCATAAAGTCTTCGTGTGTAATACTAGAGTTTGCTCCATTTTCTGCAAGCTCTTCTTTTGTCATCGTTTTACCACCATCTAAGTTAAATGCATAAGCATTCCCAATTGCTAAATGGCAAGATGCATTTTCATCAAATAGCGTATTATAGAATAAAATGTTTGTATTAGAAATCGGTGAATCATGAGGTACTAATGCGACTTCTCCTAAGAAGTGAGAGCCTTCATCTGTTTCTACTAAATGTTTTAGTGCTTCTTCGCCAACATCAGCTTTGTAGTCAACAATGCGACCATTTTCGAATGTTAGTGTAAAGTTATCGATGATGTTACCTGTAAATACTAATGGTTTTGTGCTCGATACTTGACCGTTTACACCTGTTTTTAATGGCATAGTAAAGACTTCTTCTGTCGGAATGTTAGCCATAAATGGTATATTCTTTTCATTTAAGCTACCAGCGCCAGCCCATACATGTTTTTCTGGAAGTTCAATTGTTAAATCTGTTCCAGGACCTGTATAGTGAAGAGCTTTATAATGTTTTTCGTTTAAGTAGTCTACTTTTGTATGTAATGTTTCATCATGTTCTTTCCATGCTTCAACAGGATTTTCTAAATCTGCACGAGTTGCTTGGAAAATTGCATCCCATAGCTTTTCTTGTTGCTCTTCTGGTGCTACATCAGGGAATACTTTTGCAGCCCATTCTCTCGTAGGAACAGAGATTACGCACCAGCTTACTTTATCTGCTTGTATATAATCACGGTATACCTTCATTGCTTCTCCAGCAACCTTATGAGCACTTGCAATTCGTTTTGAATCTACACCTTTTAATAAATCTGGATTTTCTGCATAGATAGACATAAATGCAGCGCCTTCTTTTGCCAATTCTTCACGTGCATGTGCCTTCCAAGCAGGGAATTCTGAGAATGCTTCTTCAGGAGCTAAATCAAATTTTAAACGTGTTAATACCTCATCGTTCCAATCTACATATACATGCTTTGCGCCTGATTTATATGCTTTTTCTGTAACAAGACGGACAAATGGAGCTGCCTCAAGTGGCGCATTAATAGATAATGTTTGTCCAGGCTGAATATTAACACCGACATTTACTGCAAGAGCAGCATACTTTTCTAATGATTGTTCAAATGACATAGGTATAATCTCCTTTATTCAAAAGATTTCTTATATACATAATACAAGAAAATTTAAAAAATATAAACGGTGCCTCAATTATATTAATCTTAATTTCGTATTTTGACGATGTGTTGTGAGAAAATGGGCAATTGATTGAGTAGAATAATCAGGTAAACAAGCATAAATATATATTAAATAAGATTTGAAAGAAAATGGTTATGAGTATGTAGTGTGAAAGGTTGATAAAATGGGACGAAATCCGAATCGAAATAGAAAAGATTGTTATCCATATATAGAAAAGAATTGTGAGATAGGACCTATGTCCCCATATGAGCGTTGTGATAAGGCATTCCGAGTTCGTTTTCAAGCTGCAGATTATCAAAAAGGTATTCCTCTTCCAGTTCAATTCTGTAACGGAGATGAAGAATTGTTTGATAATAAAATTGCTAGCTTCTCCAAGGCTTTACCACATAATTCTTTAGGGGAAGTTGATATTTATGCTTATAAAAAATGGATTGAGGCACTTAAGAAGGGAAAGCCAGATGCTTTTGAATGTTTAACGCTTGGTGGTGTAGTGAAGCTTGCCAATCCACAAGCAGCTTATGCTTATGGGCTAGAAGGACCGGATTCTCACCATTTAAGTATCGCGGTACCTCCAGCTTTTAGTAGTGCCTGGGAAGCAAGTGAAATGACTGAACTGTACTGGCAGGCATTGACACGTGATGTGCCTTTTGCTGAATATAATAGTAATTCTCTTACTTTAGCAGCGGCTTCTGAATTATCAAGTTTGTCGGATTTCCATGGACCTAAAGTTAATGGTAGCGTTACTACAGAGACTTTGTTTCGTGGTGGAATACCTGGTGGTCTGATAGGACCTTATATTTCTCAATTTTTATGGCAAGATGTTCCCTATGGAGCTACAACAATGATTCAAAAATATCGTACTACTGTATCTGATAAAGATTATATGATTGCTTACCAAGAATGGCTGGATATCCAAAATGGTTTATCTCCGAAGGAAATTATATTTGATACAGTCACTCGTTATATTCGTAATGGTCGTGACCTAGCTGAATTTGTTCATCAAGATTTTTCCTACCAAGCTTGTCTTTCTGCGTGTTTGATATTACTTAGCTTTGGAAAAGGAGCATTATCATCCAATAACCCCTACTTACATTCAAAAACTCAGAATGGTTTTGTTACCTTCGGTGCCCCTCATATTTTGGATTTAGTGGGTAAGACGGCAAAGGCAGCACTTGAAGCGGCATGGTGTCAAAAGTTTTTAGTTCATTGCAGAATCCGCCCTGAAGAGTTTGGAGGGCGTGTTCATAATCAGCTAACAGGTGATACTCATTATCCGATTCATCCAGAGTTATTAAATTCGCAAGTTATTTCCGAAGTATTTAGCAAGTTTGGAACGTATTTACTCCCGTTAGCGTATCCTGAAGGCTGTCCGACTCATCCTGCATACCCTGCGGGACATGCAACTCTTATGGGAGCTGGTGTCACTGTATTGAAAGCCTTTTTTAATGAATTGTTTGTCATTCCAAAACCAGTTGTAGCGAGTTCTGATGGTCTTTCTTTGCTCTCTTATTCAGGACAACCTTTGAAAGTCGGAGGGGAATTGAATAAGCTTGCTACCAATATTGGGATTGGCCGTGGTACAGCTGGTGTTCATTGGCGTTCTGACACGATAGAAGGCTTAAAGCTCGGGGAAGCAGTAGCGATTGGAATTCTGAAAGATCATAAAGCAACCTATAACGAAAAATTTAATGGCTTTTCTTTTACTAAATTCAATGGTAAGTTTATAAAAATTTAATAGTAGTAAACGATTTCCTTATTGAAATTATCCCATATCGTTAAGAGTTATTAAAAAAATGAGTGCGATATGAAAAGTATCGTACTCATTTTTCTAGTTATAATAATCTTTATTCTTACTCGATTATTTATGGGTAGTAAACCCAAGTTTATTTAATAGAAGTAGCAAACTGTTCAACTGTAGTAGTGTTGTGCATACGAACGCGTTTCATTTTTAACAGTTCATCTGGCTCACCTTTTGTAATGAACTGTCCTGGTTTTGTCGTTGTCGCAAATTGATAATATTTCTTTGTTTCTTCTACAACTTTATCATTTACATGACCAAACGGGTATGCAATTGCAATGACAGGTTTACCAGTGATCTTTTCAAGCTTTTCTTTTGAACCCTTTAACTCTCCCTCATAGTTTGTGATTTTCGGTAAATCAGCATGTGTTGCTGTATGAGATTGGACAGAGAAAATACCCGAATCAACCATTTCTTTTATATCCGCGGTGGATAAGGAGCCTTCTGCATCGATGTTATCAACAATCATATATTCGGTTGCTGTCGGCTTAAATGTATCGTCTTTTAACTTTTGTAGAATATGAAATGCATTCATATTATTTTTCATACCATCATCAAACGTAACAAGAATTGGTTTATTTACTTTATTAATATCATTCCAACGTTCGAACGTTAATAATGTATAGCCGTTTTCTTTTAAATATTTCATTTGCGCTTCGAAGTTCGCAGGTGAGACAAATAAGCCTTTTATTCCTTGACCATAATAATCCTCAATCGCGTGATACATTAAGACAGGAACATGCTGCTGAAACGTGATGGTGGATGTTGTGAGCAGAATACTTTTTCCACCTTCTTTTAAACCAGATGCTTCAATTTGATATTCACCACGTTTTCCGTCAAATTCTTTAATATCAAAAGGAATTGCAAACTGTTTGTTTTTATCTTTGGATGAAAATAATTTTGCGCTTTCTTTTCCATCAGCAGTTCGCCAAATTTTATATTGTACCTCGGTTAAAGAATCTTTTAAATCCGTTATATGGATAGCTGTATTTGTGGATTCATGTGTAATAGAACTCCAAGATATTGTACCCTGTGGTTGCACTTTTTCTACTTGCTTTTTTGGCTGTTCTTGAACCATTTTCTCTTTTTTAGGTTCATTATTTGTATTGTTAGAATTACACCCTGCTAGAATGGCAGATGTACATAAAGCAATAGCTGCATATTTTTTCATAACGATCACCTTCTATTGTGTATTCACTTTTTCCCCGCATGAACGGGCAGTAAGACCCTCACCTTAAGATTCAGAGAGAAATGAAGAGGTCGGGCTGATTAAAGTTTCACTTTATATCGTTATAGTAAAGTGATGGTAGTTCAAAGAAACAAATAGTTAAGATGTTTCTCTACTTCGAAGTCTTTTACTTTTTGCAGGCTTGTTCAGCGTTATGATCATGTAGCCAACAACAAAAATGAAAGGAATTAAAAATACATAACTAGGGATGCCGAGAACATAATGACTTTTTATGCTGAAAAATAATAAATGTAGGAAATCAAAAAGAGCATGTAATTTCATTTGTACCTCCATTAATCTTTTTACAAATTATAACATTTATAAAAGTGGAGCTAAATGTTCAAGGCTAAAATTTAAGCTAATTTTAAAGTTGGAAAAATAAATAAAAGAAAAGGCTACTTTTTCATGAAAGCAGCCTAAAAAACGATTAATATTTTTCTTTCACAAGTGATGTAAACTGCGCCATTGTTGTATTAGGGCCAACAAAATGTCGCTTAATTAAGTATTGTTCATTTGGTGTGCCTTTTGTAATATGAGTTCCATGATCGGTAGTTACCGCAAATTCATAATGTTTCTTTGTTTCTTCCACAGCTGGGTCATTATAAGAACCTACTGGATAGGCAAGGGCGATCACTTTTTTGCCTGTAAGATTTTCAATTTTTTCTTTAGATACACGTAATTCTTCATCATAATTACTTGTATAAGCCATCATTGCATGATTAGCAGTATGAGATTGAATGGAAAAAATACCCGAATCAAGCATTTGTTTTATATCATCTGTCGTAAGACGATTTGGTGTATCAATAGTACTTGAAACGAGGAATTCGGTTGCTGCTGGTTGGAATTTATCATCTTTTAATTTTTGCAAAATATGAAGAGCGTTCATATTATTTTTTCGGCCATCATCCATTGTCACAAAGACAGGTTTATTGACACGATTTACCTCGCCCCAACGTTCAAACGTTAACATTGTATAACCGTTATCTTTTAAATATTGCATATGTTTTTCAAATTGTTCTGGTGGTACATATAAACCTAAATCGCCATCACCTGGTCCAGGATATTTTTCAATAGCATGGTACATAAGGAAAGGTGCATACTGCTGGAATGTAATCGTAGATTTCACTAGAGGAACTTCAGTGTTGTCATTTTTTAATCCCACTGTTTCAATTTGAAATTCTCCACGTTTTAAATGAAATGATTGTAAATAAAATGGGAGAGCAAAATCACGCGCTTTTTCTTGTGATACAAAGGTTTGTTTACTTGTAGGTCCATCAGCTGTACGCCAAATATTGTAACGCACTTCCTTAAATGAATCTCTTAAGTTCTTTGTATAAAGTGTCGTATTCTTTGCATTGTATTCAAATGGATCCCATGAAATGAGTCCTTGAGTTACAGGTATTTCTACTGCTTTGGCTTGTACTTCTTTCGTCTCCTTTTGGCTCTTGTAAGTTGCTTCTTTTGTCTGTTTTTCACTAGTAGTGCTAGTGTCACAACCTACGAGAATAGCAGAAGAAAGCAAAGCGATACATGCATATTTCTTCATAATATCATCCTTCTATTGTGTTTTTAGTTTTGTCTCTTATATGTAATAATTTCTCTATTTGTCTTGTTATAAGAGATTATTGATTCAAATATTTCTATTTGAATCATACCCTTGTCTATCATATCACTATGAAATATAGAGGGGAATATCTCTTTTGGGAGAATTCGACAAAAATGCAGTTCAATTGCATGGAATTTGTCTTATATAAAATTTTGTAAATAAAAACAATTGTAGTTATAGATTGCCTTATGAAAAAAGATACCTCCGAAAAATAGCTAATTTCGGAGGTATCTTTAAAAACGCTTTTTTTACTTTTGGGTTTTTGTTGTTGGATATTTCTTTCACTGTAAACAGACAGAATACATCTTCTGGCCAATACTAGTATATATATATTTCTTAATATAAAAAAGAAAAATCGTATTGAAAAATGTATGCAATATTGCATATGATTACATTTCATTTGCAGATTGGTGACCTTCGCTCATAAAAAAATCACCCCAACATTCCAAAATGGAAGGAAGGATAGGGTAATTCATTGTTAAATAAATAATCCAGCAATCGTAGCGGATAAAATAGAAGCAAGTGTTGATGCAAATAGCATTTTCCAACCAAACTTAGATACGACACTTCCTTGTTTTTCGGAAAGGGCACGAATTGTACCAACGATCGCACCGATTTGGCTAATACTTGCGAAGCTAATTAAGAATACGGTAACGATTCCAACTGTACGTGGAGATAATGTTTTTGCAACTTCTTTTAAATCAAGAATAGCCACAAATTCATTTAAAACAATTTTTGTTCCCATGATTCCGCCAGCTGGGATAATATCGTGAGCTGGAATACCCATTAGGAATGCAAATGGTGCAAGAATGTAACCGAAGATTTGTTGCAGTGTAATCGCATGGCCCATTGCGCCTGAAGCTGCGCTAATTACATAGTTTACAACTTCCATCACACCGATAAAGGCGATCATTAAAGCAGCAACGATACCGGCTACTTTTAAACCATCTAATGCACCGTTAATCATTGCACCGATAAAGCTGTCTCCAAATAGACTTCTATCGAATTTCTGAACTGTTTCTTCTTCTTTCTTTGTATCAACTGGTGTTAATAAAGAACAAACAATTAAGCTAGAGAATAAGTTCAGTGGCAGAGCTGCTAGTACGTATTTCGCATCTAACATCATTACGTATGATGCTGTAACAGAAGCTGAAACGGAGCTCATTGCTGAACAGCAAATGATGAACATACGGTTTTTATTAAAATGCTGTAGGTCATTTTTAATAACGATTAATGCTTCGCTTGAACCAAAGAATACAGAGTTTACCGCATGGAATGATTCAACGCGTGGTAAACCAGTAATTTTGGAAATTGCACCGCCGACAATTCGAACGATGAATGGTAAAACACCTAAATAACTGAAAATAGAAAGTAGTGCTGAGAAAAAGACAATAATTAATAATACATTTAAGAAAAAGACAAAGTCTCTTTGAATTCCATTAAAGAGAAAATCGACACCTGTCGTACCAAGTTTAATTAGTTTGTTGAAAACCTTACTAATTAAAATGATGATCTGTTGACCAATTTTTGTGCCAAACATAAACCAACCAATTAAAATTTGGAAACCAATCATAATAGCAATTGCACGGAAGTTGATTTTACTTTTGTTGTTTGACAAAGCAAAACATAAACCTAACACGACAAGAATGCCGATAACGCTCATTACATATTGCATGTAGTTGCCCCTTTCAGAAGTTCGTATAAAGTTTTTACATAAAACGCTCATTATATAACTATATAAATACAATTTGAAAAACCGACATAAAAACCCTTTCTTTTTAGATGGAAGAGAGGATCCGATCAAGCATAGAAGCGGTCAGAGCCTTTTTTAGCCCCGTGCCAAGTGAAACCAAAAAGAGAAAACAAGAGCAGGCCATTTTTTATTCTTCATAGCTAAACGATATACTGAAAAGTCAAAATGAATATATATAATTAAAATAGGAGAGGTTTTATGTCATACGTAAGATGTCTGACCTTTTAGAAAAGTGAAAAATAAAAAAAGACCCATATGGATTCACTTTCATCTATGAGAGAAAGCTAATCAATATGAGTCTTTGTATACACAAACAAGCTAATATTCATTAGTTTTCCCCATAGTCCAGCAATTTTCGGTTGCCGGGTAGAAACTCTCGATCCATATTATCAAGTATATATGAGGGAACATCGTCCGTATTAAATTATTAGTAGCGTAACATTAGTCAACAAAATTCGTCAATAGCTTTTTTTCTTCCAATGGATAAAGAGCATATGAGTATGGTAAAATGTAACGCAGTGTTATGAAAAAGAGAGGTCGGAAAATGAGTAATAAAATGACGCCACCAGTTGAAAAGAACGAGTTTATAGATGTAGTATTTGAAGATTTAACACATGATGGTGCCGGTGTTGCGAAAGTGAAAGGATATCCTATTTTCGTAAAAAACGGGTTACCAGGTGAAGAAGCACAAATTAAAATTATTAAAGTAAAGAAGAACTTCGCATTTGGCCGTTTAACGAAGCTTCATACAGAAAGTCCATATCGTAAAGATGCAAAATGCCCAGTTTACAACCAATGCGGCGGTTGTCAGCTTCAGCACTTAACATATGAAGGACAACTAAAGGCGAAAGAAAAACAAGTGCGTGACGTAATGCAGCGCATCGGTGGACTGCACGACGTACCAGTTCATCCTGTTCTTGGTATGGAGAATCCGTGGGTTTATCGAAACAAAGCACAAGTACCGATTGGAGAACGTGAAGGCGGGCTTGTAGCTGGTTTTTATCGCCAAGGAACACATGACATCATTAATATGGAAACATGCTTAATTCAAGCAGAAGAAAATGATGCATTAATTCAAGAAGTAAAACGTATTTGTGAAAAGCATGGCATCACAGCGTACAACGAAGAACGTCATAAAGGAACACTTCGCCACGTAATGGCTAGGTACGGACAAGTAACAGGGGAAATTATGCTTGTCTTCATTACACGTACGGCAGAGCTTCCAAACAAAAAGGCGATCATCGAAGAAATTACAGCGAAGTTCCCAAATGTAAAATCAATTGTTCAAAACGTAAACACGAAACGTACAAACGTAATTTTCGGAGACACAACAACAGTCCTATATGGATCAGAATATATTTATGATTTTATCGGTGATATTAAATTTGCTATCTCAGCACGTTCTTTCTATCAAGTAAACCCAGAACAAACGAAAGTGCTATATGACAAAGCATTAGAATATGCAAAATTAGATGGAAATGAAACAGTAATCGACGCATACTGCGGAATCGGATCAATCTCGCTATTCCTAGCGCAAAAAGCGAAAAAAGTATACGGCGTTGAAATCGTCCCAGAAGCAATTGAAGACGCAAATCGAAATGCTGCATTAAACAACATGACAAACGCTGAATTTGCAGTAGGAGAAGCAGAGGTAGTCATTCCAAACTGGTATAAAGAAGGCGTAATTGCTGATACAATCGTCGTCGATCCGCCGCGTAAAGGCTGCGATGAGGCACTATTAAACACGATCATCGATATGAAGCCAAAACGCGTTGTATATGTATCATGTAATCCAGCAACACTAGCACGTGACTTAAAAGTATTAGAAGAAGGCGGATATAAGACGCAGGAAGTACAGCCTGTGGATATGTTCCCGCATACTACGCATGTGGAGTGTGTGGCTTGGTTGGAGTTGGTATAATAGAAAAGCAGTTGATATAGAAAAAATCTATACCATCTGCTTTTTTGTTTATAAAAATACCATTCAGGACCGACTTTAGTTAAAATAAACATTGCCGATTTTCACGATAGTTTTTCACAAATTATAAATGTCCAAATGTACTTGTGTTTGATAATAAGTTATTAAGCATGATATAAGTGTAAAAGAAGTGGAACATTTGGCTTTATATTTTTTGACCGAGAGTTTGAAGTTGTATCCATAGTGAGAGGATTTGAGTTTGAAATGATAGATAATTTTTGGCGTGATTTACCACGACCATTTTTTGTACTTGCACCAATGGAAGATGTGACAGATGTTGTTTTTCGTCACGTAGTAAGTGAAGCCGGTCGACCGGATGTATTTTTCACAGAGTTTACAAACTCGGATAGCTATTGTCATCCAGAGGGTATGAAAAGTGTGCGTGGCCGTTTGATTTTTACAGAAGATGAACAGCCAATGGTGGCACATATTTGGGGGGATAATCCCGAATATTTCCGTCAAATGAGTATTGGCATGGCAGAGCTAGGATTTAAAGGCATCGATATTAATATGGGCTGCCCTGTACCGAATGTGGCATCAAGAGGAAAAGGTAGTGGCCTTATTCTGCGTCCAGACGTTGCCGCAGAACTTATTCAAGCAGCAAAAGCGGGCGGACTGCCTGTCAGCGTGAAAACACGACTTGGCTTTAAGGAGCTAAATGAGTGGGAGGAGTGGTTAACGCATATTTTAAAACAGGATATTGCGAACCTTTCTATTCATTTACGTACAAGAGAAGAAATGAGCCAAGTAGATGCGCATTGGGAGCTAATTCCCGAAATCAAAAAATTACGTGACCGTATCGCACCAAATACGCTACTAACAATCAATGGAGACATTCCTGACCGTCAAACTGGGCTACAGCTTGCTGAAAAATATGGTATTGATGGCGTTATGATCGGACGAGGTATCTTTAAAAATCCTTTTGCTTTTGAAAAAGAGCCGAAAGAGCATACCAGTAAAGAACACCTTGATCTTTTAAGACTACAGCTTGATCTTCAAGATCAATATGCGGAAGTACTGCCACGTTCAATCACAGGGCTTCATCGCTTTTTCAAAATTTATGTCAAAGGATTCCATGGAGCTGCTGAATTAAGAAATCAATTGATGAGCACGAAATCAACAGATGAAGTGCGTGCATTGCTTGATAAATTTGAAAAGAGTGTTGATGGGACAGAGGACAGTGAAATGATGTAACTCTCAAAAAGTTAGAGGGAAAATGATTCACATCAACTCACGTGTGCTTATTTTATTCAGTTTCAAGTTCCCTTGCAGCCAACAACTTTTGTTTTGATAAAGTCTGTTTTCTGAAAGAAAAAGGTCTTAAGAATGTAATAAACCCACCAGCACCCTTGTGTTGCCACATATACTCTGCATATGTGGAGTGTGTGGCTTGGTTGAGTTTAAAATAAATTTAAAGCAGAAAATGAGCAGTGTTTTTGAGAGATCAAAGTACTGCTTTTTCTTTTCGTTAACGCAACGGTGGAAAGAGTCTTATAAGCGTACCTCAGGGTTTAATAAATATAGACCAGATCTATAGGCGCAAGGAAGGAGAAGAGAATAAATCAAAAAATCATTTGGATCTTTCCTCAGACTCAAGGTCCTCTTGAGTTTTTTAGTATGACCTTCACAAGTATTAATTTGGGTAAGACTATAAAACATGTCTGTAAAGTGTTAAAGTATTAATTTAGCGGACATTAACTAAAAAGTTATATTAAACATGATAGTTTAAAGCATGTTAGAGGATACGCTTTGACTGCTGGATAAATAACCAACATTTTAGGAGGACAAACAATGGCTATAAGCAATAATGATATTTTAATTAGAGTAAGATATGCTCTGGATATAAAAGATATAGATATGGTGGAGATGTTTAAACTTGGTGGCGTTGAAGTAACAAAAGAAGAAGTGCGAAAGATGCTGACAAAATTAAAAAACAGTTACTATGATGAAGTTGACGATGATAGTGATGTAGTTGAAAATGATTACGAAATAAAATGCAATAATGTTATGTTAGAGTCGTTTTTGAATGGTTTGATTACTTTTAAAAGAGGAAAACAAGATCCAAAACCAGGGCAATCGGATAGACAAGCGATGTCTTTAAAGAGTAATGGAAGTGTTAATAATCTCGTTCTAAAAAAATTGAAGATAGCACTATCATTAACAAGTGAAGATATGCTGGATATATTAGAAGACGTAGGAGTCATCGTAACAAAAGGAGAATTAAGCGCTCTATTAAGAAAAGAAGGTCATAAAAATTACAAAGAGTGCGGCGATAGATACGCAAGGAATTTCTTAAAGGGACTAGCTGTTAAATATAGAGGATAAGGGATAAGTATTGTAGCATTTATGATAAAGCAGTAAATGATATAATAGATAGAGTAGGGAGTTTGTAGCCTACTCTTTTTTATTTGTAAAAATAACAAGAACAAATACGCTAGGTGATGAAATGATACATACATATTTAGGTGAGACAATCAATTTTCATATAAATTGCAAGAAGAAAAAATCAGTACGTCTTTTTGTAGATTCTTACGGAAATGTTGAGGTGCAAGCTCCGAAAGGGACGCCTGTTGAATATATAATCCAGTTGTTAGAGGAGAAATGGGATTGGATTCAGAAAACACGTAAGGAAATGCAGGAGAGAGTGCTTGGGTCACAGGAAAAGGCTTATGATCAAGGAGAGGGCTTTCTGTATTTAGGAAACACGTACCCGATACAGATTTCTCAAGATACAAGTATTGAGCAAGATAATGCGGTGTTTGAAGGAGATAAGCTGCATATTTATGTGAAAGAGCTTAAGAATGAGAAAATACAACAAGCTTTAAAACGATTTTATTATAAACAGTGTAAAGCGTTAGTAGAGAAGAGTATTAAATCGTATCAAAGTAACTTTAAAACAAAGCCGCGTTTAATCCGTATTTCAGATAGTAACCGTACATGGGGAACTTGTGATTCAAATCTACAGTTAACGTTTAATTGGAAGCTAGCAATGGCACCTCAGAGGGTGATCGACTATGTAGTTGTTCATGAAATGTGCCATATGGTCCATTTAAATCATGATCGATCTTTTTGGCGTCTTGTTGGGAAGATAATGCCTGATTATAAGGAGATGGAAAACTGGTTAGCGTTATCAAGTTGGAAAATGACGGTTTAGTTATTACTCTGGATATGTGGCTTGAAATAAAGTAGAACCCTAATGAATTAGGGTTCTTTTTGTATATATATTATCGTCCAAATTTCACAATGAAAGCCTCATCCACTTTCTCCATCTCATATCCACGATAACCCTCTGAAAGTAATGCCTGCTGTTCGCTAGCATCACTCATCGAAATGTTCTTAACATCCGTCCAATCTCTTTCTTTATCCTTGCGCAATTCCTTCACAAATACATACCGCATACTCCCGCCATACTTCTCCTTCAGCGTCGCAATCTCCATCCCTTGCGCAAACTTATCTTTCAAACTCGGAATATTAAATGGCGCAACTGTACAACAAACGTAATCGTATTTGCTGTCTGTTTGTGTTAATTGTTCCATAATCACTGTTGCTAATATTTTCTGCATGCCGTTTCCACGGCACTTTGGATGAACATTTGAGATTTCTTGGTAAATAACACGGTCTAAATCATCCTCAGTTAAACCAATATCAAACCCTAAATGTTCGTCATCAATAGATGGGACTAAGAGTGCACGAAACGCAATCAGCTCTTGATCTACAAATGCACCAATTATTAAGCCGTTTCCGTTTAATATATATTGATATTCTTCTAATGTAAGAGGTTGCAAGCTATCTGTATTTTCTAATGCTTCAATTACAACATTTTGTAAGGATAAAATTTGCTGGATGTGATCGAAAGATAATGGTGCGACCTTGAATCTTTGTTCGTTTTGTTTTAATGTTCCTTCATAAAGAATGTTCATGTGGTGGTCCTCCTTTAGCGAACAACGTCTTGAAAAACGGTTAATTCATTTAGTATATCTTCATTGACATCGACGCCTAATCCTGGATTTTCGTTTAGACGAATAAATGGTATGTCGTAATATAAATCTCCAATATCTTTCGTGAACTTTAACGGTCCTGTTAGTTCAACGCTTGTGATGATTTTTTTCGAAAAAGCAACATGGAATCCAGCAGAAGATGCAACAGATGATTCAACCATGGAGCCAACTTGGCATTCAATTCCGGCCATTTCAGCTTGATGAGCGAGTTTCACAGCGGGGTATATACCGCCACATTTCATTAATTTAATATTCACTTTATCAGCGGCCTGCATTTGAATAATTTGGCGCATTTCACGTGAACTTTTTAGTCCTTCGTCAATCATAAGTGGAAGGTCTGTTTTTGAGCGAATATAGGCCATTGCATTAATATCGTCAGCTATAACTGGTTGTTCAATCCAATCAATGTTCAAGTGTCCGAGTGAGCGTAATGCAGTTAACGTAGTAGCGCTATTTTTCCAGCCTTGGTTTACATCCACGCGAATTGCGATATCATTCCCTACTCGTTCACGTACAGCTTCAATTCTCTCAACATCTTTTTGGACATCTGTTCCGACTTTCATTTTAAAAGAGCGAAAGCCTTTATTGATCATGGAAGCAGCTTCTTTTGCCATAGCTTCTGGGGAGGCGATACTTAAAACATGAGTAATTGGAAACACTTCATGGTAACGGCCACCAATCAATTGATAAACAGGCTGATCTAACTTTTTCCCAATTAAATCAAAGCAAGCAATATCAATCGCAGCTTTTGCGGTAGGAACACTATAAATAGTTTGATTCATGATGTCATGTATCTTCTCGATATTCATTGGATTCACACCTAGCAAGGCAGGAGCTAATGTATGTTTTAAAACTTGAAAGGTACTTTCCCATGTTTCGCCTGTAACGTGATCATCGGCTACTCCTTCACCGTAACCGACAATACCTTCATCTGTTTCAATTTTTATAATAATAGAAGGCATATCATGGTAAGTGCCGTAGCTGATAATAAATGGATCACGAAGTGGTAAACGGATTGCATAAAGGTGAATTGCTGTAATTTTCATTGTATAATCCACGTCCTTTGTATCATAAATTTAAAGTTGCATATATTCTTAATTAGACTAATGATGAGTAATTTTTTAAAAGAATTTTCAGAATTCTGATCTTAATTACCTTATTATATTTCAAAAGAAATGAAGGGACAATCTCTTGACATTTGCGTGAATATTCAATATGTTTTTCGAAATAGGATTTTTATAAATGAGAAAACTGCTTCGAATTTAGGAAGGAGAAAGGGAAAGTGAAAACAGTAGAGCTTCAAGATCGTTTAAACGAAATTTTTCAGCATTTACACGAGAATCCTGAAATAAGTTGGAAAGAATATAATACAACGGCCTATATTACGAAATTTCTAGAAGAAGAAGGAGTTTCATATAAAGTATTTGATGATTGCCCTGGAGTTATAGCTGAAATGGGGAACGGGAAACCAGTTATCGCCATTCGTGCTGATATGGATGCATTATGGCAAGAAGTAGATGGGAAATTTAAAGCAAATCATTCTTGTGGTCACGATGCTCATATGACGATTGCGATGGGACTTATTTTGCAGTTGAAAAATGAGCATTGGCAAAAAGGAACTGTCCGATTTATTTTCCAGCCTGCAGAAGAAAAAGGAAATGGTGCTTTAAAGATGGTGGAGAAGGGAGCGGTGGATGACGCTGATTTCTTATTTGGTGTTCATTTACGACCAATTGAAGAATTACCTTTAAAAAAAGCAGCACCATCTATTTGGCATGGGGCAGCGGGATTTTTAGAAGCGAATATACATGGGGATGATGCGCATGGGGCACGACCACATCAAGGTGTGAACGCAATTGATGTTATTTCTATGATTAATATCGGATTAAAAAACATCTGGCTCTCACCGCAAAAATCATACTCTGTCAAAATGACGAAATGCCAAGCTGGTGGAGATAATTTAAATATCATTCCAGGAAATGGGCAATTCGGTTTAGATGTAAGGGCGGAGAGCAATGTATTGCTAGAGGAGTTAACGAACAAGATAGAACATGTCATTCAATCAGCTGAATCAATGGGAACGAAGATTTCTTACGAATGGGTTGATATTGCACCTGGGGCAGAGGTATCGGAAGAGGCAGAACAACTCATGCGGAAAGGAATTCTTGAAATATACGGAGAAGACGGATGCACACCGCCACTTTTTACTACAGGAAGTGATGATTTTCATTACTATACGGTCAAAAGGCCGCATTTAAAAGCTGTTATGTTAGGATTAGGGGCAAATTTAAAGCCCGGGTTACACCACCCTTATATGAAGTTTGATCACGCTTGTATAATCGATGGAGTAGAGATAATGAAGCAAACTGTGTTGGAAGCTTTAAAATAATATTGGTTTAAAGTAAAAGCCTGATTTTATCAGGCTTTTTTTCTATGTTGTATAATAAAAAGTATTATTTCTTAATAGGAGAAAATCAATGAACGAACAATATTATGATGCGATATTAAATATAAAAACAGTAGGAGAGCAAAAGGGATTCAATGAGTCTCTGCATTATCATCGCTATGAACCAACGCCATATAGCGGGCTAGAAATATTATTAGATCAATATGAAATGAAAAGCAGTGATCGGATTGTTGATTTTGGATGCGGAAAAGGCCGGCTGAATTTCTATATTCATCATGCATGTGGTGCGTCAGCTGTTGGAATAGAAATGAACGAGATGTTCTACAAAGAAGCAATGGGAAATTTAGAACGTTATGCGAAGAAATCGAGAAATAGTAAAGATAAAATTCAATTTCAATGTTGCTTAGCGCAAGAATATGAGATTGATCCGCGTGACAATCGATTTTATTTCTTTAATCCATTTTCAGTGCAAGTGTTTATGAATGTAATCAATAATATATTGCTTTCGGTGGAGGAAGTAGAGAGAGAAATAGAGATTATTTTATATTATCCATCGGAAGATTATATCTTTTTCTTAGAGAATCAAACGGCATTTGAATTGAAAGAGGAAGTTAGATTGCCTGGGGTGTATGAGCGGAATGGGAACGAGAGGTTTTTGGTTTATGGATTGAGAAGCTAGAAGGAGTAAAAAGATAAATAGTAAATGTCAGTGAGTATTTAGAATTAAATACGGTGAACCGTACCATAAATAAAACACAATGGAGTACAGGATGTTTGAACTTTGCTCATTATGTAAGATGGATAGGGGTTAAAGCGTATTAAATAAAAAGGAAGCAAGAAGCTCTTAAAATACAAAAGTAGCTTCTCATTTTCATATAGGAAAACATTGACTCCCATCCCCAACAAGCTATAATAAAAACTAGATGTTCGTTTCAAACAAAATATGATACAAAAAGAACATATAACATAGATTGAAAAAATACTTTCAATCTATTATTTTTACGGCTTTTAGAAAACGCTTACATTTAGTGTGGAGGGAGAAACCATGTCTAAGTTCGCAGAGTATTTTTTAATGGAAGCTAATAATGTTATTGAGTATGTGAAAGAGAAGTTACCAATGTTTGAAAACGCAAAAGATTTGCAGTGCAAGGAAATTGGGGATGGCAATTTAAATTATGTGTTTCGTGTTTGGGATAAGGAGAAAGGAACTTCTGTCATTGTGAAGCAAGCCGGAGATACGGCGCGTATTTCAGATGAGTTTAAGTTGTCTACGAATCGAATTCGCATTGAGTCAAACGTTTTACAGTTAGAGGGGAAGCTGGCATCTGGGCTTGTACCAGATGTGTATTTATTTGATAGTATGATGAATTGCTGTGTGATGGAAGATTTATCAGACCATACGATTTTACGGACGGCACTGATTAACCATCAAATGTTTCCAAAGCTTGCGGATGATTTAACTACTTTCATGGTAAACACACTTTTATTAACATCTGATGTAGTGATGAATCCTAAAGAGAAAAAGGAACTTGTGAAGAATTATATCAATCCAGAGTTATGTGAGATTACAGAGGATCTTGTGTACTCGGAGCCATTTACAGATCATAACAAGCGCAATGAGTTGTTTTCGATAAATGAAGGTTGGATTCGGGAGCATATATATGGAGATGAAGCACTTCGTATGGAAGTAGCGAAGCTTAAGTTTTCGTTTATGACGAATGCGCAGGCACTACTTCATGGTGATTTACATACTGGCTCTGTGTTTGTACGAAAGGACTCCACAAAGGTCATTGATCCAGAATTTGCTTTCTATGGTCCGATGGGATACGACGTTGGGAATGTGATGGCAAATTTAATATTTGCTTGGGTGAATGCAGATGTAGCGATGGTTGATGGAGTGGAAAAAGATACCTATATGAGTTGGCTGGAGTCTACGATTATAGATGTAATCGATTTGTTTAAGAAGAAGTTTTTAGAAGCGTGGAGCACGCATGTAACAGAGATTATGGCAAAGGAAACTGGCTTTGATCGTTGGTATTTACAATCTGTGTTAGTGGATACAGCGGCTGTGACGGGTTTAGAGTTGATTCGCCGCATTGTTGGATTAGCAAAGGTGAAAGATATTACATCGATTTCAAGTGATGAAGCTCGGGCGGGAGCAGAACGGATTTGTTTACAGGCAGCGAAGAAGTTTATTTTACGAGCAAATGAATATAAAACAGGCGCTAGTTTTTTACAAACGTTAAAAGAGCAGTCTGTCCATAGTGCAAAGTAAGGAGAGAAGATGATGACAGAGCAATTAATACCAATTCAGTGGAAAGATGATGCTTTAGTTTTATTAGATCAAACTCTATTACCGAATGAGGTAGTCTATGAATCTTTTACAACAGCTGAGGGTGTATGGGATGCCATTCAAGTAATGAAAGTACGCGGGGCGCCGGCGATTGGTGTTTCAGCAGCTTACGGTGTGTATTTAGGCGTAAAAGAGACATCCGAAGATTCAGTGGAGTCATTTATAGAAGAAGTAAGTAGAGTCTGCACGTACTTAGCGACATCTCGACCGACAGCGGTGAACTTATTTTGGGCACTTGAGAGAATGGAAAATGCGGCAAAAGAACATTCCCATTTATCTATCGCTGATTTGAAAAATAGGTTATTAGAGGAAGCAAAAGGAATTCATAAAGAAGATGAAGAGATTAACCGCCAAATTGGGGAATATGCATTAACATTGTTCCAAGATGGCATGGGTGTACTAACGCATTGTAATGCAGGTGCTTTAGCAACAACGAAATATGGTACTGCAACAGCGCCGATGTACCTAGCGAAAGAAAAGGGATGGGATTTAAAGATTTATTCTGATGAGACACGTCCTAGATTACAAGGATCTACGTTAACGGCACTAGAACTGCAGCGAGCTGGGATTGATGTAACAGTCATTACGGATAATATGGCGGCAATGGTTATGTCACAAGGGAAAATTGATGCAGTTATTGTTGGCTGCGATCGTGTAGCGGCAAACGGTGATGTGGCAAATAAAATTGGAACGCTTGGTGTATCCATTTTAGCGAAATATTATAACATTCCATTTTATGTTGCAGCACCGACTCCGACAATTGATGTAAAAACACCAACAGGTAAGGAGATTCCGATCGAGGAGCGTGATGCTTCTGAAGTGATTAACCGCTTTGGGCAATATTCAGCTCCAAAAGAAAGTAAAGTATATAATCCAGCGTTTGATGTAACGCCGCATGAGAATGTAACAGCAATTATTACGGAAAAGGGAATTGTTAGGGCTCCATTTACCGAGAATTTAAGAAAGTTATTTTAGTAATTATGAAATATATAAGTACAAATTGAAAAACTGATATAAAACCTTTCTTTTTAGATGGGAGAGAGCGCCTGTCCATGCATAGAAGCGGTCAGGTCCTCTTCCTGCCTCATGCCAAGTGAAAACAGAGAGAAAACAAGTAGCGATCATCTTTTGTTCTTCGTAGTAGCGACTTATATGTTGAAAAATCAAGATGGGTTTATATAGAAAATTGCTTATGTATATTAGACATATAAGAAAATAACGAAAAAGAGGACCGATTATCATGTCTAATTCACCGGTAGAGAGAAGAAATAAAATCATTGAGATACTTGAACAAAGGGAGCACGTGGAAGTTTCATATTTAAGCGATGCATTTCAAGTATCATTAATGACAATAAGAAGAGATTTAGAGAAGCTTGAAAAAGACGGCAAAGTCATTCGGATGTACGGTGGTGTAAAACTAAAAACAAAGCGGGTATATGAATATTCGATGGAAGAGCGTCTAAATAGTAATAAGAGAGAGAAGTTAGCAATCGCACGTGAAGCTGCTAGGTTAATTGAAGATGGTGATGTCGTTGCGTTTGATGCGAGTACAACAGCCCTTGAGGTAAGTAAACTTATTAAGGATCGCAAAGATGTAACGGTTGTGACAAATAACCTGAGCATTGCGATTGAACTAGCAGATGTGCCAGAGATTGTTGTCATTGTACTCGGTGGCTTTTTACGTGGGAAATCATTATCTGTTATGGGAGCTTCTTTGAAACAGTATTTAGAGGCAATTTATATTGATAAAGCTTTTATTTCAAGTAAAGCACTTAGTTTTCATGAAGGCTTAACAGATACAGCTATTGATGAAGGAGAAGCGAAGCAAGCGATGCTTAGTAAATCGAATGAAGTCATTGTTTTAGCAGATCATACGAAGCTCGGAAAGGTTGCTTTCTATAAGGTTTGTGATAAACAGGGTATTACAAAAATTATCACAGATGAGCTCATACCGTTGACACCACTGCAGCAAGAATGTATTAACAGCTATAAAGAATATGGTACACCCATTATTCTAGCAAACTAGTCGTCACAGAGTTCACACCAAGGGGGATGTATATATATGTTACTACAAAAAGAAAGAGAAGAGATTGTAGCGTATGGAAAGAAAATGATCGCTAGCGGATTAACAAAGGGGACTGGCGGTAATATTAGTATTTTTAATCGTGAACAAGGTCTTATTGCAATAAGTCCAAGTGGTTTAGATTATTTTGAAACAGTGCCTGAAGATGTAGCTATATTGAATTTAGATGGTGAAATTGTGGAAGGTGATAGAAAGCCTTCTAGTGAACTAGATATGCATCTTATTTATTATAGAAAGCGTGAGGACATCAACGCACTTGTTCACACGCACTCCCCTTACGCAAAAACAATAGCATCATTAGGATGGGAACTTCCTGCGGTATCTTATCTGATTGCTTTCGCAGGGCCGAATGTACGTTGTGCGCCGTATGAAACATTCGGAACAAAGGAACTAGCAGAAGCGGCTTTTGAAGGAATGATTGATCGCCGTGCGGTTTTACTTGCTAATCACGGCTTAATGGCCGGTGGGAACAATATAAAAATGGCGTTTACTGTTGCGGAGGAAATTGAATTTTGCGCGCAAATTTATTATCAAACGAAGTGCATTGGAGAGCCAAAATTGTTGCCAGAGGAAGAGATGGCAAGATTGGCGAAGAAGTTTGATGGGTATGGGCAACACTAGAATTAGTAAATAGAAAAAATCCCTCGAGAACAAATCGATTCTCAAGGGATTTTATTTTTATTTCTTAAGTAACAAATACATAAAATAAGGAGCACCAATCAAAGCGACCATAATCCCCGCTGGAATTCCACTTGGCTCTACAATATGACGACCAATTGTATCTGCAAGTAACAATAGCCATCCCCCGATTAAAATGGCAACAGGAAGAAATAATTGATGCCTCGGCCCGACTAAAGATTTTGCGATGTGAGGAGCCAGAAGTCCGATAAAGGCGATTCCCCCTGTGACTGAAACGGCAGAAGCTGCTAATGCAACGGCTGCTATAAGGAGTGAGCGGCGTTCTTTTTCGAGTGCGACACCAACACCAATTGCTACATGCTCATTTAATGCAAGGAGATTTAATCGGTTTGCTTTATAGAAAGTAAATGGAATGAGTACAGCTAGCCATGGAAGGAGTGCGAAAACAAAAACCCAGTCATCTCCCCAAATGTTTCCGGCAATCCATTTTACGATAAAGTCTACTTTTGCACGTTCAGCAGATGAAATAAGTACAATCATCGTTCCGGAAAGAGCGAACGTAAATCCAATTCCTGTTAATGTCAGTCTTATCGGTTGAAGCCCAGCAGTTTTACTGTATGAAAATCCATAGATGAGACAGGCTGTAATAAAGGCACCGATAAATCCAACGATTGGTAGCAAGTAAACAAATGAGCCTGCGTCTATTGGAAAATATAAAAAGAAAAGGGCAATTGCAACGCCTGCCCCTGAGTTAATACCGATAATACCAGGCTCGGCTAGATCATTACGCGTTATACCTTGTAGTATAGCTCCTGATAAGGCAAGTGCCATACCAGCTAATAGTGTAATCACAATTCGTGGTAATCGAAGAGAAAATAAAATAAATTCTTCTTTAAATGTACCTTGGCCAAAAAGTGTAGGTAGCAGTCTATCATAGGACAATGAAGCTGCTCCTAGGCCCATTCCAATTGTAATGGTTGCTGCAATAAGCAGGAGTAAGGCAAGTACGATTACTCGTTGTTTTTTAGATTGTTGAATCATGAGAACGACCTTCCTCCTTTACGTACGATGAATAGGAAGAATGGTAAACCTACAATTGCGATAATGGCCGCTATTGGTGTTTCATATGGAGCGTTGATTGTGCGTCCAAGTGTGTCAGCTAATAGCATAAAAGAAGCACCAGCAATGGCAGACATCGGTAGCACAAATCGATAGTCTGGTCCGACAATAGGGCGGACCATATGAGGTACCATTAAACCGATAAATGCCATATTTCCAACAAGTGAAACAGAAGCACCGGCAAGTAAAATGATAACGATAAAAAGAATGATTTTAATGACGATGATTTTTTGACCGAGTCCTATTGCTACTTCTTCGCTTAAGCTAAGAATCGTCAATTTCTTTGAAAATAAGATTGCAATGAATATACTGATTGAAATAACTGGAACAATGACCTGTAATTGGCTCCATGATGTTCCGATTACGCCTCCGGCAGTCCACATGGATACATCTTGTGAGATTTTAAAATAAATCCCGATTCCTTCTGAAATCGCGACTAAAAATGCTGAAACCGCGGCGCCAGCAAGTACAATACGAAGAGGAGAAAGCCCGCCTTTTTTCATCATACCAATTCCGAAGACCATAATGGCGCCGATAGCAGCACCGATAAAACAAGCAATCATTATATAAAAATAGTTTACAGAAGGAATAAGGGCAAGTGTAATTGCCAAGGCAGCGTTGGCACCACCAGTTAGCCCGAGTAATCCTGGATCAGCGAGTGGATTTCGCGTTATACCTTGCATAATCGCACCAGAAACAGCGAGCCCAGCTCCAACAAAAATGGCTGCAATTTCACGTGGGAAGCGAAGTTCACGGATAATGGAGAACTTTTCTCCATTAACGTTAGAAGTCAGCGCTATCCATACATCCTTTATAGAGGTATCTGCTGCGCCAAATACCATGGCAACCATAAATATAATAAAGAACACAATGATTCCTAAAATGAGCTTGTATACAAAGGAAGTGGAACGTAGATTGTCTTTTGTCATTAGTTTCACATCTTTTCTTTTCATAGAATAAAGGAAGAGGAATTCTTTAAATAAGAATTCCTCATTGTTGTGTTATTTACCAAGAAAGCTTTTCTTGAAGAAATCTAGTTGGAAATCTAATGTGATTGGATCATTAAAATAGAATTCTTTCGCGTTTACTTCAAATGCTTTATTGTTTTTAACAGCTGGAATGTTTTTGTACGATTCTGTTTCTTGGAATGAATTATTCGTATCGTTGTTTTTACTTATAATTAAGTAATCCCCAGCATACTCAGGTAGAACTTCAGCTGATAGTGCATAGTAGCCATCTTTTAGCGCTTTTTCTTTTACTTTTTCCGGCATTTTTAATTTCATTTCTTGATACAGGATTTCTGTTCCACGGCCCCAGTTATCGCCGAATACATAGATTTGTTTGTCGAAGTTTTCAATAACAGAAACGGTTGTATCTTCACCAATTTTTGTTTTAATATCTTTTCCAGCGGCTTGCGCACGTTTTTTGAAATCATCAACCCAAGCTTTTGCTTCTTTTTCTTTATTTAGTAGTTTACCGATTTCTAAATGTTGTGTTAAGTAGTCAACTTTCCCATATGTGAATGTTACAGTAGGAGCGATTTTTTTTAACTTATCGATATTTTTAATGTTTGATAAACCAATGATTAAATCTGGATTTAATTCGATAATTTTTTCAACATTTTCATCAGATACTTCTGTAACATCTTTCAATTTTTTTTCAAAACGCGGATTCATTTTAGACCATGAATCTACACCAACAAGGTTTACACCTAAAGATATTACGTTACCTGCGAATGATGATAGTACAACAACGCGTTTTGGGTTTGCAGGAACTTCAACTTTACCATTCTCAGATTGATATGTAATTGTTTCTGATTTGCTTCCCTTTGCATTTGAATCGTTTTTCTTATCTGTCGAACCGTTGCTACAAGCACTCATAACGAGTACGAATAGAACTGTAAGTGAAATGAATAACTTTTTCATTTTTTCTTTCTCCTTTTTATAAAATTGTATGTAGTATATAGCTTTCTAACGGGATAGATGTCTTACACTTAGTAGTTAAGGAATCTTATAAATCTTGATATTGAGATTTATTATAATAAAATACTTGAGGGATCTATAAATAAACGAGCCGCTATTTTCCCTACAAATTTGTTAATAGTTTACAAAATGATAATGATTATCAATATCGATTCTTTAATAATATAATTTTATATTTTTCTATTGTCAATAGTTATTTTGATTGAAAACCTGAAGGGAAAAGGTTATATTTTATTGAGAATGATAATCAATTATATTTGATGCCTGGGAGTGAACATAAATGAATCCAGAAGAATTATTTGATGTGACCGTGATTGGAGGAGGTCCAGCAGGGCTTTACTCAGCGTTTTATAGTGGGCTTAGGGAAATGAAAACAAAAATAATTGAATTTCAACCACAGTTAGGTGGGAAAGTACATGTTTATCCTGAGAAAATGATTTGGGATATCGGGGGATTGCCACCAGTTACTGGAGCGCAGTTAATTGAGCAGCTTGTGGAGCAAGGGTTAACATTTCATCCGGAAGTAGTGTTGAATGAAAAGGTAGAGTCAATCAATCGGAATGAAGAGGGAGTTTTTGCGCTAACAACTTTCTCTGGTCAAAAGCACTTTTCAAAAACAGTTATTGTAGCTACTGGAAGTGGAATATTAAAACCACAAAAGTTAGCAATTGAAGGTGCAGAAAGGTTTGAAGTATCAAATTTAAATTATACTGTCAAATCTTTAAAGGGTTTTAAAGATAAGACTGTAATTATTTCAGGTGGAGGAAACTCAGCGATCGATTGGGCAAATGAATTAGAGCCCATTGCGAAAAAGGTTTATTTAACATATAGAAAAGATGCCTTAGCTGGTCATGAAGCACAAGTTACTCAGCTTATGAATAGTTCAGTGGATTGTCTCTTTAATACGTCGATTACAAAGTTGATGGCTGATGATAATCACGAAGCAATTGAATATATTGAGTTAACGAATCATGAAACAGGTGAAGTTTCTCATTTACCTATTGACGAAGTCATTATTAATCATGGGTATGAACGTGATATAACATTATTGGAAAATAGTGAACTAAATGTTGAAATCGTTGATAATTATTTTATTGCCGGGAGTGCGAACAGTGAATCTTCAATAGAAGGGCTATATGCTGCTGGAGATATTTTAAAGCATGAAGGGAAATTGCATTTAATTGCGGGTGCTTTCCAAGATGCTGGAAATGCTGTAAATAAAGCAAAACAATTTATTCAACCAGATGCGAGTGAATATGGAATGGTTTCTTCCCATAATGATGTTTTCAAGCAGCGTAACCGAGAAATTATTAAGCAAATGATGAAATAATGGGTCGTGTTGAGAAGTTTAAAGAGTGGAAAGAAATAAATAGAGAAGAATATGTAAATGAATTATGAGAGATTTGAAATAAATATCTTTTTAATAGATAAACACCCAGTTACTTTCCTAATCTTTATTAAGTAAGGAAGTAGGCTGGGTGTTTATATAATTACTATGTTTTTTATCATTTGTATTACACTGGTTTCTTCAGTTCACGTCTTTTACATGTATTTTGAGAAGAGAATACATGTAAAAGACGTGAACGTTGGATTTGTAAATCTTTTTTTGTGGTTCATATTTTTTATAGACAAGGAAAATTATGCTGTTCCTTGTGCGTACTGATCAGGAAACTGCTTATTTTGCACAGAGGCAATATATTGTTTCCCGTGTTTTCTAGCCATAGATTCTAGTATGTGACGTACACGTTTTGTAAGATGTCCCTGGTTTTGTAACGCTTCACAGTATGCATCATAGTAAGCATATTTAGCCCAAAGGAAATCATCTTGTTGAAATATGAAATGATGTTTATACCATTCTCCAATTGTATTATAGTTTACGCTTTCATTTGCAGCCTTTGTTTGCTCAATGATTCTTTTTGGTAAAGCTTTAGAAAGCTGAGAAGCAGTATTTGTTGTTTCAGTTTGTAATGATTGCTCTAACATTGTAATGATGTGACGAGTAGCCATATGTTTAACTCTCCTTTGTGTAAATGGATAAATGCCATCTATATTTTTTTAATACTTACTATATTATTATACAATATATGGAATGCATCTACCTGCTTTTTGATTTGTATTTACAAAATCTTTTTATTTTATTTATAAAAATCTTTTATAATAATGTAGACATAAAAAATAATGAGGGAATGAAACGATTGTATATAACGGTAAAAGAAGCGGCAGAATATTTAAATATTCCGGAATCTTACATTGAAGAATTGGTTCAGCAAAAACGAATTCGAGCCGTGTATGACGGTGAGCAATATTTGCTGAATAAAGAACAGTTCAATACGCATTTAGAGCAAATGGAAAAATATAAACAGTTAGTAGAAGAAATATTAAATGAGCCAATTCCAGAGGATATGGATGTAAAAGACGAAGATTAAAACTCATGGGCCTATAGCGTAGTACTCTATGAAAAATGATACAGAATCATTTTTATCCTGCTATTTGTGGGCAGTAATATTCCCACTTTAATTTCAACAAAAGTAAAGAAGCTAGGTGGAGAATAAACTGCCCGTAAAAGCCCGATTGGTGAGGGCTAATACTAGTGGAGGATGAAAAATCCTCCACTAAGTAAAGTTTCATTTTATAAATACTGTTTCAAGATCTGTAGGATAAGTATCTTGAAACGGTATTTTTTTATGATGAAATAGTAAAATTGTGTGCATAAATGGCGGCTAATGACATGCTGGGTATTGATAGAAGCCATGCTAGTCTTTTGTACATCAGAGATATACATATTGGATAGATGTACCCCCGTGTTAAAAACATATTTTTATATAATGGGACAATCATAGAGAACGTAACCTGTACAGATACATATACTATCAGTGCAAACGACTTATAAAACAATGAAAGGGGTTTTCTCATGAGCACGATTAGTAGTGATTTGCTGTATGGATTGATTGGAGAGAGTGTTAGAGTGAATCGAGGTGGACCAGAGTCTCAAAAAGGTACAGTGGTCGCAGTGTATTCGGATCATTTTATTTTATTGAGTGAAAACAGAACGTTTTACTATTATCAGTTTCAACATCTAAAAAGTATTACAAAAAATGCGAAAGATGTTGCTGCAGACATTGGAGTTTTACCAACATTTGCACAAGGTGAAGATTTTCAAGGCTTACTTCAAAATTTAAAGTATCGTTGGGTGAAAATTAACCGCGGCGGTCCAGAAAAGATTGAAGGAATTCTACAAGATGTTTCTTCTGAATATGTGACATTAATTGTAAAAGAGGAAGTTGTACAGATTCCACATTTCCATATTAAAAGTATGAATTATGGTCTGCAAGCACTAGAAGAAGATGCTTATCAGTCAAATAACCAAAAATCCGATCAGACAGCATATGTTCAATATTCAAGAGCAAGAGCAACAAGACAATCAAGTCGATATAATCGATCCAAATAATAACAAAAGAGGGGAAGGAGGGATGAAATTGGAAAATATATTTCCTGAAAATCAAATAAAAAGCTTGGTTTATCAAGGTGTAAAAGTAAACCTTGGTGGACCAGAAAGCCGTACAGGTGTGTTGCTGGCAGTAGGTGATGATTATCTCGTTCTTCAAGGAAATACAGGAGAGGTCATTTATTATCAACAGAAGCATGTAAAGGGTGTTGTAAAAAAGGCAAAAGAGATAGGGTTAAATCCTTATTTTATTGAGCAATCCTATGCGGATGGTGCAACGTTTCAAGAGATACTAGGTAGTCTTAAGTATAAATGGGTCAAAATTAATCGCGGTGGACCAGAAAGCGTAGAAGGTTTATTAAGTGATGTAAATGAAGAATACGTTACATTAGTGAACCGTGATGAGGTAATTTACGTTATTAACTTTCACATTAAAAACGTAAATCAAATCGTTAAAACTACTAAAGATGAAGAAGAGTAATGTTTGATAAATAAGAGGGGGCAGTATGGAATAGGTAGTGGTGAATGTTTTTTGTTCAATTGCTATTATTTTACTATAGCCTAAATGCCCTCCTCTACTATTCATACAGATAGAAAGAGAGCATTGTGTCACTTTGCATACATGTTTTAGCCCCCTATTATTCTTTTTTAGCTACATGTGAATGAGAGATAAAGAGGAAGTTACGCTTTGGAGAAAGGAGGATACAGGTGAACGAACTAAGCAAAAATATTGGAGAATATATCTATGTTAAATTAATTGGCGAGAAAAGGTTTAAAGGATTATTAATTGATGTAGGCAATGATATTGTTGTTATTTATGATGGGAAAGACTACATCTATATTTCCTTATATCATATTCAATATTATAAATTTACCGCGAGTCTTGTGACCGAAATACACAAGCCAGAAACAGATTCTGTTATTAAAAGAGAGTCACCGTCAATTTCCCTTCGAAAAGTACTGAGCACATCTAAAGGGATTTTTACGGAGATTTATGTAGCTGGTGGTTATCCTATTCATGGTTATGTTGCAAGTGTTATGAATGATTATTTAGTATTCTATAGCCCTGTGTACAAAACAGTATATATTTCTTTAAAACATCTAAAATGGTTAATCCCCTATCAAGAAAATCAAATTCCGTATTCCCTCAATAAAAATGAGCTTTCAGTTAATCCATTAAATATTACACTAGCTAGAACATTTGAAGAACAACTAATCAAAATGGCAAGGAAAATTATGGTGTTTGATTTAGGCGAACATTCAAATAAAATTGGGAAGATGACGAAAATTGAAGATGGTCATATTGAATTGATCAAGGCGCGTGATGAAAAAGTATATTTAAATATTCAACATGTAAAATCGGTTCATTTTCCGTAAGCTTGTTAAGAAGGCTTGCTTTTTCTTTTATGTGTGTAAAAGAAAAGGTCGAGTCTATTTTTATCCCGTAAAAGCCCGATTGGTGAGGGCTAACTATCAGTGAGGGATGAAGACATCTCCTCACTGATTAAATATTTAATTTATTTAATCATGGATTAGTAAGAGAGGAAGGTATATTTTTATAATAAAAAATGTGTACGAGCATGTTTATTATGTCCAAGCTATCCTTTCAAAATTGAATAGATTATGTATTATCTAACTAAATATTAAAGGGGTTTTCAGGGTGAGTCAGCTTAGACATTCTTTTTCAATTACATTACTTGGTAGTGGGGGAGGAGCCGCTAAAGCAGTATTGGCAGTTTTAAATCAAACTGTGGCGAATATAAATGATCCCATCTATTCTATGATAAAAGATTTAAAGTTTCATCTCGTTGATATAAAGCAAAAGGAAAAAAGCTATTATGACGAATTATTTCCGAATTTAAAGGGGAAATTCTTTCTTCATGAAATGGATCTTCAAAATACAATACTGTTTAAACAGCATTTACAGAAAACGGATGCTGGTGTAGTTATCGACGTTTCCGGAGCAGATACGATTCGTATACTTAGTTGTTGTAATGAATTAGGTATTTCGTATGTAAATTCAGCTTTGGAGAATGAGCAGGTGGATCAGGATGATAGCTTAAAGGGGTTTCAGCTTACAGAACGTTATACGAGATTTGAAAAGGAAAAAAATAATTTTACAAATACAAGAGCTATCATAGGATCGGGAATGAATCCTGGTGTTGTTCAATGGATGGTTGTACAGCTTATGAAAGAACAACCGGGAAAAAAGCCACGTGCGTGTTATATTATAGAGCATGATTATTCTTTCTTTGCAGACCAAAGTCTTATAAAACCTAATACACTTTATGCTTCATGGGCGGTAGAACGTTTTCTTGATGAAGCAATATTAAGTTATCCAATGTATGTGAGTCATCATCGGCCCATCTATTTTTATGAGGATGTATATGCTTCGGAATATAAAGTGAGATTAGGAGAGAAAGAGTTTCATGGTTGCCTAATGCCACATGAAGAAGTTCTGATTCTTGGTAAAACATTTGATATGGAAGTGGGTTTTCTTTATCGTATTAATGAATATACAACAGATTTAATTCGAAAAAATCTAGATGATGTGGATAAATTATGGAATTGGAATCGAAAAGTTTTTAATCCAGCAGAGGAAGAAATAGCCGGAGAAGATTTAGTTGGTGTGTTACTTGTCTATGAAGACAATGAAAAATATATGTACAATGTAATGAATAGTAGTGAAGTTTTCCAGAAATATAAGACAAACGCGACTTATTTTCAAGTTGGTTGCGGAATCTATGCTGGTTTGTCCAGTTTACTGCTAGATATATTTTCACCAGGTGTGTATTATGTTGAGGAATTATTACTTAATACAAAAAGTAAGTATGGTGAATATTTACATGTTTATATGAAAGATTTTGTGATGGGTGATAATTCATTTACGGATGGATTGCTTCATGAGCGGGTGAAGTGGATATAATTTATCCCGCCATTTGTGGGCAGTAAGACCTCCACCTCAAACTTCAGCGAAAGCGAAGAGGTTAGGTGATGGATCAACTGACTGTAAAAACCAGATTGGTGAGGACTAATAATCAGTGTGGAATGAGGCTTCCACTGATTAAGGTTTCATTTTGTGTAATTGTTAACAGGGGGAGTTTGTTCACTCCCTCTTTTAGTGTTATGGTATGAAAGGAAGTTAGAATAAAAATAGTATAGCCATTTTATATAGGATAATACTACTAGAAATTTCACATGACGTAAAAGTTAGATAGAAATGACTTTAAAGGGCTTTACTCAAATTCAAAAAGAGCGCAATCTAGCTGATAATGCTAGTTATGATATTATGCTGCAGGAAATTGAGAGAATTGATGGATTTGTTAGTGAGTGAATGTTATTTGGAAAGCTGAAACCAACAATGTATCAATTGTGTGATATGCAAAAAGTTCTGTTATATGTTGTTCATTTGATGGAAAGTTATGCAATGCAGTACGCTGTAAAAATACATATACAAGTAGATGAGGCTTTACCTGATATAAAGGGTGATGAAAAGCAATTAAAGCAAGTCTTATTAAATCTTGTGAAAAATGGGATTGAATCGATGATGTATGGGGAGATTTGAGAATTTCTGCCTATAAAACGATAGAAGAAAAATTGTTTATTTGCATTCAAGATGAGAGATGCGGTATGGATAGCGAAAGAATAGAGAGACTTGGAAAGTCTGTTTATACGACAAAGGAAAATGGAACTGGTCTTGGTTTAATCATTACAAATAAAATTATTGAAGAACATCAAGGGATGATTCAATTCAAAAGTAACATTGGCACAGGGACAAAAGTAGAAGTGACATTGCCAACTATATAGAATTTAAAGACAAGAGTACTTTTCAGAAAAGTGCTCTTGTTGTGTAAATATAAACATTTTATAAAAAGCTTCAAGAATGCTTTTTTTTATAAAAAACTTAGTTTATAATGGAGGAAAATATCGACATGTAGTTTTATTACTCATGTACCGGTTTGTAGTTTTTACTTGTATGAATGTTTATATTGAATTGGGTTTTATGTGAATTAAAAAAGAGGGGTGCACATGCATCCTTTTTTCTATGCTGATATTATGACAGAGGTGGTACGATGGAACTAACATTAAATTCGACCGTATGTTTACACACTATTCAATTTCGAAAAGATCAAAAGAATTATATTGTAAAGGATACAATTACAGGAGAAAAATATGAAATGCCGCCACTTTGGATTGATGCACTTGCAATGATGCGTGACGGATTTTTATTGGGAGAAATTGAAGAAAAGCTAAAGGAAGAGTATCCAAAAGAAGAAGTGAATATTCTAGAATTTACGAGGCAATTGTTGGAACTAGAGCTTGTCGGAATGGTTGATGGAAAAGAAATTATTTGTAAGAAAAAGAAAGATAAAGATTATTTTGCATGGGTTCGTCCTCGGATTGAACAGTTTTTTCTTAATTTAAATCGAAAATATCGAAGCAGAGGTCAATGATGATCTCTGCTTTTTTGTTGCAAGAATAAAAAATAGGTATTCACCCAATTGAAGCGTCGTGCATATTGTAACTTATGTAAGTAGACTGCTATAAAGGAGTGAGGGCAGTGACAGGGAAAATTCTAAATTATTATGCTGGAGGAAATACCGCGAGAGGTTTTTATAGTTTATATGAGGAAAATGTAAGGGGATTGGAAAGACTTTTCATTTTGAAAGGTGGTCCAGGGACAGGGAAATCCTCATTGATGAAAGCAATTGGGCTTGAGTGGGTTGGAAGAGGATATGATATTGAACTGTTACATTGTTCTTCTGATAATAAATCCATCGATGGTATTATTATTCCAAAATTAAAAGTAGGAATTGTAGATGGAACAGCACCACATGTCATTGAGCCAAAAACACCTGGAGTTGTAGAGGAATACGTGAACTTAGGAGTTGCATGGGATTCAGAGAAATTACGAAAACATAAAGGTGAAATTACACATTATATTTCTGAAGCGAGTGGTGCATTTCAATCAGCGTATGCTTGTTTTAAAGAGGCGTTAGCTATACATGATGATTGGGAGAGAGTTTATATTAATAATATTGATTTTCAAAAAGCGAATGAATTAACAAGCCAGCTTATACAAAAGTTATTTGCAGATAACAAAGGAAAACAAGCGGTGGTAAAGCACCGTTTCTTAGGGGCAGCAACACCAAAAGGGGCGGTTGATTTCGTTCCAAATTTAACAGAAGATATTCCGCATCGTTATTTTATAAAAGGGCGCCCGGGTTCAGGAAAATCAACGATGCTAAAAAAATTAGCTGAGGCAGCGGAAGAGAAAGGATTTGAAGTTGAAGTATATCATTGCGGCTTTGATCCAAATAGCCTAGATATGATTATTGTAAGAGAATTAGGTTTTGCGATCTTTGACAGCACCGCGCCACATGAATATTTTCCAGAGCGAGAAGGTGATGAGATTATTGATATGTATGATCTCATCGTTATGCCAGGAACGGATGAAAAATATGCAACAGAAATTCGGGATGTTTCCATTCAATACAAAACAAAAATGAGTGAAGCAATGTCGTTCTTAGCGAAGGCAAAAGCAGTTCGAGATAAATTAGAACGGATTTATATTGCTGCGATGGATTTTACAAAAGTAGATATGTATAAAAATGAAATTCAGGGTGAGTTTGAGCGAATTGCAAAGCTTGTTAGCGAGCAACAAAAATGAAATGTTTATAGAGCTGCCAGGGAAGGCCTAGCAGCTTCCTTTTAAATTTAGTTATGATACATACTATAGAGTTACTGAGATATTGATGTTAAAAGTAGAATAGCACGCCAATAATAAGTAGATTATATTTGTCGAATTTCCAGGGAAATGATCAGAAAATGAGGATGATATATATGAGGGATAAAATTCAATTAGAATTACAGAAAATTGAAAAAGAGAACAATGTGAAAATTTTATTTGCTGTCGAATCTGGAAGTCGTGCATGGGGATTTCAGTCGAAAGATAGTGATTATGATGTTAGATTTGTATACATTCATTCAGTAGACTGGTATTTATCTATTAATGAAAAACGTGATGTGATTGAGTATCCAATTAGTGATGCTTTAGACATAAGCGGTTGGGATATTAGAAAAGCTCTGCAGTTATTTGCAAAATCAAATCCAGCACTATTAGAATGGATCCGTTCTCCAATCTTTTATTCTAAGAACTCTGATCTTCCAGAGCGTCTACAGAAAATGAGCGAAAATGATTTTGATCCTAAAGCAACGATGTATCACTACTTACATATGGCTTCAAAAAACTATCGTGAATTTCTACAAGGAGAGAGCGTGAAGTTGAAAAAGTACTTCTATGTATTGCGCCCTATTTTAGCTTGCAAATGGTTAGAAGAGAAAGGGACATTGCCGCCTGTAGAATTTGAACGATTCATTACTGAATTGTCGCTAGAACAAGAGCTTTTTGATGAAATTGAAGATTTACTACTAAAGAAAAAGGATGGTGTTGAGTTAGACGCTGGTCCGAAGATTATCGTATTAAATGAATTTTTAGAGGGGCAGATAAAGTATTATCAAGAGTATGTGAAAGGTATTGAAAAGGGAAAGGGCATTGAGGTTGAGAGGTTGAATGGCTTGTTTCGGGATATGTTATTTGAGAAAGAGCACCAGTAGATTGGTGCTCTGTTTGTTTTAGTTAACTTTATTCTCCATCAACCCGTTTTAACGGCTTATCTGCCGGCCCCTCAATTACATCTCCTTCAATTGAAAAGCGTGATCCATGACAAGGACAATCCCACGTACAATCACCGCTATTCCATTCTACTTCACAGCCAAGGTGTGTACAGGTCGTATCAACAATATGCAAATTTCCTTCTTTGTCTTTATAAGCGCCTGCACGTTTTCCATGTACTCTTACAACGGCACCTTCACCATTTTCAAGATCTTCTGGTTTACGCAGAGCAAATTCTAACTTGCCTTCGATCAAATGTTTTGCCACATCAAGGTTTTGAGAAACAAATGTTTGTATATCTGGATCTGCATGAAATCGTGATGGGGCAAAGAGTTCTTTATACGGGTTATCTATTTTTGTAATAGAGTCCTTTAGTAGTTGAGCTGCAGCAGTTCCTGTTGTCATCCCCCATTTTCGATAACCTGTTGCAACGAATATATTTGGATTATTTTCATTAATATGGCCGATGTAAGGTAGTTTATCTAGGGTAATTAAGTCTTGTGCTGACCATCTGTAAGGGATTGCATCTATTCCAAATGTTTCTTCTGCGAAAGAGTGCAATGCTTCATAATGAAGCATTGTATTGATTCCTTGTCCTGTTTTATGACTTTCACCCCCAACAAGAATAATTTTTTCTCCATTTACTGTTGTGTAACGTAAGGAGCGTGTAGGAGTATCTATGCTTAAATACATGCCTCCGGGATAATCTTTTTTTGCTTTTATAGCTAGAACGTAGGAACGTTCTGCATACATTCTTGTGAAGAAAAAGCTATTTGCATCATAGAAAGGAAAATGAGAACAGGAGACGACATATCCACATGTAATACGATGGCCATCTTTTGTAATGACTTGCGGATAGAATCCTTTCTCGATATCGATTGCAGTGGTTTGCTCATAGATTGTTCCGCCTGCTTCAATAAACTGTTCAACAAGGTTCTTTAAATAATGAAGAGGATGGAACTGTGCTTGTTTTTTCATAACAAGTGCTCCCTGAACTGAGATAGGAAGTGGAATGGACTCTACATAGTCACAAGGAATATTTAGTTTTTTATAAGCTTCATATTCTTTTGTTAATTTCCGTAATCCGTCATTGTAAGTTGTATATAAGTAGGCGTCCTCTTCAGTAAAGTCACAATCAATGTTATTTGTTCGGACTGTTTCTTTTATAAATTGCAATGCTTTTTCGTTTGCCTCATAGTATAGGCGCGCTTGATCAGCTCCAAAATGATCAATGAGCTCATCATAAATGAGATCGTGTTGTGCTGTGATTTTTGCAGTCGTATGGCCTGTCGTTCCATTTAAAATATTTCCGGAATCGATTAAAACAACTTTCATGCCCTCTTTTGCAAGTAAATAAGCAGTTGTGATGCCTGTAATTCCAGCACCAATAATTGCAACTTCTGTTTTTATATTTTCTGATAGCTTGGGGAAAATAGGGAATGAAGTAGAATCGCGCCAGTACGGTTCTGGAAATTGGGGAAATGAATTGTTTGTCATCGTATGTCCCTCCTGTTTTAAAATAATTTACTACTTATTTTTTCCAATTTATATAAAATTCATGTAGCTTATTTTCAATCTAGGAGAAGGAGATACTGTACAGTGAACAGAAGAAATTAAGAATGAGTTTTAAATATTTACAAAACATAAATATTATTCTAATATAATAAAAATGAGTATTCCTTTATAAGGTTATTTTAAATGACAGTCGATTCTATAAAGAATTATTGATGTTCATATATAAGCTTTTCTTGAGTGAAGCAGACTTTCTTATATGTGAAAGTATTTATATATATAATGGATAAAAGCTTATAAAACCTATGCTTTTCCTTTGGTGAAATAAAATATTATTATAAAAATATAACCACATTTTATTACTAGGTCATAAAAGTTATTGACAATATGGAAAGTCTATTGATATGATTCATCATGTGGAAAGGTTGATAAAGAGTAAAAAGAGAAATGTTTTTCATTGATAATAAAAGCGAAAATGAGTGACGATAGAGTGAGTATGATTTACTTATTATAAATGCTTTTTGTAATTAACTAGTATTATCAATCTGGAAACAAGAATTGATTTATGCAAGTTGCGTAAGCGCGGCATAAGAAAGGGGCAAAAGGATGAAGGAGCTTCATACGTTTGGATGGTATGCAGCACGTGTATCGCCGCATTTGCCAAAAAAAGCATTTAAACCAGTTCCAACTCGTTTGTTTGGTGGACTGGCTTATTTACTTGTGGCGGTAGCTGGGTTAATAGCGATTGGTTTATTCGATTTGAATGTGTGGGCAAATCTTGGAATTGCAATTGTTCTAGGGTTATGTTTTGCTTCACTTGGATTTTTAGGACATGAAATCTTGCACGGAACAGTTGTAAGAAAAGCATGGCTTCGTGATTTTTTAGGGGCAATTGCATTTATGCCATTATCTACAGGACCGAAATTGTGGAGAAAATGGCACAATGCGACGCACCATGTTCATACACAGCATGAAGAACATGACCCTGATGCGTGGCCAACACTTGAAAAGATGAAGAAGAGTAAATTTTTAAGATGGGTGTATCGTATGCCCTTGCATGTGCGTTCTTTCTTCAGTTTTCTGTCACTAACAATTCAATTTACAATACATTCAACTCGTATGTTCTTTCATTTTATAAAAGAATTTAAGTCATCGAATCAGAAGTCTGTATGGCTTCAACTTCTTTTGCCATGGACGGTTTGGATTAGTTTGCTATTTATTATGGGGCCTACGAAGTGGTTGTTTGCTTATGTGATTCCATTACTCATTGCAAACTTTATTGTAATGGGCTATATTGCAACAAATCACCGTTTAAATCCAATTGTTCCCGTAAATGATCCATTAGCTAACTGTTTATCTGTAACAGTGCCGCGCTGGGTTGATGTTTTGCATTTTAACTTCTCATATCATACGGAACATCATTTGTTCCCTGCTATGAGTTCTAAGTATTACCCATTAGTAAAAGAAAAAATTAAAGAAATGTGGCCGGAGCGTTATCATGAAATGCCGATGACGAAAGCAATGGCAGCACTTTGGAACACACCTCGCGTATATTATCAAGGCAGTGAATTAGTTGATCCTCATAGGGAACATTTCTATGGTTCTTTAGGGAATGGGTTAGACCCTGATAATATTGCATATCGTGAGGAGCATATAGAAGCACAGGAAACTATCAAAAAAGTGAATCCATGATTCTGGAATAGATTATTTAGAACCCTTTAACTAAAAAAGCAAGCTACCTAAAAAGTAGCTTGCTTTTTTTAGTTTGTATTTTGATTGTTTTTTTGCATGTAATAGTAACTTTTCATTGATTCCTTTTTCAATCTAATAGATGAAAGGGTTGCTACAATTCTTCCTATAAAGAGACTGCTTTTTCTTTCTCTTTATTTACTTGTATAGAATTACTTTGTTTACGCTGAAGTTTTTTCTCTAAGAGATTTACGAGGTAAGTAAACAAAAGGACGAGTACAAGATAATAGGCACTAACAACAATGTATGTTTCAAGTTGCTTAAAGTTTCCAGCAGCTATAGATAAACCGGATCCCCAAAGCTCAGACATTCCTACGTATGCGACAAGGGAAGAATCTTTTAATCCAATGACAAATTGGTTTCCGAGCGGAGGGATTGATAATCGAAATGCTTGTGGTAAAATGATACGGCGCATAGCGAGTGGATAGGACATTCCTAAAGAACGAGCCGCTTCTAATTGGCCGCGATCGACCGATTGAATGGAGCCACGGAAAATTTCTGTAATATATGCACCGTTATGAATTGCTAAAGCAATGGCACCAGCCCAAAATGGAGACAGAACGATAATAGACGTAATGCCGAAATAAAGAATCATGATTTGAACGATTAATGGTGTGCCTCGGATAACAGCAATATATATGTGTGCAATACTATTTAAAATTTTATTATTGGAAATACGAAAAAAGGCGAATAGAAGTCCGATTAATGAACCAAGTAATAATGAAGTTAATGTTAATTGTAAAGTCATGACAATTGCTTTTAGAAATGTTGGATATGTAGATATGAAAATTTCAATCATCAACGTCACCTCAATATAGAATTTATTTTAGGAAATAGATGCAAATACCCCACGGCTGAGGTGGGGCATCGCTTATGGATTAAAAATGATTTGTTTTTTAGAAGGGTAAATCATTTTATTTTGTCTTTTCCTCTTCTCCAAGAATATTTTTTCCAAACCATTTTTTACTGATTTTTTCATATGTGCCATCTTTAATAATTTCCTCTAATGCTTTGTTTACTTTCTTCACCATCTCTTTATCATCCTTGCGAATTGCAATTCCCATTTCCTCAAGATTTAATGGTTTTCCAGCTTCTTTTATATTTGATTTTCCTTCTTTTATCATACGAAGACCAACCATTTGATCCGTAATAACAGCATCTACTCGGCCTGGTTCCAAATCCATAAGAGCTGTAATGTCACTGTCGTATTCTGTGATTTGATCTGTATGTTTTTCCACAAGTTTTTTAAATGTACTAGATTTTACAACACCGATTTTTTTTCCTTTTAAGTCTTCTACTGAAGAAATGGAATTGTTCTTTTTAGCTACGAAAATTTGTGCACCAGAGCGATAGTATGGATTCGTAAAATTAACGGCTTTTAGGCGGTCTTCTGTAATTGCCATACTTCCTAATATGACGTCATATTTTTTTGCTTTTAGACCTTGAATCAATGTTTCCCAAGGATTTGTAACTGGAACAGGCTTCATTCCCATTTTTTTTGCGAGTGCCTCACCAATTTCGACATCAAAACCAACTAGTTTTCCGTCATTTTCTTTGAAATTAAAAGGTTTATATAAGCCGCTCATTGCGTAGCGAAACTCTTTCCCTTCATTTGTTGAAGTTTCCTTACTACAGGCTCCAAGGACGAAGGATACACATAGTGTAATTGCTGCAAAAGCAGTAAGTATTTTCTTTCTCATCAAAACCCCTCCTATATATTCATCCTGCACATACGGGGTAAACAGCCGTATCTTAATTGCTATGGAAAGTTTCCATGGGTGGGGCAATTAGGCCACCCGTATGAGTTTTAATGGTTTAAGTATTCGTGGGGAGAGAAGTCCCTCTCTATAAAATGTTTCGTAAAAACTGTTTTGCTCTCTCATTTGACGGTGCTGAAAAAAAATGTTCTGGTGGTGCATCCTCTACAATTTGTCCATTATCCATAAAAATGACGCGATCTGCTACATCCCGTGCAAAGTTCATTTCATGGGTGACGATTACCATTGTCATTCCTTCACCAGCAAGCTCTTTCATAACTTGGAGTACTTCTCCAACAAGTTCAGGATCAAGAGCAGATGTAGGTTCATCAAATAGCATGATTTTAGGATTCATTGCAAGTGCGCGTGCGATCGCAACACGTTGTTTTTGTCCACCAGATAAAAGGTGAGGTGTCACGTTTGCTTTGTCTTGTAATCCAACCTTTTGTAATAGGTCGGTTCCAATTTCTTTCGCTTTTGTTTTGTCCATTTTTTTTACATGAATAGGTGCTTCTATGATGTTTTCTAATGAGGTCATATGTGGAAAGAGGTTAAAATGTTGAAATACCATTCCAACATTTTCGCGGACTTTATTTAAGTTTGTACTTTTAGGATTAATTCGTTTCCCTTGTAAGTGAATTTCTCCTTCATCGTACATTTCTAAAAAGTTGAGACAACGAAGTAAAGTGCTTTTTCCTGAGCCGCTCGCGCCAATTAAAACAACAACTTCTTTTTCTTTTACTTCTAAATTGATCCCTTTTAAAACGTCTAATGAACCAAATGACTTTACTAGATTTTGAACTTGAATCATACCAATCCCCCAGTCAAATTTGTATTTTACAAATGTTTCCCCTTATTTTTGTTATTAGTCATAAAGTGCCAAAACCCTTTATTTTTTGCGAAAAACATTGTCTAGAGGACGTGAAATTAGGAAGATGATTCGGTTAGTAAGGTGATAAAAAGAGGCTTTGAAGAAAATAAAAAAGTGAGAGGAATTTATATTTTATTTATGGAAGGGAGGGATGCTTTGTGGGAATCGAAAAACATTACAAGGGTCATATACTGTTTTTACTTTACGTAACCTTGTAAAGTTTGTGCCATAGTAAGTGTTTTGCCAATCTGTAATATCAATATCAGGCCAATTGACATAATCACCTAATGTATAAGGTGCCATAGCATTTCGTAAATCTTTAATCCAACGTATATTTTGTTGTTCCTCATTGTCGCATTTCCAAGATGTAAGGTATTCTTGAGCAATAATTGCTTTTCGATGGAAATAAGCTGTTTCACTTGGAGCAATGTCTTCTACAGCTCCTACGAGTGATTGATGCCAAACGCTCGCTGAAGAATTTGGAGCATGACTAAGAAAATGCTTTAGAACTTGAATCCCTTTAAGCGGAATTGTCTTATATACATAAGAACCAGAACGTTTGAATTTTTCTGGGAAGTTACCACTATTAAAGAATTCAACTGCTTGTATATAAGGAACTTCTTCTATGAACAGAGAAGGAGTTCCAGCTTGTAATACAGGTGCCAGTAAATCGAGGAGTTCCGAAGGATGACCAACAAATTCTCCTTTTACTTCAATTTTATTTCTCTGTTTAGAAAATAATTCAATAGATGAAGTAAGACGCTCATCTATATAAGGTGCCCAGTTTTGCCAAGCTTGAAATGCGGTAATAAAGTCTTTCCATTCCCAAGTGAGTGAAAAAATCGAGACGTTTTGAATGGGGTGAACACGAAATGTTAAAGATGTAACAATTCCGAAGTTCCCACCGCCACCGCCGCAGCATGCCCAAAATAAATCAGCGTTTTCTCTTTCGCTGGCACGAATAAATCTTGCCCCTTTTTTACCAACTGCTTGCACCATGTCTATTTCTAATAGTTGATCACAAGTTAATCCAAATAAGCGTGATAACATACCAATGCCACCACCAAGTGTTAATCCAACAATTCCAACGCTGGCGCTGGTGCCAGCTGGTAATGTGACGCCATATTTCCACAGCTCTTTATAAACAGCACCAAGGTCTGCTCCAGCCTCAATGGTTGCTGTTAAGCTGTCCTGCTGGACTATAATTCGATTCATTTCACTTACATCAATAATAAGTCCACGATTCACAAGGGAAAAGTTTTCATAGTTATGGCGACCACTTCGTACACGAAATGGTATATGACGTTCACGTGCCCACTTCAAGGCATTGCATACATCTTGAGTATTTTGACAGAAGACAATTATGCAGGGGAGCTTTGGAAGACTTAAATTTAAGTTTATGCGAGCTACATCATATTCAGGATCTTCTGGAGTTACAATGCGCCCTGTTAATTTTGTTTTTTTCATTATATTGTTCCTTTCCATATGAGATTGGTTCTTATTATTGTATGAGAAAGCTTGTTTAAGAGTGTTTGAATTATAAATAGTATGTATATGAAGAATGAATAGGCTGATTAAAATGTTAGTATATTTTTCTAGGAAATTTAATTAAAATTAGAAACATATGGATGTGTATTCAGCAGTATGTATTTAGTGTTGCCATACTAGATACTATAGAAATTTTTAGCAGTACTCAAACAGAAGTCCCCTTTCTCAAGTACGTGCAGGACATAGTCCAGGATGAAATCATATAAGAGGGATAATTATAAACTATGAACGTTTCCGCAACATTTACCTTTATCTCTTTCGAATGGAAATTATAGCAAGATATAATAAAGTTATAATATTCGAAAGGATGTCTTTTATGAAAAAGGAGAAAAGACAACGGCTAATTAAACAATTGATAAGAGAGTGTGAAATAGATACACAAGAGAAATTAGTAGAATTGTTAGAGGAACATGGTGTAGTAGTTACACAAGCAACGATTTCACGAGATATTCGTGAATTAAATTTAATAAAGGTAACCTCTGCAAGTGGATTAACAATATATAAGATTTTTTCAGAAGACAGTTTACAAACGGATATGAAATTAAAGAAAAAAATAAAAGAAGTTGTTGTGAAAATTGATTGTGTAGAGCAATTAACAATCATTAAAACATTACCGGGAAATGCCCATGTTATTGGTGTATTATTGGATTCTTTAGATTGGAAAGAAAAAGTAGGATGTATATGTGGAAATGATACGTGCCTTGTGATTTCTCGATCACAATCGGATAGGAAGGTTCTAGAAGAAAGATTGAAATTGATTATGTAAGTGAAGATCCTATTTCTAATTTTTATTAGAAATAGGATCTTTTTTTGAAATTTTAATATGAATTAGTAAAGGGTTATTCATTATATATACGTAATATATAGCTGTTTTGCAAAATATGGAGCAAAAAACCTTATAAAAATACAAATATATATTATTTTAAAAAATAAATTGTGAAATATTCCACTTGGAAATGTTAGCGCTTTCACAAAGAAGGAAGTACGTACCGTTTATTATGTATTTGTAGACATCAAACAAATTTAAAAGGAGGTACAACAAATGAAACATCCGATACATGTTACTTCAGAAATTGGGGAATTACAAACGGTTTTATTAAAACGTCCTGGTAAAGAAGTGGAAAATTTAACGCCAGATTATTTGCAACAATTATTATTTGACGATATCCCATATTTACCAATTATTCAAAAAGAACATGATTATTTTGCACAAACATTACGCAATCGGGGTGTTGAAGTTCTTTATTTAGAAAAACTAGCAGCTGAGGCGTTAGTTGATAAAAAACTTCGTGAAGAATTTGTTGATCGTATTTTAAAAGAAGGACAGACTGACGTAAATGTTGCACATCAAACTTTAAAAGAATATTTACTTTCCTTTTCAAATGAAGAATTGATTCAAAAAATTATGGGTGGCGTGCGGAAAAACGAAATTGAAACTAGTAAAAAAACGCATCTGTATGAATTAATGGAAGATCATTATCCATTTTATTTAGATCCAATGCCAAATTTATATTTTACTCGTGATCCAGCAGCTAGTATAGGTGATGGTTTAACAATTAACAAAATGAGAGAACCGGCACGGAGACGTGAATCATTGTTTATGGAATATATCATTAAACATCATCCACGATTTGCAAGTCATGATGTGCCAGTTTGGTTAGATCGTGATTATAAATTTCCGATTGAAGGTGGCGACGAACTGATTTTAAATGAGGAAACAATTGCAATTGGGGTATCTGCTCGTACTTCAGCTAAAGCAATTGAGCGTTTAGCTAAAAACTTATTTAGTCGCCAAAATAAAATTAAAAAAGTGCTAGCAATAGAAATTCCAAAATGTCGTGCTTTTATGCACTTAGATACAGTGTTTACAATGGTCGATTATGACAAATTTACAATTCACCCAGCTATTCAAGGACCAAAAGGAAATATGAATATATATATATTAGAAAAAGGGAAGGATGAAGAAACTCTTAAAATTACCCATCGTATATCTTTAACTGAAGCTTTAAAAGAAGTATTAGGTTTAAGTGAATTAGTACTTATCCCTTGCGGAGGAGGAGATGTGATCGCTTCTGCTCGTGAACAATGGAACGATGGATCTAATACATTGGCGATTGCGCCAGGAGTAGTTGTTACATATGATCGCAACTATGTATCTAATGCTTTATTACGTGAGCATGGTATAGAAGTTATTGAAGTACTCAGCTCGGAATTATCTCGCGGTCGTGGGGGTCCACGTTGCATGAGTATGCCGATTGTTCGAAAAGATATTTAGTATAAAAAACGGAGAAAGTAGGGATGAATCATGTTGATGACTAAACCAAACTTAAAAGGAAGAAGTTTTCTTGCTGAAAAAGATTTTACGGAAGAAGAATTATTATACTTTCTAGATTTAGCAGCAGAATTAAAAGAGAAAAAGAAAAATGGTATTCCGCATCGTTATTTAGAAGGTAAAAATGTTGCACTCTTATTCGAAAAAACTTCAACTCGTACACGGTGTGCATTTACAGTAGCTTGTACAGATTTAGGTGCCAACCCTGAATACTTAGGTAAAGGTGATATTCAGCTCGGAAAAAAAGAATCTGTTGAAGATACAGCAAAAGTTTTAGGGCGTATGTTTGATGGGATTGAATTCCGTGGTTTCGATCATGCGACAGTAGAATCTTTAGCAAACAATTCTGGTGTGCCAGTATGGAATGGCTTAACAGATATGTGGCATCCAACACAAACACTTGCAGATTTATTAACAATAAGAGAGCATGTGGGACGTTTAAAAGACGTTAAGCTCGTTTATGTTGGGGACGGGCGGAACAATGTAGCAAATAGCTTATTAGTCGGCGGTGCAATTGTTGGAATGGAAGTCCGTATTTGTACACCAGAATCATTATGGCCAGCACAAGAAGTTATTGACTTAGCAAAAAAATATAATGATCGAGTAATGGTAACAAGTAATGTTCAAGAGGCTGTTGCAGATGCGGATGTAATTTATACAGATGTATGGGTATCTATGGGGGAAGAAGATAAGTTTGCTGAACGTATTGAATTATTGACGCCTTATCAAGTAAATATGCAAATGATTAAAGCAACTGGAAATGAAAATGTGATGTTCTTACATTGTTTACCTGCATTTCATGATGTGGAAACAATGTACGGAGAAGAGATTTATGAAAAATATGGAATAAAAGAAATGGAAGTAAGTGACGAAGTCTTCCGTAGTAAGCATTCAAAAGTATTTGATCAAGCAGAAAATAGAATGCATACAATTAAAGCGGTTATGGCAGCTACTTTAGGAAATATGGAGTAAAGAAGGAAGGTAATCTTCCTTCTTTCTCCTCCTTTAGACACTATCATTCACTATTGTTGTTTTCTTCTTATTGCAATTAAAGAGAGGTGAGTGTAATGGGTGAAGAAAAGAAACTAGGACTATTTACTTTAACAGCTCTTGTCGTTGGTTCCATGATAGGCGGTGGAGCATTTAACTTAGCAAGTGATATGGCAAAAGGCGCTGGTGCGGGAGCCATTATTATCGGATGGGTTATAACAGGGATTGGGATGATTGCTCTTGGATTATCATTTCAAAATTTAACTGTAAAAAGACCAGATTTAGATGGTGGTATTTTTAGTTATGCAAAAGCAGGATTTGGTAATTTTATGGGATTTAATAGTGCCTGGGGATATTGGCTATCTGCTTGGCTTGGTAATGTAGCTTACGGTACATTATTATTCTCTTCATTAGGTTATTTCTTCCCAGTTTTTGAAGGTGGACAAAATGTAGCTTCGATTATTGGAGCGAGTATATTGCTATGGTGTGTTCACATGCTAATTTTACGTGGGGTACAATCAGCAGCACTTGTAAATTTAGTAACAACAATTGCAAAATTAGTGCCTGTATTTGTCTTTATTGTTGTAGGAATTTTCGCCTTCCATATTGATATTTTCTTAGATGGTTTTTGGGGACAAGCTGGTTCCTTTTCTTGGGGAGCAGTAGGTAGTCAAGTTAAGAGCACAATGCTTGTAACTCTTTGGGTATTTATTGGTGTAGAAGGGGCTGTTGTCTTATCAAGTCGTGCGAAAAGCCGAAGCGATGTGGGGAAAGCAACAGTCATCGGATTAATTGGTACACTCATCATTTATATCCTACTTACATTACTATCTCTTGGTCTTATGCAACAAGCTGATGTTGCTAATTTGAAAAATCCATCTATGGCGTATTTATTTGAAAGCGTTGTCGGAAAATGGGGCGCTATTTTTATTAACTTAGGTTTAGTCATTTCTGTATTAGGTGCTTGGTTAGGATGGACGCTACTCGCATCTGAAATTCCGTATTTAGCTGCTAAAGACGGAGTGTTTCCAAAGTGGTTTGCGAAAGAAAACAAAAACAAAGCTCCTATAAATTCATTATGGATAACAAATGGTTTAATTCAAGTTTTCTTATTAACATTTGTTGTTTCAGATCAAGCATATAATTTTGCATTTTCTCTCGCGTCCTCTGCTATTTTAATTCCGTATGCTTTTTCAGCATTCTATCAATTTAAGCACAGTTTACAATCTAAAGAAAAAGATCGAACAAAAAATATAATCATTGGTTTGGTAGCAAGTATTTATGGAATTTGGTTAGTGTATGCAGCTGGCTTAGATTACTTATTACTAACAATGACATTATATGCACCTGGTATTTTCATCTTTTACAATGTTCAAAAGCAAACGAATCCAAAACAAATATTTACTCGTGTGGAACTGGCATCCTCTGTAGCTATTGGTGCCTTAGCATTTTTTGCGATTTACGGATTAATTACAGGGAGTATCACTTTATAAAATTTTGTGAAAATGAAATCAATTGGAGGGTTGAAATATGAAACGAAGAAAAATCGTAGTTGCACTAGGGGGAAATGCTATACAATCTGGAAATGCCACTGCCGAGGCGCAGCAAGAAGCATTAGAAAGAACAGCAGAACAACTTGTTAAAATTATGGAAAATAACGTTGATATTGTTATTGCACATGGAAATGGCCCGCAAGTAGGTAATATTTTATTGCAACAAAAAGCAGCAGATACGGAAAAAACACCGGCAATGCCGTTAGATACTTGTGGTGCAATGAGCCAAGGGATGATCGGATATTGGATGGAAAATGCAATTGAGAAGGCTTTGAAAAAGCGTAAAATAAAAAAAGAAGTAGCCACGGTTATAACACGTGTTGTCGTGGATGAAAAGGATGAGGCATTTAAAAATCCAACAAAACCAATTGGGCCTTTCTACACAGAAGAAGAAGCAAGAAAGTTAATGGAAGAAACAAAAGCTGTATTTAAAGAGGATGCAGGAAGAGGATGGAGACGCGTTGTTCCATCACCAAAGCCTGTAAGTATTCATGAGCATAAAATAATCAATTCATTAGTAGAGGATGGAAATATAGTTATTGCTGTTGGAGGTGGAGGAATCCCCGTTATTGACTCTGAGGAAGGGTTAAAAGGTACTGAAGCTGTCATTGATAAGGACTTTGCAGCTCAAAAGTTAGCAGAACTAGTAGATGCTGATACACTTGTGATTTTAACGGCAGTTGATTATGTTTATGTGCATTTTAATCAGCCTAATCAAAAGAGATTAGAGGCTGTTACAGTCGATGAATTAGAAGGGTATATACAGGAGAAACAATTTGCAGCAGGTAGTATGCTTCCAAAAATTGAAGCTGCTATTAGTTTTGCAAATGCAGATCCAAAGCGAAAAACAATTATTACTTCATTAGAAAAAGTATATGAAGCATTAGAAGAAAAAGCTGGTACGATTATTTCTAAGCAGGACGTATATGCTTGTGTATAAACATAGCTCTTCTATTACTAGTAATTTCAAAAAGAATGGGGTTAGTAACTTCATTCTTTTTGTTTGTTAATTTTTAGGAAAAATGTTCATAAAGTATTCATGATAAGAAAAAGCTGTGTAGGTTAAGTGTGATAAAATAAAATTGAATACGCTTTCTCGATGTTTCACTCCGATATATAGCAAGAGAGAAGGAATTTTATGAACAGACGGAACGTAGTTAAAGACTTGAAGCAGTTTGAATTATTTTCTCATGTAACAGATACAAAATTAAAAAGCCTATCAGAGTTTGTTTATTGGCGAACTTATAAGAAAGGTCAGTTTTTATTTTTAGAAGGTGATTCAAGAGAAAGAATTTATTTTATGCTAGATGGTTTTGTAAAGTTAGAGCGAGTAAATCAAAACGGGAATTTATTATATGAAGACTATGTAAAGCGACTTTCTATTTTTCCTTATGGTGGTATGTTTACAGACAATGCATATAATTATACAGCGGAGGCAATGACAGATGTGGATGTTTACTATATTCCTACAGTGATTTTTGAAGATATGGTAAAAGCAAGTCGGACACAGCTAATGTACGTTGTTCAGCAGTTATCCTCTATATTAAAAATTAACGAAAATCGGGTGCAAAATATTACAATCCCAAATGCACAAGATCGTGTTATCCAGACATTAAATTATTTAATGAATGATTTAGGAGAACAAGATGGTGAGGAAATTGTAATCGCATGTCCACTTACAACAATTGAAATTTCAAAGATATCTGGAACATCTCGAGAGACTGTTAGCGGTGTATTAAAACAATTGAAAAATGATAGTATTGTTACGGTTCTAGGTAAAAAAATTACTATACATAATCCAACGTACTTTGAGGAAATTTCGATGTGAAAACTTCATATTGTATATTAATAGAGTTCTTTATATATTTATAAGGAACTTTTTTATGTTATTCCCTATAAAAAGATTGTATATTCCGATAATGTTAGCTAAAATCGATAATAAAAAACAAAGGAGAAGGGAGAAAGAATGATTCGGATTGAATATGATCGATTAGTAGCCATTTTTTACAGTGTCGGAGTATTACTATTAATAAAAATGCCAAATGATAATGAATTAATTGGAGAAAAATTATTTCACGCATACGGGATTCCAGTAGATACATATATTTATATGGGGTATAAGATTTCGAATATCTGGATTTGTTCTTTTGCATTACAAGCAATTTCTTTTCTATTTCTTATAAAGTGGTTAGAAAAGAAGGATTCTAATTGGTTAAAAAAGCTAAATAACATAAAAGTAGTGTGTATGAGTGTCTTGATTATCATAATGCCATTTACTTTAAATGAAATACTTCAAACTCTTGATAAAACATGGCATTACACAGGGAAAAAAGGACTAGAGGCAATTGAATACAAAAAAGAGGATAGCCAATGTACGATGGAGAAAAAGGGGGATAATTTTGAACAAAATTGCGTCGTCACTTTAAAAAATTATCGCAATCATTCACAAGCATTACAACTTGTTTTATATCAAGATGCAAATCAAAAATTAAAGAGTTATCAGGTACCAACACCTATTTACCTACAGCGACATGAAACAAAGCAATTTGAGTTTCAAGTTCCAGTTGTTTATGATGACGTCGTAGTGAAAAATAAAGCACCAAATATTAAATTGCGGTCATTAAATAAAAATCATAAGACAGATAATTAGTTTATGAAAATGAGGTTTGTTATTAGGAGAAAGAATTAGAAATGAAAAAGAAAAGTAAACTTTAGTCATCCAAAATGTTGCGAATAATCGGGCATAAATTGGATGATTTTTTATTTGTAATTAAGACCCATACATCAAAATTCAGGGAACCAACTGTCCGTAAAAGCCCGATTGGTGAGGGCTAATAATCAGTGGGGGATGAAGAATCCCCCACTGATTAAAGTTTCACTTTATTAATGATAAAGGGGAGTGAGAAATTCCCACCAAGTATGTACACCATAAAAATATGTAAGGTTAATGAAATGGAGTATTGTTTCTTAAAGAAAAGTAGATATTTAGTAATAAGATGAAATTTCTCATTGCAAACTCTCTATATTTTGTTATGATAGTGTTACGAAAACGTTTGCATAAATTTTTAAGATGGATGCAAAAGGAGAGAATTATTATGAATAAAACATGGTGGAAAGAAGCTGTCGCTTATCAAATTTATCCACGTAGCTTTATGGATTCCAATGGTGATGGTATTGGAGATTTACAAGGTATTATTACAAAACTTGATTATTTAAAGGATTTAGGTATCGATGTAATTTGGATTTGTCCAATGTATAAATCACCGAATGATGATAATGGTTATGATATTAGTGACTATCAAGACATTATGGATGAATTTGGTACAATGGCTGATTTTGATGAATTACTAGATGAAGTGCATAAACGTGGTATGAAGCTCATTATTGATTTAGTTATTAATCACACGAGTGATGAACATCCTTGGTTTATTGAATCGCGTTCGTCTAAAGATAATCCAAAACGTGATTGGTATATTTGGCGCGATGGTAAGGATGGAGAAGAGCCAAATAATTGGGAAAGTATCTTTAGCGGTTCTGCTTGGGAATATGATGAAGTAACAGATCAATATTTCTTACACATATTCTCACGTAAACAACCAGATTTAAACTGGGAGAATGCACAGGTCCGTGAAGTTTTATATGATACTGTAAACTGGTGGCTAGATAAAGGAATTGATGGTTTCCGTGTAGATGCAATCAGTCATATCAAAAAAGAAGAAGGCCTAAAAGACATGCCAAATCCAAAAGGATTAAAGTATGTGCCTTCTTTTGATAAACATATGAATGTAAATGGAATTCAACCACTTTTAGAAGAGTTGAAGGAGAATACATTTTCAAAATACGATATTATGACTGTTGGAGAAGCCAATGGTGTCAAAGTTGAAGATGCTGATCTGTGGGTTGGAGAAGAAAACGGTAAATTTAATATGGTATTTCAGTTTGAGCATTTAAGTTTATGGGATGCAGAAAAGAAAAAGGAACTTGATGTTGTGGAACTGAAAAAGGTGTTAACGAAGTGGCAAAAAGGTTTAGAAAATAAGGGATGGAATGCGTTGTATATTGAAAATCATGATAAACCACGGATTGTTTCTACGTGGGGAGATGATAAACAGTATTGGCGTGAAAGTGCAACAGCTTTAGGAGCAATGTACTTCTTTATGCACGGAACACCGTTTATTTATCAAGGACAAGAAATTGGTATGACAAATGTTCAATTCCGAAATATTGAAGATTATGATGACGTAGCAATTAAGAATTTATATCGCGAGAAAATTGCAGAAGGCGTATCACATCAAGAAATGATGGAAATTATTTGGGCATCTTGTCGTGATAATTCACGTACACCAATGCAATGGAATGATGAAGAAAACGCTGGTTTTACAACAGGGAAACCGTGGTTTGGAATGAATCCAAATTATAAAGAAATTAATGTTCAAAAGCAGCAAGTAGAGGCTAGTTCTATTTTTAATTTCTATAAAAAGATGATTGCACTAAAAAAAGAGCATGATGTATTTAATTATGGCACATATGATTTGATTTTAGAGAATGATCCGCAGGTTTATGCGTATACGCGTACGTTAAATGATGAAAAAGTTGTTGTGATTAGTAATATATCTAAAGAAAATGCTGTGTATAATGAGGATACATTCTCTTTAGAACGCAAACGTTTGCTTTTAAATAACTATGAAGTAGCGGAACATAATAAATGTACTACAATTACTTTAAAACCTTATGAAACAAGGGTTTATCGTATTTCTTAATAAAAAAAGATGCTCTCGTAGCATCTTTTTTTATGAAAAATAATAAATTTATATTGCAATATGAAAACGCTTTTATTAAAATAGATTTATGAAAACGTTTGCGTTAAAAAAGGTATCGTTTTCGTAAGCAAAAAGAAATTATTATCTATATTATTAGGGATTTTATAAATAAAGAGGAGGAAAAAACAGATGAAAATTACGTCTTTTGATTTTTGGCAGAAGTTCGGGAAAGCATTGCTAGTTGTTGTAGCTGTTATGCCAGCTGCTGGCTTAATGATTTCCATCGGTAAGCTAATTGGTATGTCTGCTGGGGATGTAAATGCAGTACATACAATTGCTAGAGTAATGGAAGACATCGGTTGGGCAATTATTACAAACTTGCATATTTTATTTGCAGTAGCAATTGGGGGATCTTGGGCGAAAGACCGGGCAGGTGGTGCATTCGCAGCACTGTTAGCATTCGTCTTAACGAACCGAATTACGGGAGCTATATTTGGTGTTAACGCTGAAATGTTAACGGATTCAAAAGCGAAAGTTTCTTCATTATTAGCAGGAGATTTACTTGTAAAGGATTATTTCACTTCTGTACTTGGTGCACCAGCATTGAACATGGGAGTATTCGTAGGGATTATTACAGGGTTCTTAGGAGCTACCTTATATAATAAATACTATAACTATAATAAATTACCACAAGCATTAGCGTTCTTTAACGGAAAACGATTTGTACCATTTGTTGTAATTGTATGGTCTACAGTTACTGCGATTGCTTTATCACTTTTATGGCCATTTATCCAAAGCGGATTAAATGAGTTTGGTCGCTGGATCGCAGCATCTAAAGATAGTGCACCAATTGTTGCACCATTTGTATACGGGACATTAGAGCGTTTACTATTACCGTTCGGATTACATCATATGTTAACGATTCCTATGAACTATACGGAGCTTGGTGGAACATACACGATGTTAACTGGAGCAAAAGTTGGTCAGGTTGTTGCGGGACAAGACCCATTATGGCTTGCATGGATTACTGATTTAAATAACTTGTTAGCGAATGGGGATACAAAAGCATATAACGATTTATTAAATAATGTTGTTCCAGCTCGTTTCAAAGTTGGGCAAGTTATTGGTTCAACTGCATCATTAATTGGTATTGCATTTGCGATGTTCCGTAATGTCGATAAAGATAAACGTGCAAAATATAAACCAATGTTCTTATCTGCAGCATTAGCAGTATTTTTAACAGGTGTAACGGAACCAATTGAATTCATGTTCATGTTTATTGCACCAGTATTATATATTGTATACGCGATTACAACAGGACTTGCATTTGCATTAGCGGATTTAATTAACTTACGCGTTCATGCATTTGGATTTATTGAGTTAATTACACGTACACCAATGATGATAAATGCGGGGTTAACAAGAGATTTAATTAACTTTGTTGTTGTGTCAGCGGTATTCTTCGGTTTAAACTTTACATTATTCAATTTCTTAATTAAAAAATTCAATTTACCAACGCCAGGTCGTGCAGGGAACTATATTGATAATGAAGATGAATCAGAAGAAGGCACAACGAATGTAAAAGAGGGTTCATTAGCAACAAAGGTTATTGAACTTTTAGGTGGAAAAGATAATATTGCGGATGTAGATGCTTGTATGACACGTTTACGTGTAACAGTGAAAAATTTAGAAGCTGTTGCACCAGAGGCACAATGGAAGCAAAACGGTGCTTTAGGTCTCATTGTAAAAGACAAAGGTGTTCAAGCAGTATATGGTCCGAAAGCTGATGTGTTGAAATCAGACATCCAAGATATGTTAGGTGCATAATAAATGAAATTACTCACTTTAAACTGCCACTCTTGGCAAGAAGAGAATCAAATAGGAAAAATAAGACATCTTGCTAAAACGATTCAAGAGGAAGGTTACGATGTTATTGCCTTGCAAGAGGTTAGTCAGTCTATAAAAGCTCAAAATGTATGCGGTAATAAGAAAAAGGATAACTTTGGCCTTGTATTACTTGCAGAGCTTGAGAAGTTGGGTTCAGGAAATTACAATATTGTTTGGGATTACTCGCATATTGGTTATGACATATATGAAGAAGGTTCAGCTATCATAACGAAACATCCTATTGTGAAACAAGATTCTTTCTTTGTATCAGAAAGTAAGGATACTTCTTATTGGAAAGCACGTAAAATTGTAAGTGCAACAGTTTCTTATAAAGGAAAGAATATGACGTTTTATTCATGTCACCTTGGGTGGTGGAATGATGAGGAAGAAACGTTTCAAGGCCAAGTGGATTGTTTAACGCAGCATGTGAATGAAAACGAACTTTCAATTTTAATGGGCGATTTTAATAATAATGCCCGTTTACAAGGAGAAGGATACGATTATCTCATGCAAAAAGGGCTTTATGACACATATGAACTAGCTTTTAAAAAAGATGAAGGAACAACTGTACAAGGAAAAATTGCTGGTTGGGATGAAAATAAGCAAAATTTACGAATTGATCTTATTTTAAGTAACAAACCAAAAACAGTTATTTCTTCAAAGGTCATTTTCAATGGTATAAATCGAAATATTATTTCAGATCATTTCGGAGTAGAAGTTCAATTAGATATATAATAATAGAAGAAATCCTCATAGCAATGTAAGCGCTATGAGGATTTTTTTTGTGAATACAAGTATTTCCAAGATAAAATACTTGTATTTTTTATGACATTTCCTATATATTTGTTATTACTGAATGTAAAACCGATTTGGTCATTTTGTATGAATACTTTATCGACTTCGTTATATAATGAAGTAAGTGAAGTGTTTTGTTTGGAAAAATAGTACATTTTCGTTTAATCCACGATGAGGAAAATGATATAATTGCAAAATGCATGCATCATTTTCTAAAGAAGGAAAAATATATAATTAGGTGATAGCTTATATGAAACAGATATGGCGTATTTATACGACAGACTTACGGAATGTAGCCAAACATTGGGCTGCGATTGTAATTGTATTAGGACTTATGATTTTGCCATCGTTATATGCATGGTTTAACATTAAAGCTTCCTGGGATCCATATGGGAACACGAAAGATGTTCCAATTGCAGTTTCCAACCAAGATGCTGGATCAAATTTACGGGGAAAAGATATTAACATCGGGAATGAAATTGTAGATTCGCTCAAACAGAATAAAAATATGGGATGGAAATTCGTTGATGAAAAGCAAGCAATTTATGGAGTAGAACACGGGGATTATTATGCAAGTATTACGATTCCGAAAGATTTCTCTGAAAAAATTGCAACGGTAATTAGCGATAATCCGCAAAAGCCAGAACTTGATTATTTTGTGAATGAAAAGGTTAATGCCATTGCACCGAAAATTACAGCGAAAGGTGCATCAGGTATAACAGAAGAAATCAGTAAAAACTTCGTTAAAACAGCAAACGGTGAGATCTTTGAAATCTTCAATGACCTTGGAATCGATTTAGAAACAAACTTACCAAGTATTGAAAAAGTAAAAGATCTTGTGTTTAAGTTAGAAGCAGAGTTCCCAGAAATGTATAAACTTGTGGATACAGCGTTAGATGATGCTGGTAGAGCGCAAGGGCTTGTGAAGACTGCACAAGATACATTACCGACAGTAGAAAATGTGATTCGTGATGGACAACAAATGACGAAAGATTTGGATGCATTCTTTGCAAGAAATGGTCAAACTTTAGAAAATGCGCCTGACGTTATGAAAAATAACTTAACGGTATTGAAAAAAGGAATGGATGGTGCAGCGACGGCTACAGACTTCTTAATGCATCCAGGGTTTGATTTAAATATAGCCCTCCCAGATCTTCCACAAGTTAATACAGAGGGATATAAAAATATAGCGAACGGTATTAATCAAACTGTGAACAATGTTTTTAACTCCGCGCGTGTGGGAACTGCATATGCACAAAGTGTTATGGCTGGGTTACAAAATGGAAAGATTGATCCAGAGATAGCAAAGAAAAATGTAGAGACCGTCTCTAATAATTTTCAGACTGATATTAATAATGTGTCTTCTCTGATTGATACCATGGCTAATTTAGAAGGGAAAGCACCAACTAAATTCGGGCGAGATTTCTTTAAGAACAGAAAAGAACATTTAACAGCTATTAGAGATTCTATGCAAGATGTAAATAATAGAATTAAGCATGTTGGAGAGTTAATTAGTACAGGTCAAGAAGTAAAACAAGATGTGAGAGATGCTGTTAATCAAAAATTAAATGCAACAAATGATTTAATTAATCAAGCTGAAAAAGATTATAACGAAACTTTTGTAACTGATTTCCAAAAAGCAGTGAGCACGGCAGAGCAGTTGAAAAATCAGGCAGGAAATACAGTAGAAGATTTCAAAAAGGCAAAAGAAGATTTACAAAATAAAGGTATTAATGGATTAGCTACTACGAAAACAGCTTTAAACAGCTTAAATGGTCAATTTCAAGCAACTATAAATATGATTGACGATATGATACCTGTCTTAAATGATTTGAATAAGATTTTAGGTGATGTTAATAGCGATAAAAATGTTAACAATCAGATTGATAAGCTAAACAAAGTAAAAGCTGATCTTCAAAAAGGGATGGATTTAACGAATAAAGGAATTGCTGCGATTGATAAAGGACAGCAGCCAGCAAAAGATGTAATTGAAAGTATTAACCAAGTATCAAAAAGTACTTCAGCACAATTAGGCGACATTTTAGCAAGATATGATTCTGAAATCGTTCCGAGCTTTAATACGGCAATTGAACGTACAAAGCAAATGTCAAAAGATACTGCTAAAATTCTAGGTGAAGCAAATAAAAGTCTTCCAGATGTTAAAAAATTGCTTGAAGATTCATCAAAAGGCTTAGTAGAAGGTACGAAGAAAGTTGAAGATATTAAAGCAGAAATGCCAGCTACTGAGAAAAAGATTAAAGAATTAGCAGATAAAATTCGTAAATTTGAATCGGAAGAAGATATAAAAGATATCATCAAGTTATTGAAAAATGATGTTGAACAGCAAAGTGATTACTTTGCAAATCCAGTAAAATTAAAAGAAAATAAATTATTTGCGATGCCAAACTACGGTTCGGGGATGTCACCATTCTATACAGTGCTTGCATTATGGGTAGGGGCACTTTTAATGGTTTCATTATTAACAGTAGAAGTACATGAGCCAGGGGCAAATTATAAGAGTCATGAGATTTACTTCGGACGCTTTTTAACATTCTTAACGATAGGTCTTGCACAGGCGTTTATCGTATCGATGGGAGATATTTTCTTACTTGGTACGTATGTAGTTGATAAGTTTTGGTTTGTTCTATTCAGCTTATTCATTGGTGGAGTCTTTGTTTGTATCGTGTATTCACTCGTTTCTGTTTTCGGAAACATTGGGAAATCGATGGCAATCATTTTACTCGTACTACAAGTAGCTGGATCAGGCGGAACATTCCCAATTCAAATGCTTCCAAAATTCTTCCAATCGATATATCCGTTCTTACCGTTCACATATGCAATTAGCGTGATTCGTGAAACAGTGGGCGGAATGCTTTGGGATATTGTGATAAGAGATCTTCTCGTGTTAAGTGTCTTTGTGGTAATCATGCTTGTACTTGCATTGGTACTGAAAACACCGATTAACAAGTCGAGTGAGAAATTTGTTGAGAATGCAAAAGGAAGTAAAATTATTCATTAAAAAAAGTTCCTACCGAGAGCGGTAGGAACTTTTTTTATTCAAATTTTAACTTTTTTAATGCTTCTGCTAGTGCGTTATTTAATGGCTCTTCTTCTTCTTTTTGTTGCTGCTTCATATATTTTTGCACGTAGCGTTTATCTGCTTTATTTCCTGATTCTTTCTTGCGGCGCTCTTGGAATGTAGAAAGCTTCTCACGATATCCACATTTACATGCGAAGATTTGCCCATCTCCTTCACCGCGAAGTTCTAGCTTTTTCTTACATTGAGGGCATCTTGCATTTGTCGTACGGGATACATTTTTACGATGACCACATTCGCGGTCTTGGCATACAAGCATTTTACCTTTTTTGCCGTTTACTTCAAGCATCGGTTTGCCACAGTCTGGACAAGTTTTTGTTGAAATGTTTTCATGCTTATACTTTTTATCGCTTGATTTAATTTCAGCAACGATTTCTTTTGTATAGTTTTTCATCTCGGAAATGAAAATTTCTTTTTTTAATTTACCTTTTGCGATAGCTTCAAGTTTTTGTTCCCATTCAGCAGTTAGTGTAGGAGATTTTAGTTCTTCCGGTACTAAATCAAGTAACTGGCGACCTTTTGATGTAATGTGAATATCTTTACCACGTTTTTCAATCAAGAATGAATTAAATAGTTTGTCAATAATGTCAGCTCGTGTAGCCACAGTACCTAATCCACCAGTTGATTTTAACGTATCAGCAAGTTGTTTATTTTGCGTATCCATGTATTTTGTAGGGTTTTCCATTGCTGAAAGTAACGTTGCTTCATTAAAGCGTGCAGGTGGTTTTGTTTGACCTGATGTTTGAGCAATTAGTTTTACGCTTAATGTATCGCCTTTTTCAATGCGAGGTAAAATTTGCTCTTTTAAATCTTCAACTGCATCGTCATCTTCAAAGCGGTTTTCATATACTTCTTTCCAACCAGAATGTAAAATCGTTTTGCCACGTGCAACAAACGTTTCATCAGCAATTTTCGTGCGTAATGTTAGTTGTTCATATTCAAAGGCTGGGAATAAAACTGCTAAGAAACGTTTTACCACTAAATCATAAATTTTGCGTTCTTTATCTGTGAAAGCTGAGAAATTCACATAGCTTTCCGTTGGGATGATTGCGTGATGATCGCTTACTTTACTATCATCAACAAATGCTTTAGTGGATTTTATAGGCTTATTTAAAATTTTATGAGCTAAAGGACGGTATTCTCCTACTCCACACGCTTTTAGACGCTCTGGAAGTGTTCCGACGATATCAGATGAAATATAGCGCGAATCTGTACGAGGGTAAGTGAGTACTTTATGTTGCTCATATAATTTTTGCATAATGTTTAATGTTTCTTTTGCAGAGTAACCAAAGATTTTATTCGCATCACGTTGTAGCTCAGTTAAATCATAAAGACCAGGAGCGAATGATTTTTTCTGCTTTTTCTCAATTTCCGTGACAGTGGCATTTTGTTTATCGAGTTTTTTCACAATCGTATCGATTTTCTCTTTATCAAAACTACGACCATTGCCTTTCCCATCTTGCCAAGTTAGCTTTAACTTATCTGTTGTTTGAGCTTCAATTCCGTAGTATGTTTGAGCTTTAAAGTTTTTAATTTCGTCTTCACGACCTGCAATGATAGCCACAGTAGGTGTTTGTACACGACCACAGTTTAGTTGAGCATTAAATCGAGTAGTTAATGCACGTGTTGCATTAAGCCCGATATACCAGTCAGCCTCCGAACGTGCGACAGCTGAAGCGTATAAATTTTCATATGCTTTACCTGGCTTTAAGTTTGCGAAGCCATCTTTGATTGCTTTATCGGTAACAGATGAAATCCATAGACGCTTGATAGGTTTATTAATTTTAACTTTATCAATAATCCAACGCGCGACTAATTCTCCCTCTCTTCCTGCGTCTGTAGCCACTATTATTTCAGTAACATCTTTTCTAATCAGTTGACTTTTAACGGCATTAAACTGTTTGCCAGTTTGCTTAATCACTGTCAATTTCAAACGTTCAGGTAGCATTGGCAGATCTTCTAGATTCCACTTTTTGTATTTCACATCATAGCTTTCTGGGTCTGCTAATGTAACAAGATGCCCCAAAGCCCAAGTAACGATATATTTATTACCTTCAAGATAACCATTTCCTTTTTTATCACACTTCAATACACGTGCAATATCACGTGCAACAGAAGGTTTTTCAGCAATTACAACACTTTTTGCCATATTTAAAACATCCTTTCAAGTTTCCGTAAGTTAAATATAGCATACATCCTTTGCGGATTCAGTTATGCCGAAGATTCTAACCTTTTGTTATGAATTAAATACTCTATATCTTTGACTAGTTAAGAGGGTGAAAATTTTAGTATTTCGGATATAACAAAATATTAGGATATCTTTGTCCTTTTTTAAAAGGACAAACCATTATTTCACAAGGCGGAAAAGTATCAAAACGCGATGTTGCGAAGTATATGAAACAATAAAATCAAGATGATGAGCCGCGTAATCCTGCGTTAGCGGAAGTTTTGGCAAAATTGAAATTTGGTTCAAAAGAAAAAGAAGAAAGTGCAATTTTTCTAATCTCAAAGGGAAGTTGGGCTTTTTATTAATTCTATAGATATAATAAGTTTCCTAATATGAATAAAAAAGCGATATAAACAATAATGGAATTCATTGACATTGTTAATGAATTTCATTATCATTAAGAGGGTGATCTAATTATTGCCAAAACGTCAGATTGAAAGTATAAAGTATACCTTTAATTGATAAAGAGAATCATTTTCTTTTCTATTATCTTATAAATAGACAAAGGGGGATAAAATGATAGGATTATAATCTGTATGAAATCAAATGATGGCGACAGAACATAATCTGCACCATGAAGAAATTATGAAAAAGAGATATTTGTTTATCATGCTTATTGTTTTATCAATTGTGTCTATTTTTATCGGTGTAAAAGAGGTTAATCTAGCAGATATTTTGCACTGGAATCAAGAAAAAATGCAAATTGTATTTATTAGTAGATTACCACGTCTAATCAGTATTATTGTTGCTGGTGTTAGCTTAAGTATAAGTGGTTTAATTATGCAGCAACTTAGCAGAAATAAATTTGTATCCCCGACAACTGCGGGGACAATGGATAGTGCAAAGCTAGGGGTTTTAGTTTCATTGATGCTATTCACGACAGCGAGCCCGCTTGAAAAAATGTTTGTTGCATTTGTCTTTGCATTAGCTGGTACATTTTTATTTATGCAAATTTTGAAGAGAATTAAGTTTAAGGATGCGATTTTTATCCCGCTTGTGGGAATTATGTTTGGAAACATTATCAGCTCTATAACGACATTCTTTGCTTATAAATACGACCTAATTCAGAACATTTCTGCATGGCTACAAGGGGATTTTTCAATGGTGATGAAAGGAAGATATGAAATTTTATATTTAAGTATCCCACTTGTCATTATCGCCTTCTTATATGCAAATCGATTTACAGTTGCTGGAATGGGTGAAGATTTTGCGGCCAACTTAGGGATGAATTACAACCGAGTGCTAAATATCGGACTAATTATCGTTTCTTTAATCTCCGCATTAGTTGTTTTGACTGTTGGTATGATTCCATTTCTAGGGCTTATTATTCCGAATATTGTTTCTATTTATCGTGGAGATAATTTAAAGAATAGTTTACCTCATACTGCTTTACTAGGAGCGGTCTTTGTACTTGCTTGCGATATACTTGGCCGCGTCGTTATTTATCCGTACGAGATTTCTATTGGTCTTACAGTGGGAGTAATCGGAAGCGGAATCTTCCTTTATTTATTGGTGAGGAGAAACGCATATGCAGCATAGAAAACAAACAAGTCATAAAAAAATGTTGGCAGTGCTTGCCATTGCATCAGTTGTAGCCATGGGGATATTTTTATTTATTAACTTAAATATGAATACATTAGATTATGCATTGCCAAGAAGAGGTAAGAAATTGTTGGCAATGGTCATAACGGGCGGAGCAATTGCGTTTTCGTCTATGATTTTTCAAACAATTAGTAACAACCGTATTTTAACACCAAGCATTATCGGTCTAGATTCACTTTATATGTTTATGCAAACATTTGTAGTGTTTGTATTCGGTTCAAAACATATCACAATGATGAATACAAATGTTAATTTTCTTGTATCAGTAAGCTTAATGGTTATTTTTTCACTGTTCCTTTATAAATTTCTCTTTAAGAGAGAAGGAAACAATATTTATTTCTTATTGTTAATTGGATTAATATTTGGAACGTTCTTTCAAAGTTTATCCTCTTTTATGCAAGTACTCATTGATCCAAATGAGTTTCAAATTGTACAAGGGAAAATGTTTGCAAGTGTAAATAACGTGAGAACAGAGTTACTTGTAACGTCTATCATTGGGATTCTATTAGTTCTCGCTTACGTATATAAAGAACTGAAGTTATTAGATGTACTATCGCTAGGAAGAGAAGAGGCTATTAATTTAGGTGTAGATTACGATAAAGTTGTGAAAAAGCTTTTAATTGTAATTGCAATTCTAGTTTCTATTTCTACAGCGCTAGTTGGACCAATTACATTTTTAGGATTACTTGTAGTAAACGTTGCGCGTGAATGTTTACGTACATACAGGCACAAATATTTAATAGCAGGTTCTATCTTTATTAGTATTATTGCCCTAGTAGGGGGACAATTAATTGTTGAAAGGTTGTTTGAATTTAATACAACTTTAAGCGTTATTGTGAATTTTGTTGGTGGAGTATACTTCATCTATCTTCTATTAAAGGAGAGCAAGGCATGGTAGAAGTAAGAAATATATCAAAGCAATATGGAAATAACAATGTTGTTGAAGATGTTTCTATTAAAATAGAAAAAGGTAAAATCACATCTTTTATCGGACCGAATGGAGCTGGAAAAAGTACGGTTCTTTCTATGATGAGTAGGCTGTTACAAAAAGATGCTGGTGAAATCTATATAGAGGATAAAGAAATTGGCGAATGGAAGAGTAATGAGCTTGCCAAAAAAATCTCTATTTTAAAGCAAACGAATCATATCAATTTAAGACTTACGATTCGGGAATTAGTTAGTTTTGGGAGATTTCCGTATTCACAAGGAAATCTGTCCGAAGAAGATTGGAATCATATCGAGGAAGCCATTAACTATATGGAGCTTGAAGATATTCAATATAAGTACTTAGATCAGCTTAGTGGTGGGCAGCGGCAAAGGGCATATATCGCTATGGTTATTGCTCAAAATACAGAATATATTTTGCTAGATGAGCCATTGAACAACTTAGATATGAAGCATTCCGTACAAATTATGAAAGTGCTAAGACGCTTAGTTGAAGAACTGGGTAAAACAGTTGTAATTGTAATCCATGATATTAACTTTGCTTCTTGTTACTCTGATTATATTGTTGCTTTAAAAGATGGAAAAGTAATGAAAGAGGGAGCAACAAATGAAATCATTGACCCGATTGTTTTGAAGGATATTTATGATATGGATATTCATATTGAAGAAATAGCGGGAAATAATATTTGTATTTATTTTTCATAAGAGGAAGTTATTTTGATAGTACTAGCTTGCTATCGATTTAATTAATTTTAAAAAATTTATAGAGGTGATTGAAGTGAAGAAATTAGCGATGCTACTATTAACTTTCATGCTTGCTATCGTCGCGGTAGCATGTAGCAATAACGCTTCTTCTGAGAAGAAGACAGAAGCGAGTGAAAGTAAATCAAAAGAGATGACGATTAAGCACAAATTAGGAGAAACGAAAGTTAAAACTAACCCGAAAAAAGTTGTCGTATTTGACTTTGGTTCCTTAGATACATTAGATAAATTAGGTGTTGAAGTAACTGGTGTACCACAAAAGAATACACCAGAGTACCTTTCTAAATATAAAGATAAAAAGTATACAAACGTTGGTGGTTTAAAAGAGCCAGATTTTGAAAAAATTAACGAAATTGCACCAGATTTAATTATTATTTCTGCAAGACAAGCTGATTCATATAAAGAATTCTCAAAAATTGCTCCAACAATTTATGTAGAACAAGATACTAAAGATTATATGAAATCATTTAAAGACAACACAGAAATGTTAGCAAAAATCTTTGGAAAAGAAGATAAAGCGAAAAAAGAAATTGCAGCAGTTGAAAAGGATGTAAAAGCATTAAATGAAAAAGCTACGAAAAGTGACAAAAAAGGTTTAGTTATTAAAGCAAATGACGGTAAAGTAAGTGCGTATGGTCCGGAATCTCGTTTTGGTATTATCCATGATGTATTTGGAGTAATTCCTGCGGATAAAGAGATTCAAGCATCTACTCATGGTAATAATGTATCATTTGAATATATTCTCGAAAAGAACCCTGATTACTTATTCGTAATCGATAGCGGTGTTGTTACTGGTGGTAAATCTTCTGCGAAGCAAGTAGTTGAAAATGAACTTGTTAACAAAACAAATGCTGCGAAAAACAACAATGTAATCTATTTAGATGCAAACTACTGGTACCTATCTGGTGGCGGACTTGAGTCTGTATCAGAAATGGTGAAAGAAGTATCTAAAGGCTTAAAATAATATGAAAGATAGTGGTAGGGATTTTAATTTCCTATCACTATTTTATATATATAAATCCATTTTGATTTTTCAATATATAAGTCGCTGCTCCGAAGAACAAAAAGTGACCCGCTCTCATTTTGTTTGAACTTGGCATGGGGCTAAAAGAGGACTTGACCGCTTCTATGTATGGCCGGATGGTCTCTCCCACCTAAAAAAAGGGTTTTTATCGTTTTTTCAATTTGTACTTACATATTAAGATGACAAAAACTTGTAACTTGTTATTTTAAGAGAATAAGAGTAGACTCTGAATTAGATGAATAAGAAAACACATGGGAGTTTGCGGAAGCAAACTGAGAGTACGGCTAATCTGTCGTTGACCATTTGAACCTGTTGGATAATGCCAGCGTAGGGAGAGTGTAAAAGCACATATTCAGGCACTTTGCATACGCGAAGTGTCTTTTTGTGTATCTCCCATTACTAAATTAGGAGATGAAAAGAATGAATATAAAAGAAATTGCAAAAGTAGTAGAAGTAGTAAGAGAGTCTAATCCACTTGTGCATAATATTACAAATGTTGTTGTGACAAATTTTACGGCCAATGGTTTACTTGCAGTAGGAGCATCACCAGTTATGGCGTATGCAAAAGAAGAAGTGGCTGAAATGGCTAGCATTGCAGGAGCACTTGTTTTAAATATGGGTACGCTTCGCCCTGAAGAAGTAGAAGCAATGCTAATTGCTGGAAAGTCTGCGAATACACATCATGTACCAATATTATTTGATCCAGTTGGTGCTGGAGCTACTTCTTACCGAACTGAAGTAGCAAGACATATTCCAAGTGAAGTGAAATTAGCAATGATTCGCGGGAATGCAGCGGAAATTGCTAATGTTATCAATGAAAAATGGGAAATTAAAGGTGTTGATGTTGGTGCTGGAAATGGAGATGTTGTAGGAATTGCGAAACAAGCAGCAGATGAACTAGATACAGTCGTGGTTATTACCGGAAAAGAAGATGTTGTAACAAATGGTGAGCGAACTTTTATCATTCGTAACGGCCATCCAATCTTAACGAAAGTTACAGGGACGGGATGTTTGTTAACTTCTGTAATGGGAGCATTTGCAGCGGTTGAAAAAGATTATGTGAAAGCAGCAGTTGCTGCATTAACGTTTTATGGGGTAGCAGCAGAAATCGCTGCTGCAAAAACCGTGGAGCTAGGACCGGGCAGTTTCCAAATCGAATTTTTGAATCAGCTAGCAAACATTACTGTGGATGATATTGAACAATATGGAAATATCCAAGAGGTGCAGTAAGAAAGGATGAGGGAAATGGCGCGCATTAATCAACAGCAAATGTCCAAATTATTGCAAGTGTATTTTATTATGGGTAGTAACAATTGCCAAAAGGATCCATTACGAGTAATGAAAGAAGCGCTAGATGGTGGAGTGACCCTTTTTCAATTTCGTGAAAAGGGTGAAGGAGCTTTAACTGGCAAAGAACGAGTCCATTTTGTAAAGCAGTTACAAGCACTTTGTAAAGAATATAATGTTCCATTTATTGTGAATGATGATGTAGACTTAGCAATTGAATTAGATGCAGATGGTATTCATGTTGGACAAGATGATGAAGGAATTACATCCGTTCGTGAAAAAATGGGAGATAAAATTGTTGGGGTATCTGCCCATACGATAGAAGAAGCACGCTTTGCCATTGCAAATGGGGCGGATTATTTAGGAGTAGGACCTATTTTTCCGACGAGTACGAAGAAAGATACAAAAGCGGTGCAAGGAACGAAAGGATTACGTTATTTTAGGGAAGAAGGAATTACAATCCCGATTGTTGGTATTGGAGGAATTACAGTTGAAAATGCTGCCTCTGTTATAGAGGCAGGGGCTGATGGAGTTTCTGTTATTTCTGCCATTAGTTTAGCGGATTCGCCTTATGAAAGTACGTCTTTACTGACAGGTATTTTTAATGATAAAGTGAAACTTTAATTAGTGGGGGGTTCTTCATCCCATACTGATTATCATCCCTCACCAATTGGGATTTTACGGTCAGTTAATCTCCCACCTATCTTCCTCGTTTCTCTCTGAATCTTGAGGTGGGGGTCTTACTGCCCGCGAATAGCGGGATAAATAGTGAAAATTGTTGATATATGGGAAGAACCATTTCTAATCTGAAGAAATGGTTTTTTGTCGTATAAAACAAAGTGTGCGGCTCAAACTAATATGTATGAACATATATCGTTTCGGAGGGGAACATATGATTTCTTTACAAGATATTATAGCTGCTCATGAGAAAATGAAAGGCATTGTACATATGACACCACTGGATTATTCAAGTACATTTAGTGAATTATCAAAGAATGAAGTGTATTTAAAGCTTGAAAATCTACAAAAAACCGGCTCTTTTAAAGTACGTGGTTCTTATAATAAGATGGTTTCTTTAGAAAAAGGAGAACTAGAAAATGGAGTTATTGCAGCATCTGCTGGAAATCATGCACAAGGAGTTGCCTATTCTAGTAATATGCTCGGTATTCCTTGTACGATTGTGATGCCAAAAGGTGCCCCGCTTAGTAAAGTGCTAGCGACGAAGCGATACGGAGCACACGTGGAATTGCAAGGTGATGTATTTGACGATGCTTTAGCTTACGCGCTTGATTTAAAAGAACAAACGGGAGCGAAGTTTGTTCACCCGTTTGATGATGAGGCTGTCATTGCTGGTCAAGGTACAGTTGGATTAGAAATTATGCAGCAGCTTGATGATATAGATGCAGTAATCTGTCCTGTTGGAGGCGGAGGTTTAATTGCAGGTATAGCGATGGCGATTAAAGAGCAGAAGCCATCGGTAAAAATATATGGTGTACAAGCGCTTGCCTGTCCAGGTATGAAGCAATCCTTTGAAGAAAAGAAAGTAATTACAGTAGAATCTTCACCGACTATGGCAGATGGAATCGCGGTAAAAAGACCAGGTGAGCTTACTTTTCAGCTTGTAGAGCGCTACGTAGATGATATTTTTTGTGTGGATGAAATGGAAATTGCACGAACAATGCTAATGCTACTTGAACGCAATAAATTATTAGTAGAGGGGTCCGGTGCTAGTTCATTAGCGGCGCTACTATATCAAAAAGTACCTGTGAAAGAAAAAAAGGTTGTGTCAGTTTTAAGTGGAGGGAATGTCGACGTAAACTTTATCACTCGTATTATTGAACATGGAATGGTTGAAGCTGGTCGATTTGTTCACATTGCGACAACAATTAAGGATAAACCAGGACATTTGCAACACTTACTTGAAATTGTGACAAATTTTGAAGCGAACGTATTACATATTCATTTAGAGAGAATTGGAACAAAGGTGTTTCCTGGGTATGCACAGCTCCATTTATCGTTAGAAACGAAAGATAAAAACCATATTGAAGAAGTGCTAAGCGCGATAGAGAAGAAAGGATATAATGTAGAGGTTATTGAATAAAGAATTTAAACAAACGTTTGATTAAATGAAAAAAGCACAAACTTTATTCAGAAAAAGTTTGTGCTTTTTATATATTAAAACATAATTGAAATTAGTAGCATCCCAATTCCAATGGAAGCAAATGTCGCAACCAGACCAGGAATCATAAAGCTATGATTTAATACATATTTACCAATACGTGTTGTTCCTGTACGGTCAAAGTTGATCGCAGCAACAATTGTTCCGTAGTTCGGAATGAAGAAATATCCGTTTACTGCAGGGAACATCGCAATAAGAAGTGCTGGTGAAATACCAAGTGATAATCCGAGTGGCACTAACGCACGTACTGTTGCTGCCTGACTATATAGTAAAATAGATAGAATAAATAATGCAATAGCGAATAACCATGGTGCGCTTGTTACTAAGTGTTGAATCGATCCTTGAATCGTACTTAAGTTTCCGTTAAAGAATGTGTCTCCCATCCAAGCGATACCGAAGATTGCAACAACGGCTGTAGCACCAGCTTTGAAGACATTTCCAGATACAATGCTTTCTACATTCGGTTTACAGAAGATAATAATAAGAGCAGCAATTGTAAGCATGACCATTTCAATTGTATTTGGCATTGAAAGACGAACTAATTTTCCATCTATCATCCATCCTGGACGAAGTGTTTCGAATGAACCAAGAAGAACAACAAAAAGAGTAGCGAATAAGAAAAGAATAACAGATAACTTGGCACCTTTTGCACCGATAAATTCTTTCTTTTCTTCAAGTTTAGGAATCATTCCTTCTTTTAATCGTTTCAAGTATTCAGGGTCTTCATTTAACTCTTTACCCATTTTGCTGGCAACGAAAGCAGCTAGCATACAAGCGATGAAAGTAGAAGGAATACTTACTTTTAAAATATCTAACAATGTAATTTTATAATCAGCTAGCATTGCTAACAGGGCCACAGTTGCAGCAGAGATTGGACTTGCTGTAATTGCTTGTTGCGAAGCGATTACGGCAATTGACATCGGGCGTTCAGGTCTAATTCCTGATTCACGTGATACCTCTGCAATAACGGGAAGTACGGAATAGGCAACATGTCCAGTTCCAGCGCACAATGTAAATAAATATGTCACAATAGGTGCGAAAAATGTAATGCGCTTCGGGTTTTTACGAAGTGCTTTTTCTGCAAGATGAACAAGGTAATCCATTCCACCTGCAGCTTGTAAGGCACCTGCAGCTGTAATGACTGCTAAAATCATCAGCATAACGTCAATAGGAGGAGCTGTAGGTTGTAAATGGAATACGAATACAAGTATTGCCATACCAACTCCACCCATTACCCCTAGTCCAACTCCACCAAGGCGTGCACCGATAAAAATGCAGAGTAATAAGGTAATAAATTGTAGCCAAAACATGATAAACTACCTCCAAAATCTATATGGTAAGATATTTTCGAATAATTTAATTTGAATGATAATTATTAAATTATTCAAATAAAGACCTGTTAAATCAACCTTTTTATTATATAACACATAAAATGTAACATTCACTATATTTTGTGACATTATTTCGGAAAAACAATTACTTTAATTTAATATATAAATAAGAAATAATGGACATATAGTGAATGTGTTGCAAAGAAAAAAGCAGAAACGAATTCATCCGTTTCTGCTTTTTTCTTATGAAATAGACTTATTTTAGAGATTCTTTAATTTGTGTGAAAATATTAATAGCAAAAATGATAATAGCAAGAACAACAAGAATACTTCCACCAGCAACAAAAGGTATAGCTGCATGGTAGCCATAAATCTCAAGAGCAAGTGCAATCATTATAATCGGTAGCCCGATATGTAAGAGCCAAAAATGCCATTTACCAAGTTTTGAGGCACCAGCTTCTTTGAAAATATAATATAAAATATATGACCAATAGATTATGAGCAGTATCATATTATGAAAAAATGTAGATTTGTTTGTTTGAAAAAATAAATCATGCTACAATGAAAACGAATTAAGACCGGGGAGCCAATTGGCTGAGAGGATGTAAGTAAGCATCGACCCTCAACCTGATCTGGATAATGCCAGCGTAGGGAGTTACTTAAAGTGATGTAAGCAGATGTTGTTGTATAATAACTTGCATACAAGGCTTTCCTACGTATTTTGTAGGAAAGCCTTTTCTTTTTACAAAACATATTTTGCAAGGAGGATTTTCGGATGTCACAACAAGTTACAATTTCATTTTCAGTCGTACCACAAGCAAAAACGAAAGATGTGTATGCCGTTGTTGATAAAGCAATTGAAGTCGTACAACAATCGGGTGTTCGTTATGAAGTAGGTGCGATGGAAACAACACTAGAAGGAGAATTAGACGTGCTTCTTGACGTGATTAAACGTGCACAACAAGCTTGTGTCGATGCTGGAGCAGAAGAGGTTATTACTTCTATTAAAATTCATTATCGTCCAAGTACAGGTGTAACGATTGATGAGAAAGTTTGGAAGTACCGTGATGAATATGAAAAACCAGAAACGCTCTAACATAACAATTACAACGATTTGGCTTATCCTTCTCATTGCTATATGGGAAGGATCTGTTTCATTATTTCGAATTGAACCGTGGATTTTACCCAAGCCTTCTACTATTGTACAGGAACTGATTGGAATGAAAGATTTATTGTTGCCAAATACAATGCAAACACTACAAGAAGTTATCATCGGATTATTCTTTGCGATTTTACTTGGAACGAGTATTGCAATTATTATGGATGTGATTCCGTTATTTCGCATTTTAATTAATCCGTTACTCGTAATATCACAAACGATACCGATTGTTGTGCTAGCACCTTTATTCATTATTTGGTTTGGGTATGGGATGCTGCCGAAAGTGATGGTCGTGATTCTTGTTTGCTTCTTTCCGATTGCCTTGAGTATTTTAGAAGGTTTTCAAACAGTAGATAAGAACATGCTTAAGTTATTACAAACAATGCGTGCGACGAAATGGCAAATCTATCAGAAGGTAAAATTTCCAGCCGTGCTTCCATACTTTTTCTCTGGATTAAAAATTGCGGTTACATATAGCGTAATGGGAGCGATTATTGGAGAATGGCTTGGTGCGAGCGAAGGATTAGGAGTTATGCTCACAAGAGCTACAAAATCCTTTTTAACAGCTCGTGTATTTGGTATTGCAGCAATTATTGTCATGGTGACATTGCTCTTGTATTTTATCGTAGAATTTATGGCAAGACTAACAGCACCATGGATATACAGAAAGGACGACAGAAAATGAAAAAAGGCTTAAAAGTGATGCTAGCTGCAATACTTGCAGCTGGTGTTGTTGGCTGTAATGCGGCGAAGAAAGAAGAGAGCGCAGATAAAGAAAAGAAAGTAAAAGTTGTTTTAGACTGGTTCCCGAATACAAACCATACTGGTTTATATGTAGCAAAGACGAAAGACTACTATAAAAAACAAGGTTTAGACGTAGAAATCATTCAGCCGGGTGATAACGTATCGGCAGAGCAAATGATTGCATCAGGAAAAGCTGATTTCGGTGTAAGTTATCAAGAAAACGTAACATCAGCTCGTGTTGAAGGAATACCGGTTGTTTCAATTGGAGCAATTATTCAACATAATACATCTGCATTTGCATCACTGAAAAAAGATAATATTACCTCTCCGAAAGGGTTTGAAGGTAAGCGCTACGGCGGTTGGGGTGCACCAGCAGAAGAAGCGACGTTAAAAACAATTATGGATAAGCATCAAGCTGATTTTAGTAAAGTAGAAAAGGTTGTTCTTGGACAAACAGATTTCTTTAAATCAATTGGCCGCGATGCAGACTTTGAATGGATTTATTATGGCTGGGATGGCATTGAAGCAAAACGACAAGGAAAAGAATTAAATACGATCATGGTAAAAGATTTAGATCCAGCGTTAGATTTCTATAGTCCTGTCATTATTACAAGTGAAAAGCATACAAAGCAAGATAAAGATTTTGTGAAAAAATTCATGAACGCAACGGCAGAGGGATATAACTTTGCAATTAAAGAGCCAAAAGAAGCGGCTGATATTTTAATTAAAAATGTACCGGACATTAATAAAGAGTTAGTACAAGAGAGCCAAAAATGGTTAAGTACGAAGTATCAAGACGATGCGAAAGCGTGGGGAGTACAGAAGGAAGAAGTTTGGACAAATTATATGAATTTCTTACACGATAACAAAGTTATTAAAAAGAAAATTGATGTAAAAGATGCCTTTACAAACGAGTTCCTTCCAAGCGAAAAATGAACGGATTACAAATAAAAGATGTTGTGAAAGCATTTGATGGGAAAAATGTACTAGAAAAGATTAGTGCTTCTATACAAGAAGGTGAGTTTGTCTCGTTTGTAGGCCCAAGTGGTTGCGGAAAAAGCACGTTATTAAATCTGATTGCGAGTGTTGAAGAGGCAACTAGTGGTGAGGTAATCTATAACGATACCCTTGTTCAAAAACAGGATATTGTAAGTTATATGCCGCAACAAGATTTGTTGCTCCCGTGGCGTTCAGCACTACAAAATATTGTTCTTCCATTAGAAATTGATGGGAAGCCAAAGAAAGAGAGACTTACAGAAGGAATGGAAGCCTTGCAACAATTTGGTCTAGCTGAATACGCAAATCATTATCCAGATGCATTATCCGGTGGTATGCGTCAGCGTATTAGTTTCCTTCGTACCTATTTATGCGAAAAGCCGATTATGCTGCTTGATGAACCCTTTGGTAAGTTAGATGCATTTACAAAAATGGAAGTGCATCGTTGGCTTTTAGATTCATGGCATCAAGAGAAGCAAACAATCGTGATGGTAACACATGACTTAGATGAAGCGATTCTATTATCTGATCGTGTATTCATTATGTCACAAAGGCCAGCTACGATTGTAGGTGAAGTAAAGGTTAACTTACCACGTCCTCGAACGATGGAAATGTTAACATCTCTTGAGTTAAAAGAAGATAAGGCCGAGATTTTAGGGATATTGGCTCCTTATATGCGGAAGTAATGAAAGCTTCTTAACAGTTTTTGTGACTGTTAAGAAGCTTTTTGTTTTAGAGGGAGAAACAATGGGTTAAATGATTGAACAAAGAGTGGATTTACTCATTTTAGATTTTACAAGTCTGTATGCAATGGAGAAAATATCCAAAGGAATTTTAAAAGAAAAAGAGGAACCAAAAGATTCATAACGAATAAAATATAAGAGCATGGTGCATGCTTATTATAAGACAATAATGATTTATAAAGGAGTGAAAGGATAAGATGACTTTATCAACTGTTCTTCAAATGGTTTTAGCTTGATATGGGAGAAGTCTGCCCATTTTTAAAGTTTAAGCCAAATTGAAGACAGCAGGTAAAGAACCTTAATCCTTTTTTACAATAGTAATGTGTAATGGGTAAGGTGTGTTCACCTTACCCATTTTTCATATATACAATTAAATAAGATCTTTATTTTGCTGTTCTCCCTATTTGGCTTGTTAGTTATAAAGAAAAGGAGAGAACAAAAATGAGCGTATTAACAGTAGAAAATCTTACACATACGTATGGAGATAAAACCATTTTATATAATGCTTGTTTTCGATTATTACAAGGTGAACATGCGGGGCTTGTCGGAAGTAATGGTGCAGGAAAATCAACATTGCTTCGGCTTTTAATAGGAGAAGTTTTGCCTGATGGGGGAATGATTGAATGGTTTCCGCATGTAAAGGCGGGGTTTTTAGAGCAGCACATTGATTTACAAGAAGGAACAACAATTGAGGAATATTTACAAAGTGCATTTTCTCATTTGTATGCGATTGAACGTGAAATGATAGTCATTGCTGAAAAGATGGCAAAGGAAACAGACTTAGATAAGTTATTAGTACACTATGGGGAATTACAAAATATACTAGAGGGTTCAGATTTTTATCAAGTTCATACGAAAATAGAAGAAGTAGCAGCTGGTTTAGGATTGTTAGACTTAGGGATGAAAAAAGATGTTTCAAAATTAAGTGGTGGCCAGCGTACAAAGTTATTACTTGGGAAGCTTCTTTTAGAGAAGCCACATGTTTTACTATTAGATGAACCAACAAACTATTTAGATACAGTTCATATAGATTGGCTAAGGGCGTATTTACAAGCGTATGAGCATGCCTATATTGTTGTGTCACATGATGAATCATTTTTAAACAATATTACGAATGTTATTTATCATTTAGAAGGGCAAACAATAAAGCGCTATACGGGGAATTATGAAAGATTTTTAGAAAGTTATCGCTTGCAGAAGCAGCAATTGCAAGTGGCTTATACGAGACAACAAAAGGAAATTGCAAATTTAGAGAGTTTTATTCAAAAAAATAAAATTCGAAAAGCAAAGCAGGCAAAAAGCCGTGAAAAGGTATTGGAGAAAATGGAAAAAATCGGAAAACATAACGATGTACCACGGCCGCGTTTTCATTTTCAGATTCACACTGAGCCTGTGAGCCGCATATTACAAGCACAGCAAATTCAAATTGGTTACGTGGAGCCATTGTTTCCATCCCTTAATTTACAAGTGAAAAGGGGCGAAAAGATTGCAATTGTTGGTCATAATGGAATTGGAAAAACAACAATGCTAAAAACGTTGTTAGGACAATTAGAACCATTAAGCGGGAGAGTTCATATTGGAGAACGGGTACAACCTGCATATTTTGCTCAAGAAGAATTTAGGGTAGAAGTTACACCACTTGAGCAAGTATGTTCAGGTCGTCCAGATATGACGCAAAAAGAAGTTCGTCAATCTTTAGCAAGGTGTGGTTTAAAGGAAGAACATATTCGGCAGTCTCTTTGCCTTTTAAGTGGTGGAGAACAAACGAAGGTACGTTTATGTGAACTTATGTTAATGCGGAGTAATGTTTTAATTCTAGATGAGCCGACGAATCATTTAGATGTACAGGCGAAAGAGGCATTGAGAGAAGCTTTAGAACACTATCAAGGAACAATTTTACTCGTTTCTCATGAACCTTCTTTTTATGAATCTTGGGTGACGAGAGTTTGGAATCTGGAGGAAATGAACGTTACTAAAAAATAAGAGAGCCGTTTATTTAGGAGTGTAATGGGCAAGACATAAAATATTTTAGTATGAAGATCATGAAGCAGCTACATGTTACGTAGCTGCTTTCATATTATTTATTGATTTACTTGTAGTCGTTCTTGAATGAATAATAGTAATTTAACAATACTTTCTTCCGTATAAATATCAAATTTTTGTCGATGAAATTCACCATGTTCGTTATAAAAAATAAGTTCTCCTTTACCAGCAACTTCGTTTATCAACATATGAAAACTAAGTGGCGTTGCTACGATGGAGCCGTTATCATCTCGTAAAAGTATTTGGCATAGCGTTCCTTGTTGTGCCTCTTCATATAAAAAATCGTAATGAAAGGATTGAGAGAGTTTTTCTATCTGAGATAATAGTAGGGTTTGTATAGCATGTTTATCTTGCATACAGTATAACCTCTTTTCGTTTGTTTATATAAAGTATTTGCTGTTCTAGTATATTAACGATAGGGATACTTTGTACATAGCTATTGCTCATTACGTCTAGAGACTACCAAATAGATAATTAGAAGAAAGAAATCCATTATTCGTAAATAAATTATATTCAAAAAAATCTTATTGACAAAATTTTTCGTGAGATTTACTATTAGTACCATAGTTTTTGAAAAATTTAATACAAATACTCTTATCCAGAGAGGCGGAGGGACTGGCCCTATGATGCCCGGCAACCGAGCTTATGAATTATAAGCTAAGGTGCTAATTCCTGCAAAACGATTTTCGTTTTGGAAGATAAGAGAGGAGCCTATTTTGTCTATTCGACACCTCTCTTATTTGAGAGGTGTTTTTTGTTTAAGAACAGATATATATAAGGGGGAATTGTATATGAAAAAGTTGTTGTTAAGTATTGTAAGTGGAACGGTATTGTTATTAGGCGCATGTAGTGCTGATTCGGGGAAGGAAGCAAAAGCGCTAGATGAGAAAAAGATTACAGTTGGTGTAACAGGTGGACCACATGAACAGATTTTTGAAAAAGTAAAAGAAGTGGCGGCAAAAGATGGTCTACAAGTTGATTTAAAGGTATTTAATGATTATGTAGCACCAAATGTATCGTTAGACGAAAAAGACATTGATGTGAATAGCTATCAAACGAAATCCTATTTAGATGTATTTAAAGCAGAACGCAATATGAAATTGACAGAAGTATTTTCAACGGTAACGTTCCCAATGGGAGTATATTCTAAAAAACTGAAAGATGTAAAAGAGTTAAAAGATGGAGATGCAATTGCTGTACCCAATGATCCAACGAATGAACTTCGGGCATTAAAATTATTTGAAAAAGCAGGTGTTTTAAAGGTTGATCCAAAAGCAACCGAGAAAGCAACTGCAAAAGATGTGATTGAGAATCCGAAGAATTTGAAAATTGTTGAATTAGAGGCGTCACAATTACCAACGCAGCTAGATGAAGTGAAAGCAGCGGCGATTAATACGAATTTTGCATTAGGTGCAAAACTAAATCCAGCTAAAGATTCTATTTTCCGTGAAGGAAAAGATTCACCATATGTAAACTGGGTGGTTGTTCGTACGGGAAATAAGGATGATGCAGCTGTAAAAAAATTAAAGAAAGCGTATCAATCTAAAGAAATTAAAGAGTTTATTGAGAAAAAATTCGATGGTTCTGTTTTGCCATCTTGGTAGGAGCTGACTATAATGATTGAACTGAAAAATGTATCCAAAGTATTTACAACAAAAAAAGGTAAGGTTGAAGCTCTTAAACCAATTTCTCTTAAAGTAGAGAAAGGAGAAGTATTTGGAATCATCGGATATAGTGGCGCTGGTAAAAGTACATTAATCCGTTGTGTAAATTTATTAGAAAAACCAACAACAGGAAATATAATTGTAAATGAAAAAGATTTAACAACTTTATCTACAAAAGAGTTAGCGCAAGCGAGACAAAAAATCGGGATGATTTTTCAAGGATTTAACTTATTAAAAACAGTCAATGTTTATGAAAATATTGCATTACCTTTACGTCTAGCTGGGATTCCAAAAACTGAAATTGAAAAAAGAGTAGAAAAATATTTACGTATTGTTGACCTTTTTGATAGAAAAGATGCATATCCAAGTGAGCTTTCTGGTGGTCAAAAACAGCGTGTTGCGATTGCGCGTGCACTATCCTATGAACCAGAAATTTTGCTAAGTGATGAAGCGACAAGTGCATTAGACCCAGAAACAACAGATTCTATTTTAGATTTGCTACTAGAGATCAATGAGAAAATAGGTATTACGATTTTGCTAATTACACACGAAATGAATGTAATTCAGCGTATATGTGATCGAGTTGCTGTAATGGAGAATGGGGCTGTGGTTGAGAGTGGCACAGTAAAGGATATTTTTACAAATCCGCAACATGTAACCACGAAAAAATTTGTAAACAGCGCTTTTGCAGCTAAAATTCCGGAAGAAGTACAGAAAGAGCTAAAAAACACTGGGGAGATTGTAACACTTTCGTTTATAGGGAACTCTTCAGGAGAACCAGCATTGGCTGTTGCTACAAAACGATTCCAAGTGTATCCCAATATTTTATCTGGTAATATTACACAATTAAAGCATGAAGCGTACGGTAAACTCGTTGTTCATATGCAAGGTGAAGAAAACGAGGTACATAGAGCTTTAGTATTTTTACAGGAACAAGGAATCATCGTAGAAGGAGGTAGGAAAGAGTATGGGAAACAAGTCCTTTTTGAATGAATGGAGTAACGTGATATGGGAAGCAACGATTCAAACGTTTCAAATGACATCAATTTCACTACTTATATCAATTATTATTGCATTGCCACTAGGAGTAACACTTGTTTTAACAAGGCCTGGTGGTCAACTAGAGAATAAAATCGTATACCCTATTTTTAATACAATTATTAATGTCATTCGTTCTATTCCATTTATTATTCTATTATTCTTCATTCTACCGTTTACAAAACTGCTTATGGGAACTTCAATTGGTGTGAAAGGTGTGATTGTACCGCTTGTTGTATTTACAGCTCCTTATATTGCACGTTTAATGGAAACAGCTTTACTAGAAGTGGATCGTGGTGTAATTGAGGCGTATCAAGCGATGGGAGTTTCTACTATAAAGATTATTTGGCACGTTATGGTTAGAGAAGCGCGTCCATCGCTTGTGCTCGGCTTGACCATCGCAACGATTGGATTAATCGGTGCAACTGCGATGGCTGGACTTGTAGGAGCAGGTGGTCTTGGAGATTTAGCATATCGATTCGGTCATTTGCGTTATGAGCCAGAAGTGATGTATGCAACAGTCTTTATCCTAATTATTCTTGTTCAAGGATTACAATCTCTAGGGAACGGGATTGCGAGAAAATTAAAGAAAGATTGAAAAAGTGCGGTAGCTCAAATATAAGAGGTACCGCACTTTTTTATTTTTTGGAATATAGGTATAAATAAAATTGAGACCTAATTTTTTTAGATACCATATCGTGGTATCATTTAAATTTTTCGTGTAAAATAATAGTAAAAATATGTAATAGAAGAATTAATAGCATATATTGAAGAACAAGGATGATTACTTTTATTCATAAAAACCGGAAATTGTGGCGTGATGTGATGTTAGAGAAGGTAAATCGTTTGTTAAAGCATTATAAAAATGTGGAAAATATTGTCGTTTCATTGGAGGATATGAAAGAAATTTCAGCGAAGTATTTAGTATTTACAGCACCAACAGTTTTATTATTTCATCAAGGAAAAGAAATACTTTGTGAGTCACGATTTATTTCCTTAGGGAATATAGAATGAAGATTACAAATGTTCAGAAAATAAAAGGGGGATTTCATATGGGATTTGTAATAGCGGCATTATTGTTTTTAGTTTTAATTGGAATGATTGTAAAATCAATTAGATCGAATAAACGGAAAGTAAATCTTTATAAATCAGGTACTGGTGATAGTACATCCACTACGGCTACTTCTACACCATTTTTCTTTGCAGGATCTGATAGCGATAATTCACATGATTGTGGAAGTTCGTTTGGAGGAGATAGCGGTTTTTCAGGTGGTGATGGCGGTAGCTGTGGCGGTGGTGGAGATTAAAAAAATACGCTCTTTATGGGCGTACTTCTTTTTAAACAAACGTTTGATTAGTTGACTTGAATCCGTATAGAATCAGCTAAACAAACGTTTGTTTAAATGCAATGTATTAATAAATAAGGAATATATGATGTTATAAGGGGAATGAACATGGAGAAGAAGCCGAAAGTTAAAAATAAAGGGAAGGTAGCTTTATTTTTATTAGTTGCAGGGGGAGTATTTATTGTTAAACTTGGTTTGAAGGTTGGAGCTATTCATACACTTCGAACATGGTTTGAGAATACTTTTTCCTAAATAAGGAATATGACCTCTTGTAAAAGAGGGTTTATATTTGTTAATATTAGACTGAACGGTCGGTTCGGTGAGGTGTGAACATGAGGAAGAGTGCAGAAGAGATAAAAAAAGAAATAGCGTACCAAGCGGAAGAGTTATTTTCACAAAAAGGATACGCTGCAACATCTATGGAAGATATTTGTGAAATTACTGAACGTAGTAAAGGTAGCATTTATTATCATTTTAAAAGCAAGGAAGAATTATTTTTATTTGTAGTAAAACAACATACGTATGATTGGCTTGAAAAGTGGAATGAAAAAGAAAAGCATTATCATACGAGTACCGAAAAATTATATGGGCTTGCAGAGTACCACGTGGAAGATATACAACAGCCTATTTTTAGTGCCGTGGAAGAGTTTTCTACAAGTCAAATTGTGAGCAAAGAAACTCTGGATGAAATGCTGGTTTTAGCAAGGGCATCATATGGTGTTTTTGAAAAATTAATTGAAGAAGGTATAAAATCTGGAGAATTCCGTCAAGGAGATACCAGGGATCTTATGTACATTGTAAATGGCTTATTATCAGGGCTTGGGGTACTTTACTATGAGCTAGACTCTACAGAAATGAAACGCATTTACAAGAAGGCAATAGATGTACTGCTACAAGGAATGGCAGCTGAATCTTAAATCAGCAGCTTTTCTTTCATACTAAATTAGACTGGACGGTCGGTTTATAAAGGGGAGATAGTATGAAATCTTTATTTAAAAATCGAGCATTTATGCTTGTTATGGCGTCTGATATTTTACAGCAGTTTGCAATTTGGATTCGAAATATGGCACTTTTGTATTTCGTTATGGAGCGAACAAATAATGATCCCGTTTCAGTTTCATTATTATCGGTTATGGAATACGCACCCATTTTTGTTTTTTCATTCATTGGTGGTGCGTTAGCAGATCGTTGGAATCCGAAACGAACGATGGTAGTAGGGGATATGCTGAGTATGGTATCTATTATTGGAATTGTGTTCTTGTTAAAAATGGATTATTGGCAGGCTATATTTTTTGCAGCGCTTGTTTCAGCGGTTGTTGGACAATTTTCTCAGCCTTCATCGTCACGAATATTTAAACGCTACGTAGAAGAAAAACATGTTGCAAATGCAATTGCAATAAACCAAACGCTACAGTCACTATTTATGATTTTTGGGCCAGTTGTAGGATCGATTGTTTATACACAGCTTGGGTTGTTTATTTCACTATATAGCTTAATTGGATTGTTTGTGTTATCGGCTATTACTCTTTCGTTTTTACCAAGATGGATAGAAAAAGAGAAAACTGAGGGTATTTCATTATGGAATGATATAAAAGAGGGATGGAGGTATGTCCTTCAAACAAAAAATTTATGTATGATTACAATTACTTTCGCAATTATTGGATTAGCAGTAGGATTAACAAATCCATTAGAAATATTTCTTGTTATTGAACGATTGGGAATGGAGAAGGAGGCTGTTCAATATTTAGCAGCTGCTGATGGAATAGGTATGCTCATTGGAGGCGTCGTTGCAGCAGTCTTTGCTTCAAAAGTGAATCCGAAAAAAATGTTTGTGTTTGGTATGGGTGTTTTGGCTATGTCTTTTCTTGTAGAAGGACTGTCTACATCATTTTGGATTACTAGTTTGATGCGGTTTGGAACGGGAATTTGCTTAGCTTGTGTGAACATTGTGGTTGGAACACTTATGATTCAGCTTGTACCGGAGAATATGGTAGGACGTGTAAATGGTACAATTTTACCGCTTTTTATGGGAACTATGTTAATTGGAAATTCACTAGCTGGGGGATTAAAAGAAGCGACTTCACTTATTATTGTATTTTGTATAGCGATGTCACTTATTTTACTCGCGATTTTACCAATTTTACGTATGAGAATAAATGAAGAAGTTAGAAATAAAAAAGAGGATGCAAATCAAAAGGGGGTTACGGATTCTTTGGTGTAGGAATTCTACTAGAACAGGAGCGATTCATGCTCCTTTTTTATCCCGCATTAACGGACAGTAAGACCCCCGCTGATTAAAGTTTCACTTTATATGGGGATTTTTTGACAACTATATGTACCAAATATATACTGATATTGTAAAAATAATTTTACAGGCTAGGAGAAAAGATGTGAAAAACCAAATTTACGCATTGCGCACTGAAAATCATATTTCACAAGGTGCATTAGCTGATAAATGTAAAGTATCGAGACAGACGATAAATGCAATTGAAAATAATAAATATGATCCAAGTTTAGCTCTGGCATTTCGTTTAGCTGAAGTATTAGGGACAACGGTTGATAAATTATTTTTGTATAAGCAGTAGAGTTTTTATATAAATACGGATTGAAAGACCGACATAAAACCATTCCTTTTAGGTGGGAGAGAGCATCCGCCCATGGGTAGGAGCGGTCGGTGTCTTTTTTACCCCATGCCATGTGAAAACAGAAGGAGAAAACGAGTGGAGAACTTCTTTTTTTTTCATAACCACGACTTAGATGTCGGGAAATTAAAATAGATATATATGGTAGTGGGAGGTATCGATAGAATAATAGAAAATGTCCCTTTCTGCATGCAGAAAGGGACATTTTCTATTATAGTGTTTCCGATTTTGGAGCAGGTGGTGTAACAGAAGTCGCATTTTCTGGTACTCGTGTTAGTATGAATCCGCCGATTATAAATAAAACGATAATGCTTAGTACACCAGCATTTGTTCTTCCTGTTAGCTGAGTTGTTACACCGACTAATACGGGTCCCATAATAGCTGCGAACTTACCGAAAATATTATAGAATCCGAAGAATTCATTTGCAGATTCTTTCGGTACCAACTTTGCAAAATATGAGCGGCTGAGCGCTTGAATTCCGCCTTGAGAAGTTGCGACAAGCATTGCTAAAATCCAAAAGTCGAGTGTTGTTTTTAAGAAATAAGCGTATGCACAAATAATGATATAAATAATAACACCGACATATAGCATTTTCTTGTCTTTGAACGTTTCAGATAGTTTCCCATACAGCAAGGCGAATGGACAAGCGACAATTTGTGTTACAAATAAAATAATAAGTAAGTTTGTCGCACTAATACCAAGGTCTGTGCCATAAGCTGTGGACATTGTAATAATTGTATCGACGCCATCAATGTAGAAGAAATAAGCAAGCAAGAACAAAAATACAGTGCGATATTGACGGATATTTTTAAATGTATTAGCTAAGCGCTTAAAACTCATTGTGATCGGTTTTGGGTGCCGTTCAATATAATGCGTTTGTTCCACATTTTTGAGCATCGGAATCGTAAATAATCCCCACCAAAGAGCTGTAATTGCAAAGGAAATTTGACTGGCGATACCAACTGATAATGGGATTGTTCCTTTTTGGGCAAGGATAATTAGAGTGAGGCATCCAATAAATGGAATTGTACTTCCGATATAGCCTAATGCAAAACCACGAGTTGAAATTCGGGTCATTCGATCTTCTGTTGTGATATCTACTAAAAATGCATCATAGAAAATGTTTGCTCCAGCAAATCCAACTAAAGCGAGCATATAGCAGCCTAGTAGTAAATACCACTGTGATGTTGGAACAACAGCTAGCATACTTGTAAATATAATACCGAGTCCAAAAAAGAATGTGAAAAAGCGTTTTTTAAAGCCTTTATAATCGGCAATTGTACCGAGAATAGGAGCGAGAATAGAAATTAAAAGTGTTGAGAGAGAATTTGCATATCCCCAATAAGCTGTTGAAGTTGCTCCAGATAGACCTGCTTCTTTTGCAGCAGCTTTGAAATAAATAGGAAATAGTGCAGTTGTAATGACGAGCGAGTATACCGAGTTGGCCCAGTCATACAATATCCAGCTTTTTTCTTGTCTGGACATTTTTTTCATAGAATGTTCCTCCTTATAGTCGTTCTAACATTAGTGTACAAAAATAGAAATAGGAAAAAGAGAAACAGAGGTAAGTTTTACGTATTTTTTACATAGATACACATTTCTTTACAATTGAAGTAAATCCTCTATTATAGTTCCGTCAGTTTCACCAAGGTATAATCCGAGCAACCGTGCAATGGTCGGTCCTTCGTCAATGAGACGCATATAAGGAATAATTGCACCTTGGCGAATGCCTTTTCCAGCGGCGATGAAGATGGTCTCATAGTTTGGTTTTGTTGGAGAATAGCCATGCGTACCGAACGTGTATTTTTTACTGGGAGTTACATCTTTTTCCGAGATTTCTTTTATAAACTCTCCTGTGTAGTTTTCGGTGAAGTAATAGCCTTCTCTTGCTTCAAGCATAAAAAGGCAGTTTCCATCAGCACCGCGCTCTTTTGCGCCTTCATCATGAAGGATAAATTCGATTCCATTTTGTTTATCTTGAAGGAGTTCTTCAAGAAGGTGTTGGACAACTTGTATAGTTTGGATATCATTTTTATCCTTTACATGTACATAAGCAGAGCCATCACAGCTTTGGCAATAAGCTTTCCAGTTTGTTAATTTGCCATCTTGATTTACTGAAATGAGTCCTTTTTGATGGAAAAGAACATTTAATTGAATAGCCTTATTCTCACTTAGAGCGCTATGATCACCGAGGGCAATAATTGTACTTGCTTCGTATATACCAGTTACTTTTAATGCTTTGATAATCTTCCCCAGTCTCTCATCGTGCCGCTGAATAGCAGCTGTTGTCTCTGTAGAAGAAAATCCATGATAATGCCTTTGTGTATCTAAATCTGTAAAGTGAACAAACATGACGTTCGGTTTTTTTGTTTGTATGGTATGTACGGCTGAGGCGAGGACAAAATCATCAAGTTCGGGCTGTGACAACCCTTTTCTAATATGGCCAAAACGACGATTTAAATCTAGCTGATACAACGGGCTTCCACTAAATAATGAAACAAGAACTTGATTTTGCCACGGTCTGTTTGGAAAAATTTCAGGTAAGTTGTAGTCAATTTTTGCTCTTCCTGTAACAGGCCATAGAAGTGCAGCTGTTGTTAAATTCGCTTTTCGTGCCTCGTCATATAATGTCGTTCCTTTAATAGAACGGCGGTACCAATGCCAATCTGGTGATTCCCTGCCAGGCTGAAGTAATGTATTGCTTACAACACCATGTTTGTTAGGATAGTTACCAGTTACAATAGTGGCGTGACTTGGATATGTTACAGAAGGATAAATAGCTTCTACTTTTTTTGCAATTGCACCTTGTTCTATTAAAGACCGAAAATGAGGAAGTTCTTGTAATATAGGAAAATCTAAAGCTGATAAACAGTCAAAAGATAAAACAATTACATGATTTGTTAATGGCTTGCCCATTGTGTATACCTCCTGTTATATAACCTATTATTATATATTACTATTAATACCTAGTAATAAAAATATCTTTCGGAGAAGAAAGTATTTTTTATATATTCAGACTGATAAGAGTATAATGTGCGTAAGAAGAAATCAAGGGGGAAGAAAGATGGAAACCTTTTTAATAATTAGTATCCTAACAGTAATTGTTGTTTTCTTTGTGTCGTTCATGTTACGAAAAAGCTTTCCGAATCGCTCATTTGATATTACGTTTGGTCTTATTATCATTATAATTTGTCTAATTTGTTTTCTAATCACGTTATTTTTTATTGGTGGATTTGAAGGTATGGCATATGGTTTCTTATGTTTCTTTATACTAATTGGAACAGTTGTTGGAATGTTACTTCATCAAATTGTAAAATTGCTTAGGGCGAAAATAAAAAATTGATAAGGGACATTTAGTAGATCCCTGCAAATTTTATGATACTTATTATTGTATATCACTATTAATATCTGATTATAAAAAATCATCCATGAGGAAGGTTTATTGTTTATTTTTTGAATTTTAAAACATATAATAATTATAGGGAAATTGATGGAAGGAGGATATGGAATGAATGGATTTGAAGTGTTTTTTATAATTGGAGCTGTAACAATTCTCATTGTATTTGCTGTTTCATTTTTATTAAAGAAGCAATTTCCAAAGAGACCGTTTGATATTATATTTGCACTTATTTTAATTCTCCTTTGTTTAGCTTTCTTTCCTTTTACTATCTTCGCTATTGGAGGATGGGATGGAATGGGTTATGGTATTGCATGTTTCTTTGTTTTAGTGGGAACAATCATCGGTATGATTACTCATCAATTTGTAAAACTCTTTCGGAAAAATTATGTGTAAATTCAGTATAAAACAGAAAAAAACGAAAAGAATATATAAAAATAAGAAAATTAGCTATTGTTTTAAAATAGAATTTATATTATGATATTCAACAAATTTATTTCGTTATAACGATGAAAAAGGATTAGTACATGTCCCACCTTTTTTCTAGAGAGAGAATCCATTTGGCTGGAAGATTCTTAAAAAGGCGATATGGAACCTACCTTTGCGTTCTGCATATGCAGCGGGAAGTTCCCGTTATCAAAAAGAGAGCATGTACAATTTATTTGTGCATGAATCAGGGTGGTAACGCCGGCAAAAGCTCGGTCCCTATTTAGGGGACACGGGCTTTTTTTATTTTCTAAAGGAGGAAAAGAATATGGCAAAAGAACAAGTTCAAGCTATTACAAAAATGGAAGAAGACTTTGCTCAGTGGTATACCGATATTGTGAAAAAAGCTGAGTTAGTTGATTATTCAAGTATAAAAGGATGTATGATTTTACGTCCGTATGGATACGCGTTATGGGAAAATATGCAGAAAGTGATGGATGGGAAACTAAAAGAATCCGGTCATGAAAATGTGTATATGCCAATGTTTATTCCAGAGAGCTTACTACAAAAAGAGAAGGATCATGTGGAAGGATTTGCACCTGAAGTAGCATGGGTTACACATGGAGGAGACGAGAAGTTAGCGGAACGACTCTGCGTTCGTCCAACATCTGAAACTTTATTTTGTGAGCATTTTTCAAAAATTGTCCAGTCTTATAATGATTTACCTAAATTATATAATCAGTGGTGTTCGGTTGTCCGTTGGGAAAAAACGACGAGACCATTTCTTCGTACAACTGAGTTTTTATGGCAAGAAGGTCATACAATTCATGAAACGGCAGAAGAATCTCAAGAAGAAACGTTAAACATTTTAAACCTGTATGCCTCTTTCTGTGAAGATTACTTAGCAATTCCAGTAATTAAAGGACAGAAAACGGAAAAAGAAAAATTTGCAGGGGCGAAAGCAACATATACGATTGAAAGTTTAATGCATGATGGAAAAGCGCTTCAAACAGGAACATCTCATAACTTTGGGACTAATTTCTCTGAAGCGTTTGATATTAAATTTTTAGATCGTAATGGAAAATGGCAATATGTACATCAAACATCTTGGGGCGTATCAACAAGAATGATTGGTGGACTTATTATGGTTCATAGTGATAATAACGGGCTAGTGATGCCGCCAAAAGTAGCACCAGTACAAGTTGTTATTGTACCAATTGCTCAGCATAAAGAAGGTGTGTTAGAAAAGGCAACCCAGCTACAAGGACGTATTCAAAAAGTTGCGCGCGTAAAAATAGATGCTAGTAATAAAACGCCAGGTTGGAAATTTAACGAGTATGAAATGAAGGGTGTTCCAATTCGATTAGAAGTTGGTCCAAAAGATATAGAGAAGAATCAAGTGGTACTTGTCAGACGCGATACGAAGGAAAAAGAGTTCGTATCAATGGATCAATTAGAAGAGCGTATCACATCATTACTTGATGAGATTCACGATTCTCTATTTAATAAAGCAAAGGCATTTCGCGATGAAAACACATATAGTGTTACAGCCTTTGAGGAAATGAAGCAAGCGGCTGATGAAAAGCAAGGGTTTATTAAGGCAATGTGGTGTGGTGAGCTGGCTTGTGAAGAAAAATTAAAAGAAGAAGCAGGAGTATCATCGCGTTGTATACCATTTGAGCAAGAAGAATTAGTACAAGAATGTGTATGCTGTGGGAAGAAAGCAGAGCATATGGTGTATTGGGGCAAGGCGTATTAATTATGTAAGTTTTAAAATAGACCTTTATCTCGAACTTATAAAATTTGAGATAAAGGTCTATTTATATGTTTGTTTAAATTTACAGTATGTATTTTGGGGATGGAGTTATTTTGTTTTAATTATTTCTATTGTTTCCTATGAACCAATAGAACAATATCGAAAAGGAACGATGGCGGAAACTTAGGTGATAAGGCACAAGGCATGAACGTCATGTATGCAAGCGATGATCTTGTTCCACGATGTTAGGATTCAAAGCATTTCGTACAGCCACTTACATAATATTTAGTATAATCTATAAAAATGTAGAAAGATTGTAAGTAATATGAGCTATTATGCAAGGGAAAATGGAATTTGTTTTTTTGTAGAGTAATGAATACATGATTCCCGTTACTGTTGCAGAAATAATAAATGCGATATCGTAGTTATGAGCAATTCCAAATAGTAAACTAGATAGGATTAATCCAGCTAGAAAAGAATATTTTGTTTCAAAAAATTTAAGTATAATCCCACGATATATAATTTCTTCTTGAATTGGTCCTATTAATGCAATTGATAGGATAGCAATTATATTAATAGTGAATGATTGCTCATATAAATTTTCTATTCCTAAATGTTCAGCTTGGATTTCAGCAGAATAAGAATATAAATTTGTTATTTTATCGATAAAAGTATCGATTATATATACTAATAAAATATATAGATATGTTTGAGATGAATATAAAGGTTTGATATTGCATACAGATATAATTATTTTTTGAAAAGGTGTATATTTTAATATAAACAGAATCAATATAAATAAATAAAAAATATCAAATATAAAATCTTGTACAATTATAAGACTATCATTGTTAAATTTTTGTTGAATGAAATTTAATGAACTGGTCATTTTTAATGGAATACCTATAATTATTATTGCTATAAAGTTGACTAACAATGTTCCTAAAATAAATTCTTTCCAGGATATTTTAATTTGCTGTAATTTTGTCTCCATGCATGTTCTCCTGTTATTAATTTTTTCATTTATAATATTTTGTTTTATAAAGTTAATAGTATTAGATGGAAAAAGTATAAAGTATATTATCTTTCTTTTCTTTATTAATGACAATGTATTTTAAGGTAATTTGTGATCTTGGTATGGATTGAACATCAATGAGATGTGTTTTTTTGTTTATGGATTTTACACCTCTTTATTTACAGTGTTTTGAATATATACTTTTCTAGTCATTTTTGAGGAAAATGGGTAAGTTGCGATAAAGTCAATAAAATCAAGGGAAATGAATGTAAATAAATATTTAAAAGTTTACTTTCGAAATAAGAAAAAAAGTCCTATATAAGAGGACTTTTTTATGTGTATAAATTAATATAATAATAGCGATTTTTTAGTTTTTTCTACTTCTCTTATTTTTTTCCGCAACTGTTTGCCAAGTGAACATGTTCATTAAAAATTTTGTTGTTAATTTGTTTTTCATATTTTTTTAATGTTTCATTTATTTCACTACCAGTTTTACTTTCGAAACTTTTCTCTAGTTCTGCTGCTATATCTCTTATACTTGTTTGTAAATCGTGAAATACCCCTATGTTTTTTTGAAGAGCATATGTATCTTCTTTTATAATATCTATTGATTTAAACCCTACCTCTGTTTTTAACATCATACGCTGCATTTCTCTTTCAATTTGTTTTTTAGCAGCTTGTAATTCATCAACAACCTGATTTGCTAAATCTCCTGCGGCTCCTGCAGCATTTTCGATTTGTTTTTCTATCTTTTTAATTTCTCCCATAAAATCCATCATATAATTATCCCCTTATTTAATCTGAAAATTTCCTGCTAATTGGTTGTCTTTATCTCTTAGTGAATTTGCTGCATCACTAATTTCATCTCCGAATTGGCTTAAACTTTTTTGTTCTTTTCTTAAAATATGGATTAATTCTTCGGCTATGTTTGCGTCATGAAAATAGTCATTTCCACCTTTTCTAATTTTAGCAATTTGTGAGATGGCTTCATCTACTTCGTGTTCTTCTAATAAATGATATCTTCCACCTGACCCTGTTTCATGTTTTAATTGACTTTTTAACTTTTGAACTGCTTCAGCTTCTTTTCTTTGAAACTCTTCTATATTTTTTGCGATATCTGATAATCGATTGCTGAGCGTTTGAATTTTTTTTGCTTGTCTTATAATATCTTCAGGTTCTAATTTTAATATGGGACTTCCATTTGAATGAAAGGATCCCCTATATGTATCTCTGCCGTGCCCGTCCATAGTTAAACGTGTAAGAAATCCTTCTTTTGTATCGTTCTGTCTCGTTGTGTATTGCTTACCAATTAGAGGTGCACCGAATTGAGTGTGGTTACCAATCGGGTCATTTTCATGTGTATAATCAGTTGCTTTATTTTCCATTTTCCCTTCATCTACTCGTTTTTTTGCTTCAGGACTTAGTAAACGATAGGGATTCGGTGCAGCCCATGTAGTTGCATAACAATCTAATTCTGCAGCGATAAGGTCCGCTTCTGCACCACCTTTACTATGTCCAGTAGTATGAAGAGAAGAAGGGTGATATTTTTCTACGATGTCATTTTTTGCCCATTTCAATCCAGTATCAAATGATGTTGCAGAATCAGGTTTTATTGTTTGACTGTTACTTGGAGTAATTACTTTAGAATGTGTTTTAATTCCGAACGAAATCTGATCAATATCTGTCACGAAATCTGCTAATTGCTTAGGCTCTGTTCCACGAAATGCTAGGATTATATCATCATAATGTGTTGCATTTTCATCATATTTGTCTGCTGGTACTACTGCGATAGCTTGTAATCCATTTTTTACTTTTTGATAATCTGCATTTATTGATTCTATAACGACCCATGTTTTACCATCGATCCCTTTTATTTCTTTTCCTTTGTGCAAAGATTGATCATCATAAACGGCGTCCGATAAATTGAAATAATCTTCATCTGTCGCAATGGTATTCTTTTTAAATTCACTCATATGTTTCAACTCATTTCATGGTATATTTTAACTATATTCAAATACAAGGGGATTTTAAATGAAAAAGAAATTGGTAATTATTTTATCCATTATTTGTATTATAGCAGGAGGGTATTTTACAATGGAATACTTAAAACAAAAAGAAAAAGAGAAAAAGTTTTGGAAAGCACAAGAGGCGAGAGTTGAAAAATATATTCGTTATAATGTTAAAGATGTAAAATCTATTACATTTACAGAACACGAAACTAGCCCTATGGGAATTCCTAGACTAAAAGGGTATATAAATAATGACCAACAATTAGATTTTGTAGCTCGTATTAGTACTACAGAAAATTTCGAAGATCAATTTGATCGTTCTGGAGAACTTGGAAAACTAATAAAAAAACCTGAAAAATCAGTATCCGAAATTGAAAAAGAAGAGAAGGGAAAAAAACAAGAGTAGTCTTTACGATTACTCTTGTCTTTTGTATCCCATTTTAAGAAGAATGCTTGGGTAAGTTTTTTATAAGGTGGTTTTCTATGAAGAAAATAATCATCTGGTTTGTATCTGCTGTGGTGCTCATAGCAGGAGGGTATTTTACAATGGAATACTTAAATCAAAAAGAAAAGGAAGAAAAGGTTTGGAAAGCACAAGAAGCAAGAGTAGAAAAGTATATTCGTTATAATATTCAAGATGTAAAATCTATTACGTTTATAGAACATAAAATAAGTCCTATGGGGGTTCCTCATATAAAAGGATATATAAATGATAATAGAGAATTATGGTTTGATGCTGGTCTTGATGATAATGATACTTTTGATAGAAAATTGGGGCGTTCTGGAGAACTTGGAAAACTAATAAAAAAACCTGAAAAATCCGTATCTGAAATTGAAAAAGAAGAGAAGGAAAAGAGAAAAGAGTAGTCTTTGCACTACTCTTTTCTTTTCTATCCCATTTTAGGAAGGATGCATTGGTAAGTTTTTTATAAGGTGGTTTTCTATGAAGAAAATAATCATCTGGTTTGTATCTGCTGTGGTGCTCATAGCAGGAGGGTATTTTACTATGGAATACTTAAATCAAAAAGAAAAAGAACAAGTACAATAAGGGGAATTTTGGAAAGAACAAAAAATAAGAGTAGAAAAGTATATTCATTATAATATTCAAGATGTAAAGTCTATTACATTTATAAAAAAAGAAGTAAGTCCTATGGGCGTTCCTAAATTAAAGGGTTATATAAATAAAGATGAACAGTTATGGTTTATAGCTAGTATTAGTACAACAAAAGATTTTGAAGATGATTCTTCGCGTTCTGGAGAACTGGGGAAACTGATAAAAGACCCTGAAAAATCCGTATCAGAAATTGAAAAGGAAGAGAAAGCAAAAAAACAATAGTGGTCTTTGCACTACTCTTTTTTTCTCTATCCCATTTTAAGAAGAATGCAATGGTAAGTTTTTTATAAGGGGATTTCTTATGAAAAAAATAATGATTTTGATTGTATCTGCTATGGTAATCATAGCAGGAGGATATTTTACTATGGAATACTTAAAACAAAAAGAACTAGAAAAAGAAAAAGAAGTGAATTTTTGGAAAGTGCAAGAAGCACGGGTGGAAAAGTATATTCGTTATAATATTAACGATGTCAAATCTATTAAGTTCACAGAACATAAGGTGAGTCCAATGGGAGTTCCTCATGTAAAGGGATATATAAATGGTAATAAAGAATTACGATTTGATGCTGGTATCAGTAATACGAAGGACTTTGAAAATGATTTTGGATGTTCTGGAGAATTATATGATAACTACATGAAAAAACCAGCAAAGTCTGTATCCGAAATTGAAAAAGAAGAGAAGGAAAAGAAACAAGAGTAGTCTTTGCGATTACTCTTGTTTTTTTATTATAGAAAAATAAAATATTTGAAAGTTTCTAACAATGCTTTATAATGTATTTAGTAAAATTAACCAAAATATACATTTTACTCATTATATACTAAAGGAGAGATTAAAATGGCTGGACAAATTCGTATGAGTCCTACGGAGCTAAAATCAAAAGCTAAACTATACGGACGAAGCTCTGATGAAATTAAAGATATTCTTGGAAAATTACAAGGATTACAAAATGAATTACGTGGAGAATGGGAAGGTCGTGCTTTTGATGGTTTTGATCGACAATTCAACGATCTAAGACCAAAAGTAGAAAGCTTCTCACAATTATTACATGAGATTGATGTTCAACTTACTAAAACTGCAGATGCTGTTGCTTCTCATGATGAAGAATTATCACGTAATTTCGGTTTGAAATAAGAAATGTTGTAATTTCCATAAAAACACAATTGGCCATGCAATTTATGTTGTATAACCAATTGTGTTTTTTAATAAACAGAGAGAACCTATGAAAGTAAACTAATATTCAAAAGTTTACTTTCATATTTATAATAAATAAAAAGCACTTTTCAATGTTTTAAAAGTGCTTTAACTTGATGTTGATGTGATGGAACCTCAAGCATGTAGAAATTTGAAAAAGTCCCTTCATAATGTTAAAGGGACTTTGTTCACACAAATGATCTGCACATCAATTCATCTTTGATATACAGATCATTTGTATGATAATTTTTATAAATAATTGCGGAATAATGAACTTACATTACTGCTTTTAAAAGCTCTCCTACTAATGGGATGATTCCACCTAAGAATGATAAAACTGCCATTGCGATTGCCATATGATTTCCTCCTCTTTTTTCGTATTAAGGTATGATAATTTTTATAAATAATTGCGGAATAATGAACTTACATTACTGCTTTTAAAAGTTCTTGTACAAATGGAATGATTCCACCTACAAATTTTAAAACTGCCATTGCGATTGCCATATGATTTCCTCCTCTTTTTTCGTATTAAGGTATGATAATTTTTATAAATAATTGTGGAACAATGAATTTACATTACTGCTTTTAAAAGTTCTGTTACTAATGGAAGTACTCCACCTAGGAATGATAAAACTGCCATTGCGATTGTCATATGATTTCCTCCTCTGTTGTTGATGCTAAGATGTGATTTATCTTTATGCTTTTATTATAGTAAGCGCTTACATTTTTATCAATACATTCTTATATGCAATATTGCATATAGGGAGGTAACGAAATATCACATTTTCGCATTAAGACATGTATTAGAAATTAATTGTTCCCTAAAACAAAAAAATGAACTGAATTCTCATAGACAATTGTAATGAGGTGAAATTTTTGTTTTGGGGTACTCCAAAATATTAGGTTGATGGGCATATGGTGCTACTCCTGTCACTGAAAGTAAACTAATATTTAAAAGTTCACATTCAAATATTAAGTAAAAAACCTATTCCAGTATTGGAATAGGTTTAACTATTATAGATAAGAATTTGTTGTTAATTCCATGTTTGTAGATTAGAATTTTGGTGAATAATTTTATTATTTTGCCAATCAATTTTATAATTATCTATAGTTCCAAACTTGTCGTGAGGATGCTTATAGGTTTTGCTATTTGATCCTATCCAACCTTTTAAATATTCATAGGATAATGTATACACATCTCGTTCTCTAGCATTTTTTACAGATAAATCTGTTGAAGTTGCATTTTTATCTGCAATTATGATTGCCATTGTACTTGGTTGGAAACCAAATCTTACTAGAGATGGAAGTTCACTGTCTGATGAAAAATTATCTTCTGCATTAATGAGTGGATCGGTACGTGAGCTCATAAATAATTCATTACCATAATAACCATTTGAATCTCTATTATAAGGTCCATATCCTTTATTATAAAATTGATTAAATTCTACATTCCAATCTACTTTTTTATCTGTGTTATTTGTTAAAAACGTTTTATAATTTGGTTATTCATATGATATAGTATTGGACCAAGATGCACCAGCTGATACGGAAGATGAGGGACCTTCTGGTTTAACCTCTAAGCTCCCACCTACATTGTATGAAACTGTAGAAGATACTGTTTTTGATTCAATTTCATTTTTAGGTGAAACTTTATAAAATTTTGCATTGTCATTACTTGTAATTTCTAACCCTGTTTTAAAAGCGGATGGCCAGAAAATCTGAGCTGAATATGTGCCAGTACCACGCGAAAAATTCGAAGCAATATTACTTCCTTCTGTAAAAACGATAGCATATTTTTTATCAGTATTTGGATCATCAATGAATGAAACTTTTATTGAATTTTTTATGTTTGCTTCAGCATTATAAGTTGAATCTAGACTATGCATAATTTTCGCACCTTGTCCTATTTCTTCAACTTTTGGTAAAGAATCTGCGTGTACAAATGAAGCGTTAAATGCTAAAGATCCACAAACGATTATTATTGGTGGTGGTATTACGGCAAGAGGTACTAAGTTATTAGATGAAGTGAAAGAAGAAGTACAGAAATATTTGCATCAAGAAATTTATAATACATGTGAGATTAGTTTAGCGCAAAATCGCAATCATGCGGGAATGATTGGTTCAATTTACCACTTATTACATCCCTATGAATAAATGATACAGATATTTTCATATAATTGAAAATTTATTCTTTTTTTCAATTGACAAATGATGCTACAATATAAGAGGAGAATACAATATTTTCCCATTTGGAAAATACCTTGTAGAAAGGAAGAAACTTCATGCCTATTATTTTAGAAAAAGGACAGAAGATTGATTTAACGAAGGGACAACCAGGAGTAGCAAAATTACAGGTTGGCTTAGGATGGGATCCAATTGGACAATCAGGTGGATTTCTATCTTCGTTATTTGGAAGTAAACCAAACATCGATTGTGATGCATCTGTGATTATGCTAGAAAATGATCGTTTTTTAAATAAAAATGATCTTGTTTATTTTGGAAATAAACTCTCTGCTTGTGGAAGTATTATTCATTCAGGTGATAATTTAACAGGTGAAGGTTCTGGCGATGATGAAACAATTTTCGTGGAATTACATAAAGTTCCGAGTCGTATTAATCGTTTAGTATTTGTTGTAAATATTTATGATTGCGTGAATCGTCGCCAAGATTTTGGCATGATTCAGAACGCATATATTCGTATTCAAAATCCGCAAACACGTGAAGAATTAGCGCGTTATAATTTATCGGAAAATTACGGCGGGAAAACAACGTTAGTTGCAGGCGAAATGTATCGCGATGGGAATGAATGGAAGTTTTCTGCAGTTGGAGAAGGTACACAAGATAAGAATTTAAGTGAGATTGTATCACGTTATCAGTAATACAATTTAAGGAGGAATAATATATGGCATCGATTTCGTTAAAAAAAGGACAGAAAGTAGATTTAACAAAAACAAATCCAGGTCTTTCTAACGTTCTTGTAGGTCTTGGCTGGGATACAAACCGCTATGATGGACAAAATGATTTTGATTTAGACGTTAGTATTTTCTTAGTAGGTGCAAACGGAAAAGTATCAGGCTCAGAAGACTTTGTTTTTTATAATAATCCAAAGGGAGCAAACGGTTCTGTAGAGCATCTAGGAGATAATCGTACTGGCGAAGGCGAAGGCGATGATGAAACAATTAAAGTAGATTTAAAGAATGTTCCTGCTCATATTGAGCGTATTTGTTTTACAATTACAATTTATGACGGAGAAAGCCGTAGCCAAAACTTCGGACAAGTATCTAATTCTTTCGTACGTATTGTAGATGAAGAAAAAGGTGCAGAGCTAATTCGTTATGATCTTGGTGAGGACTTCTCTATTGAAACAGCAGTAGTAGTCGGTGAGTTATATCGTCATGCTGGGGATTGGAAGTTTAATGCAATTGGAAGTGGATTCCAAGGCGGATTAGGTGCTTTGTGTAGCAACTTTGGTTTAGATGTAGAGTAATAAGAAAAATATATAAATACAAATTGAAAAACCGGCATAAAAGCTTTCTTTTTAGGTGGGAGAGAGCATCCGGCCATGAATAGAAGCGGTCAGATTCTCTTCCTGCCTCATGCCAAATGAAAAGAAAGTGCAGGTCACTTTTGTTTTTTCACAGCAGCAACTTAAATGTTGAAACATCAAAATGGATATATATGAGTGAACATATACTTTACTCGTGTATATACTTTTTAGAATCATAGTATAAGAGGTGAATATAAATGGTTATTCAATTACAAAAAGGACAGAAGATTGATTTAGGTAAGACAAGTCCAGGTCTTACAAAAGCAGTTATCGGCCTTGGTTGGGATATTAAATCATATGATGGCGGATCTGATTATGATTTAGACGCATCAGCTTTTTTATTAGATGCGAATGGAAAATGTACGAAAGAAACAGATTTTATTTTCTATAACAACTTACAATCTCCTTGTGAATCAGTTTTACATACAGGTGACAACCGTACAGGTGAAGGCGAAGGCGATGATGAGCAACTTGTTGTGGATTTAACTAAAGTTCCAGCAGGTGTTCATAAAATTGCAATTACAGTTACGATTTATGATGCGGAAGGTCGCAATCAAAACTTTGGACAAGTTGCAAATGCATTTGTTCGTTTAGCAAATGAAGAGACAAATGAAGAAGTTCTTCGTTTTGATTTAGGAGAAGATTTCTCCATTGAAACAGCAGTTGTCTTTTGTGAATTATACCGTCATAATGGACAGTGGAAGTTTAATGCAGTAGGAAGTGGATTCCAAGGCGGATTAGGTGCGCTTGTAAGAGCGTATGGCTTGGATGCATAAGAAGGAAACGAACTTCGTTTCCTTTTTTTGACCTTTCTATAAATCTAGCAAAGAATAGGGGAAAACAGTAAGATGAGCATTTTACAAGGAATCCTTGATACGTATGCCCAATTTTTTGACTTGGACATGTGGATTAAAGTATTACAAGATCCTGTATCTTGGGGATTAATTGGTACACTTGTTGTACTTGAAGGCTTACTATCTGCCGATAACGCCCTTGTGTTAGCGGTAATGGTAAAACATTTACCAGAAGAAAAACGCAAAAAGGCATTATTTTATGGGTTAATTGGTGCATATGCATTCCGTTTTATTGCAATTGGAATCGGTATGTTCTTAATTAAATTATGGTGGGTAAAAGTATTAGGAGCATTGTACCTTGCATGGCTTTCTATTAAATATTTCATTGATAAACGAAAAGAAAATAGTGAAGAAGAAGAACATGGCCTGAACCAAAATAGTATTCTTTTTAGAATGTTTGGTGTATTCTGGGGAACAGTTGTCATGGTTGAATTAATGGATATTGCATTTTCAGTAGATAGCGTTCTTGCAGCGTTTGGTGTATCCAATGAAGTATGGATTCTGCTTCTGGGCGGAATGCTTGGTATTTTAATGATGCGTGGTATTGCAGGTGTATTCTTAAGATTACTAGAACGTATTCCAGAGCTTGAATCAACGGCGTATATTTTAATTTTAATTATTGCAGCGAAGATGTTACTATCTGTTATTCATATTGAAGTGCCACACTGGCTATTCTTTATGATTTTAGTTATCGCATTTGGTGCAACATTTATTTTGCATTATATGCGAAATTCTGGACAAGCCCGAGAAGAGATTGCAGCTACTAAGAAAGAAGATAAATAATTGAAATGGGTTTGCTCGTTATGCGAGCGCCCATTTTTTATAACTTAAAATAGTTTATAATAAAAAGATAAGATATTATTTCTTTAAAAAAGTAAATGTTTCTGGAGGTGAACTGTCGTGTTTTCGCGTTTTACACTTCATCCATATGCATTAAAAGAAGAAGCTGACTTAAAACAATTCGAAATGATTTTAGAAAAACGCCCACAATATGAATTAACAGAGAATGAGATGAAATTTAGCTATATAGCTTGTCGTATTCTTGGTGTCCCAAACGATGTAGATGAATATTTTAATGAACTATTTGATTATAGCGAAGCAAAAGGAATTACTGTACTACACGAACAGAATTTAAATAAAGTAATCGATTCTGAGAAGCTCCGCCAAATTCAAGAAGTATTTACATTACATCAAGAAGCGCCAAATGGACTTACTGTAAACCGTCTTGTTGCACATTTATCAGGAAAGCAATTGTTACCAAAAGTGGATAATCCAGATTTACAACACTATATACATACAGCATTTATCACTGTATTGAAATTGTATGAGAAACAGCATAATCAATCTTTAAAAACAGAAGGATTTCGCCGTTTCTTAATTGATATAATTAAATTAAGCGAAAATTACGTAGCGAAATGGTTTTCTGCAATTAATTATAAGAAACAAATGCCGCGTATCGTCTGGTACGGTGATGCGAAAGAGAGTCAGATCTATTTCTTATATTTTCTTATTATGCTCGGATGTGATGTTCTCTATTATCATCCAGAAGGAAAAGATGGTTTTGAAAGCATTGATGATGAAGATAGGACTTTTGTCGTTTCTCATCCAGGTCGCGTTTCATTAGAGCCATTCCCTGATCGGCGTCGTGAGCGTGTTGCAACGGTAGCTTATCAAGCATCGAAAGAAATTGAAAAAGTGCTTCATCATGATAATTCATTATTATACAAACCGTGGCAATTTCGTACGTACACGCCTGTAGCACGTACGCTGAAGACAACATACGATGAACTCTTTATAATTACGAAAGAAAAAGCATTTATACGCCCGACATTCTTTGTGGAAAATAAACATATTTATATTCCGTCTTTATTTGCGAAAGTGTCAGGTGTTTCAAAAAATGATAAAGAATATTTTCAGCGATTGAAAGCTGTCACATCGTTTGATAACAGCTTATTAATTAATACATTCCCATTTACAAAAGAACAAAAAGCGAATTTTCAATTTCATTATCGTGATGCGTTAGACCGTGCTGGAAATCTGCATCCCGATCAAATTATGAATAGTCATTGGTGGCCACATAAGCGTTTACCTGAAGGGCTGCAACATGGGATTGCAGAAGCTATTATTCATACGTGTGAAAGTGAACTTTGTAAACCAGTTGGAAAAGAGACAAAACAAGAGGTAGCACTGTATGTTTTTGCACAGCTTTCCCAAATTCCACCTCATATTTTAGAGTTACTTGAGAAATTTGATTATTCGCAAGAAGTACCGAAAATTGTTATATTTAATAATGAAAAGAGTGGGGAATTAACTCGTTCTGATGCTGTCTTGTTGTTGTTTTTAAATCAAATTGGAATTGATGTACTACATTTTAATCCAAGCGGTCGAAATGATATTGAGCAGTATATTGAAGCGGGAGCGTTTGATTCGCATTGGCTCGAAGAAGTGAATTTCGATCTTGAATTTCATGGTTCATCAGCCTACAAGAACTTATCTCAAACAATTAAAGGACTATTTCGTCCATTTTTATAAGGAAAGGGAGAATCATACATGAATAATCCAGTCGTACTAGATTCAAAAACAGAATTGAATGAGCAAATTGCACAAGATGTTCGTTTACAGCTTAGACAAGATGCTGAAGTTCAACGTATTTATAATGCTGTTGATATTAAAGATCAACTGGAATTAATTGAACTTGGTAAAGAACCTTCTATGGAGATTTCACGTTTTGCAGATCAAATTTTACATACGATGTCTTTATCCAAGATAGAGGATTCCGGTGAACTTTTAAAACAGCTTGGTAAAATTATGGACAGATTTGATAGTAAAGATTTCGCGGAAGAGAAAAGTGGCTTTTTCTCTCGTATGTTTAAAAAAGCGGATAAAATGATTGAACAAATCTTTAGTAAGTATCAAACGATGGGCCGTGAAATGGACAAAGTGTACGTGGAAATTACGAAATACCAAGATGAAATGAAAAAATCAATTGGTACGTTAGATGGCTTATATGAACAAAACTTAAAATATTATTTAGACTTAGAGAAATATGTAGTAGCAGGAGAAATGTTATTAGAGCGTCTAAATACAGAATTAGTTCCAATGTATGAAGAACGCGTTCGTAACAATGATCAATTGGCAGGTATTGAATTAGAATCTTTAAGAAACTCTGTCGAAATTTTAGAGCAACGCATTGATGATTTAGAGAAGGCTCGTATGGTTGCGTTATTAACAGCACCACAAATTCGTATGATTCAGCGTGGTAATAACAAATTAATCGGTAAAATTAATACAGCGTTTATTACAACAATTCCTATTTTTAAAAATGGAATTATTCAGGCTGTGAATGCAAAACGTCAAAAGCTTGTTGCGGATTCTATGGCTGAGCTTGACCGTCGTACCAATGAACTACTTAAGAAAAATGCACAAAACATTGCAACGCAAAGTGTAGAGGTAGCAAGAATTTCTGGTTCTTCTAGTATTAAAATGGAAACACTTGAAGAAACATGGAATATTATTTCAAGAGGTATGCAAGAAACACAGCAAATTGAAGAACAAAACAAACGTGAACGTGAAGAAAGCCGCAAGCGTATGGCGGAACTTACAGAGAATATAAAAAAAGAATTACAAGGGTAATGTAAAAAGGCAATGAGGAGCTCCCTCATTGCCTTTTAATTTTTCTTAAACACTTTTATCATTTCGTTTATAACAAGTGGAATAATACTTAGTAATATAACAAATCCCCAATCTTTTAAAGTTAAAGCATGTACGCCAAATATATTAGCAATCGGTGGAATGGAGATAATGCATACTTGCATAAGTACACCAATAAGTAGGGAGAAAACTAAGTATTTATTTGTGAATACTCCGATCGAAAAGATTGATTTTGTACTTGATCGTAAATTGAATGAATGAACAAGCTGTGAAAAACTGAGTACGACAAACGCCATCGTTTGGGCATGTAATAAAGCATCATCATCAATTTGAGATGGGAAAAGAGGGAAGATATTTGTATCTCCTGTATATAATTTTGCCCCAACAATAAAGGCGATTAACGTGATGAACCCAATTATAATCCCGTTTAAAATAAGAAAAGGAACGCTACCATGAAACAAGCTTTCTTTTGCATCACGCGGCTTTTCTTTCATCACATCCGGATCTTCTGGGTCAACACCTAGTGATAGAGCTGGGAGTGTATCTGTAATTAAATTCACCCACAAAATGTGAATCGGACGAAGTGGGGTAGCCCAGCCGAGTAAAATAGCTAAGAAGAGTGCAATAATCTCTCCAAAGTTGCAAGAGAGTAAGAAAAGAATCGATTTTTTAATGTTGCGATAAATATTTCTTCCTTCCTCAACAGCTTTTACAATAGATGAGAAGTTATCATCTGTTAAAACCATGTCAGCCGCACCTTTAGCAACATCTGTTCCTGTAATCCCCATTGCGACTCCGATATCAGCTTGTTTTAAAGATGGTGCATCATTGACACCATCTCCAGTCATAGAAACAATATTTCCTTTTGCGCGTAGTGCCTTCACAATTTTAACTTTATGTTCAGGAGAAACGCGTGCAAAGACGTTTAAATGATTAATTTCATTTGTTAGTTTTTCGTCTGAAATACGATCTAATTCCGTTCCAATCATGACTTCGGATTCTTTTTCAGCAATACCAAGTTCTTTTGCAATAGCAAAAGCGGTATCTTTATGATCTCCTGTAATCATAACAGTACGAATTCCCGCGTTTTTACATTCTGCAATAGATGCTTTTACTTCTGTTCGCGGTGGATCAATCATGCCGACAAGTCCGATGAATATAAGATTTTCTTCCATGTGATTGGTGTTAACGTTTTTTGTGTCATACTGTTTGAAAGCAAATGATAGTACTCGTAAAGCTTTTTGAGACATCATTTGAGCAGCTTCTAATATTTGTTCTTCAATTGCTTCGGTTAAGACCTCCGTCTTACCATTTATAAAGATATGTTTACAACGAGGTAAGAGTTTATCAATTGCTCCTTTTGTCATGCTGTAATAGTTTTCATTGTACTCATGCAATGTTGTCATCATTTTGCGTTCGGAGTCAAATGGTAATTCGCTCACGCGTCTATGTTGATCTTCTAAAGTATCCTTTTGAAGATGAAAGATGCTGCCGGCAACAAGAAGAGCAATTTCTGTTGGATCGCCAGTTTGTGATTCAGCCTTATAAGATGCGTCGTTACATAAAATCATATTTTCTAATAATAAGCGCTGAGCATCGTTGTTTATATTTAAATTTTTTAGTTTATCGTATGTACGGTCACTATAGAAATGAGTAACTGTCATTTTATTTTGTGTTAATGTTCCTGTTTTATCTGAACAAATAATTGTAACAGAACCGAGTGCTTCTACGGCTGGAAGCTTACGAATAATAACGTTTTGTTTAATCATACGTTGCACACCAATTGCAAGAACAATGGAAACAATAGCTGGTAATCCTTCGGGAATTGCTGCAACCGCTAAGCTAATGGCAGTCATGAACATTTCTAACGTGTCTCGGCCTTGGAAATATCCGATGAAGAACATGGTGATACAGATTGCAACTGCTACAAAACCTAAATATTTCCCGACTTGAGCTAAGCTTTTTTGAAGTGGTGTTGCATCATCATCCGCTTCATGCAAGAGAGTAGCGATTTTTCCAATTTGAGACTTCATTCCTGTTTCAACAGCAACACCAACACCTCGGCCGTATGTAACAAGGGTCGACATAAAAGCCATATTCTTTTGATCACCGAGTGGTATTTGTTCTTCATTTTGAAGAGAAGGATGGTAAAGTGAATCTTTATCCACAGGAACAGATTCGCCTGTTAAAGCAGATTCCTCAATTTTTAAATTGGCGGTTTCAATAAGCCGTAAGTCACACGGAATATAACGTCCAGCATCAAGCATAACGATATCTCCTGGAACAACATCTTCGGACGGAATTTCTTTTAGTTCACCATCCCGTTTTACAATTGCTTTTGGCGTTGCCATCTTTTTTAATGCTTCTAAAGCTTGTTCTGCTTTCGATTCTTGAATGACACCAATTACAGCATTTAAGACAACAACGAGAGCAATAATGCTCGCATCGGCCCACTCACCAACAAAGGCAGAAATAAGAGCGGCAATTAAAAGAACATAGACGAGAACATCATTAATTTGAGAAAAAATACGTTGCCATAAAGTCCGTTTTTGTTTTGTAGTGAGTTCGTTTCGTCCATATTTTTTTAATCGAATTTGCACCATTTCGTCTGTTAGACCATGTTGTTCATTTGTTTCAAGTGCAAGTATTGCTTGATCTTTCGTTTTACTGTACCAATTGCTCATAGATAAACACCTCCGGTAAAAGCAGTTAGCAATGGTAATAAGATAAATATTAAAAAAAGAGTTTGGTGAAAGGGAAGGTCTATGGTGAAGTTCTCCTTTTATTGTACAGTATTTGGAAAATAGATGTAGAAAAGTGGAAGGGTGTCATTAATTTGTCGGAAATAAAAAAGTCCCTTTGTATAAGGGACTTTTCATTATTTTTTAATTAGCGTACCTAATTCTTCAGTAATAGCCTGCATTTCACTAATGCTGAATGTTTCACGTTTCATTACATGGTCATAAATATCTCGTAAATCTTCGTACATTTCTTGGTTAAAGCTTTCAGCTCTCATTGCTCCTGCGTTTACCATGCGTAACTTTTCTTTAATAGCTTCTACCATATATTCAACATTTTCTTGCGATTTTACGGATAAATCCACCGAAGTGTCCCCCTTTGAAATAACATAAAGATATCTTAACATTTTTTATCATTTTCGTTAATGAAACTTTTCAACCCTATTAAATTAGTAGGGATTTCCTTTATAATTAATAATTGGTTGTTTATACTATATGTATATATAAGAAGTGCACCAAGAAGGGAAGAAACAAATATGATTCAAGTATTGTTTGTTTGTCTTGGGAACATTTGTCGTTCACCGATGGCAGAAGCGATTTTTCGTGATCTTGTCGTGCAAGAAGGATTAGAAGATAAAATTCAAATTGATTCTGCTGGAACAGGCGATTGGCATATTGGTCATCCACCTCATGAAGGAACACAAAAAGTTTTAAAAGAAAATGAAGTCTCTTTTGAAGGAATTAAAGCACGTCAAGTAGAAAAAGAAGACTTAACAAAGTTTGATTATATTATTGCCATGGACAACAAGAATATAGCAGATTTAGAAAGTTTAGGTAAAGCTGGAGGCTATATTGGTAGACTGTCCGATTTTGTTCCAGACGGTGGCTGGACGGATGTTCCTGACCCTTATTTTACAGGGAACTTTCAAGAAGTATATGACCTTGTAACAGAAGGGTGTGCAAAATTGTTAGCATTCATTCGAAATGAGCAAGGAATATGAGAAAGCTTAGAAAGAAATACTTTCTAACATAAGAAATGAAAGGGTGAAGGAATATGGCAAAGAAGAATAATATAGCTCGAAACATTGCAATTGGGGTAGCAGCAGGTGTAGCTGTTTCTATGCTTAAGAAAGAAAATCGTGAAAAAGTGAAAAATACAGCAGAAAAAGCAAAATCAAAAATGATTGAAATTGGCGAGAATGCAAAGATAAAAGAAAAAGTGCAAACTGTTACAGATAAAGGACGCGAACTTGCAGATTTTAATGTAGTAAAGGCGAAGGTAGCGGAAATAAAGAAGCTAACGCCAGCTGTTGTTGGCACGTTAAAGGAAACAAAAGAAATCTTTAGTAAGAAAAAGATTGAACGAGAGGAAAAGCCAGAAACAATTGAAATTCAAGCTGTGTCTCCAAAAGTAGAAGAAGAACCGGTAGTAGCTGAAGATGGTGGAATGAAAGAAGCGCGTGAATTATTTATGAAGGACTCTAATGCAGAAGAAAAAAAAACAGAAGCATACATTGAGTTAAAGCAAGATAAAGAAGAGAAGAAAAGCGTTTAGAGAAATATGAAAAAAATTCTAGAGAAAGCAAGGGGAAATCGTGTCTATTCGTTTGGGAAAGATCTATATGACCGAACGATGCGAGATGACGTAGCGGGCCTAGCAGCACAGCTCGCTTATTTCTTCTTGCTTGCTATTTTTCCTGGACTTGTTTTTTTAATTACGCTTCTTGGATTTATTCCAATTCAAACAGAGGATGTGCTCAGTTTATTAGAGGCTTATGTGCCAGAAGATGCAATGAACTTAATTGAAGTGAACGTAGATAAAGTTGTAAATGAACAAAATGGTGGTTTATTATCGTTTGGTTTATTATCAACGTTATGGTTTGCATCAAATGGTGTAAATGCAGTTATGAATGCATTTAACCGAGCCTATGATGTAAAGGAAACGCGCTCTTTTATCGCGACGAGAGCTTTGTCTATTGTGCTTACACTAGCGATGATTTTTATGATTGTCTTCGCGTTAATTGTTCCTGTATTTGGACAAGTAATTGGTGCAGCTGTTTTTAAAGCGCTTGGTTTATCAGAAAGCTTTTCTTTCGTATGGAGTATTATACGGCTAGTAGCCAGTTTCTTAGTGTTATTTGCCTTATTTAGCTTTTTATACACATTTGCACCTGATCGAAAGTTAAAGAGAAGAGAAGTTATATCAGGGGCATTATTTGCAACGGTTGGGTGGATTGTGGTATCGTACTCATTTGCCTATTACGTGGATAAATTTGCAAATTATGCGAATACATACGGTGGTCTTGGTGGTATTATCATTTTAATGTTATGGTTCTATTTAACGGCTTGGGTCATTTTACTTGGCGGAGAAATTAATGGATTACTACATTTTTATCGAACAAGTGACAATAATTCCCGTGATGAAAAATAATTTTCTGTTCCATAATAAAGAGGAACAGGGGGGATTCAAAATGAGTAATAATAAAAAAAATCATAATAACAAAAACCAAGGTAAAAAAAATAGTAGCTCACATCCAAAACATAAAACGAGTAGCAGTGCTAATGGACATAATAGCTATCATTAAAAAAACGGGTTCCCTCTGGGGACCCGTTTAGTTATTTCCTTTTAATAAACGTAAGCCGTTTAAAATTACAAGGATTGTACTTCCTTCGTGACCAATAACGCCAAATGGAAGAGCTAAAAATTGTAGGAAATTAGAGCAAATGAGCATTGCGATTACTGCTAATGAAAAAATAACATTTTGTTTTACAATGCGGTTCATTCGTTTTGATAAACGAATGGCCTGTGCAAGGCGAGAGAGTTCATTTTTCATTAGAACGACATCTGCTGTTTCTAAGGCAACATCTGTCCCTTCGCCCATAGCAACGCCAATACTTGCTGTAGCGAGTGCAGGAGCATCGTTAATACCGTCGCCAACCATTGCCACTGTACCGTATTTTTCTTTTAGTTGCTTCACCGTTTCTACTTTTGTTTCTGGTAAGCATGATGCGTAGTATTCTTTTATGTTGCTTTCAGTCGCAATTGCTTTAGCCGTCTGTTCGTTATCACCAGTGATCATGATAGCTTCAACACCAATGCTTTGTAAATCACGAATAGCAGCAATTGTTTCCTGGCGAAGTGTATCTTTTAAAGCAATAAGCCCAAGAATTCCTTTTTCATTACTAATATAGACAACAGTTTTTCCTTCTTGTTCGAGTGTCGTAGCGATACCATTATGAAAAGTTTTTGTTTCTTCGCCAATAAAATCGGCCTTTCCAATCTTATAAGCTGTATTTTCTAAAATTCCTTTTAAGCCAAATCCAGTGACATCTTCTACACTTTCGGGTTTCGTTAATGTAATGTCATATGCATGTTTTGCGTACTTGACGATAGCTTCTGCGAGTGGGTGTGTGGAATGACTTTCGATAGAAGCTGTAATATACAACACATCTTTTTCTGTTATTTCATCACGTACGTAAACATCTGTTACAGTCGGTTTTCCTTGAGTTAATGTTCCTGTTTTATCAAAGGCAATTGCCTTCACTGAGGCAAGGCGTTCTAAATGAATACCACCTTTAAATAAAATACCGCTTCGTGCGCCGTTAGAAATAGCAGATAATGTCGCTGGTGTAATCGATGCGACAAGCGCACATGGAGAAGCAACAACGAGTAAAATCATGGCACGATAAAATGTTTCGTTCCAGCTCCAATCTAGTAGGAAATGAGGAACAAACATCATTAGAGCAACGATGATAAGTACACCTTTTACATATGTTCCTTCAAATTTTTCGATAAAAAGTTGCGATGGTGATTTTTCACTTTGCGCGTTTTGAACGAGACGGATAATTTTTTGAAACAATGTTTGGTCGCTTCTTTTTGTAATTTTAACTTCAATAGCCCCGCGTAGGTTCACGGTTCCAGCGAATACTTCATCACCAAATTTTTTCTCATTTGGGATAGGCTCCCCAGTGATAGCCGCTTCATCGATATTTGTTTCACCGCTATGAATTGTACCATCTGCAGGTACGCGTTCACCTGGCTTAATTAAAATGATGTCATCAATTTCTAACTGAGCTACTGGAATACGTTCTTCTGTTCCATGTGAAATGAGCAAGGCTTCTTCAGGTTGTAAATCTAGCAGTGCTGAAATTTCTTTTTGGCTTTTACTTAATGTATAAGCTTCCATTGCACCGCTTAGTGCAAAGATAAATATTAAGATGGCACCTTCTGCCCAGTATCCGATAATAGCGGCACCACTGGCAGCGAAGAGCATTAACATTTCTACATTCAATTCTTTTTCTTCTATTGTATCTTCGATGCCTTCTTTCGCTTTCGCATATCCTCCAATTATATAAGCGAGGATATAAAAAACTATCCCAGCAGTTGTTGCTTCGTTTTTTGTGAATAACCAACCGGATAAAATGAAAACACCAGATAGGATTGCAAAGATAAGTTCATAATGCTTTTGGAATGATTGAATCCAGGATGGGTTAGACATATTCTTTTTTGATGGTAATGCTTTTACTTCTGAGTTCATTATTACTCGCTCCTTCCAAATTCTTATTGAGAAAAAGAATCAAAATCGAAATCCCCATAAAACGACGAAAGCTGCCATCCATACGGATAGCAGCATTTCTATTGAAAAATTTTATCAGTTATTATCTTGTAATTATTCTATATTATATCATATGTTTTTACTTGAGAATATGTTTTTGTTTATATATCAAATTGAAAACTTGTTTTTTTGCGTTTCCTTTGGTATATATGAATATTGTTCGTAAAAAGGTCGGAAAGGAAGACGATAAGTGAAGACAGAGAAATTTTTTACCCATCCAATTGGTGTGTTTGCTGCAGCGCTAGCAGCGACATTTCTATGGGGAAGCGCATTTCCTTTTATTAAATTAAGTTATGCTGAACTCGGAATTCAGCCACATGAAGTTGGCGAGCAAATATTATTTGCTGGTTATCGCTTTTTCTTATCTGGTGTGATGCTCTTATTCTTTTTTAAAGCAATAGGAAAAGATATGCATTTCAAAAAAGAAACAGGGAAGCAATTAGTGCAAATTGGTTTATTTCAAACATTTCTACAATATGTATGCTTTTATATTGGTATGAGTTACAGTTCTGGAATTGAAGGTGCTATTATTTCTGGTACATCATCTTTTTTTCAAATTTTAATTGCGCATTTTTTGTATAAAGATGATGCATTAAATATTCGAAAAGTAATTGGCGTGTCTATCGGTTTTTGTGGTGTGATTCTTGTGAATGTTCCAAGTGATGGAAGTATGGCGTTTCATTTTGGAATTGGTGAATTATTGCTTCTTGGGGCCGCGATGATGTATTCATATGGAAATATATTGGCAAAGGAAGGAAGCAAAACATTAGATGTTGGGTACATGACAGCCTATCAGATGATTTTTGGATCTATCGGATTATTATGTATTGGTATTTTTCAAGTTGGATTTATGCCTTTTGTATTCAATATGAAAGCACTATCTATGTTACTTTATTTATCCTTCTTATCAGCGGCGGGGTTCTGTATATGGAATACAGTTATGAAGTATAACAAGGTCGGAAAAGTATCGATGTATATGTTCTTTATACCAGTATTTGGAGTCTTATTATCCAGCATGATTTTAGGGGAAGCAATTCATTCATTTGTTTTATTTGGATTAGCATGTGTAGCAGCGGGTATTATCGTAGTAAATCGGACACCAAATATGCAAAAAACGGAGCAAGAGAAACAAGCGGCATAAAAAGAGTAGGATTGATTTTTTTTAGTTTTAGAAAAAAGGATAGGAGTGTTCCTCTTTTTTTGAAATTTTATATGATAAAAACAGGAGAAGATAGGTTATATCACGAAGAAATATTAATATCCATTTATTGAGGAGAACATGTTATGAATGAAATTTATATATTATTAATTGGACAGGTCATTGTATTTGTTGTAGGTGCGGTTTATGCAATAGCACAGACAAAGCAAACGGGAGAAAATGAGCCTTTACCATTATTGATTCGTCTTATTCTTAGTTTTTCTTTAACTGGTGGTGCGATCTGGATTTGGTTACAAGATCCATCTGTAGAGTATCGTCAGTGGGCTGCAATTGGTATGACTTTATCTACGCTTGGTGATTTATTTATGGCAGGGATCATTCCATTTGGACATCGGTTAATCGGCGGTATGGTTACCTTTGCAATTGCGCATTGTTTTTATGTAACAGCATTTTTGCAAACGGGTATCTCATGGAATGGGTTCTGGATTGGAGTAGTAGCATACGGTTTATTTTTAATAATTGGTTGGTTCTTTTTTATTCGCAATCAAAAACAAGATAGGCTGTTTACAATTGGTGCGCTCGTATATGGTTTATGGGTTGGAGGAATGGCGTGTTTTGCATTTGCATTATACTATGCAGACAACGGAATGTGGTGGATTCCAGCGCTTGGTGGATTGTTATTTGTGATTTCTGATTTTATTATTGGTGTAACGGATATTGGTGGTCGCAAAGTAAAGTATGATCCACTTTGGATCTGGGTAACATATGTTGCTGCACAGATGTGTATTGTATATGTTGGAATATAAAAGAGGATATCTCTAAAAGTAGCTATTGAGCTACTTTTGGGATATCCTCTTTTTTGATTATATATTATGCTACGATGTTCTTTTGCTGTAAAGCGGAAAGACTATATTCGTCAGCCGCTTTATAACCTTGAGATAATAGCTCATTAATGTATATTTTGTTATAAATAAAGCAGAAAACTAAATTAGAAAATCCGAATGTAAAAGCACTTGCAATTAAGATAATTAAAAACCATTTCCAATCCCCACGGAATATAGCAGGGAAAAATCCGAAGAAAAAGACAGTCCAACTAAAACCTAGTTTTGCCTGTTTAATTTGTCCAGTATTTTCGTTCCTTAAAAAATGAATCCTCCTTGGATTATATGTATTAATTTATAAAAAGACCAATCTAGTATATCGAAATCTTACATTTAAGAATATTATTCAGATTTATAAAATTTTATAGGTTTTATCTTATTCTTTCGGAATTTTGTGGAAATTAATAATAGAAACTATCTATAATAAATGTAACAAAGGGAGAGGAATGAGAGATGGAAAATGAAAAAGAAAAGTCGCTTTCGTGAGCTTTTTGAAATACTAGCTATTGCGTGTTTGTTGTTTTTTTTAGTGAAAATTTTTGTGTTTTTTCCAACAACTGTGCAGGGAGCATCTATGAGGCCAACATTGCAAGATGGGGATAAAGTAATTATTAATAAGTTAGCAAAGAGATTTGAAACCTATGAGCGTGAAGATATTATTGTAGTAAAGACTGATAATTTTTATGTGAAGAGAATTATTGGGTTGCCAGGAGATGTAATTGAGATGAAAAATGACCAATTATACGTAAATCATCAAGTGCAAAGTGAACCTTATTTAGATAAAAATAAAAAACAAGCGAAACAACTTCTTATTAATTTAACTGAAGACTTTGGTCCTATTACGATTCCGAAAAATAAAATTTTTGTCATGGGAGATAATCGTTTAGTGAGTAGAGATAGCCGTAACGGCTTAGGACTGATTCATAAAACAGAAGTGCTTGGCACATTAACTGCAATCTATTATCCGTTTGATCATATGAAAATTGTGAACTAGAAAGAAGGGACAATATGGAGGATATGATTGGACACATTCTAGTAGGAGTTGGTCGCGCAGCAATTGCATTAAGTGAAATATGTGTTGATGCAGGTAAAGGGATTGTAAGAGGGACTGTTAGTATTATAAGAGTCGCTGGAGACTTTATGTTAGATGAAGTGGTAGAGGATGCATTAGAAAGATTAGCGGAACGAGAAGAACGGAAAAAGAAAAGAGTGCAGCGACACATAGAAAAACTGAAGCGGTATACATGGTTCAAGGTTTTATATGAGGATAAGCGCTGCCAGGAAATTTTAAATTATAATAAAGCATGCAGGGATGTATTAAGCAAACGTCGTTATGTACATAAGTTAATTCATAAAGAAGATGAAAGAAAGAAATTCATTAAGCGTGTGAAAATTGATGCAAAGGTTAATGATGTTAATTGGGATATGTGAAATAGAATATAAGTAAAAAACCAAGCAATTGTTACAATTTGCTTGGTTTTTTGTATTTACCTAAATTGTAGGTGCCTCGTTCGTTGCTATTTTCAAAGAAGGGGCTTCATCGTTTTTTTCATTTAGCATGAATTTGTACTGCAATAACTGTAATTTAAACAGTGTTAAAGGATCATGATATGTTTCTGGATTTGTTCTTAGTTTCGTTAATGCATTTTCATCTTCATTTATTTCGAGATGTGCAGCTTCCACAGTTTGCTTTAATATGCTAAGAGGTTCTTTAAAGAACATCATAATATCACGTTCTAATGCACTTTCGAATAATTCAAATTGAAGGAAGAACTGTTCAGAAATAGTTGTTGTTACATCTGTATAGTCTTCGGTCTCGATATAATTTTTATATTTGTTGTAAAGCATGGATTGATTTTTCTGCATGTTACCGAATAGCTTTCCAGCACTTTTTAATAGAAATTGTGTTGGTGTAAAGCGTAGTAAAATATTCACATCATCAACTTTGATTCGGTTTGTCATCCTTGCAACATCGCGGCGCCAATCATCAAGTAGTTGGAAATCGCATGGTAGTTTCATACGTTCTTCTTCGTATAATTTATTAAATGTTTCACTCATTTCATCTAAATAAGATTGACTTTGAATAAATTCATTATGGACTTTTTCAATCCATTCTTGAATAGATTGAGTAAACTTAGGTAATATCATTTGTTGTAAATGTTTTTGAATTCTTTCATTCATTGCTGCATTTAATTCTTCAGGAACTTGTTTAAAGTCACTATCTTCATGAACTAAATCGGAACAGCTCTGCAATAATTCAGGGATTTGATCATGAAGATCATGTATAATTTCATCTTTCGTTAAACGATATGAGTCTGTAATAGAGCGAGTCTTATCTTTTTCAATAGCAGTCAGGTTATTAATGAAGCCATTTAATTTCACTAAAAGGTGTTTATTCCAACGGATTGACTTTACTAACGTATTTTCTAATTGTACGCGTTCATTTAAGAGATACGTGATGGTCTTTTGAATAAACCATAATAGTTTTTCCGTGCGTTCGGTTTCTATATTTCTATTATTAAAGTTTGAAGTAATGGATTCTGTTAAATCACTTAGTTGCCCGCTGTTCTCTTCTAAAGATGAGTAAGGGAATACTCGTGCATTTGGAAAATGTACACGTATTTTAGACTCGGTTTCATTTAGCATTTTATTTGCTGTTTCATCACTAAAGATTGTATCGATTGTATTTAAAACAAAATGAACTTGTAAAGTCGGTATTTGTTCTCGTATGTATAGTAGTGTATCGATTTCTTCATCAAGTAAAGGCGAAGAGGTATTAAGAACATATAATAGATTATCGGTTGCATGTAAGTATTCAAGATTTGTATTCTCTTTATTGCCATTTCCATCAAAACCTGGTGTAACGATAAATGAGAATTTATTTTTTCGTAAAAACCTACATGGTAATTTAAACTCAATACATTTCTGCTCAGATTCTGATTTTGGAGGAACAGCCATCATTTCGTAAAATTCATCCAAATTGGAAGTAGTTCTTATTGTTAAATCTGTGAGTTCTGTAATTTCTGTCTGCGCATTATCTTTAAATATGATAGCGGCTCCAGGAGAATTTTTTAGTATACTTTCCCCTAATATAGAATTGATAAAGGATGATTTACTAGCATCATTCGTACCTGTAACGAGAACTTGTTGTACGTTTAGGTCGGAAAGTTCTCGAACAAGCCATGTGAAAGAATGACCTAAGTCTACATCATTCTTTTCTGCCCATACGACAATAGTTTCAAATAAGCTTGAAACTTTGTCTAGATCAACTGTGTTAACTGTTTTTGAACTAGAAAGGAGTGTTTCAGCGCTTTTTACAAGTAATGTATCAAGGCTTTTAGGTGAAATCTCATTCCATGCTAACGTTGCAGCGGAAACAAATAGAGAATGTTCTGCTTTTGTTAAGCTAAACCAATTTGTTAACAAGTCTGGAATAAGTTCCTGTAGTTCATGCATCAAGTATTGTCCTGTAATTAATTCACAGTAGGTGTCTTGATAAAGCGTAACAATTTCATCCCATGAGTCGTAAGAATCTACCTCGACGTGTAAAAAAAGGTGATTGATTGTTTGAATCCATAATAAGTAGGTTGACTCATCTTGATAGATTTTCCAAAGTGATGAGACAAGTTGCTTAAATTGAACGGAATCGACGGTATATAAAACTTTTAATGCTTCATAAAAATATTTTGGTTTCATTTGTTTTGTGAATCCTTGATTCACATAACTTGTTAAAATCTCAAACCAATGTAATGATTTCGTTCGAATTCCTTCTTGAACAGCAAGGTCAATAGCATTGTTCCAATCCTGCTGTTTCTCATAAAAGGAACGAGCAATGGCAGTGATATTTGGATAGTCTGGTTGGAATGAAACTGCTTCACTAATGACCTTAAAAGCAAGTCCTAAGCGATTTTGTTCGATGTACAGAGAAAGAAGTTGCAATGAAACTTCCATTGTCAGTGTTGTGTCTTCTGTTTGAATCGATGTATAGATTTCTTCTGCCATTGAAAGCAATCCTAATTCAAAATAAGCGTCTGCTATATTTTTTTTTGCCCATAGAGAGAGATCATTGTTTACTTTCTCCCACTTGAAGATGGCTGTTTCGAAATCTTTATGATGATAATTAACTTCTCCTTGTGCGAAACGAATGTTAGCGATATTGGAAAATTCATTTTCAGCTTCATTTACATATGCTTCCCCAAGTACTTGAGGAGCCTGAACAGAATCCTGTTCAGTTAAGAATGTTTCATAGTATACCTTTTGAATCAATTGTTTTTCTATGGTCATGTTTTTTCCCCCTGTATAATTTAGAAAAATGATTTTTATGTAAAAGGATGCATAGTACTCTACACGGATGGAAGATGCATGTAATCTTTTTAAATATATGTTTACTGCCTATATCATTTTTCTTGAGAGTCAAACCGATGCTAAATGTAACTTTTCTTTATTGTAACAAAAATCACGCTTGTGAAGTCGGATTTTCTTATAATTATGAAGTGAAGTATGGATTTATCACGCTATTCGTGGACAATATGCATTCACACCTTAAGGTCCTGAAAAATGAAGATTAAAAGTAGTAAAAAGTTTCATTACAGGTAAGATGAATAGGAGTAGAGTTCATTATAAAAACGATGTATAGTGAATATGTATACCATGTTTGCTTAAAAGATAGAGAGGGTACAATATGGAATAACGATTGTGCATAGGATGTGTCATCCAAATGGAACAACATATTGGTGAGTTAATCTCACATTATGGGTATTTGGGAATTATTATAGCTCTTGCGTGTGGAATAGTGGGTCTGCCAATACCAGATGAGTTTTTGCTGACGTTTGTTGGTTATAATATTTCGAAAGGAACTATGTCAGGGACAGCTGCTTTTTTAAGTGGAATGGCTGGTGCGGTACTTGGAATTACTTTAAGTTACATACTTGGCTTAAAACTTGGACTGCCTGTATTAAAAAAATATGGTCCAAAGATAGGAATTAAAGAAAAGCAAATTGAAAAAACGCATGTTTTGTTTGAAAAATATGGTCCTTTTTTAATAATGATTGGATATTTTATACCAGGAGTTCGTCATTTAACTGCATATTTTGCTGGTATGTCAAATTTAACGTTTTGGAGATTTTGTCTATACGCATACGGTGGTGCTTTCATCTGGATTAGCGTTTTTATTGGACTTGGATGGAAACTTGGAGAGAAGTGGCGCTTTGTTGAATATAGTTTGCATCATTATGGAATGTGGATTTTAATTATCTCAGTAGTAGTTGTACTTATTGTATGGCTCTACATAAGAAGAAAAAAAACCGCTAGTTAAGCGGTTTTTAGCTGAAAGCAATGAAGAGAACACCTGCTGTAATACATACAACACCCATTCCAGTCATGAAGTTTAATTTTTCGCCTAATATAATTATTGCAAGAATAATTGAAAATACAACACTTAATTTATCTACAGGAGCAACTTGTGAAACTTTTCCTGTTTTTAAGGCGAGAAAATAAAACAGCCATGATGAGGCACCAGCTATACCACTTAACGTGATAAATAGCAGTGCTTTTTTATTCATTAGAACGTCACCAATATTTTGAAATTTACCTTGTATCATAATTACACCTATCATAAATAGTGCCATGATGATTGAACGGATAGTTGTTGCCACATTGGCATCGATTCCTTCTAAACCAAATTTTCCAAAAATGGATACAAGTGCTGCAGCAATTGCTGATAATAATGCGAATAATAGCCATGAACTCATAGTAAAATTCCTCCAGTCTTGTATTATTATACATGAAAATCATTCTCAAGTATAACGGATAGCAAGAGGATGTTTTGAATATAACTATGAAAATAGTAAAGGCCTATCTAACATAAAGATGTTAGATGGGCCTTTGATCTATTATTCTGCAATTTCTTCATATAAAAAGTACGTTACATTATAAATGTGTTCTACTTCATCATCTGTCATAAATAAAAGCTCTTCACGCTCAATTCCCTTTTTCTTTTCAATAAACTCAATCATATTTTTCCGTTCTTCTCTTTTCATCATTTTGTTTCTCCTCCCAATCTGTTTTAATACAGTTTATTTAAGTTAATACTATTATATAACAGAATCTTTAGAAAGTTCCATCTTTTTTATCTTTTTTTTGATAAGAACTTTTCGACAAAACAAGCCCTTTTAAAGGGCTTGTTTTTGAATTACAGTCGTAAAAACTCTGGTTGAGTCGTACCAGCACTATCGATGTAGTAAATTGTATTTGGATTGATCTTTATAAGTACATAGTTAGGATCTTCAGGGCCGAGTAACCAGCGTTTTAAGCTGTTGTTCCAAAATTTGTTTTTTAATGTTTGCTCTTCTTCAATTGAAGCGGTGCCTTCTACTTCGATATAATCTTCATCCCATTTCTTCCCTTCTCTTCCGAGTAGCACGTGTACATTTGAATTTTGTTCGACATCTACTACCTTTTTGGAATTACGATCTGTTGCGACATATAATACAAAGTCTTCATGAAAAAACATCATAAAACAGCTATGTGGCTTATTTTCACGCACGGTAGCTAATACACCTGTTCTTTGTCCTTCAATAATAGTTGCAATTTTTTCTTTTAAATTCATTTTTTGAGCCCCTTTCTGCTATCCGTAATTTCATTCTGCGGAAACTTGTTGCTTAAAATTTTTTACACTCTTTCATACTTTTTTCTTCAATCGTATTTTTTAAACGTATTTGTGATGAAATGGGACAAGTTAGGAGAAGAATAATGATAATAGTGGGGGAAATACATACGATGAAAGGATGGAAAATATGTTTAATAAAATTTTCTTAATACTTGCACTTGCTGGTGTACCGCTTTCTATTCTTGGAAATACGTTGCATTGGCCACAAACAATTATGTTTGCTGTGTATTGCATTACAATTATTGCTCTCGCTGCTTTTATGGGAAGAGCGACAGAAAGTTTAGCTATTGTTTCTGGACCAAGAATTGGTGGGCTATTAAATGCAACCTTCGGGAATGCGGTTGAACTTATCATTTCAGTTTTTGCATTACAAGCAGGGCTAACTGAAGTCGTACTTGCTTCACTAACTGGTTCCGTTCTTGGCAACTTATTGTTAGTTGGAGGTCTTTCTTTTTTTGTAGGAGGGCTCAAGTATAAAAGACAAAGTTTTAATGTTTATGATGCAAGGCATAATTCGGCCTTACTAATATTTGCAGTTGTTGTAGCATTTGTTATTCCAGAAGTTTTTTCAATGAAGATGAGTATAGACAAAACATATCAATTAAGTATTGGGGTTTCAATCATCATGATTGTCATGTATTTAGCCGCACTATTCTTTAAACTGGTTACGCATCGTGGTGTGTATCAGCATAAAAGCGATGAAGTAGAACATGAGGAAGAGCCTGAATGGTCAAAAGGGAAAGCATTACTTATTTTAGCGATTGCAACAGCGGCTGTTGCTTATGTATCCGAGGCGCTTGTTCATACATTTGAAACGGTAGCAAAATCATTTGGATGGTCGGAATTATTTATCGGGGTTATCATTGTTGCGATTGTTGGTAACGCCGCGGAGCATGCCTCTGCAATTATTATGGCTTATAAAAATAAAGTGAATATTGCAGTTGAAATTGCAGTCGGTTCAACCTTGCAGGTTGCCATGTTCGTTGCCCCTGTTCTCATCATACTTTCGATGTTTTTCACGGTAAAAATGCCCCTTGTATTTACAATGCCGGAACTTGTGTCCATGATTACAGCGGTCTTTTTAACAATTGCAATTTCAAATGATGGAGATACGAACTGGTTTGAAGGAGGAACATTATTAGCCGCTTATCTCATTATGGGAATTGGCTTTTACTTGTTATAAAAAATTGGGATAACAATATTACGGAGAGAAAATAATAGAGATAGTTAATATATAAATCCATTTTGATTTGCAGGCATATAAGTCGCTGCTACGAAGAACAAAAGGTGACATGCACTTGTTTTCTCTCTTTGTTTTCACTTGGCATGGGGGGCAGGAAGAGGATCTGACTGCTTTTATGCATGACTAGATGCTCTCTCCCACCTAAAAAGAAAGGTTTTATGTCGGTTTTTCAATTTGTATTTAATAGCTATTTAAATGGTTTATACACTCTTAAATTAGGAAGGGGTAAAGTAGGTGAAACGAGTGTACAGCATATGTCTTTCAACTATGGTCTCGTTTATTTTATTATTTCCTTATAGTAGCTCTGCAAAGACAACAATAAACGTAAAGATGCCTTCATCTGTTTTGAATATTTCAAAGGACAATACGTATCCAAATGAAGCGCAAGATTTACCGCGTTTGCAGCCAAGTGAACTAGCGAAAGAATTACTGAAAACATCGACCATTCGAATCGAAAACCCAGATTTAATTCGGTTGTTTAATGAAACTTCGATTTCAAATGCACCTCTTGCAGTTGGATATAGGGCGAAAATTTATTTAGGTCAATGGCCGTTAAATTATGAATCAACAGATACAGCGATAAATTGGGAATATAAGCAAGTGAATCGTAATGTATATGATAACCGTGGTGTGGAGCGGTTATATCCGCTTCGGTACAAACAAGAATCGCAAAAAACGGTAGAAGGTGGTTTAACAGCCTATATCAAAGATACAGATGATGTGAAAAAGATGATTCTTTTAAAGGCGATGGAGAAGGTGCAGCTTCCTCTTTCTTTTAAAACAACAATTGGTTATGGTACTGGAAATGAGCGTGTATATAATATCAGTCCAAAACAACTTGGGTATTTATATGCATATACACCAGCGGTAAATGAAAAAGGAAAAGTTACATTTGGAGAAGTATATCTTGTTTTAAAAGGAAATCAGAAGAGGCTTGTCATTAAAAATATTACTTCACAAGGAATTGGGGCATCTATTCCTATACAAGATTATGTATCCTTTAAATTTATTTCTTCGCCTTATCCACAATAGCAAAAAAACGTCAGCTAAATATGCTGACGTTTTTTTTGCTACAGTGTAATATTTGTTTCTTTTGTTAAGAAATCCTCGGTTGGATAATAGCTGTTTTTCACAAGAATATTTGGCCCAAGGCATTTTACAGCAGGGCAGTGACAACTTAATGATTTCGCTGTTTTCGAACTACACCATCTGTCGTAGGCTTCTTGTAATGTGTTTGTTTGAATGTTACCAAGCAGTGGAATATCACCAAAGTCTGTTACGATAATGTTGCCATCAAAAATATTTACATTTAAGCGAGAACGCCCATCTGGATCGTTACGAACCGTCACGTTTTTGCTTAAATGTAATTTTCTTAATGTAGCTAAGTCACGTTCATCATTACTACATGCGTAGAAAGGTAGTGTGCCAAATAACATCCATATATTTTCATCACGAATATCTAATAAATGCTCGATTGCACTTCGAATTTCATCTTTTGTTAAAATTTCAAGGTTGCTAGCAAAATCACTTGGGTACATAGGGTGTACTTCATGGCGCTTACAGCCCATTTCTTCGACGATTTGACGATGAATGTGTTCAATATGTGGTAGGGTACGTTTATTTAACATTGTTTCTGCTGACACGAGAACACCTGCATCTGATAAAGCTTTACTATTTGTAATCATTCGTTCAAATAGTTTAGCACGTTGTTCATAAGTAGGTTTGCGCTCCATCATTGCAAATCCACCTTCAACGAAATCATCAATTGTTCCCCAGTTATGTGAAATATGCAACACATCTAAATAAGGAATAATTTGTTCATAACGGGCTAAATCTATAGTTAAGTTTGAGTTGATTTGAGTGCGAACGCCTCGTTCATGGGCATATTTTAAGAGTGGTGTTACATAGTTGTCGACGGATTTTTTTGAGAGCATTGGTTCTCCACCCGTAATACTTAAAGAACGTAAATGAGGAATCTCATCTAATCGTTTTAATAAAAGTTCCATTGGAAGCGGATTTGGATCTTTTGGCTGTAATGTATAACCAACAGCACAATGCTCACAGCGCATATTGCATAACGTTGTCGTTGTAAATTCAACGTTTGTTAATAGTAGTTTGCCGTACTCTTCAAGGTCCATATACGCTTCCCATGGATCGTAAGAAGGAGTAATCGGCTTCATTGTTTGTGATATACTCATCTGAAATACTCCTTTGACTGTTGAAATAACAATTTGTCCATCCTCTATAATAGAAGAATATGGACGTTTTATAAAGTGAAACTTTTTGTAACAAAAATTCTTCATCTGTTGATTTCACTTCAAGTGATGGAGGAAGTAATTTAAATGTCTGCTTGTATGTAATCAAGTATTGTGGCAAAAATGATGAAAATTCATGTTCGTGATAATCATTTTTGCGGTATAATAAGAGTAACTCGAATAAAAAGGAGAGTGCCTTTGTGGGAAAAGCAATTCAAGATAAAGATTCACAATTAGTATATTTAAAAGAACGTTTAAATATGTTCATCGAAGTAATCGATACAATTGAACCAGAAGAGGTAGAATTAGAAGATGTAGATCGTCTTCTTGCGATGTTAGATGAATTAGAACTGAAATGTGAGCAATTTAAAAAAGACGAATAATATAAAACGGCTGCCAATTATATATTGGTAGCCGTTTTCTGTAAATGCGCTGTTTTATTAGAAAATATATAGATTTCCTGCCCGATTAAATAGAAGGAATATGGAAAAAAGGGTATAATCAAGTTGTGAAAAATTTCGTTTGATCTTAAGAGTCATAAAATAAAAACAAAGACTCTAGAGACTTAAGGGTGAAAATTTCATCTCGTAGCGTTTTGGTAGCGTTCACAATTGAGGGGGAAGTAACAATGGAAAAGCTTCAAGAAAGTATGTATCAACTGATTGTTGAAACATCAACGAATTTACCGAAAGATGTTCGTCGTGCAATTCAACGAGCAAAAGAACGAGAAAATGCAGGGACTCGTTCTGCAATGGCGCTTGGCACCATTACAAATAATATTAAAATGGCAGATGAAAACATCTCTCCAATTTGCCAAGATACAGGGATGCCAACCTTCAAAATTTATACACCAGTTGGCGTAAATCAATTACAAATGAAAGAAGCAATTTACAGTGCGCTTGAGCGGGCGACACAGGACGGGAAACTTCGTCCGAATTCTGTTGATTCTCTTTTCGGAGATAATAGCGGTAATAACTTAGGACCAGGTACACCTGTGATTAAGTTTGAGCAGTGGGAGAAAGATTATATTGATGCTCGTTTAATTTTAAAAGGGGGCGGCTGTGAAAATAAAAATATTCAGTATAGCTTACCTTGTGAATTAGAAGGACTTGGACGAGCAGGTCGTGATTTAGAAGGGATTCGCAAATGCCTTCTTCATGCGGTATATCAAGCACAAGGACAAGGGTGTAGTGCAGGAGTAATCGGTGTTGGTATCGGGGGAGACCGTACGTCAGGTTATGAGTTGGCAAAAAACCAACTATTTCGCACATTAGATGATGTGAATCCAATTCCTGAATTACAGAAGCTTGAAGAATACGTATTAGAGAATGCGAACAAGCTTGGCATTGGTACGATGGGATTTGGTGGAGAAACAACCTTACTTGGTTGTAAAATTGGAGTATACAATCGTCTGCCAGCCAGTTTCTATGTGTCTGTTGCATATAATTGTTGGGCGTATCGTCGCCTTGGTGTAACAATTCATCCTGAAACAGGTGAGATTATCGATTGGTTATATCAAGAAGGTGAAAATACACTTCAACAAGAAGTGGAGCACGCAAAAAGTGAGCAGCGTGAAATTGTACTGCAGGCACCAATTACAGAGGAGCAAATTCGTGAACTTCGCGTTGGAGATGTCGTTACCATTAACGGGATGATGTACACAGGTCGTGATGCAATTCATAAGCACTTAATGGATAACGATTGCCCGGTAGATTTAAATGGACAAATCATTTATCACTGTGGTCCAGTTGTAGTGAAAGATGAAAATGACAATTGGAAAATTAAAGCGGCAGGTCCAACGACAAGTATTCGTGAAGAGCCATATCAAGGCGACATTATGAAGAAGTTTGGTATTCGTGCTGTCATCGGTAAAGGCGGCATGGGAGAAAAAACATTAGCGGCACTAGCAGAACATGGTGGTGTATATTTAAATGCAATCGGTGGTGCTGCGCAGTATTATGCAGAATGTATTAAAGAAGTGAAAGATGTCGACTTCTTACAATTTGGTATTCCAGAAGCAATGTGGCACCTACGTATTGACGGCTTTAAAGCTGTTGTAACAATGGACTCTCATGGTAATAGCCTACATGCAGATGTAGATAAAACATCATTTGAAAAATTAGCAAGCTTTAAAGAACCGGTATTTAAGTAAGTGGAAAAATGCATCTCGAATCATTCGAGGTGCATTTTTTGGTACATATAGAAAAACTTGTTTAGAATGAAAGGAATATTGAAAACAGAAACTACAGGTACGATGATATATGGAAAGGAGACTATTTATGAAGCATAGATGGTTATATATAGGTCTCATTTTTTCAATTATAATGACACTTGTTCCAGTTTCTGCTTTCGCGTATACGAACGCACCAAATCACTGGGGGATTCCGCGAGCAAAAAATGAGACCCCGCCAGATGCAGGGAAAAAATTTACTGATCTACTCCGGGGTAATGGTGGTTTTTATTTAGGAGACACGAAGAAAAAAGATATATATTTAACATTTGATAATGGATATGAAAATGGGTATACTGGAAAAATTTTGGATGTACTAAAAGAAAAGAAAGTGCCAGCAACATTTTTTGTAACGGGTCATTATATAAAGACGCAAAAAGAGTTATTATTAAGAATGAAAAATGAAGGTCACATTATTGGAAACCACTCTCGAAGCCATCCTGATTTTACAACTGTAAATGATGAGAAACTTCGTGAAGAATTACAAAGTGTAACGGATGAAATTAAAAAAGTAACCGGACAAAAAGAAGTGAAATATGTACGTCCTCCGCGTGGGATTTTTAGTGAGCGTACGCTAGCTCTTGCGAAAGAAATGGGATATTATAACGTATTTTGGTCGCTTGCATTTTTAGATTGGAAAGTAGATCAGCAAAGAGGATGGCAATATGCTCATAATAATGTAATGAATATGATTCATCCGGGATCCATTATATTACTTCATGCTATATCAAAAGATAATGCAGAAGCGCTTGCGAAAATCATTGATGATTTGCGCGAGAAAGGGTATCATTTTAAAAGCCTGGATGATTTAGTAAAAAGCAATCAGCCGTAAGCATGTATGCTTACGGTTTTCTCATGCTATAATGATGTGTAAAAAGGATGAGGAAACGTATGTGGAGCGAACATGTTACGTTAAAGGATTCGTACCATTTTGAAGAGGTACTCAGGCGTTTGTCTTTTGATCCACTCAATGTTGTTCAATTAGAAGAGAAAATAGTTTATGTCCCACTTCTTATGGATGAAGAACAAATTGTTGTCCGCGTACAAGGAATTGGTACGCTTCAAAACCCACAATTTTGGGTTTCAAGTCAGACAGGTGAACAAGAGAAGGTTATGAAACGCATCTATTCCATTTTTCAATGGAATGAATCTTTTCAAGATATACAAACCCATTTTAGAAACACATCATTACGTCCACTTTTTGAAACATATGCCTATACACCACTTGTTTTAGAGTTTGATTATTTTGCTTGTCTTCTTCGTTGTATTATTCATCAACAAGTTCATTTGAAATTTGCTACTTCTCTTACAGAACAATTTGTAAAGCGATATGGAACAGAGAAGAATGGCGTTTTCTTTTTCCCAACACCAGAAAGGGTGGCGAATATTTCAATAGAAGAGCTCAGAAATCAGAAATTTAGTCAACGAAAAGCTGAATATATGGTAGGACTAGCAAAACATATTGTGGAAGGTAAGTTAAATTTAGTGGAGCTAGAAAAACAAACAGAAGAAGTAGTAGCAGCACAATTGTTACCAGTGCGAGGTATTGGTGCATGGACGGTGCAAAACTTTTTACTGTTTGGGCTCGGACGGAAAAATATGTTCCCAAAAGCAGATATTGGGATTCAGCGTGCACTTCAAGGTATATTTCAATTAGAGGATAAACCAGATGATGCATTTTTAGAAAAAATGAAACAAGAGTGTGAACCATACTGCAGTTATGCAGCGTTGTATTTATGGAAAAGTATAGAGTAGAGGTGTAATAATGGTACAAAAGCAACATGAGAGTAAGTTGGAAGTTGGTCAAACGTTTCCTGTGACAATTAAGCGTCTAGGGATTAACGGAGAAGGCGTTGGTTATTTTAAGAGACAAGTTGTTTTCATTCCAGGGGCATTACCAGGAGAAGAAGTTGTTGCGGAAACAACGAAAATTCAGCGTGGCTTTGCTGAAGCGAAAGTGAAAAAAATTCGTAAAGCATCACCGCATCGCGTAAAACCGCCATGCCCAGTATATGATGAATGCGGTGGTTGTCAATTGCAGCATTTAGATTATAAAGAACAGTTGAATCAAAAGCGAGATATTGTGGTACAAGCCTTTGAAAAGTATATGAACGGAAGCATGGAAGCTGACATTCGTCCAACACTTGGTATGGGAAACCCATGGCATTATCGTAATAAAAGTCAATTACAAGTAGGACGTAAAGATGAAAAAGTGATTACGGGATTATATAAACAGAACTCACATCAATTAATTGATATTTCTCACTGCATGATTCAGCATAAAGCAACAAACGAAGCGACAAAAGTTGTACGACGTATATTAGAAAAATTGAACATTTCTATTTACAACGAGAAAAAACAAAAAGGTCTAGTGCGTACAATTGTGACACGTGCTGCAGTTCAAACAGGGGAAGTACAAGTCACATTAATTACAACAAAAGAAGAATTACCAAATAAAGAGCAATTTATCGCAGAAGTACAAAAACAAATGCCAACAGTCAAATCGATTATGCAAAATGTGAACTGGCGTAAAACATCTGTTATTTTCGGTGACAAAACATTCAACTTAGCTGGAAAAGAAGTCATTCAAGAAACACTCGGTGATTTATCATTTGAATTATCAGCACGTGCATTCTTCCAGTTGAATCCAGAACAAACTGTTGTCCTTTACAACGAAGCGAAAAAAGCCGCTGCGTTAACAGGAAAAGAAAAAATCGTTGATGCATATTGTGGCGTTGGTACAATTGGGCTTTGGCTAGCAAATGATGCAGCAGAAGTGCGCGGTATGGATGTCATTCCAGAAGCGATTGAAGATGCAAAGAAAAATGCGAAACGTCACGGATTTACAAATACAAAGTACGAAGCTGGAAAGGCAGAACAATGGCTACCAAAATGGGTGAAAGAAGGCTGGCGTCCAGATGTAATCGTGGTTGATCCACCGCGTACAGGTTGTGACGATAAGTTACTTGAAACAATTTTAAAAGTACAACCAAAGCAAGTTGTTTATGTTTCTTGCAACCCTTCATCATTAGCGCGTGATGTGAAAGCATTAATGAAGAGTTATGAAGTGGAATATGTACAACCGGTTGATATGTTCCCACATACGGCGCATGTGGAAAATGTGGTAAGGCTTGTTAGAAAAGAAAATTAAAGGTGTAGCAGTGAGAGATAGGTCTTATCGAAAAATCGATAAGGCCTAATTTTTATTCAGGATGAATTACGCTGAATCGTATCATAAGTAACGGATAGTGATTTGAATTAATTCGTATGTAAGTAAATAATATGATGATCAAAGGATTATACAAATATTTGGTAAAACAAAGTATACTCAATATAGATAAATATAATCAATTTAATTAGGAGTGATTTTTATACTTAAGCAAAATGCAAAAAGGATACTTATATCATTATTAACAAATCCAATATTAATAATTGGATACTGGATTTTTTGTTATGAGTTAGCTTCATTCTGTACGTATGGAAGAATGAATTATAATATTTATATTTTATTATTATGTATAGTATTTTTTATATCTATAATTACATTTACTACAATGAAAATGATAAAAGATAGAGAATATGAATCTAAAAAATTAACTAATTTAACTGCATGGAAATACATTTCTATTATCATTATTGTGGTAATCACATCATTTTATGGAGTACAGATTTATAAAAGTGCAACAAATTATGGAGGCAAGCTTGCATGGTTTATAGAAAGGTTAAAACATGAAAGGTCAGTTAAATTTAAACATAATAATATATATGAATATGGGGTAGAAGGTATTTTTGAAGATATAAATAAAAAATATACTTTGCCAAAGAAATTATATATGGCAACTGATTTTGATCTTACATTTCATTCAGATGGAACAATCACAGCGTTTGATACATTTGTTTATGGAAAAAATGCTGATGGGAAAGAGGAAACTTACTTAATAACTTATAATAAAAAAAAGTCACAAGACATTACTATAATACGAAATGGATATGCAAATCCTGATTATGATGATGATAAGCTAGTAGAACCTTTAATTAAAACGGTTAAGGCTATTCCAGTTAAGCGAACAGTTAGTAAGTGGAATGAAGGTAAGTATGGATTGATTTATTACGGGAAAAGGAATTGGGGGTACAATACGGAGGGAATTATTAATATTAATGAGGACGGTAAGGAGCATAAACTTGAAGAAGCAACTTCTGAAATCATTGGATATACTGTATCTATATTTGTCCCTGGAAAAGAGAAAGAGTTAGTACCTGCTAGATATAACTTAATAGGTGACCCGAATTGGAGTAAACTAAATACTAAACCAAATCAAAAGAGTTCTAAAGAGAAGCAACAAGATTTAACTAATAGCAAGGAACAGTTTTTCCTATCAAAAGAAGTTGGTTATAAACTAAATATGACAGAAAAAGCATTAGGTAGTGCTTTTTATTCACTAAGCAAGACTATTGATGGAGGTAAAACATGGGAGGTTATAAATACAGACCCATTCATCGGAGGAATTGGTAGTGTATCAGGAATAACTTTTATAAATGATAAACTTGGATTTTTAGGAGCAATCCGTCCTTCTGGTACTAACGGACAGCTATATCGTACAGATGATGGGGGCGTATCTTTTAAAAAGGTAAATTATACACCTCATGAAGTGAAATTAGATCATACACAGTCTATAATAAGTCCTTTTGATTCTCCTGGTATGCCTTATGAGAAAGATGGAGTTTTTAATATGTTAGTTGGACAAGGAGCAGATGGAGATTATAATGGTGATAGTAGCGCACTTTATCAATCAAAAGATAAAGGAGAAACATGGGAATATATAAAGGAAGTTGAAAAATAGTTAGAGTTAGTACTAAAGGTGAATAAATAAAATGGCCTCCGTTGCAGGTGCAACAGTGAACAATACCATAAGCAAATGGGGTTTTTATGGCAGTTGAATATAAGTATACAACTGTTTTCCACCCTGCACAGGAGAAATACGGAGCATAAATAATAAAAACAAAGAAGCAGAAAATCACTTAGGATTTCCTGCTTCTTTGTTTTTATAAAGAAAATACTTGAGATACTGCTATTCGCTAGTACACGACAACCGGTTCATAAGTGCTGAGATTATCATACACAGTTTTCGCAACACTAGGAGGAAGGTTAACACATCCGCCCGATCCTCCCGTTAAATAGGCATTATTGGCCCAGTTTGTCCGCCAGCCGGCATCATGGAATCCTTGTCCGCCATTTGTGAACGGAGCCCAGTAATCTACATTAACGGAATAATCGGGTTTACCTACTGCGCTACCTTTGAGTGTGTACGGTGATCGTTTATAGAGTACATACCACACACCTGGTGATGTATCTTCACTCGTGCTATGTTTACCAGTTACTACATTCGTTGTGACTTCCAATTTTCCATTTTTGTAAATCCAAATTTGCTGTTCTGCAATAGACACTTCCGCATACGTGTCTCCAATGCCATTATTCGCTGTTGTTTCATAACCGATGCCTTCATTATTCCAGCCATTTCCGTAAATATTAGAAGCGGAAAGCGATTTTTCCCCTTTTTCGAAGGCTTCTTGGATTCGTTTTGCTTCTTTTTCAATATGTATTGCCCAGCCATAGCCTTGTCCTTTTACTGATATGACCGAACCAGAATGGGTTTTAAATGCGAAGTCTTTATTTAATGTTGATTTAGAATTATTAATTTCAGCAATCTTGTTCTTAATGTCGCTCGCGTCGATTGTAACTTTCATATCCTTTGACATAGAGGCATTTTGAATTAAATCTTTAGCTTTTAAAGAGTAAACTTCATTTTGTACCTTATAATCAATGGTTTGTTGAAGAAGATCCTGTAGCGCTTGTTCTTCTTTTTTGACAATCGAATCGTTTTCCTTAATAGGCTGTATGTATACAGGATTCAGATGGATTTCACTTTTATATTTCTGCTTGTCGTAATCCTTTAATAGACTAGCAACATCATACTGTTTTCCGTCAATGCTTTTTGAGATAACAACTTTGCCCTGTTCGAGCTTCGCCATAGCATCTTGAGGCGCTTTTAAACTTTTATTCATAGATATGAGTTTTTCTTCTACAAGTTTTTTCATCGTTTCGCTTCGATACTGATCCGCCTTTTCTGGTAGCAACGAATAATCCTTTTCCTTTGAGGAAGGGAAAAATGTCCACTGGCCTTTTAATAGTTTCTTAACTTTAGGCAAATCTTCTTCCGTAAGTTCCGTTTGCGTATCTTTTTCATCTAAAATTTGTTGTTGGCCGACATAGACTTTGTTTTCTAATCCAGATGTTTTTAATTTCTTTAGTGCCTGATCAGCAGTCAGACCGCCGACTTTTGTGTCATTAATCGTAACCTGTGAATTGAAACGAGTTGCCTGATAATAACTCATTCCCCCAATTAGAAGTGCAATTGTAACGACGCCACCTGCTGTGATAAACTTCCAATTTTTAAAACGCTTGCTTGAGTTTACTCGTTTTCTATCAACTTCTTCAACTGATTCATTTATTGTGTTGTTGTTCATAAACTATTCCTCCGTATACATCAACGTCAACCGATTTTAAACTAAAACCATTGACTAGTGTACCTTATTATTCTTAAAATTTCATTATTTTTGACTAGATTTTATCGTATTGAATTGGTTGAATTTGTATTTTTTTAATAGAGTGAGATATCAAAAGGATAGCTAAATTCTTTTGATTCACAATGAATAGTCCCTTACAATGCCCTTGCAAGCCCATCCCAAGCCCTTTACAAGTAATAAATCATTACAAAAACAAAACAAAAAAAACTACTACTACAAGAATCATCCTAAAAGAAATAAAACCGTATTAGTCATTTTTTTAAAATCAAATTGCCAAATTTCCTCATTCGTCCTTATATCTATTAAGGAAACGGCAATTTTCTATGTGCCGCAAAAGATGGGAGGAATCAATATGGCAGTATACCGGAATGTACAGGTGAATTTTTGGCAGGATGATTTTGTATTGGACTTAACGCCGGAGGAACGATACTTTTACATATACTTGCTGACATGCTCTAAAACGACGCAATGCGGCATTTATCCGTTGCCGAAGCGTTTGGCGGAGATGGAAACAGGTTATAACCGGGAGACTGTTGAGAAGCTACTGCAGCGGTTCATTGACTATGGAAAAATATTATATGATGCAGAAACGAAGGAGCTATACATCCAGAACTGGGTGCGCTATAACCTAGTTACGAACACGAACATCGAGAAATGTGTTTTGCGTGAGCTAAAGACTGTGAAAAGCAAAAAGTTTTTACATATGTTTCTTCAAAAATGTTTGGAGGAAGGGCTGAGCATTTCGCTGTTATTGGAGCATTTTGGCATGCCGGTTGAAGAGTCTCAAGCTGTTCCTCAAGATGATGCCGAAAGCTGTGAAACAGATGGGGAAATTGATTCGGGAGGTAATGTATTCACGTTTTATGAACAAAACTTTGACAGCTTGTCACCGCATACGATGGAGGAACTGAATGCGTGGATGGATGATCTGTCAGATGAACTTGTATTGAAAGCACTCCAGATTGTCTATGAAAATAACAAGCGGACGTTTGCTTATGTGAAGGGCATTTTACGGGACTGGCATGAAAAAGGATATACGAGGCTTAGTGAAGTAGAGGAAGCAGCAGTGAGGTTTCGGAAGAAGGAATCGTCTGTTGCCCATGATACTGAGAAATTTCTAAATGATTGTGAAGAATGGGAGAAAAACGTACCGTCTGAAGAAGAGCTACAGAAGTTCTTGCAGGAACATGGGTGGCGTCCGTGAACTAGAAAAGGGAGATTATACATTATTGATTTAATATGTGTGGTCTATGCGCATAATACATTGGCAGAAGTAGACGCCTAATCAGCTGTCTTGTGTTACTATGAAAAGAAGATTACGAAAAACATCATAGAATGCTTAAAATTTTTGTTTTATGTAACGGAAAAAGAAAGGCGGTGAGTCTGTTAATAAAAACATGAATAGGAAAATGTCTATGTTTTTAATAGCAGAAAACAATGAACAACTACAAATTAACAATTCAATATGACGGAGGCCGCTATAAAGGCTGGCAACGTCTTGGAAATAATGATAATACGATTCAAGGGAAAATCGAAAGTGTATTATCAGAAATGACCGGAAGAGAAATCGAAATTATTGGCTGCAGCAGAACAGATGCTGGTGTACATGCTCTTCACCAAGTAGCTAATTTTAAGATTGATGAGAATTTACCAGAACTTAAAGTTAAAAAGTATTTAAATCAATACTTACCAAACGATATTAGTATTACTGATGTAGAGTTAGTCTCAGAACGCTTTCACGCTCGCTACAACTCAAAAGCGAAAACGTATTTATATAAAATTTGGAATGAGGAACATACAAATCCATTTATGCGTAAATACAGCATGCATGTTGGGAAAAAGTTAAATATTGAAAACATGCAAAAAGCAGCGCAATATTTAATTGGTTCACATGATTTTACTGCTTTTTCTAATGCTAAATCTAAAAAGAAATCTATGGTTCGTGAAATATATATGCTCGATGTCGTGGAAAGTGAAGGTTTCATCCAAATTAGAGTGAACGGAAATGGATTTCTTCACAATATGGTGAGAAAAATCGTTGGAGCGTTAGTAGAAGTTGGATTAGGTCAGTTAGATGCTGAAGTGATCCCACAAATTTTAGAAGCGAAACAACGAAATCAAATTAATTGTCTTGCGGATGCGAGTGGATTGTATTTGGAGAAGGTTGATTTTTAGGAAAAAATAAAGACCGTCCTTTCGGAACGGCCTTTATTTTTTATGCTTATAGAACATTCTATGATTACGTATTTAGCCCATACTTTTTTAATCGATATTGCAAGTTTTGTCTACTTAATCCTAAGTATTTTGCGGCTTGCGAGATATTTCCATTATGTTCTTTAAGAATTTGAATAATATACTCTCTTTCCATTTCTTTTATTGTGTTCTTTAAAGTTTTCGATGTATGATCTAATTTATCTGTTTCCCATCTAGCTAGAGGAGGTTGAATAGGGGATTCGTTTTTTGTTAGCTCATAAAAACGAGCTGGGATATGGGATGTTGTAATAACGTCCTCATCTTCAATTAAGTTCATAGCCCCTTCAATTATGTGCTCTAATTCGCGTATATTGCCGGGCCAATCGTGTTTATAGAAGAAATTTATTACGCTGTCATCCACACCTTGTACTCGTAAACCAAACTGCATATTATATTTTTCAATAAAGCTATGAAGAAGCGGTAAGATGTCTTCTTTCCGCTGTCTTAAAGGTGGGAGAAATAAAGTAACGACGCTTAGTCTGTAATATAAATCTTTTCGCAGGCGATTATGCGTGATAGCTTCAATCGGATCTTCATTAATGGTAGCTATGATTCGAACGTCGACTTCTTTTTCTTGTGATCCGCCGATTCTTCGTATTGTTTTATCTTGTATTGCCCGCAATAATTTGGCCTGAAGTGCAGGGCTTAGCGAGTTAATTTCATCTAACAATAAAGTTCCACCATGTGCTTCTTCAAATAAGCCTGGTTTATCGATTGCGCCTGTAAACGCTCCTTTATTCGTACCGAATAATAAGCTTTCCATTAAAGTTTCAGGAATGGCAGCACAATTTTGTGAGATAAAAGGTTTTCCAGCACGTTGACTTTTATTATGAATACTTTGTGCAAATAGTTCTTTTCCAGTTCCTGTTTCTCCCACAATCAGTATAGAGGAAGAGGTACGCGTTACTTTTTTTGCTTCTGTAATAACCGATTGAATCGCGCCTGAATTACCTATTATATGATTGAAGGTAAATTTCGTATGATGCCCTCGAATCGCGCGCCCTTTACTCGTTTGCCTTAATGGAGGAAATTCTTTTACGATTTCAACAGCGCCCTTGATTTTTCCATTCTTCACTATAGGGAAGGTGTCATTAATCGTTGTAATCTCTTGCCCCTTATTATTAAAATAAGTCTGTTTTATATTTTTCTTTGCTTTTCCAAGTGTTAATGCCTCTATAAGAGTACTATTCTGGTTTTCTTCAAAAGCAAATACTTCTAAAAGATTTTTATATAGTACATCTTTATGATCCATCGATTCAATCGCCATCATTTTGCGGTTATAAATGATCGTCTTACCTTCTTCGTTAATCATATGGATGCCAATATCAATTTCATTCAGTAAAGTTTCATATAGCATATTCATTTTAACTAATTTTTTGAAATTGATTTCTTCTGTATACATGTTTCATCTTCTCCTTGTTATACCCTATGAAGACTGATTTTTCTTAATTTTAATAAAATTTTTGCGAGTATGCAAAAAAAATTTGCATGTTTAAGGTGAAAAATCTTTAAAAGAGAAGAAAGATATTGCGTGGAATTCAGATTTTTTCAGTACTATCTCTTAATCCTAAGTAAGAAATTAGGTTGGTATATATCTTGCATGAATAGTAGTTGAATCTTATAAATTTGGAGGTGGGGGAAAAGAGTTACATGCGCACTTAATAAGAAAGAGGGGTTTAAAAGATGAAAACAGTAATAGAAAACGTGTACAGCCCTTGCTATGGCAGAGTTACAAAATTATTTATTAATGAAAGTTCCTACGTATATGAGTGGGAGAAATTAGCTTTAATTGAAACGATGGATGAACGGAAAGTAGAAGTTAAAGTGGGAATCAGCGGTTATGTGGAATTGCTAGAAGTAGAAGAAGGACAAGTTATCACGGAGCAAACATTATTAATAACAGTCAGGGATGATTTATTGATTACAGGAAGTGATTAATATAGTCCTTCTGGATGATGTACCGTTTTCTAAGGATCTTTTAAACAATTGTGGAAAATTATAAAAAAATTTTAGTAGCAACTATTTATCGTGTGATAGGTATTTCCTTGGATTGGGAGATTTTCTTTTGAAAAATCTCCCTCTTGTTACAAGTCTATCGCAATCATGAGTATGCACTTTATTTTTTTATATTATTTTTTAAAGCGTTTACATTTCTGCTAGGGGGGCTCATATGGAAAAGCAAAATCAAGAGTTAAAGCGAGAGCTAAAAAGTCGACACATATTTATGATTGCACTTGGAGGGGTTATTGGTACCGGACTTTTCTTAGGATCAGGTTATACAATTCATGAAGCTGGACCTGGAGGGGCAATTGTAGCTTATCTTGTTGGGGGATTTGTTATGTATTTAACAATGCTCTGCCTTGGAGAATTGGCAGTTGCTATGCCTGATGCAGGGTCCTATCAAACGTATGCTACAAAGCATATTTCACCTGCAGTAGGTTACGTAGTGGGATGGACGTCATGGTTAAACTGGTCCGCTACGATAGGAATTGAACTGATTGCAGTTAGTATTCTAATGAAACGTTGGTTTCCGGATGTATCATCATGGATTTGGTGCATAATTTTTGCAATTTTACTTTTTGCTATTAATGCATTATCCTCAAGAAGTTTTGCAGAGGTTGAGTTTTGGTTTGCAAGCATTAAAGTAATTACGATTATCGCATTTATTATTTTAGGCGGGGCAGCTATGTTTGGTTTCCTAGATATGAAAGGAAATGAACCAGCACCCATGCTTTCTAGCTTTACTGATTACGGAGGACTGTTTCCAAATGGGCTAACAGCTATTTTAATTACAATGATTGCAGTTAATTTTTCCTTTCAGGGAACAGAATTAGTTGGTATTGCAGCTGGAGAGAGCGAAAATCCAGAAAAAACAATTCCAAAAGCTATTAATAATACAGTTTGGCGTATACTAGTTTTCTTTGTACTTTCCATTTTTATACTTGCTGGGTTGTTCCCTTGGCAACAAGCAGGAGTGATAGAAAGTCCATTCGTAGTTGTATTTGATAAAATTGGTATTCCTTATGCAGCAGATATTATAAATTTCGTTATTATTACTGCAGTATTATCAGTAGCAAATTCTGGATTATATGCGACTTCTCGTATGTTATGGTCTATGTCTAATCAAGGCATGATTAGTCCGATTTTTGGTAAGCTATCTAAAAATGGTGTTCCAATTTATGCATTGATTGTAAGTACGATTGTAGGTTGTCTTTCTTTATTATCAGGTATTTATGCAGAGGATACAGTTTATTTATGGCTTCTTTCTATTGCGGGATTCGGTGCAATATTGGTTTGGGCATCTATCGCTTTATCTAACCTTTTGGCTAGAAGAACATACTTAAAGCAAGGAGGAGATATTAAGGACTTGAAATTTAAAACCCCATTGTATCCGTTTGTCCCGCTTCTTGCTTTGGTATTAAATTTAACGGTAATTGTTGGTATGGCGTTTATTCCGGAACAACGTATGGCATTGTATTGTGGTGTTCCATTTATGATTGTTTGTTTACTGTTTTACCGTGTTACAAAAAATAAGAAAAAATCAATGGAACACATTGAAAAGAAGGATACAATAGAAGTAAAAAGTTTATGATGGAATTTTAGGTTTGATTTTTATGTAGATGAGTAATAGTGTTATAAAAAAATCAACCGTAGGTACATAATCACAGCTTTATGTTATATGTAGAGAATGACAGGATATCATTAGTATTGAAATGAAAATCAAAAAAAACGAGCTAATCTACCAGATAGCTCGTTTTTTATAAAATACATGTAGACTAGGAGGATTGATCTTTTTTGATTTGTAGTTTAACAGTCCAAAAAGCAGCAAGCATAATCGCTGCGATACAACCGCTAACTGTCCCGAGTAGCTGTGCATAAGGAAGGCTATTCATGTCGCTGTTGAGAAAAAACATCATGCATAGGATTGCAGGGAAAAGGTATAGATAATATAAGCGTTTCAGTCGTTTATCTTTTATCATCAACTTAGCCCCTTTTTATAAATTTATAATTAAATTATAGCATAAAATTTTCCAATTTGTGTGGTGGAATTCTGATTTGTGAAAGAGTAAGAAAAGTTTCATCTTAAGTTATGGATAAAATGAAGAAGTTGAAGTTCAGCAGTTGATTGAGTTTACGAAAGTGATTACCGCTTTTATCTATGAATGGTGTCATACACAAAAATAAGAAAAAATTAAGGTTTTCCTAATAAAAGGATAAGATACATCATGTAATATGAAAAGTACCTGTCGTGGAATCGTACAAACTTTGATGTTTGTACGATTTTTTTAGGATGGAACTATTTCAGAAGTTAGTCAAATTAGAATTCCGAAATAGTTCCATTTTTCTTGAGCAGCCTCTAAGTTTTCTTCTTTATATCAGCCAATTTCTCTTTTGCTAACACAACTGCAATTGCATCATCCAAATAGCCAATTGGAAATATATAATCTGGAATAATGTCTGTTGATAAAACAAAGTACAGTAGGGCACTTCCAATGATAGCACGCTCATTGAGAGGAGTGGACTCTTTGCAAAATTGATGATACATATCTGTTAATTGCTCAATGAAAGGACCTGTACTATCAATTTGCTCTAGTTTTGTTGAGAAACTCTCATGAATGCGTCTCTGACCTTCTGTTGTTTGTGCATATCTTTCATAATTTTCAAGTTCCTGTTTCACACGAGTTGTTGTGTACTCATAATCAAATAAGTTGGAGGATTGTAATGTTTGTTGAATTGCATCAAGTGATGTGTACATATCTGTTTTTTCTTTTTTTGTATGAGGGGAATCTGTATAGATTGCATCATATAACACTTGCGGTGGAATTTGCAGACATTCTGCAAATTTTTGCAGGTGTTTTTGTTTTGCTTGTTGTTTACCATTTATAATTCTTGAAATTGTGGAAGGATCAATGTTTGTAAGTGTTCCTAATTGGCGCATAGATAAGGCACGTTCTTTTAACAATTTTTTTAATAAGGTACCAAGTTTATCATTTGGATTTTGAGTAGACATAGTTTTGGCACTCCTTTTTTTTCTAAGGTGTTGAAAAAATGTGGAGCTTTTTATTACAAGTATATGAAGCCGACAGGCACAGTTGCTCAACATTTGCATAATATGCAATGAAAAGTGAACAGAAGGAGTGAATGTTGATGAGTACAGCCAGTTTATTTTCAATTTTTTTGATTGGAATTGCTTCTAATTTAGATAATGCAGGTGTAGGTATTGCGTATGGGATTCGCAAGATTCGAATTTCTGGGTTTAATAATTTTATCATCGCCTTTTTTGGTTTCTTGTTTGCTCTATTGGCTGGTTTTTTTGGAAGTTGGATTTCATTGTTTATTTCAGATTTTATCGCAAATTTAATTGGTGCACTTGTACTCGGGATAATTGGGGTATTTGTTTTATGTCAACCCTTACTTAGTAAGCAAGGGGAGGTATCAGAGAAAGCTGGAAGCGTGATGGGAATATTACGTAATCCTGAGAATGCTGACTTTGATAGGTCTAAAACAATCAGTTTTTCTGAAGCATTGGTATTAGGTGTTGCATTATCAATTAATAATCTTGCAGGGGGATTTGATGCGGGAGTAACCAACTTGAATCTTTGGTGGACTGCAATTATCTCAGGTACATTTAGTTTCATTTGTATTAGCGGTTTTTCCTATATAGGGAAGAGATTTTTAGCGGAATACTTAGGAAAATGGGCAACAATTATTGCGGGCATTTTACTAATTCTTATCGGAATCGATCAATTGATGTGAGAGCAGATTGGAAAACAATATTCGAATATTTCCTTGGAAATACAACAAAGTACTGCATATATCGACGTGTTTTTCTTCATACTAACATTGATTTCTTTTAAAGAAAGGGGGATGAGTATGGGACGTGGTAAAGCATTTGATCATAAGAAAAAAGGTCATGATCATCAGCCGCCTAAAGGAGCATTCATTCATAAGGATGTAAATGAGCATACGTTAGAAGAGGAAGAATTACCAGTTAATATTGAAACGTACAAAAATAGTTTAAAAAAACATTAAAGCACCTATATAGGTGCTTTTTTAGCGGATGTCCTCAATTAATTGCTGTGATTCTTCATACATGCCATATTCACCTAGAACTTGAATGCAACGCCATTTTAATTCCTCAATACTTGGTTCAAGTTCTTCGGGAAGGACATGATGAATGTCTTCAAGCCCCATTCCAAAATGAATAAGCTCTAGTACTTGATCATCAATATTTCGATCCATTAATAATTCCAATACTTCTAAATTGAATATGTATCGATAAGCCTCATCGGGGGAAACAACTTTTAATTTTAGGCTTTCTACAATACTGAGTATAAAAAGAAGGATGGTTTTTTCTAGGACAGGCTGTTCCTCCATTTGAAAAATAAGTTTCATTTCTTTTACACCTCCACCGTATAGCGTTAGGTTGTACTATATTATTCGGGAGGGGGGAACAAATATGCATAATAAAAAAAGTTATCCTATTTAAGTGGGGGCAGGATAACTTTTTTATTTGTTGGAATTTGAAATTGAATTATAGGTAATGAGGAAAACTGTCATTAAGAAACCTTTTTAAAAAATACTCCAACCTTCCTGAGCGGAGAGTAACTCTAATATTTTAAATCCAGCGATACTATTTCCATTTGCATCTAGAGCTGGTCCAAAAATACCGATTCCCATTTCGCCTTTTACGCAGCCAAAAATACCACCGGCTACCCCACTTTTTGCGGGAATACCAACGCGGATTGCAAATTCACCAGATTCGTTGTACATGCCACATGTTACCATAAATGTTTTGCAAATTTTTGTGATATGTCTTGGAATAATTTGTTTTTTCTTATATGGATCGTAGCCATCCATTGCGAAGATTAAACCAATACGTGCTAAATCAATACAGTTTACTTCAATAGCACATTGACGTGTGTATAAATCCATTAATTCCTCGATATTGCCATCAATGATGCCATTTTGCTTCATATAGTAGCAAAGAGAACGATTTAAGTAAGCAGTTTCTAGTTCAGAGATGGCTACTTTTGAAGAGTAGTTAATTGTAGGATTGTCTGTAATATCACGTACGAAGCGGAGAATTCGTTCCATCTTCTCTTCGTTACTATCTCCTGTAAGCATACTTGTAATAGCTAACGCACCAGCGTTAATCATTGGATTAAGAGGTTTAGAAGGGCTAGTTGTTTCTAGCTTAATAATAGAATTGAATGGGTCACCAGTGGGCTCCATTCCAACTTTAGAGAATACATATTCTTCACCGCGATCTAGAAGAGCAAGAGCAAGTGTAATTACTTTTGAAATGCTTTGAAGGGTGAAGAGTGTTTGTGAGTTACCAGCATGGATATATTCTGTCTCTTTATGGTAGATAGCGATCCCTAAATCGTCTGGATTTGCATTTCCTAGTTCGGGGATATAAGTAGCAAGTTTACCTTTTTTTGTATATGGCTTTACTTGTTCTAACAGCTGTTGCAAGTTATTTATCTCGATGCACTGCATAATACCAACGCTCCTGTTCCTTTTTCACTAAGTTTACTGTTCCCTATAAACTTGGAAATAAATAATAACATGAAAAAGTGGAATGATAAAATGAAACTTCTATTTGAATAAAAATTGAAAACAATATAAACCCTTTTTTAGTTGGGAGAGAGGATCTGGCCATGCATAGAAGCGGTCAGATCTTCTTCCTGCCCCATGCCAAGTAAAACAAAGAGAGAAAACGAGGGCAGGTCACCTTTTGTTCTTCATAGCCGTGGCTTATATGTTGGAAAATCAAAATGGCTGTATAGTTGCCTTATCTTTCATTTTAGTCGGTAATAAAAGGAAAATCCCCCTTTTATATAACAGTTTGAAAATGGGGAATATAACCATAAAAAGTTCATAAATAAAAGCTACACATCTATACAACTATATGTTATTATGATTATGTAATAGAAAGCGTTTTCTAAGGTGCAATTATAATGATAACGATTTCATAAATTGAATAGGGGGAATTACAATGTTGCAGTTTCTACAACGTATTGGTAAAGCGTTAATGCTTCCAATCGCAGTGTTACCAGCAGCAGGATTATTGCTTCGTTTAGGTCAACCAGACGTATTTGATATTCCTGTTATGGCACAGGCCGGTGCAGCAATTTTTGATAACTTAGCACTTATTTTTGCAATTGGTGTTGCAATCGGTTTATCTGTTGATGGTAGTGGTGCCGCAGGTCTTGCAGGTGCGATTGGTTATCTAGTTATGAAGAATACAACTAATACTTTAAGTGTTAGTTATTCAACAGCAGAATTAAATGATAAATTAAAAAGTGTTCAAGACTTACTCGGTTCAGTTGATCCAAGTAAGTTAGCAGATACAATGACAAAAGTTTCAAAAGCATCGGCTTTAACACCGAAGATAAATATGGCTATACTTGGTGGTATTATTGCCGGGGTTGTCGCTGGCTTATTATATAACAAATTCCATAAGATTAAATTACCAGAATGGTTAGGATTCTTTGCAGGAAAACGATTCGTGCCAATTATTACTTCTGTTGTCATGCTTCTTTTAGGATTAGTATTCGGTCAAATTTGGCCAACAATTCAAAGCGGTATTGATGCAGTAGCACACGGTATTGTAAACTTAGATGCAATCGGAGCTGGTCTATTCGGTTTATTAAATCGTCTATTAATTCCAATTGGTTTACACCATGTAATGAACACATATTTCTGGTTTGTACTTGGTGATTTTACAAATGCAGCAGGCGATATTGTTCATGGTGATATCGCACGCTTCTTTGCGCAAGATCCATCAGCAGGTATGTTTATGACTGGGTTCTTCCCAATTATGATGTTCGGTTTACCAGCAGCATGTTTCGCAATGATTGCAGCTGCTAAACCAGAAAAACGTAAAATGGTTACAGGAATGTTAGCTGGTCTTGCTTTAACATCATTCTTAACTGGTATTACAGAACCAATTGAATTCTCATTCATGTTCTTATCTCCAGTATTATATGGTATTCATGCTGTATTAACAGGTATTTCGTTATTCGTAACAACAAAACTTGGTATTCACGATGGTTTCTCATTTAGTGCCGGTGCGATTGATTATTTCTTAAACTTAGGTATTGCAACAAAACCGTTATTATTAGCGGGAATTGGTTTGATTTATGCAGCAATTTACTTTGCGGTATTCTATTTCTTAATTAAGAAATTTAACTTAAAAACTCCAGGTCGTGAAGATGATGAGGAGTTAGTAGAAGAAGATGAAGTACCAGTTGCAGGATCTATCGGTGAAACTTACGTAGCAGCATTAGGCGGAAAAGACAACTTAACCGTTATTGATAACTGTGCGACTCGTTTACGCCTACAAGTCAAAGATGCAAACTTAGTAAATGAGCCAGCATTAAAACGTGCAGGTGCAAAAGGTGTTATGAAATTAAGTAATACAAGCGTGCAGGTTATCGTAGGTACAAACGTTGAATCTGTAGCTGATGATATGAAAAAACATGTATAAATAATTGTAAAAGAGGATGTTCAAAAAGGTCGATAAAGTTGATCTTTTTGAGGGCATCCTCTTTTTTTATAGAAATATTATCGGGAATCTTACTTTTTGGAATTTTCTTTTTCTTTTTTGTGCATATTTGTTGGTAATACGTTCGTCACATGATAAAGTAGGGATGGTATAAAACAAAACTTCCATTAGTTAGGAGAAATTAGAGGATATCTTTTTTATGAATGGATTAAATTATTGGTAAATAAGGGGAAAAAAGAACCATGAATGAAGAAAAGGATAGTGTCAGTGTGAAAGCTCGTCGACCGGTTACATACATAAAAAGAACGGTCATTCTCATTGTATTGTTTTCGCTTGTATATTTTGCGTTTACAAAAAATACTTCACATAATAAGAAAGAGAATGCGTTAAAAGCAACTAAGGAAGTAAAGAAAGAAACGGTACAAAAACAAGCAGAACAGCCTCCGGAAGTGCCACAGCAAGCTAATAAGGAAGTGGAACAACCTGTCCAAGGACCACCACAAGAAATTAACGAGAATGCCCAATTAGATGAGTATTTAAAGAGCAAAAATTTTAGTGGAACAGCAGTTGTTGTGAAAAATGGAAAAGTACTTTTGAATAAAGGGTACGGGCTGGCAAATCAGGCGAAAAAAATACTAAATAATTCAGAAACAACATTTTATATTGGCTCAATTTCAAAGGCATTCGTAGCGACAGCGACTATGCAGTTAAAAGATCAAAATAAACTTCAAACAGAGGATACAATAGCGAAATATATTCCTAGTTTTCCAAGAGGTAGCGAAGTTAAATTAGTTCATCTATTGACACATACATCTGGAATTCCTGAATATGAGGCAGGAGCAGATGATATTTCTCATGAGGAATTGTTGAAGCGAATTGGACAACAAAAACGTTTATTTAATCCAGGTGAAAAATGGAAGTATTCGGATTCCAATTATTCAATACTTGGTTACATTGTTGAGAAAGTTAGTGGACAACCATTAGAAGAATATATTAAACAACATATTTTTGATGTTGTAGGCATGAAAAATTCGGGTTTTGGTACTGAATTAGAGAAAACAAAGTATCCTTCTACTGGTTACAAGATTGTAAATAATAATATGACAGTACCTGCTATCCCGAGCATGTCACAATTATATGGAAATGGCGACATATATACGAGTGCAAATGATTTATACTTATTTAACGAAGCGCTATTTTCTGGGAAGCTAATATCCAAAGAAAGCTACAATCAAATGTTTACAGCATTTAAAAAAGATTATGGATTTGGATGGTATGTAAATCCGGGAAGTTACTCTAATCACGGTGTAATGCCGGGATGGAATTGTTTAAATGGATTTAGTAGAAGTGGTAATGCGTATGTTATTTTATTATCTAATATTCAAAATAACATTAAATCATTTGGTACGGTTAATAATGATATTTATACGATGTTGCAGCATATTGAAGTGTAAGAGACTATCTTTTGAGGTAGTCTTTTTTTCATGTAAGTTGAGAATTGATGTAAAAGAAGACGACATTCCACTAGAAGCAGTTCAATATTTTTCAGCAAGTGGCGGGTCACTTGTTTCGATATCGGTATCTGAACATGCGGATTTTGAAAAAGCGGTATACTATGCGGTAACAACAATTATAACCTTTAAAAATTAGAAGACATCGTAGTAGGATGCCTCTTTTATTGGAAAAGTATAAGAGTTGACAATTAAACTTCGTTGTAACTATAATTGTTTCAACTTGATCGTAAAGGGGAAATTAATCATGACGTTAAAAATAAAAGTCTATTCGGATTACGTTTGTCCATTTTGTTTTTTAGGTGAAAAGCCACTGCAAGAAGCAATTCAAGGAAAAGATGTAGAAGTAGAATGGATGCCGTTTGAATTACGACCATATCCAGCGGAGCGAATTGATCCATGGAATGAGCCAGATAAATTAGGGATGTTTCAAAGCACAATTATGCCATGGGCAGAGCAAATGGGTGTTGATATGAAACTGCCTCGACTTTCACCGCATCCATATACACATACAGCTTTTGAAGGGTATCAATTTGCGAAAGAACATGGAAAAGGAAATGAGTATCAGCACCGTGTATTCACAGCATTTTTCCAAGAAGAACGAAATATCGGCGAAATTGAAGTGCTAGTAGAAATTGCTGGAGAAGTCGGATTGAATCAAGAAGCATTTCGAGCTGCTTTAGAAAATCACACATATAAAGCAGCTCATGAAAAAGCAGTACATCATGCATATTATGAACAGGGCGTACAAGCTGTACCAACATTTATTATTGGTGATAGCGTTGTCCAAGGTGTCCGAGATAAAAAAACGTTAGAAGCAGTGATTGAACAAGAATTGAAAAAAGAAACTACAACTTTGTCAGAAGGAATGACATGTAACATAGATGGTTGTGAGTGATAAAAATAGCTGTTGGGAGTGTCCCAACAGCTATTTTTATTTTAAATAAGTTCTGCCATTTCTCTATGTTCAAGCTTATATGTAGCAAAAACCAAAAGAGGAGGTATTAGAAATGAAGCATGCAATTCCCCCACAGTATTTGCCCGTCCCAAGTAAAAGATGTTCTGGATTACAAATGGATCAAGTTACATTTGTTGTTGCTCATGATACCGGAAATCCAAATGCAACAGCTGCTCAAAATATATGGAGAAGAAAATGATTTATCCCGCATTAACGGACAGTAATACTCCCACCTCAAAATTCAGCGAAAGCAAAGAAGTTAGGTGGGAGATGAACTGTCCGTAAAAGCCCGATTGGTGAGGGCTAATAATCAGTGGGGAATGGAGAAAACCCTCACTGATTAAAGTTTCACTTTATATTGTGTGGGACGAATGAATGGATTAGTGCAAATTCGAAAAATGTAAAATATATTTCCAATTAATCATGAAAAGAAGTGTACCAAACAGGTACACTTCTTTCTATTCTGTTCTAAAAAAACTATAACAGAATAGGAGGTAAGGGTATTACAGTTTAAAATGGGTATGACCCTTTATACTACAGAATAGGATTCGTTTATAAGAATACCAAAAAAATACAATTAAGGAAAGAGTTAATTTAAAAGAGTCTTAAATGAAGTTAACACTATGTGTATAGTGGTTTGTTCAATATTTCACAAACGTGTCACAACTATCTCATTCACTTTTTTAAAAAAAGTAGTATTCTAAATGTGTAAGCTGTTATATAAAAAATCTTAGTCCTGTACTAATCAAAAAATGGAGGAGATTAGGATGACTCAAGTATTAGAAAATGTAAAAAATGCATGGACAAACTTTAAAGGTGAAAAGTGGAAAGCAGAGATTGATGTCCGCGACTTCATTTTAAATAATGTAAACATTTATGAAGGTGACGAAGCCTTCTTAGCGGGAGCAACAGAAGCAACGAAACAACTTTGGGATCAAGTAATGGAGTTAACAACACAAGAGCGTGAAAATGGTGGCGTTCTTGATATGGATACAAGCATTGTTTCTTCTATTACATCTCACGGTCCTGGATATTTAAATAAAGATATTGAAAAAGTAGTTGGTTTCCAAACTGACAAGCCATTTAAGCGTTCATTACAACCTTATGGTGGTATTCGTATGGCAGAACAAGCTTGTGAAGCTTATGGATACGAAATGGATAAAGAACTTAGTCGTATTTTCAGAGATTGGCGCAAAACGCATAACCAAGGTGTATTTGATGCTTATACTCCAGAAATGAGATTAGCTCGTAAATCAGGTGTTATTACAGGTCTTCCAGATGCATATGGTCGAGGACGTATTATTGGTGACTATCGCCGCGTGGCATTATACGGTGTTGATCGTTTAATCGAAGCGAAAAAAGAAGACTTAAATTTAACCGGCGGTGTAATGAGCGAAGATACAATGCGTTTACGTGAAGAGTTATCTGAGCAAATGCGTGCACTTCAAGAGTTAAAACAAATGGCTGCTTCTCATGGTTTTGATATTTCTAAACCAGCAACAAATGCACAAGAAGCATTCCAATGGTTATACTTCGCTTACCTTGCAGCGATTAAAGAACAAAACGGGGCAGCAATGAGCCTTGGACGTACTTCTACATTCTTAGATATCTTCATCGAAAGAGATATTGAAAATGGTACATTAACTGAAGAAGCGGCACAAGAAATTGTCGATCATTTCATTATGAAATTACGTCTTGTGAAATTTGCGAGAACACCTGATTATAATGAATTATTCTCTGGTGACCCAACTTGGGTAACAGAATCTATCGGTGGTATTGCACTTGATGGTCGTCCATTAGTAACGAAAAACTCATTCCGTTTCTTACACACATTAGATAACTTAGGACCAGCTCCAGAGCCAAACTTAACAGTTCTTTGGTCTAAACAATTACCACAGAACTTTAAAAACTACTGTGCGAAAATGTCTATTAAAACATCTGCAATTCAATATGAAAATGATGACATTATGCGCCCAGAGTATGGCGATGATTACGGTATTGCTTGTTGTGTGTCTGCAATGAGAATAGGTAAGCAAATGCAGTTCTTCGGAGCTCGTGCAAACTTAGCTAAGACACTATTATATGCAATTAATGGCGGTAAAGATGAAAAATCAAAAGAACAAATTGGACCTGAATTTGCACCTATCACTTCTGAAGTATTAAATTACGAAGAAGTAATGCGCAAATTCGATATGACAATGGAATGGCTAGCAGGTTTATATTTAAACACATTAAATGTTATCCATTATATGCACGATAAATATAGCTATGAACGTATTGAAATGGCACTTCATGATACAAATGTTCTTCGTACAATGGCAACGGGTATCGCTGGCTTATCTGTAGTAGCTGATTCTTTAAGTGCAATTAAATATGCGAAAGTAAAACCAATTCGTGATGAAAATGGCATTGCAGTTGACTTTGAAATTGAAGGTGATTTCCCTAAATACGGTAACAACGATGACCGTGTAGATGAAATTGCAGTAAACCTTGTGAAAACATTTATGAACAAGCTTCGTAAACATAAAACATACCGTAACTCTGTTCATACAATGTCAATCTTAACTATTACATCTAACGTTGTATATGGTAAGAAAACTGGTAACACTCCAGACGGTCGTCGTACTGGTGAGCCATTTGCACCAGGTGCAAACCCTATGCATGGACGTGATACAAAAGGTGCACTAGCGTCACTATTATCTGTTGCAAAATTACCATATGAAGATGCGCAAGATGGTATTTCTAATACATTCTCAATTATTCCAAAAGCACTTGGTAAAGAAGATGATGTACAAGTTAAAAACTTAGTATCTATGCTTGATGGATATGCAGTGAAAGAAGGACATCACTTAAATATTAACGTATTTAACCGTGAAACATTAATGGATGCAATGGAACATCCTGAAAAATATCCACAATTAACAATTCGTGTATCTGGTTACGCAGTTAACTTCATTAAATTAACTCGTGAACAACAAATCGATGTAATTAATCGTACAATGCATGAAAGTATGTAAGTAAAAAGTTTCCCTCTGTTGTAATAAAAGCAGAGGGAGGCTGTTTCAATAAAGGAGGAAGTTAACATGGTAAAAGGAAGAATTCATTCTGTAGAGTCTTGTGGTACTGTTGATGGCCCAGGAATTCGTTATGTCATATTTACACAGGGGTGTCTATTACGCTGCCAATATTGTCATAATGCTGATACGTGGGAAATCGGTAAAGGAAAAGAAATAACAGTTGAAGAAGTGATGCAGGATGTTACATGTTACCTTCCTTTTATTGAAGCTTCCGGTGGTGGCATTACTGTGAGCGGTGGGGAACCATTACTGCAGTTAGACTTTTTAATTGAGCTATTTAAGAAATGCAAAGAAATTGGAATTCATACAACAATCGATTCTTCTGGAGGCTGTTATTCTGAAGAGCCAGAGTTCCAAAGAAAATTAAATATTTTAATGGACTATACAGATTTAGTATTATTAGATTTAAAACATATCGATCCTAAAAAGCACCGTAAATTAACTGGTAAAACGAATGAACACATTCTACAATTTGCTCGTTATTTATCTGATAAACAAAAACCAATTTGGGTAAGACACGTATTAGTTCCAGGTGTTACTGATAGTGAAGAAGATTTGCAGAGATTATCTAGCTTCATTCAAAGTCTTTCTAATGTAAAGAAAGTTGAAGTCTTACCATATCACAAGCTTGGTGTATATAAATGGGAAGCACTAGGACATAAGTATCCTCTTGAAGGGGTAGAACCTCCAACAGAAAAAAATGTTCAAAAGGCAAAAAATATTTTACAAGCAGTCTAATCCATTTGGATTAGACTTTTTGCTTTCTTTTAATAAAATCTAGAGTATATCTATAGAAAAGAGTATACTGAAAGTAGAATATCCATATTTTTGTAAAGAAATAAGAGGATAAATTTACATAATTGTAAAGGGAAAACCAAATAGTAACAAGAATTAAGAAGTAGCAGGGTGAGTATCATGGAATATGATCATTTGTAAGTTATTGCGAAAGCTCTGATAGGAAAGTATAATGTAAAGATATGAGCACAGATAGGATTAAGGGGTCAATCTTATATGCTTTGCATATCCACGACAGGTACATAGCTAACATGAAAGTGTTGGAATCCAAACATGTAATTTTTTTTAGGAAAATGTTTTTCCTATTGTCGTATATGCAATATGGAAAAGCGAAAAAGCTAGGAGTGGATTTGTTTGATAAAAAACCCCAAGGTTTTAATATTAACTGCACATTACGGTAATGGTCATGTGCAAGTAGCAAAAACATTAGCACAAACATTTCGTCAAAAAGGAATTGAAGATGTGATTGTGTGTGATCTATTTGGAGAGTCACATCCAGTCATAACGGATATTACAAAATACTTATACTTAAAAAGTTATACAATAGGTAAAGAGCTATATCGCTTATTTTATTACGGTGTGGAAAAGATTTACGATAAGAAAATTGCATCGTGGTATGCGAATTTTGGGAGAAAACGTTTAAAAGCACTATTACATGCAGAGAAACCAGATATTGTTATTAATACATTTCCAATTATTGCAGTGCCAGAATTGAAAAAGCAAACAGGTTTTTCAATTCCTGTTTATAATGTGTTAACGGATTTTTGTTTACACAAAATATGGATTCATCGTGAAGTAGATCGTTATTTTGTAGCGACAGATCATGTGAAAAAAGTAATGGTTGAAATTGGTGTACCTTCAGAGCAAATTGTAGAAACTGGGATTCCAATTCGTAAAAACTTTGAATTAACTATTAACCCGGAAATCCTATATAGTAAATATCATTTATCTCGTGAGAAAAAGATTTTACTTATTGTAGCAGGTGCCCATGGTGTATTAGGAAATGTAAAAGAATTATGTCAATCATTTATGACAGTTCCTAATCTTCAAATAGCTGTTGTCTGTGGGAAAAATGAAGCCTTAAAACAAGAGTTATTAGGGCTTAAGGAACAAAAGCCTGAGGCATTAACAGTATTTGGTTATGTAGAGAATATCGATGAGTTATTCCGTATTACCTCTTGTATGATTACAAAGCCAGGAGGCATTACATTAAGCGAAGCGGCAGCTTTACAAGTACCTGTCATTTTATATAAACCAGTACCGGGACAAGAAAATGAAAATGCAATATATTTTGAAAAAAAAGGAGCTGCACTTGTAATTCGTGAAGATGAGGACATTTTTGCGAAAACAAAGGCACTATTAGAAGATGATAGGAAGCTCTTACAAATGAAAGAAGCGATGGGAAGTATCTATCGTCCAGAGCCAGCTTGCCACATTGTAGATGCAATTTTAGAAGAGAACCATGTGCAATCTAATCATATGCCGATTAAGTCGCCAGCTCTTGCTCAATCTTTTACGTAATATGAAACCCTCTTTGTATTTGGAAAGAGGGTTTCTTTGTTGTTTTGTAGGAATTCAGTATAAAAGTTAAAGTTAGTCACAAGGTATAACTGCCCTAGCCAAAACAGTTCCCCTCGATAAAGTTGTATGTTTTTATATATTCGTTATATGTTATCCACAAGAGAATGCGGTTTCAATAGACGGTAAAGTCGGAATATTAACAACGATATCCACATTGTCCACAATTTTCAGAAAAAATATCCACAAAATAAACATGATATTTGTGATTAAGTTTATAATAATCCAAAAGAATTGATAAATTTATACACAATTCTATTAATTTTGTGGATAAAGTTTTCCACAAAAAATACCCCTTATAATATAAGGGGTAAATCTTTACTTTGTCATCCAAAAAGTAAAGGGTAGGAGAGGGTAAAAAAATTACCTCAAGTTTCACTTTATCCCACTATTTGTGGGCAGTAAAATTTCATCTCAAACTTTGACGAAAGCAAAGAAGTTAAGTGATCAAGTGCCCGTAAAAGCCCGATTGGTGAGGGCTGATAATCAGTGAAGGATAAAGCACCCATTGATTAAAATTTCACTTTATAATTATACACCTTTAGGGCGATATCCCGCTGCACGATCTGCTCTTCGAAACTCTCGTTGATAAAGAACCTCTTGTGTACTATTTAATGTATTTCTTGCTTTTTCACGTTTCTTTCTATCCATTACAGATCACCTCGTGTCATAAAGTTATTATCTATCATTTCCAATGACATAAAGAGGTATACACAATAAACAAGTATATTCATTTTATCCCGCTATTCGCGGGCAGTAAGGCTCCCACAAAATAGGTGGGGGATAAGTTTCCCACTGATTAAAGTTTCACTTTATAATTAGTGACATACTACGCTTCTTTTAAATGATGAGTATCTTGGAATGTAGTATCACGCATTGTAGAAAGAGTATATTGATCTTTTGGAATTTCATATAAGTTATATACTTCTTCGATTGTGTTAATTTGATCATAAACAGCTTTTCTAGTTTCGTTTGCTAGGTTTACATATGGTAGTTTTTCAGCTGCTTTCATCGAACGAATATTTACTTTGCGAATACGCATAAAGATTATTTCAATATCTAACTCATAGAAAAGCTCGCTGAAAAAAGCATCTTTTGCTAATTTATTATACCCCTGGCCATGATACGGTTTTCCAAGCCATGTACCAAGAAAACCAGCTTTTTCTTGCACATCAAATAAAGTAATCGTGCCGATAGGGTTTCCCCATTCATCTAAAATTGTGCGTGAAATTAATTCACCACGCTCTTCTGCTTCTATTGTTTGCTTTGTTAAAAATAAAAACTCTTCGTATGAATAAGCTTTTTGACGCACAAAAGGGAAGACAGCAGGATCCACCATTAAATCATATAGAACGTGGCTGTCGTGTAAGTCGCGTTTTTTTAACATACTAACTCCTCCTCATATGAGGGTAGCATGACGAAAAAACACCCCACCCTCGAAATTTTTATATCAACCTTTAAAAAATTTCGGGGTGGGAATCGAACCCACTAGAACCAGTCTATAACGCTGGTGGCGCACCATTTGCCTTCCCCATTCATCAATTTGAAATGAAAAATCACGACACAAATTGATTATGGTTTCATTCAGTTTATAATCGTATAATACTTTATCTAGTCAAAAAAATAAACTAGTTTTTTTTATTTTTTTTGTAAATTATTTTTCCATCAATCATAGTTAGTACGGGCTTGGCTAAGTAATGAAATGGGTGATGTGTCCATAATACAAGATCGGCATCTTTTCCAACTTCAATACTTCCAATTCTTTTCTCTAAACGTAAGTTTCGAGCGGGAATGATTGTAACTCCTTCTAATGCAATTTTTTCATCTAATCCTTCCCTGACAGCGATGGCTGCACAAACATTTAAATATTGAATGGGAGTATAGGGATGATCTGTTGTAATCGAAACTTCTATCCCATGCTTTGATAAAGTATGGTAAGTATCCCATGATTTATTTTTTAGTTCAATTTTTGATCGGCGTGTTAATGTCGGACCAACAGATATTTTTAAATTTTGATTGGCAAGTTCTTTTACAATAAAATGTCCTTCTGTGCAGTGTTCAATACGTAAATCAAGATTGAATTCTTTTGCAAAGCGAAGAGAGGAAAGAATGTCATCTGCCCGATGAGCATGAATACGTACTGGAATTTCTCGGTGCAAAGCTTTTAGAATAGGGAGCATTCGAAAATCTGCTTCGTTTCCATAATGTTGTGCTTCGTAAAAAGATTCACGAAGCAATCCCATAATCCCCATACGAGTAATCGATTCTTTTGTGCCATTACTATGAACTCGTTTTGGATTTTCTCCAAATGCAATTTTTAATCCAGCAGGTTCTTGAATAATCATATGATCGATACAAGTTCCGGCAGTTTTAATCACACATGTTGTCCCGCCAATAATATTTTGACTTCCAGGCATAACGTGGGCAGTTGTAACCCCATTTTGAACCGCATCTTGAAAAGCAATATCAAAAGGATGGATACCATCTAAAGAACGAATATGTGGTGTTAATACTTCAGATGTTTCATTGGCATCATTTCCAGCCCATCCAGTCCCTTCATCGTATAAGCCGAGATGAGTATGCACATCGATAAATCCTGGTAAAAGGTGAAGGGCTCTTGCATCAATAACAGTCATATCTTGAGTGGGCTCAATATGTGGTTTTATCGCAGCGATTTGATTGTGTTTAACCAATACATCTCCTTGAAATTTGGAAGAAGTAATGGGATATACAATGGCCTGCTTAAATAGCGTTTTCATAGATACCTCATTTCCATTGGCTAATAACCTTTAAATTAGTAAATAGAACAATTTTAATGGGTTTATTTCAGAAGTACTACAGTGTATGCAATATAATATTTTGTAATGCAGGGTTTAATGTAGGAAAAGAATATTGGTATCCGTGCTGTATTGCTTTGTTAGGCAATACATGTTGTCCTTGTAGCACAAGCATACTCATTTCTCCAAGTAAAGCATGTAGTGCAAATGCTGGAACGGGAAGCCAATGTGGGCGATGCATGATAAATGAAAGTGTCTTTCCAAACTCTTTCATTGTTGTAGGATTTGGTGCTGTAATGTTAAGAGGGCCTTCTATTTCTTTTGTGTCTATTGCAAAATCAATCATGCGGATGACATCATCTAGATGAATCCAAGACAGCCACTGATTACCTGAACCGATTGTGCCACCAATAAATAATTTGTAGGGAAGCAACATTTTAGGAAGGGCACCACCCTCTTTTCCTAAAACAATTCCAAAGCGTGTATAGACGGTTCGAATTCCGAGAGAAGTTGCATGAGAGGCGGCTTCTTCCCATAGTTTTACTGTAGTTGCTAAAAAGTCACTGCCATGTTCTTTGTTCTGTTCTGTAAAAATTTTTGTTCCAGATGTACCGTAATAGCCAATTGCGCTAGCGTTAATAAAAGTATGGGGCTTATTTGGTAATGTTTGTAATTGTTTGATGAGACTATTTGTTGTATGAAGACGACTCGTTATAATGTTTTCTTTCTGCTTCTTTGTCCATCGACCGTTATTAATAGATTCTCCAGCTAGATTAACAACAACATCGATAGAGGTGAGAGGGAATTTAGGTGAGCATTTATCCCATTGGACGTAGTGAATGTTAGAGTTGAAAGGTGTCTCTTTTTTTCTCGGGTAAGAATGTAAATGGTGTACCCTTTTAGGCTTAAAAAAGTAGCTAATGCTTTACCGATAAAACCAGTGCCCCCAGAAATTGCAATTTTCAACTAAACTTCCTCCTCATTATATATATTCATGAAAAGCAAAATTGTTCCGCAACTATGTTAAAATAGTAGCGGGGTGAAGAATATGGCTGTCATTACAAAAATAGAAGTACAAAAACGAACGAAAGAACGATTTAATATTTATATTGATAAAGGACAAGGTGAAGAATACGGATTTAGTGTGAATCAAGTAACCTTAATCAAGCACGGTTTGCAAAAGGGTTTAGAAATCGATGAAGTAGAGTTAGCAAATATTTTATACAATGAAGAAGTACAAAAAGCATATTTGCAAGCAATTTCTTATTTATCCTATCAAATGCGGACGAAACAGGAAGTAGAAGAATACTTACGAAAAAAAGAAATTGGACAAGCCGTCATCTCTGAAGTTATTTCGAAATTATTACATGATCACTATATTAATGATAAAGAGTATGCCATTTCGTATGTGCGAACTCATAGTAACGTGAACCAAAAAGGACCGACAATTATTAGACGAGAACTTTTTAGTAAAGGTGTCCAAGATATAATTATTACTCATAGTTTACAAGAGTATCCGAAAGAGAAGCAAATTGAAAATGCTTTTGAGCTTGTAGAAAAAAAGAAAAAGTCCTATCAAAAGCATTCTTTTTTACAAATGAAACAAAAGCTAGAAGAAATGTTAGTCCGTAAAGGATATAATCGTGATGTAATTCAAATTTGTCTAGAAGAATTAAAAGAGGAAAAGGATGATACGCAGCAACAAGCTGCATTGTTATATCATGGAAATAAGTATCATGAGAAGCATAAAAAGCATGATGGATGGACATATGAAAATAAGATGAAACAAGCATTATATCGAAAAGGATTTTCTATTGATGAGATAGAGACATTTTTACAAATGAAACGTGAAGAGGGATGAGAGAATATGATGAATATGCCAAAACGTTATAGTGATATGACACCACATGAGTTAAGAGAGGAAATTGGCATTTTAAAAGAACAGGCTGTGAAAGCAGAGCAGCTTGGTATAGTAAATGAGTTTGACGTATTAATGAGAAAAATGGCAATGGCTCGTGCTTATATGACAGATATAAACGCATTTCAGATTGGTGAAATGTATGAACTTATAGAAGAACCGGGTGTCTTCTTTACGATTACGTATTTCAATGGGGTATTTGCTTGGGGACATAAACAAAATGAGACAGAGGAAATTGGTATTCCTATTTCGCTATTACAAGAGAAATAAAAAACCAGAGAGCCTTGGCTGCTCTGGTTTTCATTTTTCGTAGTTGTTAAAGGAGATAGGCAATTAAATTTGGCGTTTTCTCATCTCATTCGCCAAAATAATGAGAGACTGGTTTTGCTGCGTCTGTCCATTTACTTGCGCTTTTGCATGTTTCGGACGTGCCCAGGTAGGGTTGAATAATTCAGAACGACGATCTAAATGATTACGGTAGCTCATCTTTATCACCTCATGTAGGAAGTTAATTGCAATAACTCTTTAGAACGGACTATTGTTTTTACTCTTCCTGATGATTTGCGGCACGCATACGTTCCTGTGGGTGCGTGTTAATTGTGCCGTTAGGTCTTTTCGAAGCAAAACGAGCTTTTGCTTTCGTTGGACCATCGATTTTGCTGTTGTTTTTTGATTCAGACCAAAATTCGGCTTGTCTACCCAAGAAGAACGCCCCCTCATTATTAAATGATACTTACTAAGAAGTATCATTAATAGAATGTGCAAAATAGAGAAAATTATGCTTGAACATAAAATGAAACTTCTGTTGGCGATGGAAGAAGTTCATGAATGCGTGTATCCTTTTGTTCATTTATAATTTTGATGTGGTAATGAGGTTTGGAAATAAAGTACGAAATTAATAAAAGGAGAAATAAATAATGAATGATAAGTATGAAGTATTAACAAAAGAATTACTTGAAAAAAATAGCTTTCTGTCTTATTCTCAGGCTCGTGCATGGATTGAGTTATTATGGGAGGACTTCCAAGTAACGTATGCAAAGTCTGGTCGTTATCAAGGTGAAGAGATGACGGAACAAATTGTAAGAACATGGATTAATAACCATGGTGAACGCCTTCATGAAATCCGCACGAATAATCCGAAATATAGTCATTTAATTAATCAAGATGATCATTTAAAGCATTAAAAAAGCGACCGAAGTTGGTCGCTTTTTTTAATGCGGAATCAATTCCAATTTTTTACGAAGCTTTTCTTCACTAAAAATCCATCCAGTATAGGAACTAATAATATTTAAATTTTGATCCAGTTGGACAATTGCAACGAATGGGTAATAGTCTTTACTACGGTACCGTAAATCGATAAAACGCACTTCATAATAGTTGTCGTAATCAAAAATATCCCAGCGGTATACGGGTGAAAAAGATAAAAAAGCAGAAATGTTTTCATCTTTTTGTGCAGCTCGCATAATTTTATTATCTGGAAGTGGAATACGATTAAATTTATCATGCACCATAATATGGCCGCGGTGCCAACGCGCAACATAATAGTGTTTTTTTGTTACAATAGCCAAATGATAGTGATAAAAGCGATAAGAAGGAGAAATAATGACTTCCTCTACATCTTCAAATCGTTTGTAAACTACACTTTTTACATTTTGTCTCATTACAATTCGACCGACATAGTAGACAAACATTAATATATATGCAGCTAAAGCAGTATATCCTTTATGGGAGCCAACAACCATACAAGCGATAGCGAGTATATGGATAAAGAAAATAACAGCATCAAATGTATTAATTACACCTAATGCAACCCACCTTTTTGTAAAAGGCCTCAACGCTTGTGTACCATAGGCGTTAAAAATATCAACAAACACGTGAAGAAAGACGGCGATAAATGACCAAAGTAGTAGATGAAAATAGGGAGCTTCTGTAAAGAAGGCAAAGGAAATTCCGCTTATAAGGAAAGACCAGAGAATAACAGCAGGAATGGAATGAGTAACCCCGCGATGGTTTCGTATATATTTTGCATTATTACGTAATTTTAAGACGGTATCAATATCAGGAATATTGGAACCAGCGATCGTTGCAAGCATAACAGCTTGTGGTCCGAAATCACTCTGGCTAATGGCTGGATCTAACGTTGCTAAACCACCTAATGTGACGCCCATAACAAGGTGAGTGGCCGTGTCCATGAAAATACACCTCCGTTTTTTATTAATGTAACTCTTTTTATTCGATATCTCAAGGCATTTGCCTTCTATTTCCTATATCATCTTACTTAAATTTTTTCCTAAAATCTTTATAATAGTACGTATATGCAAAAAATGAGGGGGATCAAGTTTGGCACTTGAAATATTAGATGATTTTAACATAGAGAAGTTTCAACATGATTTAATTAGTTGGTTTGAAAAAGAACAGCGTGATTTACCTTGGCGTAAAAATAAAGATCCGTATCGCGTTTGGGTTTCTGAAATTATGTTGCAGCAAACAAGAGTGGAAGCTGTAAAACCATATTACGCAAATTTTATGGGAAAGTTCCCAACGTTAGAAGCGTTGGCATCGGCAGATGATGAAGAGGTATTAAAAGCATGGGAAGGCCTCGGTTATTATTCTAGAGCGCGGAATTTACATGCAGCGGTGAAGGAAGTAAAAGAAGTATATGGTGGGAAAGTACCAAGTGATGTGAAAAAAATTGAAAAATTAAAAGGTGTTGGTCCATACACAAAAGGTGCAATTTTAAGTATTGCATACGGTATACCAGAGCCAGCTGTAGATGGAAATGTAATGCGTGTTTTATCCCGTATATTATCGGTTTGGGATGATATTGCGAAACCTAAGACGCGAAAAGTATTTGAAGAGATTGTACGTGAAATCATTTCAAAGGAAAATCCATCTTATTTTAATCAAGGCTTAATGGAGCTAGGTGCGCTCATTTGTATTCCGAAAAATCCAGCTTGTTTACTTTGTCCAGTTCGGGAACACTGTCGTGGTTATGCAGAAGGTGTACAGAAAGAGTTACCAGTCAAAAGTAAGGCGAAAGCTCCTAAAATGGTGCCACTTGTTGCGGGTGTGCTGCAAACAGAAGATGGAAATTATGTAATTAACAAAAGACCGAGTACAGGATTACTTGCAAATATGTGGGAATTCCCAAATGTTGAAATTAGCGAAGGGATTCGAAATCAGAAACAACAGCTTACTGATTATATGAAAGAGAACTTTTCCATTTCTATTTCTATCGATGAGTATGCAATGAATGTGCAACATACTTTTACTCATCGGACATGGGATGTATTTGTATTTTATGGGAAGGTAACAAGTGCTATTAAAGAAACAGATACATTAAAAGTTGTATCTAAAGAAGAATTTGAAAAATTACCTTTTTCTAAATCGCATCGTATGATTTATGAAGAATGTGTTAAAAAACTTCAGCCTTAATGGTTGAAGTTTTTTCGACATAAACATAATAATTACTTACAAATATTTCATATTCCCTTAACAAATGACAAATACAATGAAAGTTGTAATGAAAAATTTAAAGGGGGATAGGAAATGCTTAAAAAAGTAATCAGTTCAGCAGTTGTAGCGACTTTCTTACTTCAAACGTTAACTGGGCCAGGCCATGTTACTTTTGCTGAGGAGAAGGAACAAAATCAGCACACTCTCATTTCAGAAGTGCATTATACGGATGATCTGAGCTATATCGAATTGTATAACCCATCAGCGAAAGTTATGGATATGAAGAATGTTCAACTGAAGGTCAATGGAAAAGTGCTAAAACTTAAAGATGAAAATGAAAAGCAATCTGTACAACCAAAAGAAACGAAGTTAATCGTATTTGGAAATAAAACAGTTAATGAGATTAATGAGCGCTATAAGACGGAAATAAAAGAAGAACAAGTTTTATTTGCTACTGAGGATTTAAGTGATAAACAAATTAGGATTGAAGTAACGACTGAAAAAAATGAAACGGTAGATGTCATTGAAACAAGAAAAGAGAATAAAGATGTATCCATTCATTCTTTTTGGAATAAAACAAAGAAAGAAATGAAAAATGAAATACCATCACCTGGGACTTACACTGTATTCCAATCGCATAAAAAAGAAAATCCACCTACAGAACCCACACAAAAAGAGGCAGTCCAGCCAGACTCCAAACAACTAGAGCCTACACAACCAAACTCCAAAGAAACGATAGAAAAGCAGCCTGCACAAAAAGATAATAATCAAAAAGAAAAGTCATTACAAGAAACAGCGCATGTACCTAAAATGAAAATTAATGCACATGAAGATTTACCGATTGAACTTCAGTTAGCAAGTGTATACGATAAGGCAAAAGTAAACCTTGTATATCGTAGTGCGTCCGGTTTGGTAGTGAAAAAACTGGAAATGAACAAAGGTGAGAATAATTTGTATTCTACTGTTGTTCCAAAGCTAGATGTTTGGTCTGATACATTTACATATTGGTTTGAAATTGAACAGGATGGAAAGATTATTACCTTTCCAGAAAAAGAACAATATGTAAGTACTGTTGAACGTCATGTAGAGGATTATACAAAGAATAGGGCAGTTATGATTACTGAACTAATGCCAGATACGATAAATGTGAACGGGAAAGATGGATATGAGTTTATAGAAATATACAATAATTCTAGTGAAGCAATACAGTTGAAAGATTATAAACTTATTTATAAGTATTCAGAAACTGGAAGTGAAGATTGGAATTTTACAGAAAATGCAACAATTCCATCAAAAGGAACGAAAGTGTTTTGGATTAAAAATGAAGGAAACGCAGCATTATCAAAACAAGACTTTATTCAAGCATACGGCGGGAATATAACCGAAGAACAAGTTCTTCCACTTAAAGTGGATGGAATGTCTAATAGCGCTGGGAGAACCATTCAATTTGCTGATCAGTACGGAACAGTTTTATCATCTGCAACATATGGGAAAGAGGATGTAAAAGTTGGTCAGAGTATGGCGTATGCATACAAAACCGAAAGTACTGAAATGCAAAAAGTAGGTTGGTTTGAAAAAGGAACACTTGGTGTGCAAATACCATTTCAAGTACCACTAGAGCTAGTAAAGCAATCAGATCAAGTAGGCGTTGCGATTGAGCACACGGCATTACCTGCTCATATAGTAACAGAAGATTTAACTATCACTGCAACGATTAAGGGCGGAGAGAATGTAGCAGTTTTGTATACCCAAGATGGCAAGTTAACACACAAAAAATTGCAGATGAATAAAGAAGGAAATAGCGATGTTTATAAGGTGACAATTCCTCAAAAAGAGCTATGGGGAAATTCATTATTCTATAAAATTGTCGTGCAAGGGAATCAAGAAACAATTGAAAAATCTTATGAAACAAAAATAGAGCATAAAAAAATAGAACCACAAAGCGTACCGCCGTTGTTGATTACCGAAGTGACGCCGGACACGACGAATGTTGGGAAAGCAGATGGATATGAATTTATTGAAGTGTATAACAATAGCACACAAGATCTTAATTTTAAGGATTATACAATTCGATATCGTTATCCATCTGAAGGACCAGAAGGTGATCTCATTTGGGGATCTACTCCAGATGATGTTGTAATTCCATCAGGGCAGTCTCTCGTATTTTGGATTATAAATGGTGAAAACAATGAGAAAACCGTTGCTGACTTTAATAAACAATTTGGTGTGAACTTAGTAGAAAATAAAAATATTGTTAGAATATATTCAAATGGAATGGCGAATGGAAGTGCACGTGGTATTGTCGTTGCAACAAAGACGGGGACAGAAATTGCATCTGCTTACTACAATGATCAAGCAAACCAAGCTGATGTGAAAGCTAATAAGGGAATTTTATATCGCTATCCTCAAGATGGCTCGCAAATTATGCAAAAGATTAGTAGTGCAGAACATAATGCATCTCCTGGAACTATATTCGAAGGACAAGTACCAGCTGAACGAGTTGCTTTGAAAGAGGATACGATTGCGCCGACGATTTCACATAAAGCAGCAGAAGGACTAGTTTCTGAATTTCAAGATCATAAACTGAGTTTTTCTGTTCTTGATAACGAACGGGTTAAGAGTGTGAAATTATATTACAAAACGAATCCGAATGCAGAATATAAAGCTGAAAATTTAGTAGAGGATCGTGTAGATAAAAAATATCATTATACCATTTATTCACCTGAATTAATTGGAAAAGAGAAAGTGACATATTACTTGGAAGCTTCTGATGGCTTCAATGTAGTAAAAAGTGATATGTATTCAGTGCAAATAGCTGGAGAGAAAGATAAAGGACCTCTTCGTCTTAATGTAAAAGATGATGAAGTGGTTGCAAATCAAGTTTTATTAAAAGGAACCTCTTCGTCGGTTGGGGCTGAACGACTTTCTCTTTTAGTGGACGGAAAGAAAGTTGAGACGAACACATATCGTTCGTTAGAGAAGCCTGCTTATTTTGCTTTCGATGTGAAGCAAACTGACTTGTATTTTAAAAACGCAGTCACAATTGAAAATGAGGTATTACGTATATTTGATGATACGTATAGTGATTATGTCACATTAACTGTAAAAATTGATCAATCAAAAATTAAATATAATGAGCCGTTCAAAATTGATATTCGATCTGGCACAAAGACGTCACCATTTGACAATCGAGTTGAAGAGAATAAAGATGATTTTTATTTAAAAAATGTTCGCCTTGTATTAGCGGATGGAACGACTTTATATGATCCGAATTTTGCAAATCCAAATCAGGAGTTATCAATTGGTGATGGAGATACATCAACACCAGTATTTACGTTTGGATTCCAAGTTCCAGAAGAAAAGTTTATTTCGAATGCATATTTATGGGATACAAAACAAGTGAAGGATGGAAAGCATCGAATTGCAGTGCAAGATGGTGTGAATAAAGAAGTCGTTGCAAATGTAAAAGTTGATAATACACCACCAAAGATTTCAACTACGGTACAGAACGAGAAAAAATATAAAGGGAAAATTCCAATTGATGTAACAGTTACAGATGATATAGCAGGAGTGAAAAGTAAAAAAGTTATATTGGATGGCAAGGAAATTGTAACTCCATATGAAACATCATCTGCACAATTAGCAGCAGGAAAGCATGAGTTACATGTAGAGGCTGAGGATCAGGTAGGAAATCGTGAAGAAAAGACAATTATGTTTGAAACTTGGGCTGAAAATCCAACAGATCCTACTCCAATTGCACCTAAAGATGGAGAAAAAAATGTGAGCACGAATCCGACACTTGAAGCAAAAGTAACTGATCCAACAAATGACGCAATGAAGGCAATATTTTATAAAGGGTATACGTATAAGCCGAATGAAACGGATCGTATGAAAATTACCGAAAATTCGATAGAACAAGAACCACCACAAGCTTTTGCTGTGAATGGTGAGAAAAGTTTTGACCAAGATCAGCTAAGTAAAGTTAGTAAAAAAGATGGGAAATATTATACAACGGAATCAACAGAGAAATTTCCATATCATCGTTTTGATGTAACGGTTGCTGATGATGTGAAAAACGATGATACGGTAGAAGTAAAATGGTATGGACATTCTCTAGAAGGAAGAAAAGTTACGATGTATGCTTGGAACTACATGACAAATAAGTGGACAGAACTTACATCGAAAATTGCTGGGGATAAGGACTTTGAATTAAAAGGTGCTGTATTAGCGAAAGAATATGTAAAAGATCAAAAAGTAAGTGTAATTGTGCAAGACCAAATTCCAAGTTCACCAAATAAGTTTGATTACACATTTGTATGGATGTCGGATACACAGTATTACTCTGAAAGTTATCCCTATATTTACAAAAGCCAGGTTGACTGGATTGCTGCACAAAAAGATCCATTAAATATTAAATATGTATTCCATACAGGGGATCTTGTTGATAAGTCATATCAAGAATTTCAATGGCAGCGCGCAGATGAATATATGAAAGTACTTGAGAATGCGAAAGTACCGTATGGTGTGTTGGCCGGGAATCATGATGTAAATCATAAAGATGAAGACTATACAGCATACTCGAAATATTTTGGGGATTGGCGTTTTAAAGATAAGCCATTTTATGGAGAAAGTTATAAGGATAACCGCGGACATTATGATTTGATTTCAGTAAAAGGCAACGATTTTATTATGCTGTATATGGGATGGGGCGTTACAGATGAAGATATTCAATGGATGAAGGAAGTATTGCAGAAATATCCGAATCGAAAAGCGATTTTATCATTCCATGAATATTTACTTGTATCAGGCAATCGTAGTCCGATTGGTGACAAAATTTTTAATGAAGTAGTTAAACCGAATAAGAATGTGTTAGCTGTGTTGAGTGGACATTATCATGATAGTGAGACATTAGTTGATGAAATTGATGATAATGGGGACGGCATCGTAGATCGTAAAGTATATCAAATGCTGGCGGATTATCAAGGTGGTCCAGAGGGTGGACAAGGATATATGCGACTTTTACAATTTCATACAACTGCGAACAAAATGTATGTCAAAACGTACTCCCCATATTTAAATGAGTATAATTTTTATAAACCAGAAGAGTATCCAGGAAAAGATGAATTTGAATTAGACATTGATTTAAAACCTGCGATAAAACAAGTCGCAACAGACTATGTAGAAGTAAACGTGTACACGAATGAAGTAATCGGTAAAGATAATTTTGTGGCGAATTGGCGCAACGCAAAGGTAAAATGGGAGAATTTAAAGGAAAATACGACGTATCAATGGTATATAAAAGTCGAAGACCGATATGGTGGTCAAGTGACTTCACCAGTTTGGTCCTTTACAACAGGTAAAAAAGGTTGGAGATGGAGCGTGTTCCCAAATTAGGGAACACGTTTTTAGTCATAAGAAACTTTTGTACTGTGCGTCCAATCCACGTCGCTTCTTTGAAGACCACCTCGAGATTCGATCTCTTTTATAATTTCTTTGTAAATCGTTTGGCCTTCTACGTTTAAATAAGGCATGATTTGTTGCAAGGAATGGTGAAAATAAGCTAATTCATCTTGTTTCCATTCTTCTTTCGAAATCATAGATAGTTCTGTCATATCGCGTCCAATGTACATGTGTACACCTCCATCATATGTAGTTTGAATGAGCCTAGGGAGATGTATGCGTAAATTAAAAAATAAAATTGCGGATATCTTTTGAAAGGGTTGGTTACATTATTGATTGTGGAGGTGAGAAAGATGAGTAAAAAACAACAAGGTTATAACAAAGCAACTTCTGGTGCTAGCATTCAAAGTACAAATGCTAGCTATGGTACAGAGTTTGCAACTGAGACAAATGTACAAGCAGTAAAACAACAAAATGCACAATCAGAAGCGAAAAAAGCACAGGCTTCTAGCGCTGGTGTTCAAAGTGCAAATGCTAGCTACGGCACAGAGTTTGCAACTGACACAGATGTGCAAGCAGTGAAACAACAAAATGCACAATCAGCAGCAAAAAAATCACAATCTTCTAGCACGAATCAATAACAAAGAAAAACACTTCTCGATTCAAGAGAAGTGTTTTCTTTGTTTGGTAATGTGATTATGACAGGGGGAAATTTACTAGTGATAGTTTAAGGTCGATTGCTTTAAGAATTTTGTTGAGGGAGCCGACATAACTTCTAATAAGTCAACAAATGTAGTCAAAGGAGAAGGAGATAGGACATTAGAAAATATTTAGTAGCGATGTATCCTGTATGAATAGATGTTGGAATTTATTAAAAACAGGGGGTAAATAATGAATTCATTTGATAAGTTGGTAGGAGAACAATTGCAAACAATGGATGAGTTGTTGAAATTACAAGCGCATTTAGAGAAGTACCAACAGATCGAAACAAGTGAACAAGAAAAAGATGATAAAAAAGAGTTGCATTTTATTCGTCAAGAAATACACAAAACGGAACAAGCATTGAAGCTTTTGCATGAAAAATTTGAGCAACAAACAAATGAAGTGATTCACTCTTTTGAAACTGAAAAAATAATTTCTAACTAAAGAAGTGATGTATCCGGATGCTTTAGTTGGAAAAGCCCTTTCTTAATTTATGAAAAAGGGCTTTTTGTCGCATCAGGATTTGTCAATGGAGAGTAATAATGTTTTACGAAAGCTGGATTGTGTCGGTTTAGTTTTAAAATTTTGACAAAAAAGTTATAATAGAAAAAAAGTGAATTCGGCTCAATACGTTTTTAAAAGGAACGATACTAGTTGGGACAACTTTAGAAGAGCATTCACAGTGAAAGAAGGGAGAACGTATGGGATTTCCCAAAGAAGGAGAAAAAATACAAATACATAGTTATAAACATAATGGTTTCATTCATAGAATGTGGGAAGAAACTACAATTTTAAAAGGGACACAAAGTCTTGTAATTGGTGCAAATGATCGGACTGTAGTAACCGAATCAGATGGTCGAACATGGATTACGCGTGAGCCTGCAATTTGTTATTTTCATTCAAATTATTGGTTTAATGTAATCGGTATGTTAAGAGAAGAGGGAGTGTATTATTATTGTAATTTAAGCTCTCCATTTGCATATGACTTTGAAGCATTAAAGTATATTGATTATGATTTGGATATTAAGGTATATCCAGATATGACATATACACTTTTAGATGAAGATGAGTATGAAAAGCATAGTCAGATGATGAATTATCCTCCAGTAATTGATACGATTCTAAAAAGAAATGTAGAGTATTTAACGCAGTGGATTCATCAAAGAAAAGGACCATTCGCGCCAGATTTTGTAGATATGTGGTATGAACGATATTTAATGTATAGAGATTAGAACAAACCTGCAGGGGTTTTCCCGGCAGGTTTGTCCTATTAAGGGGGGATCATATGAGAGGAATAAATCGATACTTACAATTTGTAAAACCATATCGATGGCTTATTACAATTACAATTATTATTGGACTCATTAAGTTTGGTATTCCGCTTATTATGCCGTGGTTATTAAAGTATATTATTGATGATGTCATTCAAGGTGGTGGATCACTTCAGGAAAAAACATCACAATTGATAACAGCAATCGGGATTGCCTTTTTTATTTTTGGTGTACTGAGACCACCTGTTGAATATTATCGTCAATATTTTGCACAGCGTATTGGTAATACAGTACTTTACGACTTACGAAAACATATTTTTGGTCATCTGCAAAAGTTAAGTTTACGCTACTATTCGAATACAAAAACAGGTGAAATTATTTCGCGTGTAATCCATGATGTAGAGCAGACGAAGGATTTTGTTATTACAGGACTTATGAATGTCTGGCTTGATACAGCTACAATTTTTATTGCAATTGTAGTTATGTTTTCTATGAATATAAAATTAACGCTTGTTGCATTGTTAATTTTGCCGATTTATGCAGTTGCAGTGAAATATTTTTTCGGGCGTCTTCGTAAATTAACGAGAGAGCGTTCACAAGCATTGGCAACGATGCAAGGTTATTTACATGAGCGTATCCAAGGGATGCAAGTAACGCGTAGTTTTGCATTAGAAGAGTATGAAAAAGGGCAGTTTGAAAAGAAAAATAATGATTTTTTAACAAAGGCATTAACACATACAAGCTGGACAGCACGGACATTTTCTACAGTGAATACGTTAACGGATTTAGGACCGTTACTTGTTATTGCGTTTGCGGCATATGAAGTGATTCAAGGCTCTTTAACACTTGGAACGATGGTTGCTTTTGTTGGCTATATGGATAGTTTATATAGTCCATTACGCCGCCTTGTTAACTCTTCTACAACACTCACACAATCATTTGCATCAATGGATCGAGTGTTTGAACTGTTAGATGAAAAGTATGATATTGTAAATACTCCAAATGCAATTGAAGCAAAAAAGCTTTCTGGTGAAATTGTATTTGATCAAGTTTCCTTTCGGTATAATACTGATGAAAAAGATGTACTACATGACCTTTCTTTCTCAATTCGTTCTGGAGAAAAAATTGCCCTCGTTGGAGCGAGTGGAGGTGGAAAGTCATCCTTAGCTAGTTTAATTCCAAGATTTTATGATGTTTCTAGCGGTGCGATTTATGTAGATGGTGTGAATGTGAGAGAGTATAATGTAAGAAATTTACGTAGTCATATCGGTATTGTCTTGCAAGATAATCTGTTATTTAGTGATACGATTCAATCTAATATTTTATATGGAAACCCGAAAGCAACGAAAGAGGAAGTTATTGCGGCTGCAAAAGCAGCGCAGATTCATAATTTTATTATGAATCTACCAGATGGATACGATACAGTTGTGGGAGAAAGAGGCGTAAAGTTGTCTGGTGGACAAAGACAGCGTGTAGCGATTGCACGTGTCTTCTTGAAAAATCCTTCTTTACTTATATTAGACGAAGCAACATCGGCTTTAGACTTAGAGAACGAAAGACATATTCAAGAGGCTCTTCAAACATTAGCTGCGGACCGTACAACAATAATCATTGCTCATAGATTGGCAACTATTACACATGTGGATACGATCATATATATCGAAGATGGTGAAATAAAAGAAAAGGGTTCTCATGAACAATTAATGCAAAAACGAGGATTTTATTATGATTTATATCAAATTCAACATATAGAAGAAAAAGCCCCTTTGGCGTAAAGGGGCTGTTTTTTCATTCATCTTCTTTTTTTTCATCAATTTGTAGTTCGTCTTCGGGTTTGTGATACGTATAAAAACTATCTACAAGTAAATCTAAATGTTCAACTTCTTCACTGTAATTAATAATTGAAGAAATAAGAGGGAAGAGATGTAACCATATTTTATATGATTCTTCATTATCTTTATTTTGATAGTCCATAAATATATCGATTAATTCCTGCTTACCAGTTTCTACTTCATCAAGCATCTCAACAGACTGTTGTTTTTTCGCTTTGCCAATAAATTTTAACAAAACTTGTTCATGATAGTGTGTTAATGAATCTAATTCATTTTGAATGGATTCTTGAAATGGTTCAGGCATATATCGTAATTCGTTTTCAGTGCGATGTAATGCTTTTAATGTACTTAATGCACGACTCGTTGTTGCTAACATTTGTCTAAATAAGACGAGCTTACGAATTTTTGCAAATTGTACTTTTTTCGTATAGCTTCTTTCTTCTTTGTAAAGTAAGTAGTAATGATTTAATTTAATCATTTTTTCTTTCATACGATCAATATCTGTTTTTAGTGTTGTAAAATCAGAAGCTTGCCTGCTGTTCATACGAATCCATTTCACAATTTCTTCGGTGTTATCAACGATACGATGATATAGTTTTGTTTCGTATTTTGGCGGCATAAACATTAAATTTACAAGTGAAGCCGCGACAATACCGACCATAATGGTTGCAAAGCGAAGCAGAGCGAAGTCAAAGAAGTTTGCTCCTTGATATTCCATAATCGCAATAACCGTCACTAAAGCAATTGATATTGTATTTTCTAAACGTAATTGTAGTGTAAGAGCAATGACTAATATACAAGTTAATCCAATAATAAAAGGATTGTGTCCAAAAGCAAATGCAAATCCGATAGCGAATACTGCACCAATTACGTTTGCTTGGATTTGTTCGAGTGCTGTCAAATACGAGCGATATACAGATGGCTGTACAGCAAAAATTGCTGAAATCCCCGCAAATACTGGACTCGGTAATTGGAGCAGAGTACAAGCAAATAAAGCTAATGTAATGGCAATACCCGTTTTTAAAATGCGAGCACCAAGTTTCATACCCTTTTTAATATCCTTTCTCTCTTGTCATAATGAATGTACAACATGATACTATACATTCATTACAATATGTTAGCAAGTGATATTTTAGTGATGTTCAAAAAGTCCGGTAAAGATAGCTGTCGCGATTCTTCGTTACGTCGCCAGTCCGGTACTCATGTAGTATAAGCTACACTCCGTATCCTCCTGGCTTCCGTGCCTCGAACTGCTCGGCTCTCTTTATCCTTCTTTTTTAGTGAAAAAACCTGCTGAATTTCAGCAGGTTTTCAAATTGTTATTATAGATTACTATGTGATGCTCACTTAGTCAATTTTAAGCAAATGGAAATTATTCAGTCGAAATAGATGGATCTGCTTGCTCTTTTTTCGGAATGACTTCATAAAAGTGAGACTGAATGTCCTCTAATAATGGTGTTAAGAGAGCAGCTTCTTCATATTGTTCATGCTCCTTTAATACACGAACGTAGTCTAATAATAATTCTGTGATGTCTGATTCCCCGTTTTTGCTAAGCTCACGTAATGTTACATTCGCTCCTTTTGCAATTCTTCTTCGCAAAGCAGCTTCTGTTAAACCAAGTTTAGGTTGATGGCGTAAATAAACGACACCACCAGTCATACCTGCACAAATCCATGGGCCAGGATCACCAAGAACGAGTGCGCGACCGTTTGTCATATATTCAAAAGCAAAGCCTTTAATATTTGCATGAACACCGAGATTCCCGTGTTCTTTTTCTCGAAGTGGTTTTGTGATTCTTCCCCCGATGATCATATCTGCTCCAGATAAGCGGATGCCAGCACGTGCATCAGCGTTACCTTGCACATATAAAGTTCCTTTTTGTGCACCATACCCGAATCCTTTTCCGACAGAACCGTTATAGTATGTTCCATCTTTTCCTCTTGCTTTTGTGATATAAATGCCACCGCCAAATGAGGTTTTTCCGATACCATCTTGTGCACCACCATTGACGTGAATAAATAAGTTTTCACTATTGTAGGCACCTAATCCGTTTCCGGGAACGGAGCCATTTGTGTATTTTAGTGTAATTGGTTCCAGCGTATTGTTGTCATATAATTTACTGCGGACTCGGTAGCATGATTCAAGACCACCCATTACGCGTTGATCCACACCAACACCAACTAGCTCTTTTGATTGGAAAGAATCAGTTGTTGCATAATGTTGTTGCTGGGCTGCTCCTGTTATCATGTAGGATGTACTGTCTAATGTTTGTAATAAATTTTGTAAATCTAATAGTTCTGTGCCTCGCGTTTGTTCTAGCAAATCAGAGCGACCAACAATTTCTTGTAAGTTCGTATAACCGAGTCCACCGGTTAAACGTTTAAGTTCTGTTCCGAAAGTAGTAAATAGGTGCAATAAACCTTCTACAGCATTTTCAAATTGCCGTGGAACGAAGCGACGTAGTCCATGTTCTTTTGCCTGCGCTTCGGATTCGATTTGTGTTGCAATACCAACATGACACGTATCTAAGTGACAGCCCCGGCACGTTGTACAACCGATTGCAATCATGGATAAAGTACCGAATCCAATACGGTTTGCACCAAGAAGCATAATTTTAAGTGCATCATTTACACTGCGGATACCACCATCTGCCCAAATCTCTACGTTGTGTCTCATATTTGCTTCTAATAGAGCGTTGTGTGCAGCTTTTACTCCGATTTCAACTGGAAGGCCTACATGTTGCAGTGCATGAATACGAGCGGCACCTGTTCCACCATCAAAGCCGCTAATATTAATAAAATCAGCACCAGCTTTTGCAATTCCTACAGCGATCGTTCCGATATTAGGGACAACTGGAACTTTGACCGCGACTCTTGCAAGTTGATTGGCTGTTTTAATTTCAGTAATAATTTGTGCTAAGTCTTCAATCGAGTAAATATCATGGTTATTGGAAGGAGAAATCAAGTCCGAACCAATTGTTGCATTACGAGCTTCTGCAATTTTAGAAGTTACCTTTGATCCAGGCAAATGTCCCCCTTCACCAGGTTTTGCTCCTTGACCAATTTTGATTTCAATTAAATTTGATGAATTTAACAGTTCGGCATTCACCCCAAAACGTCCTGATGCAATTTGTTGGCCGCGTGTATGTGGGTATTTACCAATCATATCTTTAATTTCTCCGCCTTCACCGTTTAAACTAATCATATTGAGACGGTCTGCCGCCTCTGCATAAGCGCGGAATGCAATTTCATTTTGGGACCCAAATGACATCGAACTAATAATAAACGGCAAGTCATGATTTTTTACGCCAATTGAAACATGCTCAGTCGGCACTGGTTGCTCTGCTTCTTTCATTTGGACAAGGTGACGAATTGCAATCGGATTCTTATCTTCTACCTCAGCTAATTTCTCCCGATAATTATCGTAAGCATTCCCTTTTGCCACATCACCAATTGCTTTCCAAATACGAGGGAATATATGAAACGTTTTTCGCATTCTAACTTTTGGGTTATTATAATCAAGTGCCCGGGCTTTAGCGTCTTCTGCTAAAGATTCAAGTGAAAATGCTACAGTACGTGATCCTAAAAAGTTTGTAATTTGTAGTATGTTTGCAATTTCTTCGTGTAAACCAATTGAAGAGAAGAGACGGCCGTAACCACGCAGTTCATGGATACCGATAGTTGAAATGACTTTTTCAAGACCTTTGTTTAGCGCTTTATATAAATTAGAAATTGGTATCGTTGTCCCATCATTTACGGTTGCGAACATTAAATATGGATTAATAACATCTGCGCCTAGTCCGTACAGTGTAACAATATCGTGTAAAGAACGGAGAGCGCCGGATCTTATAACAATGGAGCATTTTCGGCGTAATTTGTGCTCAGTTAGTTCTTGATGTACTTTAGCTGTAATCAAATGTGGATCGATCCATAAGTGTTCATTTTGATGAGCTTTTGCATCATCAAGTAATAAGAGAGAAGCACCTTTTTTAATAGCTGCTGTAGCTTCGGCACTAATTCGATTTAATGCATCTTGTAAAGTGTCTGATGCTGAAAAGGAAACAGATAACTTGTAAACTGTACTATGAATTGCAAATAGATTTACAAGTTGTTCATATGAAATAATTTCTAAATCTTCTGAAATTGATTGTGCTAAATGACCTTCTAGTATAATCGGTGACAAAAGTTCGGTAACAAAAGTTTGCTGCTCACCACTAAACAAGCTAGGACGTTCTCCTAGTACTGTGCGTGTAGAGAAGTGTTCAATTTCTCGGTCGCGATCGATTGCTGGGTTTGTAACAACAGCAACACTTTCTTTTATAAAATCGGCAATGTTTCGTCTGTCTGTATCAAGTGCAGCGAGAGGGGCGTCATGGCCGAGTGAACGAATTGGTTCAACACCTTTTGTTGCCATCTGTTCAAGAAGTTGGATATGCTCGCGATCCCAGCCGAAAGCTACATATTGTTCTGTTTCAACTTGAGAGAGGTTAGATAGCCCTTCGACCTTTTCCATAGCTGGAATAGATAAGTTGAAATGATAATCTGAAAAATTAATACGTTGTTTCATGCGTTTATATACTTCTTCTTGGTATGTTTCATATTCGTAGAGAACGAGGGCACCTTGTTTATTCCACTTCAAACCTACTTTTTCTCCGGGAGCAAGTGATTTTGGTTCTGCTACATATTCAGATGGTGATACGACACCTGGTTCAGAAGAAAAGATATAGGAACTTTCTGTTTCTACTTTCCAAACTGGTCGCAAACCAAGTGAATCTACACTAAAAACAGCTTCATCTTTATAACGTGAAATAATGCCGGCCGGCCCTTGGGCGAAATGTCCCCATGCTTCACGAATATACGTATATAAATCTTGCATATGTGGCTCGTATAATTTAATCTCATTAATAATTGGTGGAAATAATACATCCATTGCTTCAAATAGACTGTAGTTGTAGTGAACGAGAAGTGTTTCTAAGGTGCGGTTTAAATCTTGAGAATCACTGCCTCCAGCAGTAAGTGGTACATCGATCATTTCGGCTTGATCACGTAACTTGGAAATTGTATTAATTTCACCATTATGTCCAAGGATGCTAAATGGTTGCACGCGAAAGAAATTAGATAATGTATTTGTAGAATAGCGATTATGTCCAAGTGTCATTGTTGATGCAATAAGTGAATGTTGTAAATCATCATAGTAGGCAACAAGTGTATCGCCAGCGCCCAGAACTTTGTATACAACATGGTCGTGGCTTAATGAAGCAACATGAATTGCTGTATTTTCTTCAATTTCAATTGTTAAAGAGAATAGTACTTGGTCGATGGCTTCATTTTTTGTTTCTGAAAGAATAGCAATTTGCCAAAATAACGGTTCTTCTTGTTTGCCAAGAGGACCAAGTGCATCAGAATTTATAACATTATCACTTTCGAAGAGAACGGTGAAATTTTTATTGTTTAATTTATTACGAATACTGTTCTTTAAAAGAGTAGGATTTTCTTTTTTGTTTAGAAAAAAATGTCCAACGATAAAGTGGGGATGGTCCACAATCGCTGGATTATATCCACTATTTTTTAATTTTTCTTTCCAAAGGGCTTTCGGTAAGTCGATATGAACACCAATACCATCGCCTTCTCCATTAATAAAGCCAGCACGGTGATTCATTTTTATCAGTGATTGTATACAAAGATCGATGTTTTCTTTTGTTGGAACATTTTGTTTTTCCATAACGGAAACGATTCCACACGCATCGTGTTCTGCATTTGCGTAATTTCGAAATAAAGACGGTGTCCATTTATTTGTATTGTTAGGCATCCGTCAATCCCCCCCTCTGTTATAAAATTAAGAATAATCTAATTATTCAAGGTGTATACTGCCTTATAAACAACAGAATAATTAATATGAATTTTGATATAAAACAGATAATTATGAATAATTATACTATTGATGTGTGATTTATGAAATAGAAAAAAGAAAAAAATAGAGGGTGGCCTCTATTTTTTTCTTTTGAGCATGTATTTTCTTATGCGTTCGCTAAAGCAGCAAATGCTCTACCGACAGCTTCGATTGTATATTCGATATCTTCTTTTGTGTGTTCTGTTGTTAAGAACCATGCTTCATACTTAGATGGAGCTAAGTTAATTCCTTCGTTGAGCATAAGCTTGAAGAACTTACCGAACATTTCTCCATCTGTATTTTGAGCAGCGTCATAATCTTCAATTGTATCTGTAGTGAAGTATACAGTTAACGCACCTTTTAGACGGTTTACTGTAATATCGATGCTATGTTTTGCAGCTTGTTCTAAAATTCCTTTTTCAAGCATTGCTCCAAGTGCATCTAATTTTTCGTATACACCTTTTTGTTGCAGTACTTCTAAGCAAGCAATACCAGCAGCCATAGATGCTGGGTTTCCAGCCATTGTACCAGCTTGGTAAGCAGGGCCGAGCGGTGCAACTTGTTCCATAATTTCTTTTTTACCACCATATGCACCGATTGGAAGACCTCCGCCAATTATTTTACCAAGTGCTGTTAAATCTGGTGTTACACCAAGTAAGTCTTGAGCACCGCCGTACATAAAGCGGAAAGCTGTGATTACTTCATCATAAATAACTAGTGCGCCAGCTTCGTGAACAAGCTCATTTACTTTTTCTAGGAAGCCAGGTTTAGGTTCGACAATTCCGAAGTTCCCAACGATTGGTTCTACAAGAATAGCTGCTACCTCATGTCCCCATTTATCGAGTGCTTCTTTTAATGTCTCTACGTTATTAAATGGAACGGTAATAACTTCTTGAGCGATACTTTGGGGCACACCGGCTGAATCAGGAGTACCAAGAGTAGAAGGACCTGAACCAGCTGCTACAAGAACTAAGTCTGAATGACCGTGGTAGCAACCAGCAAACTTCATAATTTTTGTACGACCTGTATAAGCGCGAGCCACACGAATTGTTGTCATAACAGATTCCGTACCAGAGTTTACGAAACGAACTTTATCTAAAGCAGGCATTGCTTCTTTTAACATTTTTGCAAATTTTACTTCTAGTGCTGTTGGTGTTCCGTATAAAACACCATTTTCAGCTGCTGTTTTAATTGCTTCTGTTATGTGAGGATGAGCGTGTCCTGTAATGATTGGACCGTATGCTGCTAAATAATCGATATATTTGTTACCATCTACATCCCAAAAATAAGCACCTTTTCCGCGTTTCATTGCAACAGGTGAACCGCCACCAACTGCTTTGAAAGAACGAGAAGGACTGTTAACACCACCAACGATATGTTCTAACGCTTCCTTATGTAATGCTTCTGATTTTGTGAAATTCACTACAATTCATCTCCTTACAAAAATCTATGTATTATTCTAACATGTTTTTCAAAAAGACGTATTGTTTGTGATAGGAAGGGCAGTTGGGTAAACTATTCGTTGTGGTATCGAGGAAGGGGGTCCGATTATGAAATCGGTAATTGAAGTACAAGGATTACGTAAAGAATTTACAGCATATTCAAGCCGCTCTGGTTTAAAAGGTGCGTTTCGCGATTTATTAAATCGTAATTATAAAATAGTGCCAGCAGTGAATGATGTTTCGTTTACTGTAAATCAAGGTGAAATGGTTGGTTATATTGGTGAGAATGGTGCGGGTAAATCAACGACAATTAAAATGTTAACCGGAATTTTAACACCGACGTCTGGTCAAATTACAGTAAATGGCATGAATCCACATAAACAGCGAGAAGAGTTTGTGAAAACAATTGGTGTTGTATTTGGTCAGCGTTCACAGCTTTGGTGGGATATTGCGGTACAAGAATCATTTCGTTTATTAAAAAAAGTGTATGGTGTATCTGATAGGCAGTATAAGGAACATATGGAGCATGTCATTGAAACACTAGATATTGGACCATTGCTAGATAAACCGGTGCGTAAATTGTCGCTTGGTCAACGAATGCGTTGTGAATTAGCAGCAGCGTTAATTCATAATCCACCGCTTTTATTTTTAGATGAACCAACGATTGGACTAGACGTTCTCGTAAAATTAAAAATCCGTGAGTTTTTAAAGGAAATGAATGAACGTTATAAAACAACAATTTTATTAACAACACATGATATTACTGATATTGAAGCGTTATGTGAACGCGTTATTATGCTGGATGAAGGAAACATTATGTATGATGGATCATTAGAAAAGCTTCGTTCGCAGTGGGGAGCAGAAAAAGAAATACATTTTCAATTTACAGCACCAGTTTCATATCAACAACTGTTAATGCTAATGCCGGATAATCATGTAGTTTGGTCACAAGGGAAAGAAGAATATACATGGATTGCGAAAATACCCAATGAAGAAGTTATAATTTCTATGCTTATTTCCAAAGTAGTCCAAGCCTTTCAAATTAAAGATTTAAAAATTAATGAAGTGTCGACAGAAGAAATTATCCGTAATATTTATGAAGAGGGTATGATTCATGGGTAAGTATATTGAAATGATTCGTATTCGTTTTTTAATGATGCTTGCTTATCGGACAAATTACTATAGTGGAATTTTAATTTATACGATTAACATCGGAGCGTATTATTTTTTATGGCAAGCTATTTACAGTGGGAAAGAGAATATCGAAAGTTTATCGATTTCTCAAATGACAACCTACATTGCCATCGCGTGGATGGCTCGCGCTTTTTATTTTAATAATATTGACAGAGAAATTGCGATGGAAATTCAAGAGGGACGTGTAGCTGTTGAATTAATTCGTCCATATAACTACTTAGGAATGAAAGTTATGCAAGGTCTTGGAGAGGGGATCTTCCGTTTTGCATTCTTTTCTATTCCCGGTATGATCATTGTTACACTTTTATTCTCGTTGCAAATTACAACCAATTTTCAAACGTGGTTATATTTTTTTCTGTCGTTAGTTTTCAGTTTTATTATTAATACGCAAATTAATTTAATGACAGGCATGCTTACTTTTTTCTTATTTAATAATAGTGGAATTATGTATGCAAAACGTGTGGTTATTGATTTATTTTCAGGTTTATTACTACCCATTAGCTTTTATCCTCTATGGGCACAAAAAGCAATGGTGTTTTTGCCATTTCAAGCAATCAGTTATATTCCGAGTATGATTTTCTCTGAAGGAATACAAGGAAGTAAGTTGTATCAGGCTTTATTATTTCAAATGATTTGGGCAGTCGTACTTATTGTTCCAATTGTGCTGATGTGGAAAACGGCGAGAAAACGCCTAATTGTACAAGGGGGATGATGAGATGCTGTATATAAAACTGTTTTTGCAATATGCAAGCCAATATATAAAAACTAAACTAGAGTATCGCGGCGATTTTATCGTTGGATTATTATCTGATTTACTACTCCAAGCTGTTAACTTAATTTTTATTCTTGTTGTTTTCGGACATACACAAGCATTAAAGGGATGGAGTCGAGAAGAAGTTATTTTTATTTATGGCTTTTTCTTAGTACCATTTGCTATCTTTTCTGCTTTCTTTAATATATGGGATTTTAATGATCGATACATTATTAAGGGAGAAATGGATCGTGTTTTAACAAGACCGATTCATAGTTTATTCCAAATTATATTAGAGCGAATGGAACTGGAGTCTTTGATTGGTGCAGTTACTGGGATTATTGTAATGGGATATGCGTCAGTGCAGCTTCAATTATCCTTTTATTGGTACGATTTCTTTCTTTTCTTGTTCATGGTAGCTGGAGGTGCCCTTGTATATGGCGGGATATTTGTGACACTTGCAAGTATTGGCTTTTGGTCAGATGCAAAAAGCTCTATTATGCCATTGATGTATAACATTGGGAATTACGGGCGATATCCTGTAAATATTTATAACCGTGTGATCCGGTTTGTTTTAACGTTTGTCTTACCATTTGCATTTGTTGGTGTATATCCAGCGGCGTATTTTCTTAGAAAGACAGAATGGAACAGTTATGCGTTTGCGACACCGTTTGTTGGTGTAATTTGTTTTACAATTGCAATCACGCTTTGGAATTTTGGAGTGAAGAAATACCGCGGTGCGGGAAACTAACGACAGATATACAAGTTTCATCTACTGTGGGATAAATTGTTCTTTGTCCTCATACATATAGGATGAGGTGGAGGACATGTTATGGGGACTTATTTTATTAATTTCAGCCATTGCTGTGTTAAGGAGTATTCAAATATTATGGAGCTCATACTCAGATTCGAAGCGTTTCTTTTCCTTGTATAACCTAACTTCATTATTTCTAATTTACACAACGGTGCTTATCGCATTCGGATTAAGTTATGTTGTATTAGAGGAAAGTGGATTTGCCGTCTTAAGAGAAGACGGAGAAAGTTTAACTGTCCATTCTTTCCAACTGGTAGAAGTATGCTTATATTTTAGTGCGGTTACTTTATTATCTGTTGGATATGGTGATGTAACTCCTGTTGGAATCGGACGCTGGATTGCAATTATTGAAGCGTTGATTGGATATACATTGCCGTTTGCATTCGTAGTTCGAACAGTGATAGACAATGAAAAATGAGATAACATTTGTTATAGTAGAAGGAAAAGACAAGGAGTGATAAAGATGGTCGCAGTAGGAGAAATGGCACCGGATTTTACACTAGAAGGAAGTAACGGAGAGCAGGTTAAGCTATCGGACTTTCACGGGAAAAATGTAGCACTATATTTTTATCCGAAAGATATGACACCAGGCTGTACAACAGAAGCGTGTGATTTCCGAGATGCATACGGATTATTTCAAGAAAAAGATACGGTTATACTTGGTATAAGTCCAGATCCAGTGAATAGACATTTGAAATTTATTGAAAAGCATGATTTGCCATTCTTACTTTTAGTAGATGAAGATCATAAAGTGGCGGAACTATATGATGTATGGAAGCTGAAAAAGAATTTCGGAAAAGAGTACATGGGAATTGAAAGATCTACGTTTCTTATTAATAAAGATGGTGAACTAGTAAAAGAATGGCGTAAAGTAAAAGTGAAAGGGCATATCGAAGACATCCTTTCTTATTTAGATTAAGGTTCTGCATAAGCAAGAACTGAAGGGAATTTATTATGATGTAATTACTATGAGGCATATGTCTATACACTTGTGCTGATGTTTCATACATTAAAAGGGTAGGGCATACCTCCTCAGATGATAGTATTCCAAGTGCGATTATTTCGCACTTTTTTCTATGTAAATGTATAAAGGAAGGACAAATATACATAAGAATAAGGTTAGATGAAAAATAAACTACACAGTTATAGTAGAAATATTGACGATTGACAAGAAAAGGAGTACACTCTTTATAAGAATTATAAAATAATAATCCGTATAGAATCGGGGTGCATGACGGTGGTCAAAGAAGAATTAAAAGAAGCGCTAGAAATGCTGAAAAATACGGGTGTACGCATTACTCCACAGCGTCATGCTATTTTAGAGTACCTTGTGGAATCTATGACGCACCCAACAGCGGATGAAATTTATAAAGCGTTAGAAGGTAAGTTTCCAAATATGAGCGTTGCAACTGTTTATAATAACTTACGTGTATTTAAAGAAGTTGGGCTTGTTAAGGAATTAACTTATGGAGACGCTTCAAGTAGATTTGATTATGTTACAAGTCAGCATTACCATGTAATTTGTGAAAAGTGTGGTAAGATTGTTGATTTTCCTTATGGAGGTTTGGAAAAACTTGAAGATGAAGCTGTGAAAGCAACCGGCTTTGTTATTAATAGTCATCGTTTAGAGATTTATGGCGTATGTCCAGAATGTCATAAGGCGTAATATATAATAAAGAAAGAGGTCAACGGTTACGTTGACCTCTTTCTTTATTATATAAACTCCATTTTATGCTTTATAGCTCTTTTTATTATACCTCTCATCAAACTCTTTTCCTTCTAAATTACGATCAAGCGTTAAGGGTTGATTGCAATGCATACATGCGTCTACTCGGCCGAGCATTTTGGTAGGTTTGTTACAACTTGGGCAAATGATTTGTACGGTTTTTGTAGATAACATACCAATCCAAAAGTAAACGACGGTGCTAGCGATAACTGCTAAAAAGCCAACCATCATAAAAATGGTCATAATAATAATATTTTCGCGAAAAAATACGCCTAAGTATGCAATGAAGAGTCCGATAAATACTAAACTTAATGCAAAGGTTCGAATTTTATTGATTTTGTTCGAATATTTAATCCCCATTCCCATCACGCTCCTATAGGAATAATATAACATAAAATTTTGAATTTTTGATTTAAAAGAAGCGGGGTTTGTTAAAATGATGAAAAAAAGAAATAAACGGGATGTGAAATTTTTTTATGAAAAGTATTGACCATGTATAAACTGCATGATATATTAATAACCGTCGCTGATGCGAAACGGCAGAAAGCGAAAAAAAGAAATTAAAAAACTTAGTTGACATGGAAAAATGAAGGTGTTAACATAAGGGAGTCGCAAATGAGCGACAAACAAGTTCTTTGAAAACTGAACGAAACAAACAACGTGAAACGTCAATTTTTATTTTAGATGCTAGACAAACTAACTTTATTGGAGAGTTTGATCCTGGCTCAGGATGAACGCTGGCGGCGTGCCTAATACATGCAAGTCGAGCGAATGAATTAAGAGCTTGCTCTTATGAAGTTAGCGGCGGACGGGTGAGTAACACGTGGGTAACCTGCCCATAAGACTGGGATAACTCCGGGAAACCGGGGCTAATACCGGATAACATTTTGCACCGCAT
>NZ_JAPHWH010000090.1:0-391 GCF_026241455.1 Bacillus sp. DHT2
TCTGGATTTAAAAAGAATGATGATCCATTCTCTAATTCAGGTCAACCAATTGATATTTCGGACGACGATTTACCATTTTAATGGGGGAGATCTTTGTACAAAAGGAGGAATCAATAGATGGAAGAAAAACAGTATCCCTTTTCACAAAGGTGTAAAGAGATTGTTATTATGATTGTAAGCTTTTGGTTTATAATGTTTTCAATCTTTGGAGAAATCTTGTTACAATGAAAAATGGCATAGGGTATAAAATATAGAGCTATAGATTATATAAGACCTGTGGTGTGATGTCAAGTAATGATTCTAGTAATTTAAACACTTAATTTGTTATTTCAGCTTAAAAAAGGCAATACGAAACTAGACCATTAACAATTTGTAAATTAATGGAATATAG
>NZ_JAPHWH010000091.1:0-381 GCF_026241455.1 Bacillus sp. DHT2
ACCTTAATTCATCTTCGCTATACAGATCATTTGTATAAATAATTGTGCTGAATAACGAACTTACATTACTGCTTTTAAAAGTTCTTGTACGAGTGGAAAGATCCCACCGATAAATTTTAAAACTGCCGTTGCGATTGCCATATGATTTCACCTCCTCTCATCTGGATCTTGATTCATCTTCGCTATACAGATCATTTGTATAAATAATTGCTGAATAACGAACTTACATTACTGCTTTTAAAAGTTCTTGTACGAGTGGAAAGATCCCACCGATAAATTTTAAAACTGCCGTTGCGATTGCCATATGATTTCACCTCCTCTCATCTGGACCTTGATTCATCTTCGCTATACAGATCATTTGTATAAATAATTGCTGAATAA
>NZ_JAPHWH010000092.1:0-352 GCF_026241455.1 Bacillus sp. DHT2
GCCATTTATCGTCCTAATTCCACCTCTTGTTTCTTTTTCTTTGCAACATTTTGGAATTGCGTAAAGTTCGAGAATGGTTCATATTGTTTTTCCCGATCAACCAATTTCGATGCGGTCTGCTTAGTAGTCGTAATTCCCTCTTTATTCAACTTTTCTTGTACTTTACTTTCTAATTGATTGACAGATTCTTGGGTAATGAGTTCATTATCAATTGCTACATTTTTGGTTGCAAAATAACGCTCTTCCACTTGTACACGATGAATAATACTATCAATATCGTTTACTGTTTCATGAGATTGTGCTCGCTTAAAAGCCTCATATTTTCCACTTAATTCTTTCTCCATCGAAGCTG
>NZ_JAPHWH010000093.1:0-342 GCF_026241455.1 Bacillus sp. DHT2
GCTTATAAATAATGTAGTAAAAGGGTGTTTTGGGAAGTAGCAAAGGAGAGCTACTTCTTAAAACACCCTTTTTTGGATGGAAGAGAGCGTCCGATCATGTGTAGAAGCGGTCAGTGCCTGTTTTCGCCCCATGCCATGTAAAAACAAAAGTAGAAAGTGAGAGCGGGTCAGCTTTTGATTTCATAGCCATAACTAGGATTCGGTGGTCATAACGTAGTGTTAGTATTTAAAGCTTATAAATAATGTAGTAAAAGGGTGTTTTGGGAAGTAGCAAAGGAGAGCTACTTCTTAAAACACCCTTTTTTGGATGGAAGAGAGCGTCCGATCATGTGTAGAAGCGGT
>NZ_JAPHWH010000094.1:0-342 GCF_026241455.1 Bacillus sp. DHT2
CTACTTTTGTTTGACCTACTTTTGTATTTGTGATGTCGTAACCAGTTACTTCTGATTTGTAACCATCTACCGCTTGTTCTTTCACTTCATACTTGTAGGCAGCGCCATTCGCATCGTATGCCGCTAAGTCTTTAAATTCGTATTTCCAGCCGCTTGCTTCACTTACTTCTTGCGTATCAATCTTTTGACCGTTTTGAAGTAAGTCTACTTTAATCGTTTTCGGACGTTCTTTCGCATTGTCGTCTTTCCACGTTTTTGTTCCTTCTACTTTTGTTTGGCCAACCTTTGTATTCGTGATGTCATAACCGTTCACTTCGGATTGATATCCCGCTACTGGTTGTT
>NZ_JAPHWH010000095.1:0-334 GCF_026241455.1 Bacillus sp. DHT2
GCCTAAGGTGGGACAGATGATTGGGGTGAAGTCGTAACAAGGTAGCCGTATCGGAAGGTGCGGCTGGATCACCTCCTTTCTATGGAGAATTGATGAACGCTGTTCATCAATATAAGTTTCCGTGTTTCGTTTTGTTCAGTTTTGAGAGAACTATCTCTCAGAAATAAATGTATGTTCTTTGAAAACTAGATAACAGTGTAGCTCATATTTTTTAATTTTAGTTTGGTTAAGTTAGAAAGGGCGCACGGTGGATGCCTTGACACTAGGAGTCGATGAAGGACGGGACTAACGCCGATATGCTTCGGGGAGCTGTAAGTAAGCTTTGATCCGAAGA
>NZ_JAPHWH010000096.1:0-333 GCF_026241455.1 Bacillus sp. DHT2
TCATAACCCGAAGGTCGCAGGTTCAAATCCTGTCCCCGCAACCAATGGTCCCGTGGTGTAGTGGTTAACATGCCTGCCTGTCACGCAGGAGATCGCCGGTTCGACCCCGGTCGGGACCGCCATTTTAACTTCTGCCTTTGAGCAGTTGTTTTTTATTGGTTATTGTGATATGATGATTTTCGTCTCAAAAAACATTATATTTTTTGATGGGCTATAGCCAAGCGGTAAGGCAACGGACTTTGACTCCGTCATGCGCTGGTTCGAATCCAGCTAGCCCAGCCATTTACGAGCCATTAGCTCAGTTGGTAGAGCATCTGACTTTTAATCAGAGGG
>NZ_JAPHWH010000097.1:0-314 GCF_026241455.1 Bacillus sp. DHT2
AACGTACACGTTTCTTAATGAAACGGTGATCCTGTTCCACTATATTATTGAGATATTTAACTTGCCTTATTTGTATGCCTTCAGGCATATGTTTCTCTTCTTTTAACTCTTGAATCGCTACGGGATAAGCCGGGTTCTTGTCTACTGTTATAACACGAGGTTTACAAATATGAGAAGCAGCCAAGGATTTCTTGAAAAAGCGCTTGGCTGCTTGTTTATCTCTTGATTTACTTAGATAAAAATCAATGGTATTCCCTTCTGAATCAACGGCACGATATACATACATCCATTGCCCTTTCACTTTAATATAAGTT
>NZ_JAPHWH010000098.1:0-300 GCF_026241455.1 Bacillus sp. DHT2
CCAGCGCTGATATCCTGGATTGGCTCGCGGTAGCTGGGATACTCGGGCTGTTTACGCTGGCGCTGACATGGCTGGCTGTCATTCCCGGATTGACAGCGAAGTCTATGGAAGGGGCGACAGCCTACTCGTACCCGCTGATTTTCCTGCCGTTTATCAGTTCGGCTTTTGTCCCTACTGAAACCATGCCTAAAATTGTCCGTGCGTTCGCTGAGAACCAGCCCGTGACTTCAATAGTGAATACGATTCGTGCCCTCTTGTATGAAGGGTCTGTTGGCAACGGTATCTGGATCGCGCTTGCCT
>NZ_JAPHWH010000099.1:0-292 GCF_026241455.1 Bacillus sp. DHT2
TGGAATCTAGTCTTAAGCAGCAATTCCAAATAGTTGATGGATGAACTTCACTTGATTTTGGACAGACTTGTCCAGTAAAACAAGTTGCCCTTTTTTTACCATATGCATAGCTTCTATTCCAGAAATACTGGATGTAGCTGTGCGAAAGGATTTCAATCCTAACATCGAACGAACTCGCTTTTTAATAAACCGATGATCTTGTTCCACTATGTTATTGAGATATTTCACTTGCCTTAGTTGGATGCCTAATGGCATCTTTTTTTCTTTTCTCAATTCTTCAACTGCTATAGGA
>NZ_JAPHWH010000009.1:0-223333 GCF_026241455.1 Bacillus sp. DHT2
TCGGAATCGAAAAGTTTCGAAGTCGATCTCTGATGCAGGCTGGGGCGCTTTTCGTAAGATGCTTTTGTATAAGTGTGAGAAATTTGGCGGTTTACTTGTGAGAGTAGACCCAGCGTACACATCACAATATTGTTCTAGCTGTGGGAATCGTGTGAAAAAATCACTTTCGATTCGGACACATATTTGTACAAAGTGTGGAACGGTGTTAGACAGAGATTATAATGCAAGTCTCAACATTTTTCGAAAAGGACTAGAGCGATTACTTATGAGAACGACCGAAGAATGAAACTGTAGGGCAAGGTTGTGTCCAAACAGTATAAACGACGCCTGTGGAGAGTATGTAAGACTGCTTAGATTCCCAAGCAGCAACGCTCTATGAAACAGGAAGCTTCTTCTTCAAACAACTCGTAAGAGTGTTAAGGAGGGGTCATTCACAGACCAGTTTTATTTTACAATTACACCCTCTATTCCATATTATGGTTTTTATTGAGCGCTATTCTGTAGCACTCTTTTATTTTTACTCACATCCCTTTGCCTCTACCTTGGTTACTATACATATCCGGACACGAAAACCTACTATTAGAATTCAAAAAGATGACATTTCTTCAATATATCCTATCAGGCTATTGTTTGTATAACTACTAGAACTGAAGAAAAGCAGTTAAATAAAATATATCAGAATTTAAGGGAGACAGCTCAAGGAGAATTGTCCGTAAGAAACAACTGATGAGAGGGGAATAATCACGGAAAATACCGCACTTTCTTTAAAATGGACCGATATGGTTCGATCTTAAAGAAAAACTAAAAAAAGTACCTAGAATAAAAAAAAGGGAAATGACAAGAAAATAATGTTTTTTTCTCATCTTCACAGCATGTAAAAACTTTCTGTTCGTAAATATAATCATCGGAAAAAGAATACCACCTATTATCAAAGTAATAACTAAACCCATAACAATACCCACCCATTCTTTTACCATATCTGAGCAACCATTAAATAGACAATTGATTGAATAAACAGTTATTCCCCCCCTAAAAGAGCATACCTAAAAAGAAAACCAAAAATAAAATTTAGAAGCACACTTATTACTAAGTACAATTTTTCCATCTATTCACCTCAAAAAATACGTGTATATAATCATTGTTATTCTAATTAAAGAAGCCTAACAAAAAAACAATCCTTTATATATTCATTTACACGAACACTTTTAACTTTTGACTATGCATCATTTATTTTGTTATTTATCTCTTCTAACACTCGCAACTGCTGCTCACTTTTCTTTACAGCCATAGTAAAGTAATTTTGTAAAAGTCGTATTGTGTTATTATCAATATAATATCGTTCCGTTATATTCCCCCATGTCTTGCTATTTTGAAAATCATCCCAAGTAAATGGACTGTGTTCTTTTTTCTTTAATTCTTTAAATACCCATCTTTTCATTTTCTTTTTTGCTTTTTCAGTTAATAAACCATTCTTTACAAGTACGAGTTCTTCATTTCGTTTATACCGCTTATAAATATCCTTTTCTTTGAATACTTTAAGAAAGATATTCAAGGTGTTCTTAGCGTCTGCAAAGGCACGGTGCTGCTTTCCTTCCCATTCTAAAGAAAATTGTTCCACCGCAAATTTTAAACTTGGTGTATGTATAAATAATTGATCATATGCTTGAAATACAAATTTTTGCAAATCAAATTTTCTCTCATTCTCTATATTAGGGCATTCTATATGATGTAGCTTACAATCTTGCGCAAGAAATTTATAGTCTTCCTTCCCCCATGTTATAAACATATAATCATCCCCAGCAAATTGAAGAAATCGCTCCATTACCTCTGGAAACACTTCTACCTCTTTTAAATCTTGCTTTGTAATGCCTGTTAATTTTGTTGTATGGCGGGTTAGAGGTGCGGTTGGTTTAACAAGTGAAGAAAATTGTCCTATTATACGCACTGTACTTGCTTCTACCTTGATTGCCCCAATATCAACCACTTCCAAGGGATCTTGCGATTTATAAGGTCGAAAATTCCGTTCAACATCAAAGACAATATAATATTTAGGTTCATTCAAGTCATATCCCTCTTCCTTATCTGATTATATTTTTAATTATATATTCCCCACTGTACAAATACACAAAACAAAATTTATAAAAAAGATTCCGAGATTACTTTTTTGAATATTTAGACAACAATAACTAAATTTTTTTGTATATAGAGCAAAGCTTTACTCAGCGAGGTTTGCTTTATCTCTCGTCTAGCTTCTTTGTTTTCGTCGAATGTTGCGGTGAGAGTATTATTGCACGCGAATAGCGGGATAAACATACATTCGAAAGAATGAAATGAATCAAGCACAATAAAAAAAAGAGAAGGGCAAGCCCTTCTCTTTTCAATTCAATTACTTCTTAACTACGTTAGTAGCTTGTGGTCCACGGTTACCTTGTTCTACTTCGAAAGTAACTTCTTGACCTTCTTCTAAAGTTTTGAATCCTTCGCCTTGGATAGCTGAGAAATGAACGAATACGTCTTCTCCGCCTTCAACTTCGATGAATCCGAAACCTTTTTCTGAGTTAAACCATTTTACTTTACCGTTTTGCATGAAAAAATCCTCCTACAATGTACCTATATGTACATATTCATTTTCGACCACTTTACAACAATAATAACGACATTAAAAAACTGCAACCGCAGAGGAGATTTAACATTGCTATCCTCTTCTGAAGTTACAGCTCATTTAAATCTCTATATTATTAAAAGTAAAATGGTTTATAATCACTATATCATATCGATATAATAAAAGTAAAGCTGAATTCTCTATTTTTTGTACATTTTACACAACATTTTTCTCACAGGGCTTCAACTTTAGAATTTCTCCACTAGTTGCCTATCAGCTACTAGGCGAGTTGGTTCTTACCTAGACTTTCACCAGTAAGCAATACTTAGCTTAAACTGGGCACGCTATAAAAAAAGCACGAATGACTCTTCTTGTCATTCGTGCTCCTCTACTCTTATTTTTTAAAAATGCCAAATGGCTTTCCTACTGGTAATACAACTTTTCCGAAATGTGTATTTAATACAGCAGCTGCTGAACCATAGAAAGATAGTAATGAAATACATAGTTCAGAATACGCTGCTAAATTATGCATAGCATGTGGCATAACACCTAAAGTACTAAATGAAAGACCGATAAATAAGAAATCAATAAGTACAAAAATCATAAATAATACTTTATGTGTTTCCATTGCTCCAATAGTCATAAAAATTGTAAAAATTAGGTACCCAATAAATGCAACACCAAGTTGCTTTGGATCTACAGCTTGTGCCAGTTTTTCGCCAAATACACCAAGTTGAATTAACCATGATGTCCCAACACCTAACCAAAATAGACCATACGCACCAAAAGCAGTTGTACCGAACGTATTATTATGCTTTGCATCGTGAATGCAAGCAAAAAGTTGTGCAAATCCTCCTAAAAAGATTGCCCATGGTAATACAAATGAAACGCCATCAGTTAATCCTAGCTTTTGTGATGATGCTACAAGTGTTACCATTGCTAATCCAAATAGACCAATTCCAGATGGATCCGCTGTTGTCATTTTCACATGATGTGTAGTTTGATTACTCATAAAAACCTCCTGATTTTGAACACATACCTGAATACAATACTGAATTCAGGTATGTATGTCAATGGTTTTTATTGTATGTCGTCAGACTTCACGTTTTTGTAACAATGAAATATCATTTTCGCTACTTCATATGGCTTGATATTTAAATTTAATAGCTCTTTTACAGGAATCCAAACTGGAATGTATTGTCCCCTATCACTCTTTGTAAATTCTTCACCTTTTCCTGTACCAAAAACACCACCAATGATACGAGCTTCATAAAAATACTGAGTGCCTTTATACTCATACTTCGTAACAAGTTTTTGAACTTCAACATGCACGCCTAATTCTTCATAAGCCTCACGTATTGTCGCTTCTTTCGGTGTTTCATACTCTTCAATCCCTCCACCCGGAAAGACAAAATACACTTCATTCTTTCGAACACGTTTTATAAGAGCAACCTTGTTTTCTTGTATCAAAATGAGTGAGCTACGATTTCGAATCATGCTATTACTTCAACCCCAATAGCAATTGTTCCCCACCTTTTCTCTTGTTCTTTCGTATATATTTCATATGTACTTGCTAGCATTTCTTCTACACTCCAGTTTGCACAGTCCAGCAACTCTTTATCAATGTCTTCATACATCTGTTGAAATGTTTGATAACATTTTAACTCAGTTACTTTTACACAAATTGTTTCTTTTGTTGTTAGATTTGTAAATTCGATTTTATCGTCTTTTTGTATATTCTGACGCTTTTTATCATATAAGCGTACTTCAAATACCTTTTTTCCAGATTGAATAGATTGAAATGGCCCATTATATAATCCCATTTTATGTTTCATTTCCTCACCACCTTAGTTTATTATAACATGAGCATTTCCAACTCTTTTTTCATTTGTTGCAAAAAATTCAGCAAGGCTTATTCGATATCATTTTCAAAAGAAGAATCATCACCATTACTTTTTCAAACAGATTGAACAACTCCTTCCCGCATGTACAAAACATTCATGAATTCTACATTATATTTGTGATTATAATCACTTCGATCTCTTTTCTTATCCATTATGCTAAAAGCATACAAATGAACAGAGGAGTGATTCATATGGCTACACCTTTTACTAAAACATCTATTGTTGGTGAAATAGTTACCACTTTTCCACAAGCAAGTGATTTGTTTAAAAAACATCGTATTGATTTTTGTTGTGGCGGGGACAAAACAATTGAAATAGCGACACAAACAAAAAAATTTTCTCCTGATGAACTTTTAAAACTATTAAATGAACAATATATTTTATATAAATCAAAAAATAATGAATCTACAAACTGGAGTGAGGCTAATTTTTCTATACTAATTGACCATATTATCCAAAAACATCATCGATATATTCAAGAAGAATTGCCACAGCTGAGCCCATATATAACAAAAGTATTTCGCGTACATGGTCAAACAGAGTCGCATTTAAGTACCGTTCACCGACTTTTTCATGAATTAAAATTAGAACTTGAACAACATATAATAAAAGAAGAAACTCTTGTATTCCCGCTTATCAAAAAATACGAACAAAATTCAACTCAAGAAAATTTAATTTTAGCAATTGAAAGGCTTGAAGAATTAGAACAAGAGCATGATGGAGCTGGCGATCTTATAAAAGAATTACGAATCATTACAAATGATTTTACTCCTCCCGAGCATGCATGCCGCACATATCGTATGGTTTATAATCGTCTAGAAGATTTTGAATCTGATTTATTCCAGCATGTACATCTTGAAAACAACATTTTATTCAAAAGATTACTTTCCTTAAAATAAACAATAAATCTCCTCATATGAGGAGATTTATTTCTTTATATAAGATGCTCTATACTATAACATGTAGATAAGACACCTTATCGACACCACTTATTACATTTAATATGGGAGGAGTTTTAAAGAAATGCGCTACGTCATTGTAACAGGTACTTCACAAGGATTAGGCGAGGCAATCGCTACACAATTATTAGAGGAAAATACACGACTCATTTGTATTTCTAGAAGACAAAATGAAAAGCTTATTGAAAAAGCAAAACAAAAAGATATTCCTTTAACATTTCACTCAATCGATCTCCAAGATGTACATAATCTAGAAACTCATTTTGAAACAATCTTTTCATCCATTGAAAAAGAAAACGTATCGTCTATCCATTTGATTAATAATGCCGGTACCCTCGCACCAATGAAACCGATTGAAAAATCAGAAAGTGAACTTTTGATTGCAAATGTACAAATTAATTTAATTGCACCGATGATCCTTACTTCTTCGTTTATGAAACATACGAAAAATTGGAACGTGGACAAACGTATTATTAACATTTCTTCAGGAGCCGGTCAAAAACCATACTTTGGATGGGGAGCATATTGTACAACGAAAGCTGGCGTGAACATGTTTACACAATGTGTCGCTATAGAGGAAGCTGAAAAAGAATATCCAGTAAAAACAATTGCTTTTGCCCCAGGTGTTGTTGACACAAACATGCAGCAACAAATTCGGCAAACAGAAAAAGAAGATTTTACTAACTTAGATCGATTTATCGCTTTAAAAGAAGAAGGAAAATTACTCTCTCCTGAATATGTCGCTAAAGCGGTTATCCATCTTTTAGATACACCCCATTTCGAATCTGGCGGCGTAATTCGCATTGATGAAAAATAGTTTCATAGCAAAAGGCTCGCATATAAGCGAGCCTTTTATCTTATCGGTTCTAAAAATATTAATACAGATTCCATTATTGGTTCATATCCTATCTCTTGGTAAATCTTATTCGACGTTGGATTTGCTAAGTCTGTATATAAAGTAGTTGTTTTATAACCTCGGTCTAACATGAGCTGGCTAAGGGCAGCTACACAATTAGAAGCGTACCCTTGTTTACGTTCTTCTTTCGGTGTATATACAAAATTGATTGTAATATTACTCTTAGTGGGCCTTGTAATTGCAGCTACTGAAACTAATCTCCCATCTACTTCCCATCCAAACAACCGATTTGTACTTACTAATGTGTTTGCAGTTTGTTTTGCTTTTTCTTCCGTAGTGGGCAAATGAACATCTTCACAAAATTGGTGCACCCACTTTTCAATTAATGGTAGTTCAACGCTGTTTACTCGCCGGAAAGCTCCATATTCACCCCATTTCTTCTTTACTTTTTTTAATTCATACACCCCTTGATTCATACGAATAGAAAGCTTCTTTTGTTCTAATTTTGCAATCTCTTCAGCTAATTGTTTCACCACTCGCTTTTCACCAATCAATCCCGGTATATCTGGATACACCTTTGTTAATTGTTTCGCTATTCCCTCTATAGCCTCTTGCGAAATCTCGGATTTAGCAACAATCATTTTCTTTTTCTCAGTTTGAAGAAGTATGAGAGCAATTTTTTCATTTTGCTTTGCTATTGCCATAAACAACGGATTCTCCGTAGACTGTAACACCCCTAATAATAAATTATTTTCTTGCTCATTCATTTCCAAAATGGAGGTGACTTCCTTCCTAAAGTAAGAAACATCTTTATATACCTGTAATTGAATCATCGACAATCTCTTCTTTCTATATAAATCCCTTTTGATTTTTCGACATATAAGTCGTTGATACGAAGAAGAAAAGGTGACTTACACTCATTTTCTCTCTCTGTTTTACCTTGGCATGAGGCAGGAAAAGGATCTGACCGTTTCTATGCATGGCCGTATGCTCTCTCCCACCTAAAAAGAAGGGGTTTATTTGGATTTATATTTTTATATTTAAATAGAATATTGGCGATTCATTCATTAAATCCTGCTTTTACGATTCAATAATATTCCAGACTATCGTCATTACTTCTTTTTCAGCTTGTGAGATACGTTGTTTTTCCCTTTCGAATGTAATTTCTTCGTTCTTAAAACACTCTCTCCTCTTTTGAATCATACGTACCATTTCTTTTTTGCTCGGCCCACCATATACAGTCCGTTTTTCAACAAATGATTCTGGTGATATAATATCATCCCATTCTTTTTCTGAAAGTATTACATGAAAGTTTTCTTGTAAATATATGTTTACTTCTGTGAAATTCAGTTCATGTAACTCTTTTCTCTGCTGTATAGACATTGTTGCAATATCACTTGCAGCACGATGAGCACGCCGAAAAGGAATCTTATAATTTTTTGTTAATGCGTCTGCAAAATCGGTTATTGTAATCGCATGTTGAAACGAGCGAGTTCTTAAAACTTCATCTTCCACCTTCATCGTTCGAATTACTGCATTCATCATACAAAACACACGAATTGCCTTTTCGATTCCTTCATACAAATAAGGTTGCAAATCATCTTCTGTATCAACAATATCTCCAAACGGTGTATTATGAATCATTTGAAATACAGTGAAAGTTTCTCCAAGTGCACTGCTAGCGAGAGCACGAGCATGTTCAATGGAAACAGGGTTCCGTTTTTGCGGCATTATACTGCTGATTTGTACGTATGGGTTAGCAACAGTAATCCCATTGTATTCTTTTGTTGCTAGTAGTAAGAAATCATGGAGCCATCTACTGCTATTTGTCATCGCTACCATAAGTGTCGCGCTTGTTTCTAATAAATAGTCTGCGCTTGCAATAGCGTCATATGAATTTTCAATAACACTTGAAAAACCGAGCAACTTTGCAACCTGCTGTCTATTTATAGGAAAGCTTGTAGTAGATAGAGCAGCTGCACCCAAAGGAGATTGATTGACAAGATGATATACCTTCCAAACACGCTCTAAATCCCGATGCATTGTATCATATATTGCTAACATATAATGACCGAATGTTGTCGGCTGGGCAGGTTGTGTGTGCGTATAAGCAGGCATGATTGTTTCCATATGTTCATTCGCAACTTCTAACATACTTTCTTGTAAAAGAAGAAAATGCTCTATATAACGGAGTAAATAGCGACGCAAACTCATCCGATACATCGCGACCCCCATATCATTCCGGCTCCTGCCAATATGCATATTACTTACAAAATTATGATTTGCTTCTTGCCCAATTAAATGCTCCACTAAAAAAAAGAGATCTTCATGCTCCTTCTCATACAGTAATTGACTCTTTGGAATTTGTGCCACTTTTTCTAACGCTGTTAAAATAACTTTTGCATCTTTTTGTTTCATTAATTTTTGCTCAATAAGCATGATAATATGAGCACGATGAATCATAAACATCTCTTGCAACAAGTAATCTCGCTGAAATTGAAATACATGCTGTAGCACACAATTTGCATAGGTTTCCCCAGGGAAATCAGCGCCCTCACCCTTTATAAATTCCTCCTTATTTTGTTTCATCACCTTTTCCCCTTTCGCCCAGTTATTACTAATCATCATACCCTGAGCTTTTGAAAAGGTGCTTGTATAAAGTAAAACTATAATTAGTGGGAAATCCCTTCATCTCCCCATTAATTATTAGCCCTCACCAATCGGGTCTTTACAGGATAAAGTGAAACTTCCATCAGCGAGGTCTTACTGCCCACAAATAGCGGGATAAAAATAAACCCGATGCTTCACGCATCGGGTTTATTTAATAACAGTGGCATCATATTTTTCACTTTTTAACACCTGGAACTGTAAATTCAGTAAGTGCTTACGAAGCTCTGTACTATCATCTTCATCCAATTGATTTGCTAAAAATACAATTTCTGTACAATTCCCAAGTTTATCAGTGGCATAAGCTGCTTTTGCTAATGTCCATGGGGTATACCCATTTTTTTGTCCAGCATGCCGGAATGACTTACGATACTTCTTTGCTTTCATGTCCGTTTCAACAAGGTTTGCCCACTCACTTTCTCCAGCCTTTGTAAATCCTTTTTTATGATTCGCTTTTTCCAGAAGCACCATATAATCATTTGCGGATGCAGCTGGCAACTTATCTGACCATATTTTTTCATATTTTCCTTCTAAATAGAGCGGAATTTCTTTTTGTAATAACGGTCCTTTCTCTTTTAACCGTTCATGTATTAACATAGCATAACGACGATATTCTTCTGAAGACATTTCTTTTAACTTTTTCTCTAATTTAGATTTTGGAATATGCAGTTCCTTATGCAAATATCCCGGAATGTATAGAGAAGAAACAATAGGAAATAACGGTTGATGTGAAGGAAGTGATAGGTTTTGTAAATTTTGGTTAATATAATCTAGTCCAAGTCGATCCATTAAATATTCTGTATTTGCATTTGAACTAAATTTCATCATCCCTTTCGCAACTTCTTCTAAAGAAATTGCATTTCCATCCATTTTACCAGTTTTCATTAAATACTTTTGCCAACGATCCTGCGCACCACCATCTGTATTTGGAATATAGTAACGATTTACATCATCAATTGACACATAACTATTTGGGTCAATTCTCCCATCTACAACTTGTTTCGTAAATTCAAGTGCAACAATTAACTTCATCGTGCTCGCAACTGGTAACACGACATCTGGATTCACAGAATAAACAACTTTATCATTTCGCTTTATAAGTAGGGCACTATTTTTTTCATCTTTATGTTCTTCAACAAATGAGGCAATAAATTGAGCATCATCATTATTAGAGCTCCAAACTTTTTTTACTAAAAAGTTACCGGATATAAGTACTACGAATACACCAATGATTCCCGCACATATTATAACTTTTCTCAAGTGAATTCCCTCTCCTAATTTACATCTTTTATCTGTTATATATAGTTATAAACAAAACAATAGAGACGATTGTCTAAATAATCGTCTCTATTATTTTAACTTGTCATCTCCTATTATGTCTATGTCATAATTCGAACAAAATTTTCAACAAATTTCTTATAATTTAATTTCCACCCAATTCGCACCCAATTTTTAAGAGCTTTCGCATCGGGTTGTGGCCGAAAATCAGCGATACTTTCCCCCTTTGCACTACCTTCTAAATCAACTTCTACTTTCCGATATACATATTCAATCATAGAAGGATTTACAACTGCCATCATCGTAAGCACATCATGAATGGGGCTTCCGGTAATTTTCGGATTTATTTTCTTATATGCCTTATAATAATATTGAAATATAGGTTCAATTAATTTGTTAAATGCAGTTTGTGAATGTTTTTTTATATAATGCACAGTTTCAGGTGTAACAATTGATTCACTTGTAACATTTAGAGGGATTAATGTTACGTTTTTTGCATACTGCATGACTAAATTTGCAGCAAGTGCATCTCCATGAAAATTCGCCTCTGCTACAGGGGTAACATTCCCTGGAACAAGAAATGCTCCACCCATACAGTAATATTCTTTTACATCTTTCATTATATCTTTTCCTAATATAAACGCCGTTGCTAAACTTGTTGATCTTCCTGTATCAACAATAATAATTTCTTTTTTATAACGCTGTATTATGTCAAAGATTGCACAAAACGATTTAATATTTGGTTGAATCGTTTTTGGAGGGCGAATTGGCCCTAATCCTTCCGCTCCATGAATTTCCGGATAATATGTTGTAAATTCACCTGACAATGGCATTTTTGCTCCATTTATAATTGGTATATCCTCTCTGCCTGCTAGTTGCATTAAATACGCAGCATTGCTCGTTGCTTGCTCTTGTGTTACATTTCCATATCCAGTTACAATCCCAACGATTTCAATCTCAGGATGTAATAGCCCATACATAATGGCTAAAGAATCATCAATACCTGGATCTCCTAAAAAAAGCACCTTTTTCATGGCACTTCCCCCCCATCCCTGCACCTCTTATTATGGTATAAACCAAAATACATGTTAACTATTTTTTAAACCATATACGCCATAAATTAAAATCACACTGTATTCACACACTGCTTTTTGAACAAACGATGAATTATTCAAACAACCACTGGATTGAACCATTTGTTCAAATTTCGTTCATTGTGATTCGATTCACAAAAATACATAATAAACTTGTAAATACATTTTATTATGTATCGGAGGAATTTATTATGTTTATTGATTTTTTACGTAATAACAAAAAAGCTTTATGTATTCTATTACCCCTTCGTTTATATTTAGGATACGCTTGGTTATCTGCTGGATTAGGGAAGTTTTTCGGTCAATCATTTGACGCAAGCGGTTTTTTAAAAGATGCAATTGCCAAAGCGAGTGGAGATCATCCAGCTGTACAAGGTTGGTGGGCTGATTTTCTACAACACTTTGCTCTTCCACATGCTGATTTATTTAGCTTTCTCGTACAATGGGGAGAAATTTTAGTTGGGCTTGGTCTTCTTTTAGGAGGGCTTACGAAAACCGCAGCATTTTTCGGATTAATCATGAACACTGCTTTTCTTTTAAGTGGAACTATAAGTACAAATCCAAATATGATACTATTGTCTATACTGATTTTAGTTGCAGGACATAACGCTGGACGTGTTGGTCTAGACGGATTTGTTTTTCGAAAACTTTTCCATAAACATAAAAATAACTATCCAACCTATCCTACACATAAATTTGCATCATAATTAAGTTTTTAATTATAAAAAGTAGAGCTCTTATAAATGCAATACGAGCTCTATTTTTATAACAAATTTATTTAATTAGATTATAAACTCTTCAAATCCAAACATCTTTTCTATTTTTTGATTAAAAACTGTAGAACATACCCATTTTATATATGCCATTCACACATATATCTTCATGCCGTTTTATTTGACGTTAGCATACTACCTATTACATACGCAATGAAAGCAAAACAAATCGGAAACACAACTGTATGTATACCAAACGGATTTGGAAAACAAAGGTGAAATAGCATATAAGAACTCACACCAACCAGAATGGATGCAAGCGCGCCAACTGCATTCCCTCTCTTCCAATATAGCCCTAAAACAATAGGCCAAATAAATGCTGCTTCTAAGCCACCAAAGGAAAATAAGTTTAACCATATTAAGAAATCTGGCGGTTTAATAGCTGCGGCATATACAAGTAAACCAATGATACCCGTAATCCATAGACTTCCTTTTTTTATTGTTGTATCCGCCGCATTTTCATTTATATAGTTCACATATATATCTTTAATAATGGATGAACTCACCAGTAGTAAAAGTGAGTTTACCGTTGACATAATTGCCGCCATTGGGGCAGCCAAAAAGATTCCAGCAAGCCAAGGTGGCAATACTTCCATCGCAAGAAGTGGCATTACTTTGTCTGGTACAGTTACGCCTGGAAGCACCACGCGTGCAAATACACCTGTTAAGTGCATACCAATCATAATTGTACCAACAACAATTGTCCCGATAATTAAAGCTTGATGCATCGCTTTTGAATTTTTATAAGACATCGCACGCACGCTAATTTGCGGTAATCCAACAACACCAACACCAATTAATATCCAAAATGATGTCACATACGTTTTCGTTAAACTGCCATCTGCACCAAATGGTGTAATTAAATTGGGATTAATTCGAACCAGTTCTTGCATAATCTTTTCAATCCCGCCACCAGCAATCACTGTTGCAATTAAAATAATTGTCGTACCTGCTAACATAATAATGCCGAGCAATGTATCAGATAAAGCAACTGCGCGGAATCCACCAATTAAAACGTATACAAGTACAGAGAATGTAAAAAGAAATAAAGCCGTTGTATACGAAAGGCCTGTTAACGATTCAATTAACCTTCCGCCTCCAACCCACTGAGCAACTGTTGCTGAAAATAAAAAGATAATAATACATACTGCTGAAAGAATGACCACTGCTTTATGATTATATCTTCCTTTTAAATAATCAATAAGCGTAATTGCTTCCATCTTTCTTGCAATGATTGCAAACTTTTTACCAATTACCGTCAAGACAATGTAACCCGTTACAACCTGGATTGCTGATAATAATACCCATCCAAGCCCCATATTGTATGCAATTCCAGGTCCACCGATAAAACTACTCGCACTACCGTACGTAGCAATCATTGTCATAGCTAATAATAGACCGCCAAGCTCACGTCCTCCAAGAAAATATTCTTGTAAAAATTTATTATGAGCAGTTGCTTGTACACGTCTTGATGCATATACACCAATTAAAAATACAACGATAAAAGAAATTATCATTGGGATTATTACGTACCAATTCATTTATCATTCCTCACTTTTTTCTTCCTCATCAAGCGAAATATCTTGAAATGCAAAACGCACGATTAAAATAAGAAGTATAACTACTACACCAAAACCGACTATACAACTATAAAAAAACCATGCCGGAAAACCTAATACATATGTATATTCACTTGGATCTTTACTCCCAAGCCCATAGGCAAATCCATACCATATTATAAAATTGATAAAAGCAAGTCCAAGACCAATTAACGCCTCTCTATGGGCAATTCGAAAGCGTGGATCATCATGATAATCCTTCATTTTCTCCCTCCTCTCACGATGTATAATTGTAACATTGTTTTTCTAGTTTTTCCTACTAGAAAAGAAAAACTAGAAGGATTTTTTGCAAATATATAGAATCCAACTCCGTATTACATAATTTTTACAATTGTAATGTAAATGAAATTTGAATTTTCAGTCTTTATTATTTATGATTAAAATTAGAGGTCTTCCATCTAGTTTCTTTACAACTTTGTTACAGGAATAAACGCCGTCTCGTACTGCGTTTACATTATATTTTCAAGGGGGTTATACAATGAGTCAACTAGCTGTAAATCTTCATGAAAAAGTAGAGAAATTTCTTCAAGGAACAAAAAAATTATATGTGAATGGAGCTTTTGTTGAAAGCGCTTCCGGAAAGACATTTAAAACTCCAAACCCAGCAACTGGTGAAACACTTGCGATTGTTTCAGAAGCTGGTCGCGAAGACATTCATAAAGCCGTAATGGCTGCAAGACAGGCCTTCGATGAAGGTCCTTGGTCACGTATGAGTAGCGCTGAACGAAGCCGTCTTATGTACAAGCTTGCTGATTTAATGGAAGAACATAAAGAAGAACTGGCACAACTTGAAACATTAGATAACGGTAAACCAATCCGTGAAACATTAGCAGCAGATATTCCGCTTGCAATTGAACATATGCGTTATTACGCTGGCTGGGCTACAAAAATTGTCGGTCAAACAATCCCAGTCTCTGGTGAATATTTTAACTATACACGCCATGAAGCTGTTGGTGTTGTTGGGCAAATTATTCCGTGGAATTTCCCACTCCTTATGGCAATGTGGAAAATGGGGGCTGCTCTTGCAACTGGTTGTACAATCGTATTGAAGCCAGCAGAACAAACACCTCTTTCCGCTCTATACTTAGCTGAATTATTTGAAGAGGCTGGATTCCCAAAAGGCGTTGTCAACATCGTACCAGGATTTGGCGAGACAGCTGGACAAGCTCTTGTCAATCATCCTCTCGTTGATAAAATTGCATTTACGGGTTCTACTCCGGTTGGTAAACAAATTATGAGACAAGCATCTGAAACATTAAAACGAGTTACATTAGAACTTGGAGGTAAATCACCGAATATTATTTTACCAGATGCTGATTTATCTCGAGCAATCCCAGCAGCACTTTCCGGTGTTATGTTTAACCAAGGTCAAGTATGCTGTGCAGGGTCACGTTTATTTATTCCAAAGAAAATGTATGATAATGTTATGGCTGACCTTGTTCTATATTCAAAAAAATTAACACAAGGTGCAGGTCTAGATCCACAAACTACAATTGGACCTCTTGTTTCTGAAGAACAACAAAAACGCGTTATGGGATACATTGAAAAAGGGATCGAAGAAGGCGCAGAAGTACTTGTTGGTGGAAACAAACCATACGAGCAAGGTTATTTCGTCGCTCCAACTGTATTTGCGGACGTAAATGATGAAATGACAATTGCAAAAGAAGAAATTTTTGGTCCTGTCATCTCTGCATTGCCGTTTAATGATATTGACGAAGTAATTGAACGTGCAAATAAGTCATCATTTGGCTTAGCCGCTGGTGTATGGACAGAAAATGTAAAGAATGCACATTACATTGCCAGCAAAGTTCGTGCTGGTACAGTATGGGTAAACTGTTACAACGTATTTGATGCAGCTTCTCCATTTGGTGGATTTAAGCAATCTGGCCTTGGCCGTGAAATGGGTTCTTATGCATTAAATAACTATACAGAAGTGAAGAGTGTTTGGGTGAACCTAAACTAAATGAAAGGGCCTGACCAAAGTTGGTCAGGCTCTACTTATTATGTAACAAATTTTTTAGAAAATCCAATTATTTTATTCCGTAACATATTTGAAAATATGGAACTATCTCTTACACTTGCAAGCCACCACTCACATTTAATACCTCGCCTGTAATATAAGAAGCATACTCTGAAGCGAAAAAGGCCGCTGCATTCGCGATATCTTGTGGCATTCCAATTCTTCCAACTGGGATTGCACCAACCATCTTCTCTTTCACTTTATCTGGTATTGTTTTTGTCATATCTGTATCCATAAAACCGGGACAAATGGCATTACAAGTAATACCAAATCCGCCCACTTCTTTTGCTGCCGTTTTTGTTAATCCAATGACGCCCGCTTTCGTTGCAGCATAATTTGCTTGCCCAATATTACCTTCCCTACTAATCGAAGAAATATTGATGATACGTCCAAATTGTTGCTGCCTCATGTAAAGAAGTGCCGGTTGCATACAATAAAACACACCTGTTAAATTTACTTGCATTACTTGCTCCCAAGCTGATTTCTCCATTTTATGTAACATCGCATCTCTTGTAATCCCTGCATTATTCACTAAAACATGTAATTCTCCAAATGTTTGAACTGCGTATTCGACTAACGATTTCGCTTCACTTTGATTACTCACATCACATGCGTATAAACTTACTTCATATCCTTGGTCTAAAAATTCTCTTGCTGTTTCTTTTAATTTCTTCTCATTTACATCACTGATTAACACCTTTGCACCTAACTTTGCAAAAGTACAAGCAATTTCTTTCCCAATCCCTTGCGCTGCTCCTGTTACAACAGCTGTTTTCCCATGTAAAAAATCCATCCCTATCCCCCATTTCTATTACTTATACTGTATATTTCGGCTTTATGCTTTCCAAATCCTTTTTGTATAAAAAAGTCTATTTGTGTCAAACTAAACTTGCAACATAGCATAAACACAAGGAGATTGTGTCGAATGAACAAAAAGAACCTAGGGTATAGCAAAACTTCTGATGGCATCGATGTAGAGTTCTCTCGTGAACTTGCTGATCATGATGACTTAGAAGCAAATGCACGTGCTGACGCCGCCGATGCACGTCAAAAACGACAGTCTAAACAAAAATAAGGCGCTATCTCGCCCTTATCCTTTTGCAATTGGGACCTACTACTACCCATACAAAATGAAATAAACCGAGATAATTTCTCGGTTTATTTCATATATTTTTTGATATAATGCGCAAAAGTAAGGATTGGAAATATGTGATGGTAGCTATGGTAGCGAATATAAAAACCATCTGGTAGCCCTATGCCTGTAGGATAATCCTGATTCTGATTTAGATGTGCAAGTAAATAAGAAATCCCTTTTCGAATGACAGGTGTTTCCGTATCATAAAAAGTAATAAGTGCATCGAGTGCCCATGCCGTTTGTGATGGTGTACTAAACGGTAACGAAATAAAATGCTTTTCTATGCTACTTCTGCAAGACTCTCCCCAACCTCCATCGTTATGTTGAATACCCTCTAACCATGTAACTGCTTTTTGTAAAGCTGTATGATTAGATGGAACTCCTACAGCACGTAAACCTGTGAGAGCTGCCCAAGTACCGTATATGTAACACACCCCCCATTTTCCATACCATGATCCATTCTTCTCCTGTGCTTGCATTAACCATTTAATTGCTCGATCCTTTTGGTCATCTTTTAGCTGGTGCGGAGCATATGTTCCAAAAAACTCCAACACCCTACCTGTAATATCTGACGTAGATGGGTCCGTAGTCATGTCTCCTGCGTTATCAAGAGGTAAATCGGCCAGTAAACGATTCGTTACACCTCTTTCAAAAGCAGCCCAGCCCCCATCAATATTTTGTAATCCCCTCACCCATTCAATTCCTTTTTTCCAAGCTTCTTCTACTTTTTGATTCCCTTTCCTACTTCGCGCTAACGCTCTAAGTGTAGCTGTCGTATCATCAATATCAGGAATTGTCGTATTAATATCTGAAAAGCCCCAACCTCCAGCGTCAAGTATTGGAGCATGCACACTCCAATCCTTTCTCTCTTTATGCTGTTTTTGTAGTAAATAATCTGTCGCTTTGTGAATCATTTTGTTGTCATGCGGTACACGCGCTTCTTGCAACGAATAACTTAGTAAAGCTGTATCCCACACTGTAGATGGTGAATTTTGAAGATGTGTCCCCTTGTTCATATTCCATATATAAGATTTCAACCCTAATACTGCATTGGAAATAAGCTGTGACTGAATCGAATGCCCAAGTGCAAGCAATGCATAAATCATATAAAATGTAGCACTCGCATAACTGTATAGTGTTCCATTTGTTTCAATCCGCTTAATCATAAAACGCTCTGCTTCTTTATATCCCTTATGTTGTAAAGATAACGGATAAGATAAAAACTTTTTCACGTCACCAAGAAGCGTTTGAAACAATGGGGAACGTTCTTCACGGAACCACTGCTTTTTACTCCCACCTGAAATATAATCTAAATTAGGAAGAATCGTTTTGGACACAGTAAATCGTTTATTCATACAAATCATCATCGGAATGAGGTGAATACGCGCGGAACTACTTAGCTCAAATATACTAAGCGGGGAATCTTCAGGTAAAAATAACATGGGTGTTGGGAAGTGAAATAAAGAAGGATATTCATATCCTCCATGGAGCGCTAATAAAAACTTCGTCATAAAGTGAGCCTTTGTAATCCCACCCTGCCTCCGAATAAACGCTTCTGCACGCTTCATATTTATATCTTCTTTCGTATACCTTCCAGAAGCAAGTAAAGCAACATATGCATTAATTGTAGTAGACAAATTGCCAACAGATTCATCTTCATATAGCTTCCAGGTCCCTTCATTTGTTTGAAGAGATGCAACTCGAGTAACAAATGGCTCCATCTCACCATTTTGTCCTAATAATCTTAGTAAAAAAATCATATGACAATCCGTTAATGGAGAACCTTCAAAACAAAAACGCCAAGCCCCATCTTGATATTGCATCGTTCGAAGTGCAGTAACTTTCCGCTCGACTTCTTGACGCACTTTTTCATATAATAACACCCTTTTCACCTACCCTTTCTAAATCCGTATACGATATTCCGCTTAGCACACAAATATGTACGAAACAAATAAAAAACAGAATGTGTAAATACACATTCTGCTCATAAACAATATCCAATTCCAACAACAATTCCTAAAATAGCTCCGACAACCACTTGATACGGTGTATGTCCGACAAGCTCATTTAATTTCTTATATTCTGTTTGTCTACCATGAAAAAACTCATTTAAAATCTTCGCCTGCTTGCTTACCGCGAGCCTTACTCCTGAAGCATCGTACATGACAATAATTGCAAAAATAGCTGCCACTGCAAACACCGCACTCGTTATTCCTTCCACCATTCCAACACCTGTCGCTAATGCAGTTACCGTTGAAGAATGAGAGCTCGGCATTCCTCCAGAAGCAAAAAATTGTGCGAAATCAAATTCTCCCGCCTTGATTAATTTAAATACAACTTTCGTTAGTTGCGCCAAAAACCAAGCGAGTATAGCTGCCATAAGTGGATCATTATGTAAAATTGTTTCCATATTTCCAGCTCCCTACTTGCAGTAATGGAAATTCTATATTTATAAGTATAAAGAAAAAAGCGTAGAAAATACTACGCTTTATGATACTTTTGCTGATTTATTTTTAAGAAACTTTGGTTGCTTCCGAAGCAAAAACTTTGTTTTTGCTATCGAAAATATCAATAATGCAACCCAAATAAAGAAAAAGGCTGTCATATGAGCCGACGTAAAATGCTCATGGAACACAAAAACACCTAAAATAAGATTAATGGTCGGAGAAATATATTGTAAAAATCCAATCATATATAGCGGAATAAGTTGTGCTCCTTTTGCAAAATAAAAAAGTGGTAATGCAGTAACAATCCCTGCTCCCATTAAAATTAGCGTTGAAGTAAACGAAATAGAGCCAAACGAACCAAAACCATGCTCACCAATCATAACTAAATAAATGAATGCAAGAGGCGTCACAATCATTGTTTCCATCGTAAGTCCTATCATTGCATCATAATTCAGCAATTTCTTGGTTAACCCATATAACCCAAATGTAAATGCCAGTGAAAGAGCAATCCATGGAATTGAACCGTATCGAAACGCTAAAATAATAACACCTATTCCTGCTAAACCAACTGCAACATATTGCCAAAAGTTAAGTTTTTCTTTCAAAACAACTGTACCCAGTAAAATACTTACAAGAGGATTAATATAATAACCAAGACTCGCTTCAATGATATGATTCTGATTCACAGCCCATATGTACACAAACCAATTCCCACTAATTAAAACGGAAGCGATCGTTAATGAAATTAATAATTTAGGTCGTTTAAAAAGACTCACAAGTTCACTCTGAAATTGCCCCAACCGTCTCGATACTCCCAAAATTAGTAACATAAAAACAAATGCCCAAACAATACGATGTGCTAATATTTCTTCTGCAGGAACTTCCCCCACCCATTTCCAGTAAACAGGAAGAATTCCCCACATCATATAAGCACCAGCTGCGTATAAAATCCCTTGCTTTTGCAGTGCTTTTTGACTCTCCATCTTCCCTTTTCTCCTCTTCTCTTTTTCCCTTCATTATAAGGTGTATCTTTAAACCTTTACAAATATTCTCTCCCTATCTTTTTCGACAATGAAATTCCTTTTTCAAAAAACTTACTTATTTTTAATATGACATACTTCAGAACCTAGCAGAAAACAGCTAAATTCCTTTTAGACTCCTCATAGGAACCTAATTTGTTGTACGAACTCTAACTAACCAAGTAAACCTAAATTACCCATAAAACATATGAAGTTATAGCAACAAGAAGCGGTATACCAATTTTAAATTTATTTTTATGAGTTTTATGGTGAAAAACATACATTCCAATCCACGTTCCGATTGCTCCTCCTGCTGCAGACACTAAAAACAATGTACTCTCAGGAGTACGCCATTGTTTTTTCACTGCTTTACGTTTATCAAGTCCCATCATCGAAAAAGCAATGACACTAATACACAATATATACATACATTTTACGAACATTATTAATTCTCACATCACTTTCTTTTTTTAATATAATTCTTTCTACAATAATGGGGTTTTTATTTATATACAAATAAAAATCGCTGTAGACAGTAAAGAATTACTTGTAAACAAGCTATCTTTTCAGCCTACAGCTGTTATTCCAATTATTTACCCGCTATTCGCAGGCAGTAAAGCTAAATTGATAAGGGCTAACACCCCACACACTTTATGCGCCATTTCTTTTTCTTACATTACTATGCTTTTTAGCATACACAAAATAAACCAAAATACCTATCATAACCCAAACCATAAAACTGATTAAAGTTACTTTAGAAAGATTTAAAGCTAAATACATACAACTTATTATTGACATTATCGGTAAAAAAGGAACCAACGGTGCACGAAATGGTCTTTCAATATTTGGGTTTGTTTTACGCAGTACAATTACCGCAATACATACAAATATAAAAGCTGTTATCGTTCCCACATTCACTAAATTCGCCAATAAATTCAAATCTACAAGCCCCGCTAAAAGTGCTGCGAGCATTCCTGTAATCCACGTATTAAGGAATGGTGTTTGAAAACGTTTATGCACACTTGAAAGCTTCTTTGGAAGTAATCCATCTCGACTCATTGAGTAAGATACCCGTACAAAAGCAAACATGGCTACCAAAAGAACTGTAGTTAAACCAGCAATAGCTCCTACTGATAACAAACCTGCAATTTTATCCTCTCCTACAACACGCAATGCATATGCAACTGGATCAGCTACATTCAATTCAGTAAATGGTACCATTCCTGTTAAAATAAATGAAACACCAATATAAAGAATTGTACAAATACATAACGATACAAGAAGACCAATTGGAACATTGCGTTGTGGGCGTTTCACTTCTTCAGCTGCTGTAGCAACTGCATCAAAACCTAAAAAGGCAAAAAATACAGTAGCCGCTCCTCCAATAACACCGTGAAATCCAAACGGAAGAAATGGTTGCCAATTCTCTGGTTTCACATATTGTCCACCTACAATAATAAATCCTAAAATAACAGCAAGTTTAATAATAACCATTATATTGTTAATACGCGCACTTTCTTTCGCACCACGACTTAATAAAAATGTAACAACTAAAACAATAAAAACTGCAGGTAAATCAATGATTCCACCTTTCCCCATGCCCGGTGCCGAGGCAAAAAGAGTAGGAATTTTAATATGAAATCCTAGAAGTAATGATTGAAAATAAGCGGACCACCCAGCTGCTACCGCAGAGGTCGCTAATAAATACTCTAACATGACACACCAACCAACTATAAAAGCAAAAATTTCTCCTAATGTAATATATGTATAAGAATATACACTACCGGATACTGGAACAGTAGAAGCAAATTCAGCATAACAAAATGCCACACATGCACAAACAATTGCAGCCAATACAAAAGATAGAACAATTGCCGGGCCAGCATGTTTCGCTGCCACAATACCTGTTAATACAAAAATACCAGTTCCAATAATTGCCCCGATTCCTAAAAGAGTTAAATCAAATGCTCCTAACGTTTGGTTCAATACCCTTTTCTTTTCTTCATTCATTTCCTTTTTAATTAGTAGACTCATTAATAGAAACCTCGTTTTCAATATAATCCCTTACTAAGTACAACTTCTTCTTTTCCTTTTTAAAGTTTTTATAATTATTATTTTTCAATAGCTATAATTTTTACTTATTTCTAAACTTTGCATTTGAAATTATCTATACGATATTCTTTCAAATGATGCATCACTAAGAAACAGGATTGAATTTATCATATAATTAATTCAATTGTCAATAATAAGATCAATCGCTCTAGAATGGATAATTATGTAATAAAGAGTGTTATTTTACAAATCCAAATTATTAAATTTCAATTATTACCAGGAATATCCCTTGATTCATTTTTCTAATATTAATGTTTTATTCATTATCCCCTACAAGACACATGTACGCTCAACTATTTCATAATTGAAATTATTTTTGTGAAATAAAAACCATAGTCACTTGATTGTATCTTAACTCTATTATTTGCATGATATAAATTTCATATCATAAATTTACTTTTTATTATTAATTCAAAAAATTTTTTTTTGGTTGCTATATAAATTTCATATGAGTATAATAAAAAACGTTGTGAATATAACAATTTTAAAATTCAGAATTTTCTATGTGGCATTATGGTATTTTAAAGAATTATTTCAATGGAGGTTTTAAGTTGGCAAATAAAGTACCCTTTTCTCGTATCCTTGTAATCGGCCTTATGTTATTTGCACTGTTTTTTGGTGCTGGAAATTTAATTTTCCCAGCTATGTTAGGACAAGCAGCTGGGCATAATGTGTGGATTGCTACTGCTGGATTTTTAATTACAGGAGTAGGTCTTCCCTTGTTAGGCGTTCTAGCATTTGGCATTTCTGATAGTGATGATTTACAAACATTAGCGAATCGTGTTCATCCTTGGTTCAGTGCTGTGTACACATTTATTCTTTATTTAGCAATTGGTCCGTTATTTGCACTCCCTAGAGCTGGAAGTGTTTCTTTTGAAATAGGTGTAAAACCATTTTTATCTGACGGAACAGAAACGGTTGCATTACTTATTTTCACAATCATTTTCTTTAGTATTACATGTTGGTTCTCATTTAATCCAACGAAAATTGTAGATGTTGTTGGGAAACTTTTAACACCTATCAAACTTACATTCATCGGGATTTTAGTAGTTGCAGCGTTTGTCCAACCAATCGGCCCTATTCAGGCACCTACAAAAGAATTCGTGAACAATTCTTTTTTTAAAGGTTTCCAAGAAGGCTACTTAACAATGGATACACTTGCATCTTTTGTATTCGGTATTATTATTATCAATGCTATAAAAGAGAAGGGTACTTATGATAAAAAAGAAATAGTGAGCGTTTGTGCAAAGGCTGCTGGTATTGCAGCAATTGTATTAACAATTGTCTATACTTCCCTTTCTTATATGGGAGCCGCTAGCGTATCTAAACTAGGGCACTTAACAAATGGAGGAGAAGTATTAGCTAAAGTAGCTAATTATTATTTTAGTTCTTTAGGAAATTTATTGTTAGGCTTAATGATTACTGTTGCATGTTTAACAACAAGCGTTGGACTTGTAACAGCATGCTCTTCATACTTTCATAAAGTATTCCCGAAAATATCTTATAAAACATTTGCTGTTATGCTTTCTATTTTTAGCGCATTGATTGCAAATCTTGGTTTGACAGAATTAATTGCAGTTTCTGTTCCGGTACTTACAGCGATATATCCACTAGCAATTATGCTAATTGTTTTAACATTTCTACACCCTATATTTAAAGGTAGAACAGAGGTATATCAATGGAGCTTACTCCTAACTTTTGTCGTTAGTTTGTTTGATGGACTAAATGCAGCAAATATACCTATTCAAGCAATCAATGTTACTTTTTCTAAAATTCTTCCTTTATACGATGCAGGTTTAGGCTGGATCTGTCCTGCATTTATTGGAGGGTGTATTGGTTACTTTATTTTTGTATTCCGAATGAAATTCATTACTAGTACTCCGAAAACGAATCATTAAAAACCATGCAGATAAAAATCTGCATGGTTTTTTCTTAATCTTCCATTTCTATTTCATTTCTCTTTTCCACATGCTCATTACGTAATTCTTCTTCCTGCATTTCCACAGAAATCATCGCATGATAAATCTCCGGATATAATCCAAATATTTGATACACACTTCCTAAAAATGGCACCTAGAACCCCTCTTTTCATAAATAGTATTTCCATACTTAAGGGTTCCCTATCTTTCCCCTACACATTCGTTTTTGTATCTTGTTCTTCATCTTGAACATGTAATAAGTGCTGCCATTTTTTATAAGGCGCACTATTTGGATCAACATACCCTTTCGCATACGAACGGTCCCATAGTTGTTTTACAAACATTTCTTTCTCTTTCTTTGCAACCATATCTGCACCTGTTCCATAATAATTTTGGAAATACAACTCGATTTCATCAAGAAGTAATCGCAATAATTCATCTGATGTTTCTTCTAACGTTGGATCGTATTTTGCCTCCCGGTCGTACATTAAAATAATGTCTAAAATATTATGAACGTGCTCTTTTCTAAGCCATCTTACATCTTGAGCCCCTAATACAAAGGCCTGTGTATACAAATGTCCACCTTGAAGCATTGCTTTTTCCTGTTCTTCTTCAAAACGGGACAAAATATTTTCATAAATAAACGGATTATGAAGCAATGCCCGATGTAACTTATAACTTTCACTTGAAATATTTTTCCCCATGGACTGAATTAAAAAGCTGCGTCCTACACCATTATATTGATAGACAAACTGACCATCGACAGCGACAAGACTAATCCACCGGTACATATATGCATAAAGAAGAGCACGATTACATTTATCATAATCTAACTTCGTCTGGGTTGCATTTAAGTCCGGCATAAAAGCCGGTAAGTGCCAATATTTATCTAAATGCGGTGTCAAATTCGATTTTTTGATATTTAATTTATTTACACGGCGATAATAAGACTGAAAATAATCTCCTTTATCATTCATAAAACCATTTGCAAGATGTCCAGATGAAAGCTTAGGAAAATCTTGTAATGATAATCCATAATGAGCTCGGTAACAAATTACTTCAAATGGTGAAAATGCTTCATTCACTGTATCTTTTTCTTGAAACATTTCTTGCAATAGTTCTTCCTGTAGTTCCTGTTTTAGTGATGGATGTATACCCCAATATTGTAACTCTCGATGATGGGCTACCTTCGGGATAAATGGGCTTGCTAGATGGAAGAGATCTTCAATTTTTTCTCTCACATATTCATTACGATCACGCTTTTTAAAATCAGCTTCTTTTCGCAATGCTTCAATAATATTGAGTTCTAATTTGTCACGATATCGGACTTGGAGCTCGTTATAACAATACGTTAAAATATGCTCTCGATAAAAATCCTCTACTTTCTTCGATTGACTTTCCTCTGCTTGTGCATCGCGGCAATATTCCGCATACAAGCTCATATACATCTCTGCTGATATATCCTTTGGAAGCACACCTAAGTTTAAATGTTGCTGCATATCTTTCCATATTTTTTCTTGTAGTTTTTCATCTGCTAATACATATACATTCGTCGGATTTGTTTTCCCTTCAAATTCTTTGCTGCGTTTTTGAATTTCAAACAGCAAATTTTCACGTGTTTCTTGTAAATTATCAAAGAATCTTTCCCAATGTTGGATCATTTTATTTACTGCCTGATATAGCGATTGATAAACGAGTTCCAGTAACATTTCTTTACGATATTCATTCAACTTATGCACATATTGCGTGACTATATCTTCAAATTCTTTTCGGAACGTACGCTGCTGATTATAGAACATTTTTCCAAACCAGCCTTGTTGTTGCGCCAGCTCAACACGTCGCACTGCTGTAACTGTACCATCAATATTGCTTACATTAAATTTCTTATCATAGTTTTGAATTAAATTACGCTTCTGTTCATTGTTCTCATGTAATCGATTCATTTTCTCTACTAATTGCTTTCGAATCTCATATAGCATAAAACGAGCAGCCACTGGATGAACAGCTTCTGTTTTCTTTAAAAACCATGTATTTAGTTGGTATGACTGTCCCTCTGATCCACTCGGTGTATATCGATCTGATTCTATCATGTCATATAAAAGTGTCGTCACGTGCTCATGCACACGGCTTGGTATCGCATAGGCATACAACCTAACAGCATGATCAACTCTCGCCACTTCACCCTTCATTTGCTCCATCATTTTAAGCTTTGCGGCAGATATTTTACACTCATGCTGCAACCTATTTAATTCTTCATCTTTTTGTACAGTACGCTGTACATAACTTTCAACCGCTTCTAAAAATAACTTAGATTTCGCAACGCCTACCTTACCACCTTCTGCACCTTCGCGTGTTTCATTGTACATTTGTCTATAGAAAATATGTGCTTGCTCTGGGCGAGTGGCAAGATGCTCTAAATCTTCTAAATAACTCTTTCCCCGCTCTGGCTTCTCACGCTGCATACCACGACGAACATCTTGTTCATACCGCTGTTTTTTCTCTTGAAACAATTGATCTAAATGTAGCCAGGATTCATCTAATCCTTGCACAGCCCATTTCAAGGCACAGTATTTTAGCACATGCTCATATGGATAAATAAGCTTTGCAGTTCCAGCACCACAATAACGTGCTTTTCCATTCGATTCTGCCAATTGCTGAATCTGATTATCTTCTTGTGCAAAATGACTTGTGGACATCGGACTAAATAGCTGTAAATAAATCGTGTTTGTCATTTGTTCCATGTAATCTGACAGATTGTGTAAATGATGACCGTGTAAATTTTCATAATCATATAAGAAACAATAATTATATGGTAAATGATGCTCTTTAATTGTATGATTCGTTCTTCCGTCTTCATCCACTTGATCTGGACGATACTCTAGTTCAATTGTTACACCGCCCCGCTTTGATAATTCACCCGTTGAGCCAAGTGTAATCGCATGAAGTTCTTTTAATGACGCATAACCATTTGCCTGAACAGTTTCAAATTCTTTCGCACTAATGGTACGTGTCTTAACAAGTGCATCCGGCATTAAAAACGCACCACGTATTAAAATGTTATGATGCTGCAGTTTTTTCCGAAGCATTTCACGTAGGTACAACGCAATTTGTAAGAACATACCCGAACCGGTACCACCAGCTAACGATGTAACGATAATAACTCGAACACCATACTCTGTTTGATCACTTGTGACAGGAAAAATCTTTTCTATTTCTTGCCAAAAAGCAGTCAATTTATCTTCTTTCATCGCTGCCCGAAGAGCTAAGCGTGAAATCACACGCAGTTGACCAGCTCCTTCAGTTAACGGCTTATCTAGAATAGTAGGGTCCATTGGAAACCATTCCGGAATCGTTGGATCCCCTGCAATATATTCTCGCGGCGTTTTACTAGAGCTCGTTTGTGTCTTGAACTTACGAATATGCTCAAATTTACTTAATGTATTCACATCTGTATCAAAGACATGCATCGCTACCTTTTTACGTCGTTCCTCTGGCAATTTCTCATATATTTGGTGTGTAACGGTACTCCCGATTCCACCTAAGCCAATTAAAATTGTTGGAACTTGTAATGTCATGTGAACCACCTTCCTATTTGAACTTCCTATTATTCACATTCATATCGATAAATTTCTTTTCCATACCCACGATCAATTAGTAAAATCTCGTTCGGATATAATGTCTTATGCTCATTTCCGGCCTCTTCCTCTGTTATAAACATACCGTCAATAATCATACCAATCACTTGTGATTCCTTTGCTACAAATATAGACTTCGAACCTTTTTTTGCTATAAAAGTTACTGATTGTACCGTCTTTCGTTCTGCTCGAAATGGAATACCAAAATAATGTTTCCACCACTTGTTTCTTAATAATTCTGGTTCAGATTGATAGAGCCAATCTTTTGCTACTTCTTGATCCCATTCGTAATATAACATTGCTTTACGATGAAACCTTGGCCGGACAATCCACCCTAAAATAAGAATCGCAACAAGCAAAAGCAGTAAGGCAACCGGGATTACAAATTGAAAAATTAGCGTATACCGTTCCCAAAATGGTGCATTTTGAATATGAAACGAAATCGTTTTCTTCACTTCTTGTAACTTTGAATCGTTTATAGTGATGGTAGCTTCTATGGTGCCAGTATCTGTAAAATTGAATGTATCGGAGTAGTAAGGACGAGGATACACATAAATTTGATTGTCATGTTGCCGCAATTCGTAGTTAATCGATTGATGAGATGTGACACCAGTAGATTGCAGTAGCTTTTTTACCTCCACTTCTGTCATTGGTTCACCATTCAGTAATGGCTGCAGGACAAATGGTTTACTCTTGTCTAAATTCGTCACCTTTTCTTTATAATCTTTCGTAATGACTTGCAAAGATAATTTTGCCTTTGGTATCGGATCAATTCGGAATTCTCTCGTTTGCCTGTAAAACCCTTTTATATTCATATGAACTTTCCCACGTACAAATTGGTTTTTAATTTGTAATTCATAGTAAAACATATGTGCTTTATCATCCCATTTCATCGGATACAGCTTTCCATCTAGTTCTACTTCTGCTTGGAAATACGAAGATTGTATTGGTAAATCCGTCGGTTTCGCTTCAATCACTGCTTTCGTTCCCTCATTCATTTTCTCAACGTTTTTTTTCGCTTTATCCTCTTTATCATAAGTAGAAACGGTATAGTCAAGCGCTGGTTCAACAAGTACTTTCAATCCTTCTTTCACAATACCACTATCAATTTCTAACGTGTATGTCCCTGATTTAATTATTTCATGATTCGTAGCGCCGATATGGGTAATACCACCATATAATTTTGATTCTCCTGGTGCGTGAATTGAAAAGGAAGATTGCACTGCTAACGGTTTAGAAAGTCGTTCTATCCGATATTGCGATGCAGTAGAAGATTGTTGTACCAGTGTCATTCGTTTTAATGGGAACGGTGTAGTAATCTCTAATTTGTTACCCGATATAGTCGTTTTCACGACAGATTCAACAGAAGAAAATGGATCTCGATTCGCAACCAAGGCTGCAGCTTGATTTACACTTTGAATAACTCCATCTTCTCCACTCGTTGGCATGACGATACCATTTATCTCTTGCTTCCAAATTTCTTTAAACGTATTCATCTGTTGTTGCTCTTGCTGTCCTAAGTTTTCTTCCATTGTTATTAAAACCGGATGCAATGATATTTTTTTCGCTTCCATTTCTTTTTTAAACTGTTCCAGTTTCTGCGTGATTTGTTCTTTACCGCCATTCTTTTCTTTTTCTAATTCGTTAAATGCCCCGTCAGTTAATACAATAAGCCAAAATTCACGTTTTCCATTTATGTCTGCTTCCTTTTTAATAGATTGCATCGCGGTCTCTACTGCGTTAAACGGCGTATTTAAATAATTCTTCCACGCTCCAATTTGATCAATTTCTATTTGTCTTTTCTCATTTGTTAGCGTGACATTTAACGCTTCAGTAGGACGGCTCATTGGAACATATGAAAATCTATCTCTTTCATCTAATAATGCAACTAAACTTTGCAAAGCATAGTTGGCATATTTCCAGCGATCGTTATTTCTCATGCTGCCAGAATCATCATATACAAGTGAAACGACCCTTTCTTTTGCCTCCTCTCCTTTTGCAAAAGTTGAAAAAGGATTCAAACACAATAATAGAAAAAAGATGAATGTGGCACAAATTCGAATCTTCATGATGAGGCTTCGCCACCTTTGTAGACAAATTCCTATGTTTAAATTTATGAAAAGAAACAAGATATATGACTTGTATTTTGGGATATGTAGATTATTACAATGTCATTATGTAAACTAAATTGCTGGAATGATAACCTCCTTTTCAGTAACGATTTTGTTTTGAAAGAGAATTAATCAAAACAGACTCTTCATACAAAAAATCCCTATAAAAAAGTTTGATTTTCTCTTCTATTAAAAATAACTTTCCACCTTTAAATACGGTGTTTTTTTAAATATTCCCTACTTCCACTTGTCATTTCTGCTATGCATAAAGCTTTCTAAATAGCCTCTTCTATCACTTCTACAGTCATCGTAAACAGATATGAAACTTCCTTACCATCTTCACGTAAAAAAGAATATTGTAAAGTTTCTGTAGCAATGATATGAGGAATACGATGCGCTGTTGAAAAAGCAACCACAATATCCCCTCTCCTTAAAGTGTGAATTTCCTTACATTTTTCCATACAAATAAAAACACGCCTATAACAGCGTGTTTTATTGTTTCACATATACTTCAACAATAGGATTGTCTTTACGATCCGCATGCAGACGAATATTCTCTTCGCTTGTATGATAAATACTCGCTAATAACATAACAGTTAATAAATTAGGAATTTTTCCATCACTCCCAAATTTTCGTTCAAGTTCTTCTTTATATTCAAAATCCAAATCTCCTTGTATATATGTATACACTTCAAACCCATCCTTTAAATCACAAACAACCTGGTCAATGATATCTGCTCCTACTTGTTTTTCCATTTCACTACGAAGGGCATTCGTAAATTCATTCCAAGGAACTTCATATGTTTGGAATTGATCTTTAGATTCCATATTTCCCACTCCTTTTTCATACACTTTCACCATATATTCCCCCTTTCTCGTAACAATTATGAAACTTAGGTCAATCGTACAAGCCGCACTTGTCCCGATAACATATCGTATTACTGTATATGAAAGGAGGCAAGAACATGCATTGTCAAAAATGTTACAATACTTGTCATCGTTATTTTGGTAAAGTTGTACGTATTGAAGATGTAGATGGTTATGTTCATATCGGTAAGATTGTTGATGTGACAAATGATTCTGTTTGGATTGAACCCTATAGATCCTCTTTTGATACAGGATTTGGTTACAATGATGCATATGCAGGTGGCGGCTGTGATTTTTGTGGTGGTTTAGGTCAATGTAACCATTGTGGCTTTGGTTTTGATGGAGGCTTTGGTTTTGATGGAGGCTGTGGAGGAGGATTTTGTGGAAGTGGTGCCGTTGAATTAGCTTTCGGATTTATTTTTGGTATTGCTTTAGCTGCATTATTTTTCATCTAATATACAAAGAAGCCGACTATATTTTTTAGTCAACTCCTTTTCAAAAATAATGAAATACAGTTATCATATCATACACGAATAAAGTGAAACTTTAATCACCCCTCCTCAATCGGGCCTTTACGGGTAGGTTATCTCTCACCTAACTTCTATGCTTTTGCTAAATTTTGAGGTCAGAATATTACTGCCCACAAATAGTAGGATAAATGAAGCAGATTTTTTAATCTGCTTTTTATTTTTCACAAATAAATACACGATGCCCTAAAATATGTTGATACATTTGCAATACTTGCTCGTGCTGCACCCATGCATCGTACAGTTCAGCCGGAATAAAATGTGACAGGTTCCATTCTGGCTGTTCCATTTGTCCTGCAATCGTTTCGGCAATCGTTCCTCCACCTACAATCGTTATCCTTTTGAAGTTTGTCGTTTGAAATAAATCAATCCATTCCTTTTCTGTGTGTAACTCCTTTATTCCGTAAAATTGCAGTATTTTCTCCTCTTCTTCTTTTGTTAAGTGCTTCTCAATTATCATTTCAATGACAACAAGTTTCCCGTTCTTTTGCAAGACACGATAACATTCAGGAATCACCTGTTCTTTGTTTGTAAAAGCAAGTACAGATTCACCTAATACAAGATCAAACTTCTCATTTAAAAACGGCAACTGTTCAGCAGTTCCTTTAATCAGTTCAATCGATAATTGTTCTTGTGTCCATCTATTTTTTGCTTTTTGAATCATAATTTCATTATTTTCAACTGCTGTGACGTTATAACCATATTGTTTTTTCATATAAGCTGCTGTACGCCCTGTTCCGCATCCTATTTCAAGCACATTTGCTTCACGGTATAATGGCAACTGTGCCAATAACTGTTTCGTTAATGTAAAACCACCAGGATGTGCGCTTCCAATTCCGTAATAAGCTAAAAAGTCAATGTATACATTCCGTTTCATAAGATTCTCCTTCTTTTTTCTAGAATACCTATATGCATAAACGTAATGTACTGTGCAAAAATAACGTACTATTTTCTCAAAGTAGCTCCCACATTACTCATAAAAAAGCATTTCCAAGGTAAAGTAATTACCATTGGAAATGCTTTTTTAATTACTTGCTATCTTTCTCTGTTACATATGCCCACTTAAAGCTATACTCTGGGCTGATATTGTGTTTTACAATTCCTTTTACATTTGGTTGTAATACATAAGATCTACCTGATTGGAATAACGGTACTAGCGCTACATCTTCTTCAAGCAACAGTTTTTCAGCCTTCCCTAATTCTTCCCAGCGTTTCTTCGCATCTGCCATTAACTCTGTTTTTCCTTTTTTGATGATTTCATCATATTTTGGATTTGAGTAGCTCATTTGGTTTTGAGAATTTGTTGATTCAAACATGTCTAAATATGTCATTGGATCTGCATAGTCTGGGTTCCAACCACCATATGAGAAATCATAATCTTGCTCAGATTCTAATTTTAATTTTTGTTTAAATGGCTGCATTTTAATGTTAACTGTTACACCTTTTAAATTTTTCTCAATTTGATCTTTTACATACTCACCAACTTTTTTTGCATTACTCGTATCATAGTTTAAGAATTCAAGTGTCACTTGATCTTTACCAAGCTCTTTCTTCGCTGCTTCCCAAGCCGCCGCTGCTTTTTTAGAATCTTGTTTTAAACCGTTTTTAAACGTTTCTTGAAAATCTTTACCGTCCGGTCCATTCGCTAATCCTTTTGGAACTAAGAAATCGGCAGGTTTGGAACCATCATTTAAAATTACATTTGCTAAATCCTTTTTGTTAATTGACAACGCAATTGCTTCACGTAATTTTTGGCTCTTTAGTGGTGTATCTTGACCAGCACGTTTTTGATTCAAGCGTAAGTAGAATGTACTTGGTTCCAGATATGTTCCAAATTCATCTTTCTTCGATTTATATTTATCAACAAACTCCCCAGTTAATAAAGAAAAGTCAATTTGACCACTATCATATAGATTCACACGAGTAGCTGCGTCTTTTACAACACTATAGTTAATTTCTTCTAGTTTCACATTCTTTTTATCCCAATAATTATCGTTTTTCTTTAACTTCCAACCCTCTTCATGCTTCCAGTCAGTTAGAGCAAACGGCCCATTGTAAACTACCGTATCAGATTCTAAACCGTATTTATCTCCTTTTTCTTTTACGAACTTTTCATTTAGTGGGTAATACGATACAAATGCCGTTAAGTTCAAGAAATATGGAACTGCGCTTTCCAGCTCAACTTCAAGTGTATAATCATCTACTGCTTTTGCACCTAAAGTAGATACTTCTGCTTTTCCTTTGTTAATTGCTTCTGCATTTTTAATATAATAAGCAATAAATGCGTATTCAGCAGCTGTCTTTGGATCTACTAACCGTTGCCATGCAAATACGAAATCTTTTGCTGTTACAGGATCTCCATTAGACCATTTTGCATCTTTACGAAGTTTAAATGTATACTTTTTTCCATCCTCACTTTTCGTACTTGATTCTGCCACAGCTGGGATTGGCTTATTATCTTTATCAAGGCGATATAACCCTTCCATTGTATTCCCTAAAATTTGTGACCCAAGAGTATCTGTATTTTTAGAAGTATCCATCGTTGGAATTTCGTTTGTTTCTGTACGATTTAGTACTTGTTTTGCTGCATATTTAATATCAGATTTCTTCTCTTCACCACTATTAGACGTTGTATTTGTCTTCTTATCCCCACCTGACCCCGAGCATGCCGATAACGCCATACTTACTGCTAAAACCGGTGCCACAACCGCTGTTAGTTTCTTGATCTTTTTCATTTGTGTACCCTCCCTAAATTATATGTACGATGATACATTTGAGAGATTTTCTAATACTTATGATATTATCAGAAAATTCTTATTAATTAATATTCTACTATTTTTTTCAAGTTTGTAAAGTTATTTTTCAAAATTCTGAAAATAGTTTTTCTATAATAATGATTCGCTTTTTAATAGCACAATTACAAGATTCTCCCCATCTACTATATGAGCACTAAAGCTTTCTTATTCATCTCTATTTTTTCGAATTATATATAACCTCCTTTCTCTCTATAAAGTGAAACTTTAATCAGTGTGGGTTTTCTTCATCCCCCACCTTCACTAACTTTTGTGGTAGGAGTCTTATTGCCTTTTAATCCCTCACTGCCATTCTTAATCAATATGAGATGAGATTATATTATCTTAAAAATTCATAAATACTACTTTTATTGTAGTATTTATGAATTTTTATTCTTTTAGCAATAAAACAAATTATAAACAAGATTCTTTCCATGAAAAAGCACCTCCAAAAGTAGTTGACCTACTTCCGGAGGCTCTTTTCTAATTTCATATTATTTTCCGCCTTTTTCCTCTACATACGCCCACTTAAAGCTGTATTCTGGACTAATATTATGTTTTACAATTCCTTTTACATTTGGTTTCATTACATATGCTCTACCTGTTTGATATAGTGGCACCATTGCTACATCTTCTTCAAGCAATAATTTTTCTGCTTTTCCTAACTCTTCCCAACGTTTCTTCGGATCAGACATTAATTCATTTCCTGCTTTTTTAACCATTTCATCATATTTTGGATTTGAGTAGCTCATTTGGTTATAAGGGCTCTTTGTTTCAAACATATCGATAAATGTCATTGGATCTGCATAGTCTGGGCTCCAACCTGCGTAAGAGATTTCATAGTCTTGCGCTGTCTCTAGTTTTAACTTTTGTTTAAACGGCTGGATTTTCGTATTAATTGTTACACCTTTTAAATTTTTCTCAATTTGGTCTTTTACATAATCAGCAACCTTTTTCGCTGTTCCATCATCATAACTTAACAATTCAATTGCCACTTGGTCTTTACCAAGTTCTTTTTTCGCTTCTTCCCATGCTGCAGCTGCTTTTTTCGTATCTTGCTTTAAACCATTTTTAAATGTTTCTGTGAAATCTTTACCGTCTGAACCAGTTGCTAGTCCTTTTGGTACTAATTGATCCGTTGCTTTAGAACCGTTGTTTAAGATAACATTTGCTAAACCTTTTTTATCAATTGACAATGCAATTGCTTCACGTAACTTTTTATTTTTCAGCGGCGTATCTTGGCCACCACGTTTTTCATTCAAACGTAAGAAGAAAGTGCTTGATTCTGCATACTCACCATATTCATCTTTCTTCGGTTTATATTTATCAACAAACTCTCCTGATAATAATGTAAAGTCAATTGCGTCAGTATCATATAAGTTCACTTTTGTAGCTACGTCTTTTACAACACTATAGTTAATTTCCTCTAGTTTCACACTCTTTTTATCCCAATAATTATCGTTTTTCTTCAACTTCCAACCTTGCTCATGCTTCCACTCAGACATTACAAATGGTCCATTATATAAAACTGTATCCGCCTCTAAACCGAATTTATTCCCTTTTTCTTTTACAAACTTTTCATTTAATGGATAGTATGATGGGAATGCCGTTAAATTTAAGAAATACGGAACAGGCTTTTCTAATTCCACTTCAAGGGTATAATCATCAACCGCTTTAGCACCTAATGTAGATATGTCTGCTTCTCCTTTATTAATTGCTTCTGCATTTTTAATATAGTAAGCAATAAACGCATATTCAGAAGCTGTGTTTTTATCAAGTAAGCGCTGCCATGCAAACACGAAATCTTTCGCTGTTACTGGATCACCATTTGACCATTTTGCATCTTTACGAAGCTTAAATGTATATTTTTTACCATCCTCACTTTTCGTGCTAGATTCAGCTGCAGCTGGGATTGGTTTATTATCTTTATCAAGGCGATATAGCCCTTCCATCGTATTCCCTAAAATTTGCGACCCAAGAGTATCTGTATTTTTAGAAGTATCCATTGTTGGAATTTCCTGATTTTCTGTACGATTTAATACTTGTTTTGCTGCATATTTAATATCAGATTTTTTCTCTTCACCACTATTAGACGTTGTACTTGTCTTCTTATCCCCACCTGATCCCGAGCATGCCGATAATGCCATACTCATTGCTAAAACTGGTGCTACAACCGCTGTTAACTTCTTAATCTTTTTCTTTTTCATTTGTGTACCCTCCCTAAATTATATGTACGATGATAACCTTGTTAGATTTCTGATATATTTGTATTATCAGAAAATTCTTATTAGTTAATATTCTACTATTTTTTTATGTTTTGTAAAGTTATTTTTTTTAATCTCGAAAATATTTTCTACTATAATGATAGTATATTTTAGTCACACTACTTTACAAAATCTCTCCATTCACTATATGACAGCAATACCCTTCTTATCATTCATTTAAATGAATATAAAATTATTCATATATAAATTTTATATCAAACACCACTTCTAATATCTAAAGTCTCTTTAAACAAGATTCATTACATAGAAAAAAGCACCTCCAAAAGTAGACAACCTACCTTTAGAAATGCTTTTCTATCTTTCTATTACTTACTATTTTCTTCTGTTACGTAAGCCCACTTGAAGCTGTATTCTGGACTGATGTTATGTTTTACAACACCTTTTACGTTTGGTTTCATTACATACGATTTAGCACTTTGGTATAACGGTACAAGCGCTACATCTTCTTCAAGCAACAGTTTTTCTGCCTTTCCTAACTCTTCCCAACGTTTCTTCGCATCTGCCATTAACTCTGTTTTTCCTTTTTTGATGATTTCATCATATTTTGGATTTGAGTAGCTCATTTGGTTTTGAGAATTTGTTGATTCGAACATATCTAAATATGTCATTGGATCCGCATAGTCTGGGTTCCAGCCACCATATGAGAAATCATAATCTTGTTCAGATTCTAATTTCAGCTTTTGTTTGAACGGCTGCATTTTAATATTAACTGTTACACCTTTTAAGTTTTTCTCAATTTGGTCTTTTACATATTCTCCAACTTTTTTCGCATTACTTGTATCATAGTTCAAGAACTCAAGTGTCACTTGATCTTTACCAAGCTCTTTTTTCGCTTCTTCCCAAGCTGCCGCTGCTTTTTTAGTGTCATTTTTCAGGCCAGTTTTAAACGTCTCTTGGAAATCTTTACCGTCTGGTCCATTCGCTAATCCTTTTGGCACTAAGTAATCAGCAGGTTTAGAACCATCATTTAAGATTACATTCGTTAAATCTTTTTTATTAATTGACAACGCAATTGCTTCACGTAATTTTTTGCTCTTTAGTGGTGTATCTTGGCCAGCACGTTTTTGATTTAAACGTAAGTAGAACGTACTTGGTTCTGAATATACTCCATATTCTTCTTTTTTATTTCTATATTTGTCAACAAACTCTCCAGCTAATATAGTAAAGTCAATTTGGCCACTATCATATAGATTTACACGAGTTGCCATATCTTTTACAACACTATAGTTAACTTCGTCTAACTTCACACTCTTTTTGTCCCAATAATTATCATTTTTCTTCAGCTTCCAGCCCTCTTCATGCTTCCAATCAGTTAGAACAAACGGTCCATTATAAACTACAGTGTCCGATTCTAAACCGAATTTATCCCCTTTTTCTTTTACAAACTTTTCATTTAGTGGATAGTACGATGGGAATGCCGTTAAGTTTAAGAAGTATGGAACTGCGCTTTCTAGTTCAACTTCGAGTGTGTAATCATCTATCGCTTTTGCACCTAGTGTAGACACTTCCGCTTTTCCTTTATTAATTGCTTCTGCATTTTTAATATAATAAGCAATAAATGAGTACTCTGCAGCTGTCTTTGGATCTAACAAACGTTGCCATGCAAACACGAAATCTTTTGCTGTTACTGGGTCACCGTTTGACCATTTTGCGTCTTTACGAAGTTTAAATGTATATTTTTTGCCATCCTCACTTTTCGTACTTGATTCAGCTGCAGCTGGGATTGGCTTATTATCTTTATCAAGGCGATATAACCCTTCCATCGTATTCCCTAGAATTTGTGATCCAAGAGTATCTGTTGATTTCGAAGTATCCATTGTTGGAATTTCGTTTGTTTCTGTACGATTCAGCACTTGCTTTGCTGCTAATTTAACATCCGATTTGCTATCACTTCCGCTTGAATTCGTACTTGTTTTTTTGTCTCCACCTGTAGAACATGCTGTTAATGCCATACTCATTGCTAAAACTGGTGCTACGACTGCTGTTAATTTCTTCATCTTTTTCTTTTTCATTTTTTGTACCCTCCCTAATTTCCTGTACGTTTCTAGATTAAGAAATTTCTGATAATTCTGTTTTTCTTTATATTCTTATCAAAAGATTCCTATTAACTATTATTCTACTAATTTTTTGTTTTTTGTAAAGTATTATTATTAAAAATTTTGTAAAAATTATTTTATTACAGTAATATTCATAAACATTCTATTACGTTGATATAGAATTTTCTTGTATTACTATATGCATTTGATTTTTCTTCTATTTATTCCAATTGTAAAGAAAACTCTTCTGAATTATTGTTAATAAATAATGTATAATTCTAGTAAATCCTTTCTTAACAAAATAAAAAAAGTCAGCTTTACTGACTTTTTTATCCGGCTATTTTTTCTTTTTGCATACCTATTAGCATCTGTTTATCTTTCCCCTCATTAAATTCATTTTCGCTTTTCGCAACAACTACAGTTGCAATACCATTACCAATTAAATTTATGATAGCGCGCGTTTCTGACATAAAGTGAAACTTTAATCAGTGGGGGTTTTCTTCATCCCCCACCTAACTTCTTTGCTTTTGCCAAATTTTGAGGTGTGGGTCTTACTGCCCGTTAATGCGGGATAAAACGATCTCCTCCCTAATAGACGAGCTAATCCTTCTAACGGAATAACATGCATCGCTGATAAAGTTGATGCCAATACATAAAGCCCTCGCCAGTTACAGCACCTTCCCCTTTTAAAGTAACTAACAAAATAGCTATTATTGTTAATTGTTGACCAAGCGAAAGATCGAGGTAAAAACCTTCACTGTATCATTCAAACAAAAAAGCAGATATTTATAATGATCTGCTTTACTAAAAAATATTTTATATTATGTTTTTCATATACTTTAACTCTCCCCATCTTCTTTTTTAATTTGCTGTTCACTTAATCCAAGGTGTATTCGAAGTATATTACTAAGTTCTCTCAAACTCTTTGTATCTGGATTATAATAATAGACTCGTTCACCTTTCGGCCCATTCGGTAAATACAAATCATCTCCAGCTAATTGAATTTTCTCAATTGAAGCATTTAATCCATATTTATAAAACGACAGCATATCAGCCAAAGCTAAGTTTGTCTTAAACTCACCATCTACAGCATCAATCATCTTTCCTATTTTCGTAACAGATCCTGCACTTTTTAATTTTGTTAAGATCGCTTCAATGACAAGCTGCTGACGCTGTCCTCTCATAGCATCACTATCGATATGACGTGTTCTTGCAAGAGCAAGTGCTTGTTCACCAGTTAATGTTTGCATTCCTTTTTTTAAATGAATAGCCTCCGGTTCATCTTTACTATTTTGTTCAGAAAACTCAATTGGAACATCTATTTCAATACCACCCAAATCATCAACAATTTTTATAAATGAATTAAAATTGAATTTCACAAAATAATCAACTGGTACATGTAATAATTTTTCTACCGCTTCAACAGACGCTTGCGGTCCTCCATCCTTTCCGTTCTTTACAAAGCCCCTACCATATGCATGTGTTATTTTATCCTTTTTCTTTTCGATTGGAACATATGTATACGTATCACGTGGTATGCTTATTAACTTGACTGTCTTATCATCCTTATTAAAAGTAGCTAGTAATAATGCATCTGTATGAAATGCACCATTATATTCTTTTTGACGCTCTTGATTTTCATCAATGCCCATAATTAAAAGAGAAACATTATTTGTTATTGGCTTTACAACTTCCTCACGCAAATCAGATTTCTCACCACGTGCTAGACTGAGAGAAGCTTTTTGTACCGCATTTGAAGTTTTATTATACAGATACGCACCATATCCTATTCCAACAGCTAACAACACCCCTACAAATATCCCTATCACTTTTCCTTTTTTATATTTTTTCTTATTCTTTTTTTCACGTGAAGATAAATTCTTCTCCATATTAGCTCCCCCGATATTTATTATTCTATACGAATTAAAAACTATCAAAATAACAAGATCATTATTTATTCAATACATTTTTCAATTTTTCGTATGAAGAAACATCTTTTTGAAATACGTTCTCATCAATCCCTTTGTTTATTTGTATCTTTTCCGTAGTAATAGAATACTGGATCATTCCATTATGAAAACTAAGAAAATTCAACATAATCCCCGTATTTTTTTCTACAATCATTTCGAATTTTCCTCTTAAGTCTTCAGATGTACTTAAAGGCATCTCTATGTTTATAACGCCCTCTATTTTATAACAGTCTAATCCAAGATACTTTGTTTCTTTAAAATTCCAATCTTTATATCGAATTAACAAATTTGCAAACTCCGATTGAATACTATATTTTGCTAGTCCGACATATTCATCATCATACCGCTTTTTCTCCCCCACTTTATTAAATGCTCTTTCAGTAGGTGTTAGTTTTAGTAACTCTATATTTTTAGGTTCTGACTTCCATCTCACTTCTTTATATGTATAATCTTTATCATTAAATTCTTGTTTTTTCCCTTGGTTATATAAAACTGTCATTTTTTTTGACTGACGATCCTCTTTAGAAGAAATCCCTCTCTGATTCCTTGTATCAATTGCGTACTTATAAGTAGTAATTAGGCGAGATGAACTAGAGTACTCTTCAAATTGCCCCTTAACATTTTTAAAATGATCGATTGAATCCAGCATTTTTTTGTGAATTTTTTCTTTTTCAGGATAATTTACATTAGATTTTGTTTCTTCCTCATTTTCATAATCTGAAAATGCCTTTTTCGTTACATATTCAAATACTCCACCTTTTTGCGCAAAACTTTGCACAGAAAATTCAAACATAGAAACGATTGACAATGCCATTATTGCCACACTAACAGCCATAGCTTGAACTCTATAAGACTTCTTCTTAACCGGGAGATTATGTAATGTATCATTAATTTTCCGATTCAAATGCTCCGGTAACATTGTTTTCTCTCGGTCTATTCGCTTTTTCAGTTTTTCATCAAATAATTCATCCTTATCCAACACATACACCTCCTATTCCATTCGTAATTGCTTCTGCAATTGTTCTCTTGCCCGTGACAACCTTGATTTAACAGTTCCTTTTGGTATTTCTAATAATGCCGCAATATTTTCTTGATTCATGTCTTCATAATAGTAGAGTACTGTTACAGCTTTTAATTCTTCATTTAAAGACTGAATTGCATTATGAAGATCTATATCTTCATAGGAATCAAATGCTATCATATAATCATTATTTCCTTCTATCGCAATTACCTTTTTTCGTGATCGTATCATTTCATTACACTGATTCATCAGGATTCGAATGCACCATGTTTGGAAAAACTCTTCATTTTTAAGCTTTTTTATATTTTCATAAGCCTTTAGAATTGTTGTTTGTATCGCATCTTCTACGTCATTCTCATCATATAGCATTGCTTTGGCTATACGATAGAGCTGAACTTTATGTGTATGTATTAAAGAGACAAATGCTTCATGATCACCGTTTTTAGCTAAAGAAACATTACTCTCTTCTTTTACCATTATTTTATATACAGGTATTACTTTCACTGTCTATCCTCCCGTTTTATCCCGCTATTTGTGGGGCAGTAAGACCCACCACCTCAAAATTCAGCGAAAGCAAAGAAGTTAGGTGGGGCGGGCTAATAATCAATTGGGGATGAAGAAACCCCCTACTAATTAAAGTTTCACTTTATATCTTCCAATAAAACTTTACACTTATTAGATGGTTTAGTGGGGAAAAAGGTTCACTTTTTTTATAATTTTCCAGAAATAAAAAAAGATAGTTAGTTCATAAAGGAACTAACTATCTTTTCAACTCTATTTATCTATAGCGGTAAATCTCTCTTTTTGAACAATACAATCGCTACTACAAAGATACAAATCGCACCAAAAATTAATCCAATACTTACCGGCCATATGTTATATGTCCCTGCCACAATTTCTTTTGGACGGAACAACGTAAATAATGATATATTCCTCATCCATTCTAGCTTATCACTTAATTTCCCTACCATATCTAGTAAATAAAACAAAATTGTAACACTGGCAGAAAGACTAAGAGCTTTTCTTTCATCGTTACATATACAAGAGAATAAAAATGAATAGGCACTGACTACGAAAAACAACAGCCCCCCAACTAAATTCATTTTGAAGAATACTTCTTGATTTAAATTGTTATCTTTCAAGAGCCACTCTGCTCCTAATACACCAGCTCCATACGTCGCAAGTATAATAATCAGCAATCCTAGAATAAGAACTACCCCTTGTGTTATTGCAATTTTCACTCTAGATACCGGTGTTGCCAACAAATAAGCCATCGCCCCTTTATCTACATAACAAGCCATTACATGTGTAGCAACCGTTACACTAAAAATTGTCAATATAATTAGAAACAACATGCCATAGTATTCACCTGCTAAAAAATCACTTACATTTTGAATCGAATTTTCCATGCCAACAATCTTTTTCACACTATCTGGCATAGCATCTATCATTTCATTTAATCCTTTCGCAGATACGAGCGATGGAAATATCCAAATTAATAACCACAAATAAAGAGCCGCACCAATTGAATAACTCCATATGCTTTTTTGATTTTCTTTAAAGCTAGCTAAAAACAGCTGTTTATTCATGTTTCACACCCTCCTTCGCATCATAATAATGCATAAATAAATGTTCTAAATCCATCGCCCTCGTTTGAAGTGCTTTCACATTATACCTAGCAAGCGTTTGTAATACTTCCTGATAATTCCCCTGTACAATAATGGACGCTGTATTCTCCTTCACCGCTTCAAAGTGTAAATTTTCCTTTTGTAAAGAACGCATTTCCACTTGAGATGAAACCGTTACATCCATTACCTGTCTTCTCATGCCTTGTAAATCATGAATATTTTCCACCGTTACAAGGCGACCATCCTTAATAATAGCTACCCGGTCACATGTCCGCTCAATTTCTGTGAAAATATGGGATGACATAAGGATTGTCTTTCCTTTTTGTTTTTCCTCTAGTATTAAATCAATAAAAGTTTGCTGCATGAGTGGATCTAATCCTGACGTTGGTTCATCCAAAATTAACACTTCTGGATCATGCATAAATGCAGCTACAATTCCTACTTTTTGTTTCATCCCTTTAGACATTTTCCGAATTGGTGTTTTCACATCAAATTGTAATCTTTCAATAAGCTCATCACGTCTCTTTACATCTTTCAATCCGCGTATACCTTGCATAAGTTTTAAAAATTCTAATCCATTCATTCCTTCTATAAAGGAAATTTCCCCTGGTAAATAACCAACTTCCCTTTGAATTTTTGCAGCTTCGTTCCAGCAGTCTAGACCGAAAATTTCTGCATGACCAGCAGTTGGCTTTATAAATCCCATTAAATTACGAATCGTTGTTGATTTCCCTGCACCATTTGGCCCTAGGTAACCGAAAACTTCACCTTCTTTTACTTGAAAAGTAATATCAAATAATCCTTTTCCATTTGAAAATTTTTTTGTGACATTTTGGACTGAAATCATTATTCCACCTCATTTTTTGAAATATTTCGTGTTTTATATTTCAAAATTATTGTACTCCTCTCTATTTAAATTGGCAACAATTTTTTGAAATATTTTTATGTTCATATTTCAAAAATATTGTTTTCATCTCTATTTTCTTGTATATTTTAAATGAGGTGATTGTATTGAACGGTTTTGAAAAAGTAAAAGAAAAGAAAAAACGCGCCATTAAAGACGCTGCGTTATCATTATTTTCAGAGCGTGGATTTAATGAAGTAAAAATAGAGGACATCGCAAAAAAAGCAAAAGTATCTCAAGTTACCATTTATAATCATTTTGGTAGTAAAGATGCGCTTTTCCGAGAGCTTATTCACGAATTTGCGACGACTGAGTTTCAATTCTATCAAGAGATAGCAGCTGAAAATATGACATTTCAAGAGATGTTTCATAAGATGATGCGACGTAAAATGGAAAGTGGTAGTTTATTTCACCCTGACATGCTGTTGCAAGTAATCCAAAAAGATCCAGAGCTTCGCGAATTTATATATCGTTACCAAAATGAAACAGTCCTGCCTTGGTTTTTAGAGATATTAGAAAATGCACAACGCCAAAATGAAATTAATCCCAATCTTTCAAAAGAAATGATATTACTATACATTCAAATGTTCAGTAAGTTCGGCGAAGATTACGGTGTACAACTCTTGGAGGATGATCGTGAAAAACATATAAAAGATATCATTACGATGTTTTTTTATGGGCTTTCCAACCCTGAAAATGTCACTCGGGAAAATTAGATTAGTAATTTGAATTGTTTATATTTCATTCGAAGAGAAAAATTATATCCCACAACAAACACATATATTCCAATCCTAAAATCCAAAAAAAAGACACGAAATCGTGTCTTTTTAACTTATAGTGAGATAACTCTACCTGTTTCACTACTTTCAATTGCCAATTGAATAAGTTGAATCACCTGTAAACCCTCTTCAGCTGTTACAGGAGGTTGCATACCATTTACTATACTATCTCGAATTCCTTTATAATACATTTCATAGCATCCCACTTCTGTTGGAATACGCTTCACTTCTTCTTCTGTTTCTAAAACAGCAAAATTGCTTTCACTATCTTCTCCATATCCTATATCACCTGGCTTCATACCAGCTTTTAATTGGTCTTCTTGTGAATCCATACCATATTTAACAATTGAGCCTTTATCCCCATGAACACTAAAATGAGGGCCTGCATGTTTCACATAACTACTACTATGTAAAATGACACGCTTGATTCCATAGTAAAGTATAATATGGAAATAATCATCCGTTTCTGCCCCAGGTCGTTGCTTTACTATATCCGAACTAACAGCATCTGGTTTTCCGAATAAATGTAATGCCTGGTCAATTAAATGCGATCCTAGATCGTATAAAATCCCCGATCCTGGTAAGTTCTTTTCACGCCAGCGCTCACGTACATGAGGACGGAAGCGATCAAAATGCGCTTCATATGTATACACATTTCCAATTTGTTTTTCCTCAATTAATTTCTTTATTGTTAAAAAATCATTATCAAAGCGGCGATTATGATAAACACTAACAAAGACATTATGCTCTTTCGCCAATCTAATAAGTTCTTCACCCTCTTCAACTGAAACAACAAATGGCTTTTCTACAACGACATGTTTTCCATGTACAATAGCTTCTTTTACAAATGGAAAATGCGTTGTGTTTGGTGACGTAATAACAACAAGATCAATATCTTCTCGTTCTACCAATTCTTCAATTGTGTTAACAACTTGCACAGTTGGTAATGCCTGCTTTACTACTTCTTCTTTCGAAGATACAATAGCGCGAATATCATATTCATCAATCGTTTGTAATAAAGGGATGTGAAATGTTGTACTTGAAAATCCAAATCCTACAATCCCTACTCCTATTTTTTTCATATATTCCCTCCATATTTGAGAACGATTTCATAGTTATTATATCAAGTTTTATTTTATTTACATAACCATTTGCTCATTCTTAGATCGGTAAAAATAAAGTAAAGCTTTAATCAGTGGGGATTTCTTCATACCCCACTGATTATTAGCCGTTACTTAAATAACAAGACAAACTGAATTCTTATAAATGACTGTAGAGAAGAAATTTTCGTTTTGAGAGTACTATAAAACATTTGCTTGATAGGCATAGGCATTCCCCAAAAAGCATATGCCTACTTTCAATTCTTCTCACCTTATTTACTTTATTCTTCTATAAGATTTTATAAAATCAAAATTTTCTCAATATACAAAACAAAAACATAATTTATAATAACTCTTGAGCTAACTATTTTTAAAATTTATTTTTTATCTTCTATTTTCTTAGAGGATTTATTTCATTATTTCCATCTCTAAAAAAGGAAGGGTGAAGTCATGAACAATACAGAAAAAAAACTAGAATACATATTGTTTAGTAGCTGGTCGGTTTCCTTTATTGCAACCCTTGGGAGTTTGTACCTGTCTGAAATAATGAAATATGAGCCCTGTACATTATGCTGGTATCAACGTATTCTCATGTATCCACTAGTTCTTTTACTAGGAACAGCTATTATACGAAAAGATTATAGAATTGGGATTTATAGTTTGATTCTCGCTATCATTGGCGCATGTATAGCTGCCTATCACTATTCCCTTCAAAAAATCCCATTTTTATCTGAAAACGGAACATCATGTGGGAGAATACCTTGCACAGGGGATTATTTAGATTGGTTCGGATTTATTACAATCCCATTTCTCGCTCTATTAGCCTTTCTTCTTATTATTATTTGTGGCTTTATTCTTATGAAAATAAGCAAGGAGAGAAACAGTATATGAAAAAAATGCTTTTTTTCATTATTACTATTTTATCAATATTTACACTTATTTTTGTTCTAACCAATAAAGGAACAAAAAGTGAAAAAACCATAAGTACTGAGGAGGTAAATTATTATAAAAATCAAATTACCCCTGAACAATTGCAACAAGATCTATCAAATCACAAAACAAAAATAGTTTATTTCTACAAAACAACCTGTCCGCATTGCCAAAGGATTTCACCAATTGTAGTTCCTATGACAAAAAATATGAATATTGATATGCAAGTTTTGAATCTAGAAGAATATAAACAAGGTTGGGATATGTTTCAAATAAAAGGAACACCTACAATTATTTCTTACAAAGATGGAAAGGAAATGAATCGTATATTAGGCGAACAGTCTTTACAAACGTTTCAAACATGGTTTGAAAACAACAAATAAGAGTTTTTATTTTACCAAAAACGCTATTTTTTCAAACTCATAACTAGAGTATTGATAAAGAAACAAACATTAGCTTTATTTTTTATTTTTAACCATACATTCTATTAATTTATAGGGGAGTAAAGGGGCTCTCCCTCATGCTTACCAATCTTGAATAAAGGATGATTTTTATTTGATAGGTATGAGGGGGATTCCCCATCTGCAATAAAATATAATTTATTAGGAGGTAACACGTATGTTTAAAAAAGTTGCATTATCAATTGCTTCAGTAGCGGTAGCAGGTTCGGTTTTATTTGCAAGTCAATCGGTAACGGAAGCTGCTTTTTATCCGGTACAAAAAACAGGTTCTGGGCTAGATCTTCGCACAACTCCAACAATAAATGGCACACGGACCGAATCAAACATTCCAGATGGCACTCAACTTTGGTTATTTTGCTATGTGAATGGCGAATCTTATATGGGAAGTAATGTTTGGGATTTTGTAGATGATAATGGCTATGGTGGTGAGTTAGATCAAGGCTTTGCTCCTGACTATTTCATTAAAACTGGTTCTTCTAAACCAGTTGTTGGATACTGCGCTTTTTAATTGGAAAACACAAGAAAACAGCCTCATCAGGCTGTTTTCTTTTTTACATAGTAATCTCAGTAGTAGTTACTGTGCTCACTTCATTTTTTGTTTGCTGATCTCGTACCGCATCAGTAATTACTTTTACGAATTTAACATCATTTGGAGCTTGAGATAAGAAACAGATAAGTGTAAACTTCATTTTTTCCTTCGCATTTAAGCTTCGACTTTTTGGATCCGCATTCATTTTATATACATCTACTTGTTCACCATTACTTAAAACAAGTGTTTTAAAAGGCCCTTGTTCCAAATCAAGTACTTGATCTGAAGTATTTTCTAAAGTGGTTGTAAATTGTATTGCATTCATTTGCTCTGTACCTAGTCCTCGTTCTTTTAAGTTGTATTTCCCAATTTCACTTACTTCTGTACTCTGAATTACCTTAATTCTTTCTACTTGAATATGAAGAGGCCCTGCTTCTATCATTGTATTAGGCTCACTTAATTGCTTTAGAATCACTGTTCCAAGTGGATGCTTTGCTTTTTGTCCTACTTGTGTTAATGGTTCTGTATAAGGCTTAGCTTTTACATTAGTTTCAGCTATTGGAGCTTTTTTATTATCAGATTCTACCTCTTTTTCAGAATTTGTTTGATTGGAACAAGCAGATATAAATATACATACAGATACAGTCATTAAAAAGGGATATACTTTTTTCATTTATGGACTCCTTTATTACAGAATATAGTTAACACATTTATTACTGTTCTATAGTTCTTAAATTATTGTAAATTAACAATGTGTTTTTTTGAATATTGAAATCAACAATATATGCAATCTTATATTGAGAAAATTTATTGTTACATATTTTCTTGCCTGCTTCTTTCAAACATTTCTTTACTTTCACTCGAAGAGTTAGTAATAACAAAAATACCCAAAATAACCAATGTCATTCCAAAAATATGATACCAGAAGAGAGATTCATGTAATATAAAGGCTGATAAAATTACTGTGCTTATAGGCATTAAAGCAGTAAATACTGCCGCTGTCCCCGCTGATACCACTTCTAACCCTTGATTCATTAATAGAACAGCTAATACAGTAATTACAACTCCTGTATATAATACGAGTAGCCACGCCAATGGAGATACAGTTAAAAAGTTAAAATGTAAAGATTGATATATTGCAGAAGGCAAAAATAATACCGCACCTGTCAAACTCATAATTGTTGTCATCGTTAAAGGTCTTAAAGGTGTAGAAATTAATTTTCCAAAGGAAAAGAAAATCGCTTCTCCAATAACAGCACAGAAGATTAACATATTTCCTATTAATGAGTGCGAGCCTACATTAAAATTTAATACCTGACCAAAAACATTGATAGACAATGTACCTAAAATAGTTAAAAGAATCCCTCCTATTTTATTCATTCCTAATCTTTCTTTTAGAAAATAATAAGAGATTAAAGCCATTATTGCAGGCGTACAACTCATAATAATGCCGCTATCTAAAGCTGTTGTTTGTCTTAAACCATATAATGTGCAAACACTAAATAAAAACACCCCTATAAAACTTTGAAGAAAAAATATGATGTAATCCTTTTTTACTAGTTTAGGCATTTTTTCACCTTTATATAAAAATAAAGGAAGTAATATTAAGCAAGCAATCAGTAATCTAAGCTCAGAAGCAATAAATATAGGAAGTTCTTTAATAATGTACTTATTAACAATAACGAAGCTTCCAATTGCAACCATTGCAAATGACATTTGAATATAAGCAATTGTTTGTTTGGACATATTGGATTCCTTTCTCACTAAATTGTTAGTATTAATAGCTTTATTTAGCATGTTGCTTGTTATTATTTTGATATTCAACTGGTTACATAGCATAAGCTCTTAAGCCTTTATGAGTTGAAAGATCTTGTATGTATGATGATTTCATGGTTAATTACCCTTTGGCTGAAAACTCGTTTATAATGAATCAGCTCTTTTAGAAAACAAGAATTTCTAAAAATCATAACTAACAATAGCATGTAGCATCTTATATTTGCAAAATAAAAAATTGATTATCTTTTGAGAAATTTATACCGAATAATCAACCATAGACTAAAAAAAAGTTTTTTATGGCTATGTTTCTTATCCTTCAAAAACACTATTATTTTAAAATATCTTGTATATCTCTTTATTTTATTTGAATGCTTATATTTTCAATAAATTTTCTAGGGATTCATTTTGATGTTGAGAAAAATAATTATATTCAGAATATTATTGACGGTTATTTTTTAAGGATGATACTATGAACAACATGATAAACAAGTTTCAAATTAGTATCTAAACTTTATATGATGGCAGTGTAGCCAAGTGGTAAGGCATAGGTCTGCAAAACCTAATTCCTTGGTTCAAATCCAAGCACTGCCTCCATACATTTTAAGGAGGTAACTTATGTCGAATTCAATGAATGTAAAAAAGAAAGGAATTCATCAATTAGTTGCATCAGAAGAAGAAATGATCAAGTTAATCAGTGAAGAATTAAAAAATACTACTCAAGAAGAATTAGTAATTATGTCAGGGCATTTTATGCTCTTTTTTAATGAAGAAACAAATAGCTTAACTCCTGGAATTATCGAAGAACAGAAAACAGATGTGATGAAAGAGAGGATTTCACGTAGGGTAGGTATATTCCCTTTATACACTTGGAATATCGGAATTCAATTAGGCGAGCAATTTTATGAGCAATTTAAAGACATTAAATACCTATTGTTAATTAATGATTGGCAATACGTTCCATCTACAAATGCAAGTGTTAGTGATCTTCGCAAAGAGTTTTATGAGAGATATACAGAAATTCCAGAAGCTTACGTTACAAGTTTAGAAAAGAGTAAATACTTTAATCAACAGAGTATCTTGTCTAACCGAAAAAATCCGATTTTTTTCCCTGAAACTTGGCTTAAATATAGATTTCAAAAAAGCGCTAGTAAGCTAGTAAAAGAAGGAAAATTAGAAAAGAGAATGTTAAACGATCGAGAAAATCAATCCGAAGTATCATTTGTAGATGAGGATGGAAATTATAAAACATTAATTAGTTGTGGTGTAACTGGATGTGCAGGAGAAATTACAGAAATGATAGCTGAGGTACATAAGGCAGGTTATAGAGCATTGTTATTATTCGCACCTGGAGAGTGTTACCAACCTGTACGTACAGGTATTGAAATCGCTCTTAATCTATATAATTTAACAGGGATGAAAGTGATTGTTGCGGATCCTGGTGGAAGTGGCGAAATGTCAAAAGAAGACATCTATGAAAAAACCGTTAATTTCTCTGTGTTTTCTTCGTGATAAAGGAGGGCAATGCTTATGAGACAGGTGTACTTAGATTATGCTGCTACTACTCCATGTCATAATAAAGTGATCGAAGTTGTAGAAAAGTACATGAAAACAGAATTTGCAAACCCTTCATCTCAGCATGTGATGGGAAAAAAAGCACAGTATGCGGTGTATCAAGCGAAAAGTAAGATTGCAATTTCTATTGGTGCTCATAAAGAAGAAATAATATTTACTTCGGGTGCAACAGAAAGTAACAACTTGGCGTTGTTAGGAGCAATTGATTATCATGAAAAAGAACCCGTAAATGTAATTCTCTCACCTATAGACCATAAATCGATTTTAGAGGTTGGAAAAGAGTTACAAAGAAGAGGTATTATCGTAAAATATATGGACATTAAACGTGATGGAACCATTTGCTTAGATTCATTGAGTCGCTTATTAGATGATGATACAAGAGTTGTTAGTTTTGCATATGTTAATTCTGAGGTGGGAACAATTCAACCAATCAATGAGATTTCTGCTTTATGCAGAAAATATAAAACATTGATACATGTAGATGCTGTTCAAGCTTTTGGAAAAATACCAATAGATGTGAAAAAATTGGACATAGATGCTTTATCTTTATCTGGACATAAAATTTACGGACCAAAAGGTATAGGCATTTTATATGTAAACCAGTACAAACAGGAATATTTTCGTCCTTTATTGTTTGGTGGTGAACAAACATATTTACGGAGTGGAACATTACCCACTTCACTAATAGCTGGCATGGGCGTAGCTAGTGATATAGCTATATTAGAACTAAAAGAGAATTATGAAAAAGCACTGAAATTAAGAACAATTGTTATAAATCAAATTCAACAAGAAATACCCCTTTCTCGCATAAATGTATGTATGGAAAATAGCATACCTCATATCATAAATATAATGATCCCAAATATTAGTTCAGAAACACTTATAGCAGGTATGAGAACTGTTTCTATTTCTTCAGGATCTGCTTGTAATTCAAACAGTTTAGAACCGTCATATGTATTACAAAAGATTGGATTATCCAAAGAAGAAGCCAATAGTTCTATTCGTATATCCATTAGTCCATATTTAAGTGAAGAAGAAATTTTATACGCTGTTGATGAGATTATAGCTAAAATTAAAGATATTTATTGCGTGCAACAGGGATTTTAAAAATAATATAAAAAAGCACTATTCTTTCTGTATATTTTCACAGAAAGAATAGTGCTTTTTTGTGCTTCGCAACAGTATAAGATTTTAACAAAGGATTATAACTTAAAACAATATATTTTCGAGAGTTTCTTATCGTCTTAATATGATGATGACGTACTGTCCCCCGTTTCTATCAATACATAATCCCCCTTATTTTTCATCCTAATTCTTTTTGATTTACTTTCATGAAAAAACTAAAAAAATTAGAATAGTGGTGAATTTAAAGCCCTACTACTCCAAAAAACCCATGTTCTATATAGAACATGGGTTTCATTAATAAGATAAGTATATTTAATTGAAATACTTACTATCGTTTATTCACTATATCCGTTTCTTCGTCCACGTCTCAACCACTTCACCCGTATCAGTAACATCTAGTACTAAACTACCGTTACTATACCGGTCTTTATTACGAAATGCTTTTGGATCTATTTCTTCTACAATCTGTTTTTCTGTTTTCATATAAACAAGTTCATCATCACGAACAATTTCAATACCGACAATACGGTACGGATTACGTTTTAACTCTTTGAAGATAACCAGGCCTCGCTTCGCCCTTGTTGATTTCTCAATTTCGGAAGCTTTTAATCGCTTAACTGCACCGCGCTGCGTTACGAGAATCAATTGATCTTTTTCACTATTTAACGGTCTACCAGAAGCAACATAATCATCTTCTTTTAAATTAATCCCTTTTACCCCAGCTGCTCTTACACCAACTGGGCTTACTTCTTCTTCATTAAAAATAAGTGCATATGCACCATGTGTTGCAAGAACAATATCACTTGTTCCATCTGTTGCGAAGATATCGACAACTTCATCATCTTTTTTCAAGTTTACGGCTACAAACGCTCTTGAATAGCGCTGAACTTTATACTGATTTAATTCCGTTTTCTTAATCATACCATTTCGTGTAATAAACACAATAAATCGCTTTTCTTCCTCGAAATTCGGTACAACGGTTGCCCAAATTAATGTCTCGTCCCTATCAAGTGAAACGATATTTGCCACATGCTGACCTAAATCTTTCCAACGAATGTCCGGCATTTCGTATACTGGAAGATAAATATAATTTCCTTTATTCGTAAATAAGAGAACTATTTCTGTTGTATTTGTATCGAAACGCTCGAGTAAGATGTCGCCCTCTTTCATACCGAAGTCTTTCCCGTTCGATGCATTATGTGAGCGCCAACCAGTTCGCTTCACATAACCTTCTTTCGTTATAGTAACGATGACATCCTCCTGTGGAATCATAACTTCCACATCAATTTTAATTTCTTCAATTTCCTCTTCAATAACAGCACGGCGATTATCGCTATACGTTTTCTTTACTCTCTTTAGATCTGCTTTAATGACCTGAAGGAGCTTTTTCTCACTTTGTAAAATCGCTTGTAATTCTGTAATTTTCTTCTCTAGTTCTTCCGCTTCTTTTTCTAGTGCTGTAATATCTGTATTTGTTAAACGATACAGTTGCAAGGATACAATTGCTTCTGCCTGCGCTTCTGTGAATCCAAATTTTGCACTTAAATTATCTTTTGCATTACGCTTATCTTTAGATGCTCGAATTGTTTCAATTACCTCATCTAAAATCGATAATGCTTTCATTAAACCTGCCACAATATGTTGACGATTTTCAGCTTTTCGCAGCTCATATTCCGAACGACGTGTAACAACTTCTTTTTGATGCCCAATGTACGCATCTAAAATCTTTGGTAACGTCATTAATGTTGGACGACGATTATTTATAGCCACCATATTGAAGTTATATGGAACTTGTAAATCAGTATTTTTATATAAGTAATTTAAAATACCTTCTGCGTTTGCTTCTTTTTTTAGTTCCACAACAATACGAAGACCTGTACGATCTGTCTCATCACGTACTTCCGCAATTCCATCTAGCTTTTTATCTAGACGTAGTTCATCCATTTTCTTTACAAGGTTTGCTTTATTGACTTCGTATGGAATTTCTGTAATGACAATTTGCTGTTTGCCACCGCGAATCGTTTCAACTTCCGCTTTTCCACGAATGATGATTTTCCCTTTTCCTGTTTCATATGCTTTTTTAATTCCATCAAGCCCTTGAATAATGCCACCTGTTGGGAAATCAGGTCCTTTTATAACTGTTAATAAATCATCTACGGAACTATTTGGCTTATCGATACGCATCATTGTTGCATCAATTACTTCTCCAAGGTGATGCGGTGGAATTTCTGTTGCATATCCAGCTGAAATCCCTGTTGAACCGTTTACCAATAAATTCGGGAACATTGCTGGTAATACAACAGGTTCTTCACTTGTATCGTCAAAGTTTGATACAAATTCTACTGTCTCTTTATCAATATCACGGAGTAACTCAGATGCAATTGGCGATAAACGAGCTTCTGTATAACGCATTGCTGCCGCTGGATCACCGTCAACACTACCATTATTTCCGTGCATTTCAACTAATACGTTACGTACTTTCCAATCTTGGCTTAAACGTACCATCGCTTCATATACAGAAGAATCACCGTGTGGATGATAGTTACCAATAACATTACCAACTGTTTTAGCTGATTTACGAAATGGTTTATCATGTACGTTTCCTTCTACATACATTGAATATAAAATCCGACGTTGTACTGGCTTTAAACCATCACGAGCATCTGGTAGCGCGCGATCTTGAATAATATATTTACTATAACGTGCAAAGCGGTCACCTAACACGTCTTCAAGCGGGAGGTCATGAAACTTCTCTGCCTGCATGTTATTCCACCTCCGTCTCCATAATCATTTCATTCTCTAAAATATTACCTTCTTCTTGCATACCAAACTGTACATTACGCTCAATCCATTTCCGACGTGGTTCTACTTTATCACCCATCAATGTCGTCACGCGGCGTTCTGCTCTTGCTGCATCATCAATTTTTACGCGAATTAGCGTACGCGTTTCTGGATTCATTGTTGTTTCCCATAATTGATCCGCGTTCATTTCGCCAAGACCTTTATAGCGCTGCAACATATATCCTTTACCGACCTTTTTCGTTACGCCATCTAATTCTTCATCTGACCATGCATATTCAATGACTTCGCTTTTCCCTTTTCCTTTACTTACTTTATATAAAGGTGGAAGAGCAATAAATACTTTACCAGCTTCAATTAACGGCTTCATATAGCGGTAGAAAAACGTAAGTAGTAACACTTGAATATGTGCGCCATCCGTATCAGCATCGGTCATAATTACGACTTTATCATAGTTGATATCTTCGACAGTAAATTCATTTCCAACGCCGCCACCAATTGCATAAATAATTGTATTGATTTCTTCATTTTTGAAAATATCAGCAAGCTTTGCTTTTTCCGTGTTAATGACTTTACCTCGCAGTGGCAAGACAGCTTGGAAACGGCGATCACGCCCTTGTTTTGCAGAGCCACCAGCAGAGTCACCCTCTACTAAATATAGTTCGTTCTTCTGTGGATTACGTGATTGCGCAGGTGTTAACTTCCCGCTCAATGTTCCTTCTGAACGTTTTTTCTTCTTACCAGTACGAGCTTCTTCTCTAGCCTTACGCGCTGCTTCACGTGCTTGTGCTGCTTTAATTGCTTTTCTCACAAGAAGTGTTGCTACATCTGGATTTTCTTCTAAAAAGTATGCTAAATGTTCCGAAACAATTGCATCGACAGATGAACGTCCTTCACTTGTACCAAGCTTACCTTTTGTTTGACCTTCAAATTGCAATAAATCCTCCGGTACACGTACAGAAACAATCGCCGCTAACCCTTCGCGAATATCTGTACCTTCTAGGTTTTTATCTTTTTCTTTTAGCAAAGAGACTTTACGAGCATATTCATTAAAGACACGTGTCATCGCTGTTTTAAATCCTGCCTCATGTGTCCCCCCATCTTTCGTACGTACATTGTTTACGAATGAAAGAATATTTTCTGAATAGCCATCGTTAAATTGAAATGCAAGTTCTGCTTCAATCCCATTTTGTTCACCAGTGAAGTAAACAACTGGATGTATAGAGTCCTTTTCTTCGTTTAAGTAAGAAACAAATGCTTCAATTCCTGTTTCATAATGAAAAACATCTTCTAAATCATTTCGTTCATCTCTTATAGTGATTTTCATACCTTTTAACAGAAATGCAGATTCACGTAATCTCTCACATAACGTTTCATAATTATAATTTGTTGTACTGAAAATTGATGGATCTGGTTTAAAATGCATCGTTGTTCCAGATTGTTTTGTTTTTCCAATTTTCTCTAGTGTCGTTGCAGGAACACCACCATTTTCAAAACGTTGTTCATATATATACCCATCGCGTTTAATGGTTACAACGAGCCATTCTGATAATGCATTTACAACAGATGCACCAACACCGTGTAAACCGCCACTCGTTTTATAACCTCCTTGTCCAAACTTCCCCCCTGCATGAAGTACAGTTAAAATCACTTCAGGTGTAGGTTTTCCAAGTTTATGCATTCCCGTAGGCATCCCGCGCCCTTTATCAATAACACTAATACTATTATCCTTATGTATTACGACAGAAATTTCGTCGCCAAACCCCGCTAATGCTTCATCAACTGAGTTATCTACTATTTCGTATACTAAATGATGCAATCCACGGCTGTCCGTGCTCCCGATATACATACCCGGGCGTTTTCGAACGGCTTCAAGACCTTCAAGCACTTGAATGGCATCTTCATTATATTGAAACTGATGCTTTGCCAAACTCCTTGCCCCTTTCCTAATCAAATCAGAACATACGTTTCTATTATAGAATAACGCCTTAACCATCCTTTTGGCAAGTTATGTTATGTCTTTTATATACTATTTTCAATAGAAAAATCCTTGTTTTTTCACAAGGATTCCTCTAGGCTACTATTTCAGAAAAATAATCGTTTGTCAACGAAAAATGGATATGTATTCCAATTACACACTCCACCATTTGGCAATTAACCAAATGACAATTATCCAAAATGGGATAACAAGTAGCAATCCCCAAAAACAGCCTTTAAAAAATCTCATGATGAACACCTCGTTCATCTACCCAGTCTTCAAGTATTCCCCCGAGCTGAATCGATCTTTCGTTTACAATGTCTATACTACCTCGTCATTGCATGTTCTACTTTTATACAACGATCCATAATAACAGTATATCCCTTTTCCTTTAAAAATTTATATGTATCTTCATCTTGTACTCCTAATTGTGCCCAAAAAACATCCGCATCAATCTCCACAAATTCCTTTGCGACGTCCATTAAAAATTCAGAACGACGGAATACATTTACGATATCGACATGCTCCTTAATGTCTTTTAATGACGGAACAGCTTTTTCTCCCAGTACCTCATCTACGACTGGGTTTACTGGGATAATACGATACCCTGCATCCTGCATTGCTTTTGAAACCATATAGGATGTGCGTTCTGGTTTGTTAGATAATCCAACAACCGCAATTGTTTTGCTATTTTTCAATACTTCACCAATTTCCGTACGAGTTGGGTTTTCAATTGTCATATTAAATCCCTCCTATTCTTTTAGTATAGCCGATAAAGAAAGTCTCTTTCAATACGAAAGAGACTTTCTTTATTAATTCTTAGCAGAAGAGTTATCTGCTAAAGTAGCTGTTTTCGTCATTTTTTCACCATTTCGATAGAATGTTACTTCAATCTTATCGCCAACTTTTTTCTTTTCATATAAATATTTACGGAATTGAAGTGAGTTTTCTACTGTTTGGCCATCTAATGCTACAACAACGTCATACTGCTGAAGTCCTGCTTTTTCAGCTGGTGAGACGGGATAAATTTTGCTTAAGAGAACACCCTTTGTAACATCTTTTGGTAATTTTAATTGTCCTAATGCATACGGTGGGTAATCCTCAAGAGATGCAACTCCTACTCCCATCGCTGGACGTTTTACTGTTCCATCTTTTTCAAGAGATTCAATGACTGGTTTTGCCACATTAATTGGGATAGCAAAGCCAATACCCTCTACTTCTTGCTGTGCAATCTTACTAGAGTTAATGCCGATGACTTGACCATTTTGATTGAATAATGCGCCACCACTGTTCCCTGGGTTAATTGCTGCATCTGTTTGAATCACTTGTGCTTGCCAATCCGGCTGTTTGTCACCATTAATATCCACTGGAATTTCGCGTTCTTTACTACTAATAATCCCTTCTGTTACACTACCATCAAAACCTAATGGATTCCCAATTGCAATAGCCGATTCACCAGCGCGAATTTTACTGGAATCACCAAGTGTGGCTACTTTATTAATATTAGATCCATCAATCTCTACAACAGCTAAATCTAACCATGGATCTTTCCCAACTAATTTTGCATCTACTGTTTTACCATTACTTAGTTTCACTGCCAGTTTGTTTGCTCCGTCTACTACGTGATTATTTGTTACAATGAGAGCTTTATTCCCAGCTTTTTTATAAATTACACCAGATCCTGTTCCAGCTGTTTGTTCCTGCCCTGCTTGCTCCATTGCAAATGGATCTATGTTCTGTTGCATATTGATAACACCTACAACTACTTCTTTCGCCCCTTCAATCATACCAGGTAAATCTGTTTCACCCTTTACTTTATTTGCAACAGGAACCACAGTTCCCTCTACTTTTGAATTAGAAGTTAACGCCGTCCCATTCCCATTTGTCCATGGCATATACGGTGCTGCAAAACTAATGGAAACAGCTCCGATAACTGCTCCAACTAAACCTGTAAAAAAGTAACCTTTTTTACTACCTGATTTTTTTACTTCTCTCGTTTCACTATGCTCTTCATTCATATTTGGTCCGTCATAATATCCCATAATTGATATCCCCTCTCTGCTGAATTCGTATTTTCAGTATAGTCACATTTTGTGTCCTTCTTGTGAACTCATCGTGAAATCCAATTAAAAAAATACTTTTATTCATTATTGTAGACAAAAAATCTGTAATTTGTACATTTTCATCTACAAAAGAGAGTGTAAATGTACTATATTTTCAACCTATAAGTTGCTGCTACGAAAACAAAAAGAGATCTCCACTCGTTTTCTCCCTCTGTTTTCACTCGGCATGGGGCAAAAAAAGGTACTGACCGCTTCTATCCATGGGCGGATTCTCTCTTCCAACCAAAAGGAAAGCTTTTCTATCGTTTTTTCTATTACATAGTATTTAAAAACTATTCCTCAAACTTATATCCAACTCGAATAACAGTTCCGATATGTTTTGCTTTATCCCCTAACTTATTTCGCAATTTTTTTATATGTGTATCTACAGTACGATCATCACCATAATAATCATATCCCCAAAGTTGATCTAATAAATGCTGGCGTGATAATACGATTCCTTTATTCTCCATTAAATAAACAAGAAGTTCAAATTCTTTATGCGTTAATATAATTTCTTCTCCGTTTACCGATACCGTACGCGAAAGACGATTCACATCGATTCCAGCCATAGAAAGTGCATTCTCTTCTGCAACGCCTACTGCCCCATCAGCACGCTTTAATAAAGTTTTCGCCCTAGCTACTAGTACTTTAGGACTAAAAGGCTTTGTTACATATTCATCAGCCCCAAGTTCAAAACCTAACAATGTATCATCTTCGTCAGAACGAGCTGTAAGCATAATAATTGGTACCGCTGACTCTTTTCTAATACGACGACAAACAGACCAACCATCTATCTCTGGCAACATGATATCTAACATAATTAAATCAATTGCATGTTCAGCAAATAATTCTAACGCTTGTTTTCCATCTTCAGCTTCTATCACTTCAAAACCTTCATTGCGAAAATAATCACTAACAATTTCGCGTAGCCTTCTTTCGTCTTCAACAAGTAATACTGTTTTGTTCATCTGACCTATCCCGCCTTTTTACTCTTTCAATCGAATAATACGTTGATTGGAGCTTCCGCGAAACGGAAGTGTCAAGTCTCTTTTTTGAAGTTCAAACCTTCCATCGACCAGAACATCCCCATAGTGTAACAACTCTATCATATCATTATTTTGAGAACTCTGTATCTCTTCTAATGTATAACCTGTGTAAATCCATAAGTTTTTTTTCAAAGCCTTCACCGCATTTGCTACCTTCTTCACTTCAGCAGCTTGAAAAAATGGATCTCCACCTGAAAATGTTACATCAGTAAGCGGGTTTTTGACAATCTCTTTCACAATTTCTTCTACGGTCATTTCAGTTCCATTACAAATATTCCATGACTTAGGATTATGACATCCTAAACAACGATGCGGACAGCCCGCAAAAAACACGACTGTCCGCAATCCGTCACCATCTACTACACTATCATGAATAATATTCATTACTCTCATTTATGTTTCACCCGATCCGCTTCTTCACTGCGCTTTGCACTATTCCATTTAGACATATCACCTACAAGATATCCTGTTATACGGCGAATTCTTTCGATATCATTCTCATCCTCGTTTCCACAACTTGGACATTCATTTTTGATGACACCATGATAGCCACAACATTTACAACGATCCACAGGGTGATTAATGGAGCCATATCCGACTCCATACTCTGCCATTGCCTGCACAATTTGTTTTAATGCTTTTTGGTTATGAACCGCCGCTCCATCTAATTCAATATACGTTATATGTCCGCCATTACAAAGCGTATGAAATGGCCCTTCTAAACGTATTTTATCTATCGCTTGGATGTTATAATACACCGGAATATGAAATGAATTTATATAATAATTATGATTTGTTACACCGCTAATCATTCCAAATTCTTCTCGATCTTTTTTAACAAACTTACCTGATAGTCCTTCTGCAGGCGTTGCAATTAAAGAGAAATTCAATTGATGTTCTTCCGTTGCTGCATCCATTTTCTGTCTCATAAAGGTAACAATCTCATATCCAAGATTCCATGATTCTTTATCTTCTCCATGATGTTTTCCTGTTAAAACAACTAAACATTCTGCAAGGCCAATAAAACCAATACTTAATGTTCCTTGTTTTAAAATCTCAGCAACAGAATCTTCAGGATGCAGTTTTTCTCCGCCCCGCCATACTCCTTGCGAATATAAAAAGTGAAAATCTCTTGCCTTTTTCGTACATTGGTAAGCAAATCTTTCTAATAGTTGACGAATACCAAGATCTATATAATAATTTAAAGCTTCAAAAAACGCTTCTTTTGAACCGCTAATCAATGCTAATTTTACTAAGTTAATAGAAGTAAACGATAAATTCCCTCTTCCAATCGCGGTCTCTTCCCCATGAATATTAGACATAACACGCGTACGACAGCCCATATAACATACTTCGCTTTCTGGGCGACCATCATAATGAACTGCATTAAATGGCGCATCTAAAAATGAAAAGTTCGGGAATAATCGTTCTGCTGTCGTCTCTAACGCCAATTCAAATAAATCATAGTTCGGATCACTTTCTTCAAAATTCACACCTTTTTTTAGTTTAAAGATTTGAATAGGGAAAATGGGTGTTTCACCTTTTCCTAATCCAGCTTGCGTCGCCCGTAATAATTGTCTAATTAACAATCTTCCTTCTTTCGACGTGTCCGTTCCGTAGTTAATAGAAATAAACGGAACTTGCCCACCACCTCTGCTATGCATACTATTGGAATTATGAATAAAAGCTTCACAAGCTTGATACGTATCATTCTCTGTTTCTTTCCACGCAAACTCTTCTACTTGCTCTTTTGTTAACGGATACGTTTCTAATCTTTTCTTATTTTTCTCGAATGTTTTTCTCACATACGGTGCTAAATCAATGTCAAATAACGCAGCTGATTGACCACCGTGCTGCATGTTTTGATTCGCTTGGAAAATAATCGAAGAAAGTGCCAATGCACTTTTAATATCTTGTGGTTGCCTCATATGCCCATGCCCGGTATGAAATCCTTTTTCAAGCATTTGTGCTAAAGGAATCTGCGAACATGTTGTTGTACCTGTCGCATAAAAATCTAAATCATGTGGGTATAATATATTTTGATCTATTGCTTTTTTTACTTGTTCAGAAAGTAAGTGTTCCATTGCATAATATTTTGCACTCTCAGATGCAAATGTTCCCATCATCCCCATAGGAGACCGCCCATCAACATTTGCATTTTCTTGCATTAAATCTTGCTCATTCCCGTGGACAATTGTTTCAAAAATCTTCATTAACTCTTCTCCACATGCACTTTGTTTCATCATTTTTCAAACCTCCAACAACATCTTGTTAATTCACTAACAAAATGATACAACATATAGTTATAGTAGATCTGTGAGAAATGTAACATTCTTGTGAAAGTTTTTTTAAGAAACTTTGAATTTTTCATTTACAAAAAAGAAATGTGCTCTTTACAAATGTATGGTACAATATATGGGAAAAACTCTTTTTACCCTTTATCAACACATTTGAATAAAGGAGACTGAACTTATGCTTATTACATATCTTTTATTTATCGTTGCCTATTTACTTGGCTCGATTCCATTTGCACTTGTTGTTGGAAAAATTGGTTATGGAATCGACATTCGCGAGCATGGTAGCGGTAATTTAGGAGGAACGAATACATTTCGGACGCTAGGGAAAAAAGCAGGTTTTATCGTTACAATTGCTGACATTTTAAAGGGAACGTTAGCGACAGCTCTGCCGTTAATTTTCGCCTTAGATATCCATCCCCTTTGGTTTGGATTAGCTGCAGTTCTTGGACATGTATACCCAATCTTTGCAAAATTCCGCGGCGGAAAAGCAGTTGCAACTTCTGCTGGAGTACTCTTATGCTATGCGCCAGTTATTTTTGCAATATTAGCTGTTATCTTTTTCACCCTTCTATTTACAACGAGATACGTATCGCTTTCTTCTATGGTAACAGCTATCGTAGCTGTTATTGCATCAATTATTGACGGGGATAAAATCTTCATTGTTGCGATGTGTTTATTAGCTGGTATGGTTATTTATAGACACCGTGCAAATATTGGACGAATTATAAATAAAACTGAACCAAAAGCAAATTTGACAAAGAAACAAAAGTAAGGTTGTGACCCACATAACGCAAAAAGAAAACGCAAAGCATATTAATAGCGTCTTTTTGCGTTATTTTTTATACTAAAGAAAAGGCAACATAACTTGGAGGAACTATACATGAATCTTTCCGTAACAAAAGAAGCAGTAAATTGGTATAAAGATGAATTAAACTTACAATCTGGCGATACACTTCGCTTTTTCGTACAATATGGCGGTTGCAGTACTGTTCAAAAAGGACTTTCTTTAGGAATCCGTAAAGACGATCCTGCACATCCTGCTGTTCAAATTCAAGAAGACGGCATTACTTTCTTCGTTGAAGGTGATGATGAATGGTTCTTTGATGGACATGACTTATCCGTTACCTTTAACGACGGTGATGACTTCCCTCAATTTAATTACGAAAAATAAAAAAGCGTGGCTTTTGCCACGCTTTTTTATTTTTTCTTAATTTCCTCATATTTCGCATACCACTCTGGATATAGTTTCTTAAAGGACACAGGACGAAAACCTTCTTTTTTCGCACAAATATTTGTTGTTGTAGCTGTAATACAAAGATCTCCATCACCGTTATAAATTTCATATCCATATATAACGCGAAGGGGACTAACTGAATCAATCCATGTTTTCACAATTGCTTTCTCTCCATAACGCATTGCTTTCCGATATGAAATTTGCAAATCTAATACGGGAGAAATAACCCCTTCTTTCTCCATTTCAATATATGAAAATCCTAATTCTTGTATCAATTTTGTACGCCCTAATTCAAGCCATACTAAATAATTTGAATGGTAAACAACGCCCATTTGATCTGTTTCCGCATAGCGGATCTCAATTTCGTGTTCTGCTACAAACATATCTTTATCTCCTTCTCACTTCTGTTTCCTCACATACATTTAATCATAATACAGGGAAATCAAAAATAAAATAGAAACGGTGGATCTTTTTAACTGAAAGGAGCGAATATATGATTCAAATCGTAACCGTTCGTAGTGGTGATAGCGTATATAGCTTAGCGTCAAAATATGGCACTACGCCCGAAGAAATTGTAAAAGACAACGGACTTAATCCAGCTGAGACACTTGTTGTCGGTCAGGCACTGATTGTAAATACGAGAGGTAATAATTATTATGTACAACCCGGAGACAGTCTTTATCGAATTTCTCAAACATATAACGTTCCTCTTGCTAGCTTAGCAAAAGTTAACAATCTATCATTAAAATCCATTCTTCATGTTGGTCAACAACTATATGTACCAAAGGGCTCTAAACGAACGATAGAATCTATTGCCTACTTACAACCTTCTACCATTCCAATTAAAGAAAGTTTAGTGAATGCTACGCGGGCCATCAATCCTTATCTCACATATTTAGCTTACTTTAGCTTTGAAGCATTGCGTGATGGAACGTTAAAAGAGCCGACTGAAACCGCAAGAATTGCTCAAATTGCAGTGCAAGGTCAAACAATCCCAATGCTCGTTATTACAAATATTGAAAACGGAAATTTTAGCGCTGAATTAGCCTCTGTTCTTCTAAGAAACCCTACTATTCAAAATAAATTCATTACAAATATCCTCCAAACAGCTAAAAAATATAATATGCGTGATATTCATTTTGACTTTGAAAATGTTGCACCCGAAGATCGCGAAGCATATAACCGATTTTTACGAAATGTAAAAACACGACTACCTGAAGGATATACGTTAAGCACAACACTTGTTCCAAAAACAAGTTCGAAGCAAAAAGGAAAATTTTTCGAAGCACACGATTACAAAGCCCAGGGGGAAATTGTTGATTTTGTCGTGATTATGACATATGACTGGGGATGGCAAGGTGGACCACCCATGGCAGTTTCTCCTATTGGCCCTGTAAAACAGGTAATCCAATATGCAAAATCTCAAATGCCCCCGCGAAAAATTATGATGGGACAAAATTTATATGGATTCGACTGGAAGCTTCCCTTTAAAGAAGGAAATCCACCAGCAAAAGCAATTAGCTCTGTCGCAGCCGTTGCACTTGCTCGTAAATATAATGTTCCAATTCGTTATGATTTTACAGCTCAAGCACCACACTTTAATTACTTTGATGAAAATGGTGTACAGCATGAAGTATGGTTTGAAGATGCCAGGTCTGTTCAGAGTAAGTTTAATTTAGTAAAAGAACAAGGCATTCGCGGGATTAGCTATTGGAAAATCGGGCTTCCTTTCCCGCAAAATTGGCGTTTACTTGTGGAAAATTTCTCGATTACAAAAAAAGGCTGACAACTGTCAGCCTTTTTTACGCATCATATTCAGATTCATCTTTTATTTCACTTTTCAATGAATCAATACTTTCTAAACGGCGTTGATTTTTCGCTTCAATTGCAGCGCGATCTTTTTCATTCGAAACCTCTGCAGTTTCTTTTGCCTCATTAAAGTTATCAATCGTATTTTGTACCATTTCTTGTAGTTTTTCTACATTATCACTTCTATCATCTGGATTCGCTTTATATTGCTCTGTCATACGATTTCCCTCCTAGTTGAAATATACATACCATGTTAGTTTTCCAAAAACGAATTAGATTATGTATGCACATAAAAAAAGGAGAATGAAAACATTCTCCTTTTTTTAACCGTTATCAACAATCGGTTGTTTCCCTGTTTGGTCTTGCATTTGCTTCCCTTTGTTTCCACCGGCTTTTTTCGACTGTGTTCCAATATGATCTGGTGTAAAATCTTTGGAATTCTTCTTTGGATTTCCCATTCTTATCGCCTCCTTATCACTAGTATCATACTAGTGATAAGAATTATTCAGCCTGCTTAAAAAATTGCATTTCATAACGCTTCTCGATTCGTTCCTCAATCCGTTCAATTGCATCACGATCGTTTAGTAGTTGCCGCTTATTTTCCTTCACAAGTTCTTCAAACGTTCTTCGACGATTTCTTCTCATGCTGCTCATCCTTTCTCCTTCTCTTTCTTACTATAGTTAGTATGAGCAAATGAAAAACTCTTTAATCAGATTTGTAAGAAAATTTTATGTTTTGTCAAAGAAAAGTCTTTTGTTAACAAAAAAGTCCATTAGCTGTTCTTAAACAACTAATGGATTTCCAAGCATTTTATCCTGCTATTCACAAACAAGTAATATCCTCTCAAAATTCAGTAAAATGAAACAACTTAAGTAGGAGATGAAGAATTCCCCCACTGATTAAAGTTTCACTTTATCATTTCGTTATACTTAAATATTTTTTAATTTCTTCATCCGCATTATCTTTCATTTCTTTGTACTCATTCAGCGCTTGCATGACTGCATCATAACTCTCTAAAATATAATTTTCTAATTTTGTAAAGTCCTCTATGCTTTCAATCATAATTCTAGTTGTCCCTATTTCACTTTTTAAAGCCGGCTCACATTTTAAAGTAGGATATATCCCTAATATTTCTTGTTCTGTCTTTTCAGTTAAAACATATTTTTTTCGCCCTTTTACCTTCACCCTTATAATCGGATAAAAAGCCTTTATATCTAGATAACTTCCAACACTCACATTGCGAATCCATTCTATATCGCGATTATGCTTTACAAGCATTTCTTTTATTAGTGTGTACACTTCGTCTTCTTCAACCGTTTCTTTTTTTGTTTTCTTTTGTCCTTCTTCTTGAATAGCAGCACATTTTTGATACACAGCTGCACATGTGATACAGTCGTCAAGTGCATTATGAGAACTTAAACGAATTCCGAGCATTCTTTTTAAAGTTTCTAACTTATGGTTCGGGGCATGCTTCATATATCTTTTCGCTAAAAAGACGGTATCAATTACTATATTTTTAGGTTCTGGCAATCTAAGCATATTTGCATTACTCTTTAAAAAACGCATATCAAACGAAGCATTATGAGCAACAATGGTATCTTCTCCTAAAAACGCTAAAAATAACGGCAAAACTTCCTGAATCGTTGGAGCATCCGAAACGCGATAATTTGTAATCCCTGTTAAACTCGTAATTCGATTAGAAATAAATCGCTCTGGATTTACAAAAGAAACAAATTGATCTGCCAGCTCATGATTACGATACCGAACCGCTGCCACTTGAATTATTCGATCATTATAAGGATTAAATCCTGTCGTTTCAAAATCAATAACAACATAGTCTCCTGTCAATGGTAAATTCCCCACAATATACGCTCCCCAATCATTATTTTCGATGAAATTTCTTTCATCATATCACGAACAAGCTGCTTAATGAAAAAGAAAAGACAGAAATGACAAATAGCCAATTCTGTCCTCTTTCATTATTTTATTTTCGCAATTCTCTTCTCCATTTCTTTTTGTGTCATCGGTCCGATAAATTTATCTTGAATCACACCTTTTGTATCCACGAAATAAGAAGTTGGAATGGTAATTACTTTATACATTGTTGTAACATTTATATCTTTATCAAGTAAAATAGGGAATGTCAATCCCTTCTCTTCTGCAAACTTTTTCACTTTTTCTTCTCCGTTAGCACGTTCAGAAACCGTATAATTTACAGCAAGGATTTCTACATCATCTTTATGCTTCTTATAGAAAGCTTCCATATCCGGCATTTCTTGCTGACAAGGTCCACACCACGTTGCCCAGAAATTTAAAATAACTTTCTTCCCCTTAAAATCCGATAATTTTACTTTTGTGCCATCTAATTTTGATAACTCAAAATCCGGTGCAATCTTGCCTACCTCAATCCCATTTTTTGCAATGACTTCTTTCATCGCCGTTTCGCTTTTCACTGGTTCTTCCCTTACTTGTTTCTCATTCTTTCCGAGCTGTTCATAAACTGCATAGCTCGCTAAACAAAGCAACACTACAACAATGGTAAGCTTTCGCCACATATACATCATCCTTATCGCTTATCTCATTTTATATATCACTTAAAAATAACAATAGTATTTATACTTTATTTTAGCTTATACGGACAACCTTGGAAATATTCTCCTGATAAATAAATAGAATATTCTTAATAACAATGAAAACCGTTTCTTTTTATCATATAATTATAATAGTTATAATTTGGAAAGGGTGTCATTATTTATGAATAAAACCGTTTTACATTGGTTACAATATGTTATCATTCTCCCCATCTTATTTTTCTCATTGTTTATTACAAGCTGGACTGCTAGCTACTTAAGTATTTCAGAGGACTGGAAACAACATATCGTCTTCACTCCCCAAACAGCAGAAGACTCCAATCAAATTTATGAAATTGACAAACTGTTGTATGCCTTTAAGTATAATCCAGTTTTTACTACAATTTTTGTATTATCAATTGTCTATTTAATAGGAATTACGATAACTCGCTGGTTATACTGGAGAAAACATAAAACAGGATTAATCGGTTTACAACTCATGATTGTTCTTCCTATTTTTCTTTACACATTACTTGTCACACATTCTACAGGTGCGATAATTGCTGTGGAAAAGAATTGGGAGAAATATTTAGTCTTTTCACCAAAATCAATTACAGATGTAAATCAAATTTATTATATTGATAGGTTGTTATACGCATTTCAAAAGTCTCCTATCATTAGTACAGTTCTCATTCTAACTTTTCTTTATATGACAGGACTAGTTGTATCTAAGCTCTCTCATCAAATACGTTTACGCAAAAATATAAACATATGAGGTGATATTCATTCTACAATTACTCACCTATCCCATTACTTTTATTTTTGTTATTTTATCATTGTTATCTATTGCTTTTGGAGCCTTACTCTATAAATTCAAATGGATTCCTGTTCTTATTTCTTTTCTTATTCCACCTATTTTTTTCATTATCGTATCTGGATAGGATTTACGTGTCGTTTCCCTCAACTTCGATGCTTGGATACTGTACGGCACTTTCTACTCCATTCTTTCCTATATCACAGTAATAATTATAAGACGAAAAAAATTACAATAAAGAAGATGTTTGTACTGTTTTGTGCAAATACCTTCCTTTTAAAAAGGAGGCTTCTTATGCACTCATTTGAAAAAGCTGTTCTCTATATTTTTAGTTTCATATTTTATCCTATTGGTATTATCGGATGGATTATATCCCTATTTAGTAAAGATCCTGAAAGAAGAAAAATCAGCCGTGTTTGCATTTATACAGCTTTGATATCGTTTATTTTATTCACTACACTTGGCATTATTAGCTTCTACTCAATTACAACAATCTCTAGTTCATAATAATCATAGGAAGGATAAATGCTATGGGAGAGCATCCAATTAGTAAAGAACTACGCTATATGCGCATATGTTTTGTCATCTTAATTTTAGTCCTTATATTTTTTGACAGAGGAAAGATTGTTGAAGTTTCTACCAACCACGACTCTTCTCCAGTTAATATACCAACTAGTAATATGACGCAAATTGCAGGAAATACATTTGCTTTACAGGAAAATGATCCTGAAAGTGGCGATAAGCATACCATTAAAATATTTAAATATAATCCAGAAACAAATACAGTCACATTAGTGAAAGAATTTAATACTAAAAACTCTTCTACATATGAATATCAACTAAATAAAGCAGAATGAAAACTGCGTATGTACAAACAGGGGTATTACTCTAATCCCTGTTTGTAAAAAAATAAACCTATTTCATCAACATTTCTTTTATATTCTTTCATTGTTATACCTCCAGTTCTTTATATAAGAAAAGGAAAGAGATGCAACCATATGATTGCATCTCTTTCCTTTCTTTTTACATAAAATTAAGAAGCTAACATCAGTCAGCTTCCTAATTTTGATTGAAACTATTTACTTTTCTCGTTTACTACAACATTTTACTTAGTTTGACACCTTAGACTCTTCAATTTTTTCACGAAGCACCATTTGTAAGATACCACCGTGACGGTAGTAGTCAATTTCTACTTCACTATCGAAACGTGCTACTACTTCAAATTGTTTTTCGTTTCCTTCTGGGTCAATTGCAACTACTTTTACAAGATCGCGTGGTTTAACTGTTTTATCAATTTGAATTTCAAATGATTCGTTACCAACAAGACCTAATGTTTCAGTACTTTCGCCTTCTTTAAATTGTAATGGTAATACGCCCATTAATACAAGGTTACTGCGGTGAATACGCTCGAAGCTTTCTGCGATTACTGCTTTAATACCTAAAAGGTTTGTACCTTTCGCAGCCCAGTCACGAGAACTTCCCATACCGTAATCTTTACCAGCAACTACAAGAAGTCCAGTGCCGTCTTCTTTATATTTCATCGCAGCATCATAGATAGATGTTACTTCACCAGTTGGCCAGTAAGTTGTATATCCACCTTCTGTTCCTGGTGCGATTTGGTTTTTGATACGGATATTTGCGAATGTACCACGCATCATAACTTCATGATTACCACGGCGAGAACCATAAGAGTTAAAGTCAACTGGCTGTACACCATTTTCTAATAAATAGCGGCCTGCTGGTGTATGTTTACCAATTGAACCTGCTGGTGAAATATGGTCTGTTGTTACAGAGTCACCAAATTTACCAACTACGCGTAAACCTGAAAGTGTTTCTACTTCACCTGGTTCTTTTGATAATCCTTCAAAGAACGGTGGATTTTGAATATATGTTGAGTCATTATCCCAAGTATATAACGCTTCATTTGAAGTTTGAATTTCATTCCAGCGTTCATTGCTGTTAAATACTTGTGCATATTCTTTTTTGAACAATTCAGACGTTACGACGCTTTGAACCACTTCTTCAATTTCTTTAGCTGATGGCCAAATGTCGTTAAAGTAAATCGGGTTACCGTTTGCATCTTTACCGATTGCATCATTTTTCAAGTCGATATCCACTGTACCAGCAAGTGCATACGCCACAACAAGTGGTGGTGATGCTAAGTAGTTCGCTTTTACAAGCGGATGAATACGACCTTCAAAGTTACGGTTACCAGATAAAACAGATGTTACTAATAGGTCATTTGCCGCAATTGCTTCTTCTAATTCTGGTTCTAATGGGCCAGAGTTACCGATACAAGTTGTACATCCGTAACCAACTGTTTGGAATCCTAATTGATCTAAATAAGTTGTTAGGCCTGATTTATCTAAGTATTCCGTTACTACTTTAGATCCTGGTGCTAATGATGTTTTTACATAACCAGGTACTTTAAGTCCTTTTTCAATTGCTTTTTTCGCAACTAAGCCTGCACCAATTAATACATATGGATTAGATGTATTTGTACAGCTTGTAATCGCAGCGATTGCAATTGCACCTGTTTTCATCGTTACTTCTTGATCTTTTAATGCAACTTTCACTTCTTTATCAAATTCTTGTTCATTGAACCCAAGTCCTTGCGTTCCAACTGGTGCCACAACCGCTTTATGGAACTCATCTTTCATGTTTGAAAGAGGGATTAAATCTTGTGGACGTTTTGGTCCTGAAAGGTTAGATTCAATTGTATTTAAATCAATCTCAACAAGATCTGTATAAATTGGATCTTTGCTGTCTGCTGTATAGAATAAACCGTTTGCTTTACAGTATTCTTCAACAATGCGAATTTGTTCTTCGTCTCTTCCTGTTAAACGTAAGTAATCTAATGAAATTTCATCAATTGGGAAGAATCCACAAGTTGCACCGTATTCTGGTGCCATGTTTGAAATTGTTGCACGGTCAGCTAAAGGCATGCTTTGTAGTCCGCTACCGAAGAACTCAACAAATTTACCAACTACACCTTTCTGACGTAACACTTGTGTTACTTTTAACGCAACGTCTGTTGCTGTTGTACCACTTGGAAGTGTACCAGTTAATTTAACACCGATTACTTCTGGTACTGGGAAGTATGAAGGTTGTCCAAGCATCCCTGCTTCTGCCTCAATACCACCAACGCCCCATCCAAGGACACCGATACCATTAATCATTGTAGTATGAGAGTCTGTTCCCACTAATGAATCTGGGTATGCAACTAATTCACCTTCAGCATTTTTCACCGCATGAACAACTGGTGCTAAATACTCAAGGTTTACTTGGTGTACAATACCTGTTGCTGGTGGTACTGCACGATAGTTATCAAACGATTTTTGTGCCCAGCTTAAAAATTTATAACGTTCTTCATTACGTTTAAACTCTAAGTCCATGTTGAATTCAAGCGCGTCTGCTGTACCCGCTCTATCAACCTGTACAGAGTGATCGATTACAAGATCTACAGTAATTTCCGGATTAATTTTATCAGGATCTCCACCCATGTCCGCCATTGCTTTTCGAAGTGAAGCCAAATCAACGACAGCTGGAACACCTGTGAAGTCTTGTAAAATTACGCGAGATGGTTTAAATGGAACATCGATATCTTGAACATCTTTCGTTCCCCACTTCGCTAAATTTGTAACATGCTCTTCTGTAATGACACGTCCATCAACTTGACGAAGTACAGATTCAAGCAAAACTTTAATTGAATATGGTAATTGTGATACGTTGCCAACCCCTGCATTTTCAAGCGCTTTCAATTGATAATAATGATACGTTTTTCCATCTACTTCAAATGTTTCACGAGATTGAAATGGATTATGTTTGACCATTATGTTTCCCCCCTGTTAAACGTGACTGAGTTGTCTGAATATAAAATGTAGACAAATTTTTCAATACCTTACGATAATATCTTATTACAACTTTCTAAATAAGTAAATAATAAGAAACTTATAGTTTATCATAAGTTTTCTTTATCTCTGGAATTTTGAATAGTCTTCGCTCTCCTTATGAATACTATTACCATAAAGTAAAGCTTTCTCTTTGAGTATTACTTTACGTTCATACATGTATCATTATTTGTTTATAAAGAAAACATTATAGGGGTGAAACTAAATGGGTAAACGTAAGGCAAATCATGTAATTCCAGGAATGAATGCTGCATCAGCACAAGGACAAGGAACTGGTTATAATGAGGAGTTTGCAAACGAACCACTAACACCAGCTCAGCGTCAAAATAATAAAAAACGTAAGAAGAATCAGTAATGAAAAATCCCAAAAGGTACTCCTTTTGGGATTTTTATTTAATGTTTATAACGTAACAATTCCGAAACTTTTACAAATCGATACCCTTCTTTTTGAAGGGCCGGCAGAATTTTCTCTAATGCAGCTACAGTTTGACTCCGATCACTTCCACCATCATGTAATAACACTATATCTCCACTCTTCGCATTTTTCACAACATGATTCACAATGGACTCAGTTCCTGGATTTGCCCAATCTTTTGGATCTTGATGCCAAGACCATAAAACGGTTTGATAACCCGCTTCTTTTGCCGTCGTAAAAACTGCGTCGTTAATATATCCACCTGGTGGACGGAAAAGTAGCGGCTCCTTTACCCACTTTTGTAAATACTTTTTCCCCGCTAAAATATCATCTTTTAATCTTTCATCAGATGCACTTCTAGCATATAAATGATTCATCGTATGATTTCCAATCTCATGTCCTTCCTTTAGCACCTGCTTAACTAAATACGGATTCCGCTGAATCCGAAAACCAATCATAAAAAAAGTTGCCTCAGCTTTATATTGGTGTAATAGCTTTAACACCTGCGGAGTATACGTAGGATCCGGACCATCATCAAATGTAATTGCAATTATCTTCTCGTTATTTGGTACCTCCCACGTTACATAACCCGTAGGCTCTAATTCTTTTCTCATCAGCATTTTCGCTTCTACTTTGTCCACTTGAAATATATGTACAACACAAACCAAACAAATGATTATTACAGAAATTTTTCTTTTCAACATATTGACTCCAAATTTGAACAGGTTGTTGAACTCATACAACCTGTTCAATCGCCTAGCAGATCCACATCTCGTATAATGTTTTGCAAATTACTTTCATACTGCTCAAGTTGTGGACGTTGTGTTTCAGATGCTACTTCCAATGCATTTTGAATTTGTTCATATGCCTCTTGAACTTCTTGGCGTAAATGCTTTAAATCCTGACCATAATTCGGGTCATTTTTCACAATATTTTTGTATAAATTTTCCGCTTGTACGACTCCTTGTTGTGCGGCTTGAAAAGCTTGCTGTTTATCTTTATGATACGGCATACGCTTTCCCCTTTCTGTTATAGTTAGTCTCACTTAGCTTTACCTTTTTTCATAAAAACATTCTCGTATAAATTTACAAAGTTCTCTCATTCTAAATACAAGAAGGAGGTGCAACACAACATGGAAAAAAACAATAGCAAGTCTATTCGTCAAAACACAAAAAAAGGACAGCCTTCTGGGCAACCTGAGCCGCTAAGTGGGTCACATAAAGTAAAAAACCGAAATCATTCAAGACAAAAAAATCACGCGCATCACGATATGTAAAAGAAGGACAATGCACATGTATTGTCCTTCTCACTTAAGCTATTTACAACAAACCACTCAACATATTTTCTAGTTTGTTTTTCACCTCTAATTTCTTAATGCATATTATAATATGAATTGAGACTTTACGGAGGGTGTCTTACATGGGCAAGAAAAAGAAAAACTGTCTTTTTCATGTTGATGGTTTTGAAGAATGGATGGATCAGTTTTGCTCTGATTCATACGACAACTTCAGTTTCCCTAATCACATTCACATTGATCTTTGTGAAACGGAGCAAGAGTATATTTTAGAAACTGATATCCCTAATGTGTCAGAACAAGATGTACTTATAAACAAGATGGAGACAGGCCTAGCAATTCATATATTTCATAAGAACTCGTCCTTGCAACGAACAATTTCTTTACCTGCTAACATCATCTATAAAAAAATGCTAGCCTGTTTAGAAAATGGCTTTCTTGCCATACACATTTCAAAAACTGAAGTTGCAAATGAACATGAAAAAAAAGTTCTTTTTTTTAATTAAAACGTTATATAAAAACAGAGTGGAAAAAGTTTGTTACTAATTTTTCCTACCCTGTTTTTTCTTTATTTTATATAAAGTGAAACTTCCATCAGTGTGGGTTTTCTTCATCTCCCACTGATGGAAAGCCTTCACCACTCGAGCTTTTACGAGCAGTTATCCCCTACCTATCTTCCTTTCTTCTCTCTGAACCTTGAGATAGGGAGGATTACTGTCCGTTAATGCGGGGTAAAATTAAGCTTCTAACCCTATTTCATGCATATGCATAGAAAAAGAAAGCAAACTAACAGCTTTCTTCTCCCTGTTTTTATAGTAAATATGATTACACCTTGGCTATCCTAGATAATTCCATGTCAATACCATATGTAAACTGTAACTCTTTGCAAACGTCCTTGATTAGGATGTTCACATCGTACTTTTCATTAAATTCAAGAACCGCATTTTCCACTTCCTCATACGTATATTTGTATTCACCAGTGATGACACTTTTTAAATCAAAGCATTCATTGATACAAAGCTGAACGAGAAGCTGATCATACATAGCGGACACATCTTCTTTTTTCCATAATAACTCTTTCACATATAACCGATCGAATATTATACTTTCTCGATTACACTCCATTAAAGTCCGAGTCATTCCATGTAATTCTCGATATAGTTCAGAAATATTTGTATTGAGACGAATCAATTTGTCTACGCCATTTTCATACAGCATTTCATCCACCCCCGTATATTCCCTTTTTCTTATTATAGCAAGAAAATTCTAAAAAAGAGATTTTTTCTTCTGAAATATTAGGAAACTTATTTCGATTGTTTTACAATGAAACTAGTGAGATAGAAAGGAGTACGAAAGTGAACCAAAAATTATATTACATCGATGCCTATCAGCAAGCATTTACAGCACAAATTATTAAACAGGCCTATGATAGAGAAGAAAAATTATATGTTACTTTGACAGAAACAGCATTTTACCCAACTGGCGGTGGGCAACCACATGATACAGGAACATTAAATGAAGCTTCCGTCGTCAATGTTGAGGAAGTTGAGGGCGAAATCCGTCATTTTATATCAAGTGAATTACATACAAAAGAGGTAACGGGTAAAATTAATTGGCAGCGTCGTTTTGATCATATGCAACAACATACAGCTCAGCATATTCTATCCGCTGCATTTTGGGATCATTTTGACATTCCCACAATTGGTTTTCATCTTGGAAAAGAAACGATAACAATTGATTTAGATACACCTGAACTTTCGATAGAAACAGCTACTAGCGCACTCCAAATTGCAAATCAGATTGTCTTTGAAAATCATCCTATCCATATTAAATGGATGAACTTAGAGGAAGCAAAACAGTTACCTCTCCGAAAAGAACCAACAATTACAGAAAATATTCGCGTTGTAATCATTGAAAACTACGATTACAACGGTTGTGGTGGCACACATCCAAAATATACAGGTGAAGTGGGGCCAATTCATATAATAGGGTGGGAGCGGAATAAAGGTGGTATCCGTTTAACATTGGTTGCAGGATGGCGTGTACTCAAGTTAATGAAGCGTCATCAACAAATTATTAAAGACGTTTCCAAACAGTTAAATAGTAGTGAAAATGATATTCCAAATAAAGTAACCCAACTTCTTACTTCTCAAGAAGAAAACGAAAAAGCACTACAAACTATGAACGAAAAACTACTTTTCGTAGAAGCAAATAAATTGTTGCAACAATCCATAGACATACATGCTGGAACACTCATTTCTAAAGTCTTTACACATCGTTCCATGCAGGAAATCACGAAATTATCAGCTATCATTACCGAACAAAATGAAAACTCTATTACATACCTAGTTACCGAAAATGAAGAAAAATTACAATGCGTTCTTGCATGCGGGAAAGCGGTAACAGCAAACATGAATACAATTTTGAAAAATGCTCTTCCTACTATTGAAGGAAAAGGCGGCGGTAATCAAAAAAGCGCTCGCGGCGGAGGAAAAGCAATTATTACGGGTGAAGAATTTCTAGCTCATCTTATTCATTTATCACAAGAAACATTTTAAAGTACAATCTAAAGGATAGCCTGTTGCTATCCTTTAGATTTTTATCTACTTACAAGCCAATATTTTGTTTCAATCCTTGATAAGTTCCTGCATTAGGAAATCCTTTTTCAATAAGTCCTATAAATGTCTCAGAAAAATGATAATTTCGTAATTCTGTTATTGGTACCATCTTCACATCATGGATTGGATTATGATCGAATTCATTAGACGGTAGCTTTATTTCTCCCGACACCCTTTCAAGTAAAAACGTAATATGTACTAGTGATAGCGTAACATCCGGTTTATCACAAATGTATAGTAATTCCTTAATTCTAGTTTCCAATCCCGTCTCTTCTCTCATTTCTCAAATCATAGCTTCTTCTAACATTTCTCCCCCTCTACTCTTCCGCCTGGTAAAGACCAATTTCGATCAGAAACTTTTTGTTTTACAATTAAAAGGTTTTCTTTCTCAATCAAAATTCCAGTTACTCGAACTTGTAATAAATGATTCATATAGTCTCCTCTTTTCATTCTATACATATGACTTCCAAGCTATATAATTCTAGATTATTAGCTAAACCCCTTCCACAAAAGGAACGTATGTTTTATAATTAAAGAAAATTATGGAAGAAAGAAGCGATTTCTATGCGTCCGCCTTTAACAAGAAACATACTAATGGAATAAACGAGTCACAAGCATAGCTCCTGATGCACCGTAAGGATGACCGAGTGCAATTACTCCACCGTTTACATTTAACTTTTCATAGGAAATTTGTAATTCTTGCGCACAGGCCACGATCTTAGCAGCAAAGGCCTCATTCATTTCAATATAATCAACATCGTCTATTGATAAGTTCTGATCTTGCAATAACTTTTGCACAGCAAATATAGATCCACCCCCTGGTAAATGCTGATTTACACCAATAACAGCACTATGAACAAACCGAAGAATTGGTTTGTTCCCAAGTTTATGAGCCTTTTCTTAATTACTTTTCGATATCTTTATGCAAATGCTCTAATTCTTTTCGTAACGCTTGTTTCAAAAATTTACCAACTGATGTTTTAGGGATCTCCTCCATAAAAACGATATCATCCGGCAACCACCACTTCGCAAACTGCGGTCGTAAAAATTCATATAATTCTTCTTTCGTTACAGAACTATTTTGTTTTTGCACAACACATGCAACAGGTCTCTCCTGCCACTGAGGATGAGGTACTGCGACAACTGCAGCTTCAAATACAGCCTCATGTGCCATTAAAGCATTTTCTAAATCTACAGATGAAATCCACTCACCCCCACTTTTAATAACATCTTTTGCGCGATCAACAATTTTAACGCAGCCCTCCTCATCAACTGTAACAACATCCCCTGTATATAACCAACCATCACGGAAACCTTCTATAGTGCGTTCGTCATTATAGTAACTTGCAGCTATCCATGGTGCTCGTAAACATAATTCTCCCATTTCAGCTCCGTCCCATTTCACTTCCCCATTTACTCCCACTACTTTCATTTCAACGCCTGGTACAAGATATCCTTGCTTTGATCGAATTTCCAGTTGCTCTTCATAGGATAAATCTGTTTCATAGCTTTTTAACCGTGCAAGTGTCACAAGTGGACTTGTTTCCGTCATACCGTATGCATGCACAAAAGGAACACTATGTTTTTGTTCGAATGCAGCTATCACACTTTTAGGTGCAGCAGCACCCCCACATAAAATCCGCTTCATACTTGATAAATCATAGTTATTATTTTCTAATTCTTGTAAAACACCAAGCCAAATCGTTGGTACACCAGCAGCCAACGTCACTTTTTCATCCTGGATCATTTCAAGTAATATTTTCGGTGTAAACATCGGACCAGGTAAAACTTGTTTTGATCCAAACCACGTTGCTGCAAAAGGTAATCCCCAAGCATTCACATGAAACATTGGAACAATTGCCATTGCTGCATCACTTTCAGATAATGCAGCTGTATCTGCTAATCCTAGAGTCATACAATGAAGTACCGTACTACGATGTGTATATACAACACCTTTTGGGTTACCTGTTGTCGCTGACGTATAACACATACCTGCCGGTGTGTTTTCATCAATATCTTTTAAGAATTGGAAATCAGGATCCCCTTCTGCAAGAAGCTGTTCATAGTGATAGACCGGCTCTAGTGAAGTTTCTGGAAGTTCTTTTTTGTCGGTCATAATGATGTATGCTTGTACAGTCAATAATTCACTTTGAATTTTTTCAACGAGGGGTACGAGATCTTCATCAACGAGTAAAATACGATCTTCCGCATGTCCAATAATATAGGAAATATGCTGTGCAGATAAACGAATATTAATAGTGTGCAAGACAGATCCAATACTCGGAATAGCAAAATAGGCTTCCACATGACGATGATGATTCCACGCTAAGGTCCCAACTCGTTCTCCCTCTTTTATCCCTAATTTCTGTAACGCACTAGAGAGTCTCCTTGTTCTTTCTCCTAATTGCTTGTATGTTAAAGTTGTTATAGTATCATGTGTACGCGAAACAATTTCTTTTTTTGGAAACAACTTTTCTGCCCTTTCTATCATTGAACTAATTGTTAATGGTACATTCATCATCATATTTCTCCCAACCTCCTATTAAAGCGTTTTCATTATTAGATATTATACCAAACTTCCGCACTTATAAGTTTTATTTTTCTGTATTTTCTGAATTATTTCCGAAGAAATATTTCTTCTAGCACACACCTCTCATAGAAAACAGAGAGTGACTCCTTTATAAACCACTCTCTGTCTTTTTGAACATATGTATCACACAAAATCGCATACCTCTTCATATCACGACATGTTCTTTTTACAAATACATCATTTTTAATTATTTTTTTGAATTATATTCAAATATATCAAGAATATCTCGTATATGTATCAGACATAATATTAATCGATTTGTATAAGGCATTGGATATGAATGCTTTTCTTCTATTTATATTGGTTTCTGCTTGAACTTTTGATAATTTCGCACTTTCAACAAAAGTATACTTCCACAATCCGTACAAATATAAGCATCTACTGGAGAAGACGTAAACATCGTTTCTTTTTTTCTTATTTGCGCATATCCAACAAACTCACCTTCCCCAATATTGCTAGAGCCACAATAAGAGCATGTATGTATCTCTTTCTTTCGCATGAGAGCACCACCTTCGTTCTGTTTCTACTCCCTTCGACAGCAATCTTCCAATTTCCTTCCATAAAAAATCCTACTTCTCCTAAATTTTAAAAGGAAAAATAACCTTAGGGTCGTATTCATACATTGTAAATACATATTACATTATTTTTTGGAGGTAAAATATTGAACTATACTATTACACTTCATTCAGCAAAAGTAATCGAACAAGCAGAAATCAACATGTTATCCACTAGATTATTAGCTTTGCAAACAATGGAAAAAAATCCAATGCAAGTAAATATGAAGCAATTTGAAAATGCGACTGCATTTTCATCAAAAATTATTTCCGGACCTCCCTTTAATACAGTAAAAGGTGAAGTAAAAGAAGTTGTTGGGAAAGTAACTGACAATAAGGAATTACAAGCTACAGGTAAATGGGACAAGATAAAAGGCACCGTGAAGCATACTGCGGGTAATGTAACAGAGAAAGTACATGCACATAAATAAAACGAGCCTATTTAAGGCCCGTTTTATTTACCATCCTGTTTTTCTAGCACGTATAAATCCTCTTCTATGTTCGACAACTTATCTGTAATTAACTTTCTCGCATCTCCAATCGCTTGGTTATATGCATATGGTCCAAGTAATTTTATCATTTCTTCTATTAAACGCTCTGCTTGAAAACGTCCGATTGTATCTAAGTCTTCCTCTTCAAAAAACTTCTGAATTTGTTCTACAAGCTCATCTTTCTTTTCATTTGGTATTTTTACATTCATCATGAATCCTCTTCTCCTCTATATTTGAGATAATGTTTTCCTTAACTCTACCATAGAAAAACGTGTTCCTGGGCAAGTTTTTGTGACACCTTCTAATTCCCGATGACCAAGTATATGTTCTTCACATATAGAAAACTTCTTCATAAACCACTTACATAGTGAATGTAAAGAATCGATTTGCGCTAAAGTCGGATCATATTTATCAAAATTACCTGTCATACAAATCCCTATCGTTTTGCTATTATATCCTTTTGCATGGGCTCCGATGTATAATCCTCTACCTTCAAACACCGTCCCATCTTCTTCAATAAAATAATTATATCCGATGCCACTCCATCCTCGTACCTTTTGATGGAATTCATGTGTTTTATACACATCCCATCCATCTTCAGCAGTGTGATGAATGATGAGTTTTGTTACGTTTTGTAAAGGCTGCAATTCATCTTGAAACGTCAGTTTTGCTTGCTTAAATTCCATTCAGGATCCTCCTTTACAACTCAATCATGATTATCGTTTTATCATCTGGTCGAATCCGTTTTTGTTCTTCTAATTCTTCTATTATAGAAACATATTCTTTTATACCATGCATGCTTACATATTGTACTGTTTGCTCAAGTGACCAGTCTGGGTGAAATAATCCATCCGAACAAATAAATATTCCTTTCATTTCAGAAAGTGGAAATTCTCCTTGTTGGATCCAAGTAATTGCTTCCGACATCCCATTTGCTACTGAATACCCATTTGGCATATTGGCAAGATAACGATTATATTTTAGTTGCTGCCTAATGTCATTAAATATATATTCTTCCGGTACAAGAAGTCCCTTTTTCCTATCTTCTTCACGCTTTCTTTTCGCTCGTGCACTAATTCCTTTCACTGTATCTTTTGTTAACACCTTTATGGTTTCATCACGCAATGTAACAACAATCATACAGTCACCAAGTTGAGCATATTGAATGCTTCTATCCTTTATACGAACTACAGCAATACATGTACACCATACATGATCTTTCTTTGTTATATCAATCTCATAATCTATCATTTTTTCTTGTAACACTTCGTTTGCGCTTGCAATTGCTTTTTGCAAACTTGTCACTTCTTTTAGCGATGTAAAATGACTTGCAAACACGTTTGAAGCTAGATATGCTCCATTATGCCCCTCTTCATCTTGAAACGGGACAAGTGGCGTTGCACCATCGCATACACCATAGATTTTCAATCCTTCATTACAAAAAAACGAATCCTCACACTCCTGCTTCAAAGGACTTTTCTGTTGATACATTTGAATTTTCATATTTTTACACCCCTTTAATGAAATATGTAAAAATAATTTGATTTTTCGAATCAGTCTAACTTCCCGAAATAAACTGTTTTCCCCTAATACTTTCAATTTCATATATAATCTTGAAATAATATGATTTTTTAGTGAAGGACGGGAAAAAGATGGTCAGATTTCTTGGAGTTATCATTGGTTCTATCATTATTGCAGTTGCCTTTAATCTTTTCCTTATCCCCCACAAGATTTTGAGTAGTGGAATTGGTGGAATTGCTATTATCTTAGGAATTGTAACCCCTGTAAACACAGGAATTATTAACTTTGCATTAAACTTACCTATTCTTATTTTAGGGTACATAGGTCTTGGAAAAAAAGTAATTTTTAATACAGTTGTCTCTGTTGTAGTATTATCTGCAGCATTATACTGGATTCCAGTACAAATCGTCGCAAAAGATCCCCTTCTTTCTTCCATATTTGGCGGCGTAATTGCAGGGACAGGAATTGGCCTTGTCTTTAATTGTCATGGTTCCACAGGTGGATTTGATATTATCGGTATGCTACTATCTCGCAAAAAAGATATTAAACTTGGTGGACTCCTCATTATTTTAAATACAGTCGTTGTTGTCATTGCTGGATTTTTCTTTGATTGGGATGTAGCATTAACGAGTTTACTTTCAATCTATGTAACAGGTAAAGTAATTGATGCTATTCATACGAAACATCGTAAAGTTACACTTATGATTGTAACAAATCAAGCTGAAGAAATGAAAAAGAAACTCCTTTCAACTGTTGTGCGAGGAATTACACTTCTTGATGGTGAGGGTGCGTATTCAAGTGAGAAAAAACGTGTACTTATGACTGTTGTTTCACGTGAAGAGCTTGCTGGTATGAAACTAGCCATTTCTGAAATTGATCCACAAGCATTCGTTAATATTACGGAGACTGTTGAAGTATTAGGGTTATTTAGGAGAGGTTAAAAAACTAGGTGAAGTTCCACCTAGTTTTTTATTTATTCTCCATAAATTCTAGTCTATTCCCAAATGGATCTGAAACATAAAATCTAATTATATCTGGACGAGCATAATCATCTATGACTTGAATCCCTTGCTCGATTAGTTTTTCCTTAAATTCATCGATCCCCTGAACATAAAAAGCTGGATGCGCTTTTTTAGCCGGAGAAAAAGTTTGTTCAACTCCTATATGAATTTCTTGATTTCCACACCGAAACCAACAACCACCACGTTTTCTTAATTCTTCTGGTTTCGGAATTTCTTCTAAACCTATTTTATATCCATAAAAGTCTCTTGCCTCTTCTTCACACCCTACAGGTGCTGCTACTTGTACATGGTCAATCCCTTGAATATAACCTGCCATATCTCTCTCCTCCTTTATATTTTCATTTTATAGTATACTGCTTTAAAAATAACTTATATAAATTTTATAAAACTCCATAAGATTTACTTAACAGCCACAGGCATATCATTTGTTCTATAATGAAGAAGGTGTTTTAATAACAACTTAATCGAAAAGAATGAAAATGCACATTATTCTGTAAATTTGTTTTTTATAGAAATATATAATGTTTTTCATATATTATATTTATAATAGGTATTGAATCTGTTTTAGATGCTAGTTGCACGGAGGAAAAATTATGAGTCGGAAAAAGTTCTCATCTATTCAAAAAAGTCGTCATTCGGCTATACCCCGCCGTTTGCGAAATCATATTCAAAATTGTACTTTAACAGAAATGTACGCATCTCTTTTTGAACATAATCCTGATGGTATTATTTCATTGAACTTACAAGGAATCATATTACATATTAATCCCTCTGCGGAAAAAATATTGGGATATACTTCAGAGGAATTAGAAAGAAAAACAATTACTTCTATTATAGAAGCACATATTTCTGATCAAGTACTGCAATTTATAAAAAATACTACAGCTGATAATCAAGAGGAATACATACTTTCTATCCACCATAAAGATGGATATCAAATAGATGTAGTTACAAAATTAGTCCCTATTTTTATTCAAAAGCATCTCTCAGGTGTATATGCAATTATGAAGCCACTCGAGAAATCTGAAAGAATCGAAAAAATGTTAAAAGAGAGCGAAAAACGATTGCGCACATTGATGGACTCAATGCCTGCCTTTGTCATCTTTAAAGATCATGAAGGGCGCTGGCTTGAAGCAAATGATTACGCACTTTCTTGCTTTGATTTTCATGATGTTCCTTATCACGGAAAAAAAGATAGTGAACTCGTTCAATATAATGAAGCGTACCGCGAAGCATTTTTACATTGTGAACAAATTGATGAACTCGCATGGCAACAAAAGAAAATTATTCATGGCGAAGAATTTATTATTCATAAAAGTACGTCCAACCTTATCTTGGATCTTTCAAAAGTTCCACTCTTCCATCCTGATGGCTCACGAAAAGGCCTTATTGTTATGGGCAGGGATGTTACTGAATTAAAGAAAACAGAAAAATTACTACGAAAATCTGAAAAATTAGCAGTAGTCGGACAACTAACAGCAGGAATCGCTCATGAAATCCGCAACCCGTTAACGGCCTTAAAGGGATTCTTAACATTATTGCAACCCGATATTAGCGAACAAAACAAATGGTATATAGATGTTATGCTAAGCGAAATTTCACAAATGGAATCCATTACAAGTCAATTTATGGCAATGTCTAAGCCACAAGTGTTATCTATTCATTCTCACCAAATCCAATCATTAATTGAAGAAGTAGTAACCTTTATTTTACCTACCGCCATCATGCATAGTACACATATTATTATGGATCATCTTTCGACTATGCCAGAAATTCAATGTGATGGTAATCAACTAAAGCAAGTCTTTATTAATGTACTTAAAAATGCGATTGAAGCCATGCCTCGCGGAGGAAATATTTTCATCCAAACAAAGCAAGTAGATGAGAATTTCATTTTAATCCGTATTATAGATGAGGGGTGTGGCATTCCAGAAGATCGTATTTCTCGTTTAGGAGAACCTTTTTATAGTTTGAAAGAAAAAGGAACTGGATTAGGCTTAATGATGTGCTACAAAATAATCGAAGAACATTACGGTAAACTTCAAATCTCAAGTGAGTTAAATAAAGGAACAACTGTAGATATTCGATTACCCATCTCACCGCTACCAAATAATAACGAAATGGAAAAAGAGTAAATAGATCTTTCTATTTACTCTTTTTATAGTAATTTACTAATATTTTATTCTGTCGCTTGCTCCAGTATTGTTTACATCTCATCAAATTCGTGATGTACAACTTTTTCAAATTCATTTGTTAGCAAGCTGACTATTATCATAGCTAGTAAACTTGACGAAAATCCTGGTACCATTTCATACATCATTTCTTTTAGACTTGGAATTCATACCCAAGCAATGACTGCCACAACACCAACGATCTAATGTTTCGCGCTATTTCTCTCACTTTTCACCTACTACTGGAAATAATTTCGATAACGGAATAACTCTACCTGTTTCATCTTTAAATACAATGTGATCCCTTGTTAAATGCCGTGGACTTTTCACCCCTGCCGCTGCTGATAACGCAAACAAACTATATCTCATGCTCACAATATAATTCATCACGCGCCACTTTTTTTCATTGTGGTCTAATGCTTTTTGATAATGTGGATTCGTTGTCGCAACCCCCGAAGGACATTGTCCGGAATGACACTGAAGTGCCATAATACATCCACTTGCCATCATAAATCCGCGCGCAGAATTTACTGCATCGGCACCAATTGCTAAGGCTATTGCTACTTTATCGGGTGTTACTAATTTTCCCGATGCAAAAACTTTCAACTTATCTCGAACATCAAAACGACAGGCTGTATCAACAAACGTAATGAGTGCTGGTATAAGTGGTATCCCCATACTATCTGCCATCGATTTATAAGTGGCACCAGAACCTCCTTCCGAGCCATCAATTGTAATAAAATCTGGATAAATATTCAATTCCTTCATCGTTTGTAATAACTCTTCTAGCGGTTTTTGTTGCCCGATAACTATTTTCATTCCAACTGGTTTACCACCTTTTTCTTGCAAGTCATGAATAAAACGTAAGGCGTCTTTAGCATGATGTAAAAACGCAAAACGATTTGGCGAATTTATCGTTTCCCCTTCTTTTACTTTTCGAACAGCAGCTATTTTCCGATTCACTTTTTGTCCCTCTAAATGTCCACCGCGTATTTTTGCACCTTGCCCAAATTTCAGTTCGAATGCTTTAATATTCGGCTCTTTAGCTTTAACTACGAACTCATCCATTGAAAAATTCCCCTCTTCATCACGATATCCAAATAAACCTGGACCGATTTGAGCAATAATATTTGCACCTGTTTGTATATGCTCTGGAATTACACCACCCTCACCTGTATTAATCCATGACCCCCCTGCCATTTTTGATCCATATCCTGTAGATAAAATATAATTTTCACCAATTGCACCATAAGAAGTAGCAGATGCCCCAAACATTCCATATATTTTCCATGGAAATTTACGATTCTCTCCAACTACAATTGCATCATCTTCTTCATATAGCCAAAGATTTGTTTCATCTGCAGTTAATTTTTCTTTTCTAGAAAACACACCTTCTTTATGAATTACATATTTTTTTGCAGCACGCTCTTCAGAAAGGTCCACATTGAGTTCTTCTGTAAGAACTGGAAATAGAGTGTTTGCAATATAATATCCAGATGCATCAAAATCCCGTTTCGAGCCAAAACCTAGAACTTCAGATCGATATTTTGCTAAAAACATTACACTTTGAAAATCATAACGTGAAAAAGGTTTTCCATCTGTATCATTATCAAACCAATATTGCCGAAATTCAGGCCCTATCTTCTCCAGTAAAAAACGCATCCTTCCTAGATACGGATGGAGTTTCAATATAGAATGATGTGTTCGTTTCTTAATAAAAAATGTAGCCATAAAAAAGATAATGAACAGCAAGATTAACAATAATAATATACTAATAATAACGAGTAGCGTTTCATTCATTTTCGCTTCCCCCCTATCATGCCATTCTCTTATATTTTTTGCTTACATAATAAAAGAAGAACACCTTATGTGCTCTTCTTTTATTATTATTCATATCAATGTAGCAAGATGTTGTTTTGCATCGTATTCCTCTAAACTTTCCCCGCGTTTAACACGATGAACAAAATCCGGATTAGAAATCAATGGTCTACCAAATGCTGCTACATCAATTGTTCCTTCTTGTAGTGCTTCTTCTGCCTCTTTTGGATTTAAATTCCCCACTCCTACAATTATACCATTCCAATATTTACGAACTAATTGATGTAAGTTTTTTCCGTCAGCTATAACTTGCGTATAATTCATTGTGGAAGGGTGGATCATCGTTAGTCCTACTTCATGGAACATCTCTACGAAAGTTTGAATTGCCTCTTCAGGATCTTCCCACATATAGCTAGGATTATCACCTTTAAATGCAGAAAAACGAATAAGTGTTTTATCTGCACCAACTGCACTTATAACAGCTTGTAATACTTCTTTCATAAACGTTAACCTTTGTTTTAAGTCTCCGCCATATTGATCCTTTCGATGATTCGCAAATTCATAAGCGAATTGATCAATTAAATACCCATGTGCCCCATGAATTTCTACCCCATCGAAGCCTGCTTCTATCGCATTCCTAGCAGCTTGCGCATACTGTTCGATAGTCTCTTGAATTTCTTCTATCGTCATCGCTTCTGGCTTATCAAAAGGCTTCCGAAAACGTGGGACATTTCCTTGAGCAGCAATCGCAGAAGGTGCTTGTGGTAAGAATCCACCCGTTAGTTCATGATGGCTCATACGTCCTACATGCCATATTTGCGCAATAATTGTTCCACCTTCTTTATGTACTGCATCTGTTACTAACTTCCAAGAATCAATTTGCTCCCCGGTATAAATACCTGGGACACCTGGATTCCCTTTCGCTCTTGGGCTAATTATAATTCCTTCCGTAATAATTAGACCAACACCATCTGCCGCACGTTTACGGTAATACTGGACTACGTCAGCTCCAACTACTCCTGTTTCATCATTAGCAAAACAACGCGTCATCGGTGCCATTGCCACGCGATTCCGAAGAGACCAAGCACCCATTTGAATTGGATTAAACAGCTTTGTCTCTTCAATATTTTGAAAAGATCCCCAATTGTTTATATTCGTGCCTCCATATATACTTGCTGCTTTACTATTTGAACTTGCCATCCTGTTTCCCCCTTAATTCAATATTATTTCAATAAATCATTAAAAAACTAACTATACACGCATCATAATTCCTCCTATATAACAACGTCAATTTACACGCCCTTATTGTAGAATATCCGTATATTAAACATCGATAATACCCATTTCTCCATAGCTGTACTCCTTTTTTACTTCTCAATTGATTATTGTTATGTAGATAAAATTAAAAATGGTTTCCTAATTAGGAAACCATTTTTATAGTTGACCATATGACGCTAGCAATTTATTTATCTTTTTTACGCAAAGAAGATAAATAATTACTATCTCCTCAGATGTGAAAAATTCTTAACGATAGAAGTGAGATTGATTAATTATTCTTCTAGAAATAATAACTTATATATACCTAAAACAATGAAAGCCCTACCTCTCTTTCATCCTTACGGCTCCTTGTCCGTGCCAGTGTGAATCAGGATTACAAAAATCAAGTAACTATTTTATCGAGTCATTTAATAAAATTTCGAACATTCGTAAAAGAAATTAAAAAATAAAAATGGATTAGATTGTAGAAATAACAAAAGAGGTTAATGCTCTAAAAGTGGTTTGAAAGAGTTGAATGTCTTTGAAATGATTGATTCTTTATAATTATATTCCCAAAAAATTCAAAATCTTTTTTTGGGATGTAATACATTATCTATAATGAACCTTAACAAAAGCTTTTCATTTGATTTTCTGTGATACCTTTAATCAATCCCAGTTCACTAATCAAAAATTCATGTGCGTTATCTAACATTTTCTTTTCGCTTGCATTAAGTGCTTTTTCTTTCTGCATACGCATTAAATCACGTACAACTTCAGCACCTTCTTGTATTTTACCCGTTTTTATTTTATCTGTGTTCACTTTATACCTTTGTTTCCACGTAAGTAATCTATCTGATTCTCCATGCTGAAAAATATCTATGATGTGTGTTAATGCCGTTATATCCGTAACTGGTCGTATATTTGAACTCAATATTTTTCCCGTAGGAATCATTACTTCCATATTACTGGCCGACATTTTTATGACATAATACTGTTGTTTTTCTCCTGAGATTTCCTTTTCTTCTATGGCTTTAATTATACCTGCCCCTTGCATTGGATAAACAATATTATCGCCAATTTGAAACAAATAATCCACCTCCATATATGGTAACCTTCTCAAGCTTAACATACATTTATTTTTTTAGCAAAATTTTTATAATATCACAAAATTATTTTTCGCGTCAACTTATTTCCTCTTGAAAAATAAGATTGAGAAATAATAATAATAATTCAATAAAAACAACTTCCCATTACTAGCAAAACAAAGTTCAATTTGCGAAAAACACTATCCTTTTTATTCTACAATTCCTTCATCAGAAACCTCTATGCATTTCGGGTTCAAAACTCTAATTCACCACCTAAATAATGCATTATATTAATCAAGGGATGTATATGGTGATTATTGTTCTTTGTCTACTTGCATTCTGAAATCTCGGTTAAAACGTAGATTCGTTTTTCCTTATACAAAACCAGTTTACTCTTATATCTTTTCTTGTATGGTACTCCTATTTTTTGACATGCTTTTATTCCCATCCTTGCAAGAGTTCTTATAAATACTTAACTAGTTTGTGTTACTATTATAGGAAATGAGGTCATTTAGAAATCTTATAAAACAAAAAGTACACCACTACATATAAGAGTGATGTACCATTTTAATATAATGTGCAACAGGATAGACAAGATATTAGCTTTAAAAACCTTCATATGCTATCACTTATCTTTAATATTACAGATTAGGAAAGACTTTTTTTCCTATATACTAACCTGCTTACTAACCGTTTCCCTTGCTAATAGGAAACTCATAATAACTTGTGCAGCTACACGACTCGTCATATCCCGAAAATCAAGTGTTGGGTCAATTTCTACAATGTCCATACCCTGAACAAGTGGTTCTTGACCAAGTGTCGTAATCGCATCGAGTAAAGTCGTACTATCCATACCACCTGGGCCAATTGCTGGACAACCTGGGGCAAATGCTTGATCTAATACGTCCATATCGACAGAAACATAAATAGCTGTAACTCCTTGTCTACGTAAAATCTCAATGCTTTCTGTAATGATATCTTTAATCGCTACCTCGCGAACATGTTTCATTGTATATACTGTGACACCATGTTCTTTTGCATACTCATGATACGTACGAGCATTGGAAAAATTACGAATACCAATTTGAACAAGCTGTTTTCCTGCAATCACATCATTCTCTAGTAAGCTACGAAATGGTGTTCCATTAGACGGTCCTCCGTCTTCTAAATTACGCAAATCATGATGCGCATCGAATTGAATAATGCCAACTTTCCCTTTACTACTTGCAAAACCACTTATACTAGGAAAACTAATGGAATGATCTCCTCCAAGAATAATTGGTACCATTTGTGGATTCAATTTCGTCAAACTGCCGAGCGTTTTAGCAATACGAGCATGACTTTCTTTTATGTCTGTAACATGCATGGTAATATCACCACAATCATACAAGACACTTTTTTTCATGTCATGCTCTTCTGTAATCGCATATGTGCTATATGCATCTAGCATTGCGCGAATGGTTTTCGGCGCAAAACATGCACCAGAATGACTAATAGACGGCTTAGAAAGCGGTGCGCCAATTAATGCTGCACCAAAGATTTCTTCTCCCTCTTCCCAGCCTTTAATCATATCACTCCATTTCGTTACTTCACGATCAATAAACTTTGCATTTTTCTTTAAATAGTGGCCTTGCTCCACGTTTTGTCACCTCTTGTATATGCAAGATTACCATTCTTCCATACTGTATTTACATGACTCACACCATAATGATATGGTACATACGCATAATTATATGCATCCCATAAAACTAGGTCAGCCTTACGTCCAACACGAATTTTCCCAGCAACATCGCCGCGATTGATCGCATACGCTGAGTTAACTGTTACAGCATTCCAGACTTCTTCTGGTGTCATTTTCAATTTCAACATCGCAATGCTCATAATAAGTTGAATATTTTCAGTTGGGCAACTACCTGGATTAAAATCCGTCGCTAACGCAACCGCTACACCTTCATCAATCATTTTACGCCCACGTGCAAAGCTTTCTTTATTTAAGTAGAAAGTCGTTCCTGGGAGTAACGTTGCAACTGTATTGGAATTCGCTAGCATTTCAATCCCTTTATCTGATGCTCCAACTAAATGGTCCGCTGATGCCGCACCAATTTCTGCTGCAGCTTCTGCACCGCCAAGTGGATCAATTTCATCTGCATGAATCTTCACATCAAATCCAAGTTCTTTTGCTTTTAATAAAAAGTCTTTCGATTCTTCTACAGAGAATACCCCTGTTTCACAGAAAATATCAACAAACTCAGCTAATTGTTTTTCTTTCATCTCTGGTAATAACTCTAACATCCATTGTAAAAACTCTTTTGATTTTCCTTTATACTCTTTTGGAACTGCATGTGCTCCTAAGAATGTTGAAACTAAATCAATTGGATGCTCTTTTTGCAATTGTGCCGTCGCTTCTAATTGTTTCCACTCTGTTTCATCGTCCAATCCATAGCCACTCTTTGCTTCCACTGTCGTAACACCAAATGACAACATGCGATCTAAATGAAACTTCGCCTTTTGTACGAGCTCTTCTTTCGATGCTTGTTTTGTTGCATTCACAGTTGACAGAATACCGCCGCCTTGCTCTAAAATTTCTAAATACGGCACTCCCTGTAATTTAAGAGCAATTTCATTTTCACGAGATCCACCAAATACAAGGTGCGTATGCGGATCAACAAGCCCTGGAGAAACCATTTTCCCTTCGCAATCGATGGTTTCTTTTGCTTGCAACCCTTTTGCTTCTTCCGCTGTGCCAATGAAAGTAACAATACCATTTTCAATACCCACTGCACCATTTTCGATAACAGGAAGCGTGTTCATCGCTTCCTGTCTTAACAAGCCATCTTCTTGATCCATTGTTAGCAATTGACCGATATTCGTTAGTAAAATGTCCAGCATGTTTCTTCCTCCTTATTTCATCATTGGAATGTTAACGCCTTTTTCTTTTGCTGTTTCAACAGCTAAGTCATACCCTGCGTCAACGTGGCGAACAACTCCCATTCCAGGATCAGAAGTTAATACGCGTTCAATGCGTTTTCCCGCTGCTTCTGTTCCGTCTGCAACAATAACCATTCCAGCGTGAAGTGAATACCCCATACCAACGCCACCACCGTGGTGAACAGATACCCAGCTTGCACCATTAACACTATTGATTAATGCATTTAAAATTGGCCAATCCGCTACTGCATCACTGCCATCTTTCATTGCTTCTGTTTCACGGTTCGGTGAAGCTACAGATCCACAATCTAAATGGTCACGACCGATAACGATTGGTGCTGATAATTCACCGTTTGCAACCATTTCATTGATAATACGCCCGAATTTTGCACGCTCTCCGTAACCAAGCCAACAAATACGTGATGGAAGACCTTGGAACTCAACTTGCTGACGTGCCATACGAATCCAGTTACATAAATGCTCATTATCAGCAAATTCACGTAAAATTACTTCATCTGTTTTATAAATATCTTCTGGATCACCAGAAAGTGCTACCCAGCGGAATGGTCCTTTTCCTTCACAGAATAATGGACGAATAAATGCTGGAACGAATCCTGGGAAATCAAATGCATTTTTTAACCCTTCATCAAAAGCAACTTGGCGAATGTTATTACCATAATCAAATGTAATTGCACCTTTTTGTTGCATTGCAAGCATTGCTTCTACATGTTTTTTCATGCTTTCTTTTGATAATTGTACGTAGCGTTCTGGATCTTCTTCACGAAGTTTTGCCGCTTCATCTAATGAATAGCTTACTGGAACATAACCATTTAATGGATCATGTGCAGACGTTTGATCTGTCACTAAGTCTGGCGTAATATCACGTTTCACAAGCTCTGGTAAAATTTCTGCGGCATTTCCTAATAGTCCAATTGAAATTGGTTCTTTCTTCTCTTTATATTCTTTCGCAACAGCTAGTGCCTCTTCTAAAGATTCTGTGTACATATCACAATACCTTTTTTCAATACGGCGATCGATGCTGCGCTTATCTACATCAATAGCAATGACTACCCCACCGTTCATCGTAACAGCAAGAGGTTGTGCACCACCCATACCACCTAAACCAGCTGTAAGTGTTAATGTACCTTTTAATGAGCCACCAAAATGTTGGCGTGCTGCCTCTCCAAACGTTTCATATGTTCCTTGTAAAATTCCTTGTGTGCCAATATAAATCCAGCTACCAGCTGTCATTTGTCCATACATCATAAGACCCTTTTTCTCAAGTTCACGGAAGTGATCCCAATTTGCCCACTTTGGTACTAAGTTTGAATTTGCTAGAAGAACGCGTGGTGCATCTTCATGTGATTTAAAAATTGCAACTGGTTTACCAGATTGAACAAGTAATGTTTCATCACTCTCTAATGTTTTTAACGAATCAACAATTGCATGATAGCTATCCCAGTTACGAGCTGCACGACCAATGCCGCCATATACAACTAATTCTTCTGGCTTTTCAGCTACTTCAGGATCTAAATTATTCATTAACATACGGAGGGCTGCTTCTTGAATCCAGCCCTTAGTTTGTAATTCTGTTCCTCTTGGCGCGCGAATTGTTTGTTTTACGTTTTCCATTTTAATCTCTCCCTTTTCCCTTTTTATAGTGTTGCATTTACATCCAATCGTTCTAATGTAAAGCGACTTGTTTTTAACCAATGTGCAATATTTTCAATATCTGTTGAGAAAATACGGTCATTTGTAATTGACGGTACTTGCTGACGTCCTTGGTGATAAAACGCTTTCGTTACTGTACTCATCTCTTCAATACCACGATATTCCGCCGCTTGCATTGCACAAATCATTTCAATTGCAAGAACGCGTCTTACATTTTGAATGATTTGATGTGCATGACGTGAAGCAATTGTTCCCATACTTACATGATCTTCTTGGTTAGCTGATGATGGAATCGAATCAACACTTGCTGGATGAGCTAGCGTTTTATTTTCTGAAACAAGTGAAGCTGCCGCATATTGCATAATCATTGCACCAGACTGGAGTCCTGGCTCCGGGCTTAAAAATGGTGGTAAATCATTTAACTGCGGGTTCACAAGACGTTCAATACGGCGTTCAGAAATATTCGCAAGTTCTGCCATCCCGACCTTCAAAAAGTCCATTGCAAACGCAATTGGTTGTCCGTGGAAGTTCCCACCAGAAATTACTTTTTCTCCTCCATCAAAAATAAGTGGATTATCTGTTGCTGCGTTCATTTCAATTTCTAATTTTTCTTTAACATAATTTAAAACTTGCCAAGAAGCACCATGTACCTGCGGGATACAGCGAAGTGAGTATGCATCTTGTACACGAAGCTCCCCTTGCTTTGTTACAAGTTTACTATCTTGAAGTACATCGCGAATACGCTTTGCAACTTCCACTTGTTCTTTATAGCCACGTGCTTTATGCACATTTTCATCAAATGCATCGATAATGCCGCGCAATCCTTCAATTGTCATTGAAGCAATTAATTCTGATTGATAAGCAATCGCTTCAGCTTCGATATAAGAAAGGATTCCTTGCGCTGTCATCGCTTGCGTACCATTGATTAACGCAAGCCCTTCTTTCGCTTCTAATTCGATTGGCTCTAGTCCTTCTTCTGTCAGAGCTACCATCGCATGAACGCGTTTCCCCTTATAGAACACTTCACCTTCTCCCAATAGAACAAGAGCAAGATGGGATAATGGAGCTAAATCACCGCTCGCGCCTAATGAACCTTGCTGCGGGACAACTGGATGAATTTTACGATTTACAAACTCTAACAGCCTATTTACAACAAGTGGACGAACACCAGATACACCTTTTAACATCGTATTAGCGCGTAAAATCAACATTCCTCGCGATACTTCTTCAGGGAATGGATCGCCAATTCCGCATGCATGTGATTGAATTAAGTTATGTTGAAGTGCCTTTACATCATCTTTCTGAATGAGTACATCACTAAACTTTCCAAACCCAGTTGTAATACCGTAAACAACTTTTCCATCCTCTACGATTTTTTCTACAACTTCACGGCACTCAGCCACTTTTTTCATGCTGTTTGGGCAAGCTGTTACCCCTTTCCCTTCAAACAACAAACGTTTCATTTCTTCTACTGTCAATGAATGTCCTGTTAACGTAATCATCCTTTTTCCTCCTTAAAAGAGCAAAAGGGGACCTTACCTTTTTAAGACAGACTTCTGTCCCAAAAAGCAAGGCCCCCTTCTAACTAATAGACTATGGGCAAATCATATGTGATTAATTCCTAAACCAATCGCCTCATGCTCAGATCCTTTTACAGGCGCACCTATCGTTCCATAAAGTGCAACAGCAAGCCATTCGCCTTCTTTTTTCCCGTCGTATGGTGTACCGCGCACAATTGCAAACCGAAGACCTACCGTACGAAGAACGTCTGCTAACTGAATTTGACCTCTCGTCACTCCGTACAAAGCTTCCATGATTGCATGATAAAGTGCATGCGTTTCTCTGTAAACGTCTGTTTCAATAACTTGGTTGCTTTTAGCCGCTGTTTCCATTGCTGCGACAACCTTTTGCGAATTCATAGAACCAACTTTCCCAGTACAATATTTCCAACCTTTTGGAATGGATAATACAAGGCTTTCATTCTCGTCCGCAAGCGCCAACAACATAGCCATACGACCAATTCGATGTGTTCCTTGAAGAAGCATGTGACTCTCTCATTTCTTGTGAATTGTTTGAATATTACTTAATTTAAGAATATATGAAAACGGTTTAATCGTCAATAGTTTAAACGATTATTTGAATAATTATTTGAATAATTTTTTCAATACTCTGTTACCATTGTGTACACACTTTATTTACAGAAAATTCTAAAGCGTGCTATAGTCTCACTAACAGCTGTAAGGGGGACCCAAAATTGGTTAAGAGAAAAGATATTCACTTTCGAATTGACGAAAGATTACTAGAAAGATTTGAAGCAACACTTCATTATGAAGGCCTAAATAAAACAGATGTTTTAACACATGCTATTCAGCAATTTTGCATAAAGGTGGAATCAGAAAAAATGAATGACGTAAAAAGACAATACGCTGTAAGTAATCATCTTCAAACACGGATTGATACCCATAAAAAATATGAAGAAAAACGAGTAGACTTAGATGCAGTTGTAATTGAGCATTTACAATTACAAGGAACAGAAAAGATATTAGAGGTTGGATGCGCTAACGGGAAATTCCTTGCACTGCTACAAAAAAACGATCATAAGGGACATCTCACTGGTCTGGATCAATCTACAACTATGCTGCGAGAAGCTGCTATGAATGCAGCACAGCAACATGTAAATATTGAATGGAAACTTGGAGACGCTACCAAACTTCCTTTCCCAGCTGATTCTTATGATTGGATCATCGCAAGACATATGCTGTATCACATGACGGATGTTGAAAAAACAATTCAAAGATTCCATAAAGTAATTTTTCCTAAAGGCAGGTTCCTAGCCACGACAAATTCCAAAATCTCATTACCCCGTATGGATGAGATGTGTAACAAAATGTTAGTCTCATTCGATTTACCCGAAAATTCACCATCAGCTTCTCCATTTTGTTTAGAAAACGGAAAACAATTATTACAATCTGTTTTTCAAACTGTGGAGGAAACAGTTATTCATAATGCACTTCTATTTCATCATGCTACACCTATCGTTAACTATATCTCTAGTATGTTTCCATCTTTAAACATACCTGATGACATTCATCTTCATTCAGAAATGAAAGAATGGCTGACCATTGAAATAGAAAATGAATTATCTCTTCATGGTGGAGTATGGCGTGATCCAAAAACACTTGCTATTTATCGGTGTACAAAATAAGTTTGAATCTACTTTATAACAAATTCTTCAAATTTATCTTAGGTTGATGTTGATATGGCGATACCCTAAGAAGAAAATTACACATTATAAATATAACAATAGATAAAAATACAAGAGGTGAAACTGTTGGCTATAAAACAAAAGGAAATTAAGCTGGTAATTGGTGCAGGGGAATATAATAATAATCCTGGCTGGTTACATACAAATGAGGAAGAATTGAATTTATTAAAAAGAGGAGATTGGATAAAAAGGTTTGATCCTAATTCTTTAGCGGTAATTTTAGCGGAGCATGTATGGGAACATTTATCATATGAAGAAGGCATAGAAGCGGCGAAAGTATGTTATGAATTTTTAAAGCATGGTGGTTATATTCGATGCGCCGTTCCTGATGCATTTTTCCCAGATGAAGAATACCAAGAGGGTGTACAAGTTGGGGGACCTGGACCTAAAGACCATCCCGCAGCTAGTCATAAAATAGTTCATAATTATGAAATTTTAAGGAAAATCTTTGAAACTGTTGGATTCGAAGTGAAATTACTTGAATATTGTGACGAAGAGGGGAGTTTTCATTACAATGAGTGGGATGGAGTCGATGGGGTTATTTTTCGTTCAAAAAAATATGATCCACGAAATCAAGGGGATAAACTTGTTTTTCCATCGTTAATTATAGATGCAATAAAGTCTTAGTTATTAAGCTAAACAGATGCTTTTCTTGAAGAAAAGCTTTAAAGTCGATCTCCAATAGGAGATTGACTTTTTTAGTATCATAATGGCCTTCATCTCCTCACATGAATTTACTAGAATACCATTAGAAGCGTTGAATTAATATGACCTTTCACTCTATATTAAAGCCCTTGTTTAAGAGCAATTTCTTCATATGCTTTTCTCCTTCACCCATTTCATGAAATATACCTCTGTTGCCTCTACTGTCACTTCATCAGTATTCACATATGTAACCGGAAATTGTTTATACCATTGTTTTTCTATTTCTACTAATTCTAGCTGTTTTTCAAACGTACTGCGTCTTCTCGTATTATCATTCTTCTTTCTCTCTTGCAATATCTTTTTAGAAACATCCAAATAAAAAATCGCATCTGAACGGCATCTTCTTAATTTATACAATTCATCTTTTAGTTCGTTTTCAATATCCCAATCCATCCCTATCAATTTCGGAAAATATATTGTATAAAATTCAATATCTTCTGAACCACGATCAAATATCACAATACGCCCTCGCGCATTCTGAATTTCTTTTATTTTCGCTTCAATAAACATCCTTTGATTTGTAATAAATCCCTCTTTTGTGTAAATATCCAAATTTAAATTTTTTCTTTTTTCTACAATTCCATAAGGGTTTTCATACAATATTGGGAATCCATGCTTTTCTAATCTTCTTGCTAACGTTGTTTTTCCGCTTGCCATTGGTCCTTGAAGTGAAATTATATACGTCATTTCTTTTACCCTTTCCCACTAAAATAAACCTCTTTTTTACAATAAACGGAATTTTATAAACTATCAACAAAATACTCCCTACCTTGTTTCCTATTTCTATCTAGCTTATAATAAAAAACAGAGATGATTATGGACGCCTTTTATGTAAGCTTGGAAATCCAAGCTTACATTATTTTTTGCTTTCCCTTTTATTAGAAACAGGGTATACTAGATTAGAACATACGTTCTGAATAATTACATATAGTAAGGAGATAGAACAAATGGTATACGATACAAAAGTAATTTCTTGGAACGAATCTTTAAAACAACTACAACGTCGCTACACAAATCAAGCAGTAGATCGAAAACAATTTGAAGATGTTGAACTCATGGAGTTTTTCCGCGATAACGACTACATTTCTCTGCCTACACATATTAGCGGCCTATCAACAAAACGTTTTACTTCTTACTCTATTTTCACAACTGAAGATAAAGATCGTAAAGTCGGCACACTTATTATTGAATATTTAGAAGATGATAATGACCTATTACGTGTTGAACAACTATACTTCGTTTAATTCAGAACGCTTGGTCAAAATGGCCAAGCGTTCTTGCTTTCTATCAATTTCACCGATTATAATACTAGTAAAGGAAAACTGCTATCGCAAAGGGGGGATACACTTGCTCGAAGGATGGTTTAGTTGGTTTATTGTTACTTGGACTGTTATTTTACTAGGCCTTATGTCTATTGGTGGATATTTCATGTTCCGAAAATTCTTAAAACGCCTACCGAAAGAAGACGGCATGTCTATTTTAGATTGGGAACAACACTATATCGATCACACACGGCATTTATGGGATGATGAGCAAAAACAATTATTAGAAGAACTTGTAAGTCCAGTCCCTGAACTTTTCCGCGATGTCGCAAGATCTAAAATTGCTGGTAAAATCGGAGAGCTAGCGTTAAAAGAAAAAGCCACGAAAATAACTGAAGATTTAATTATTAAAGGATATATTGTAGCAACTCCAAAACGAGATCATAAGTTTTTAATTAAAAAATTACAAGAAAAGCAAATTGACTATTCCCGTTATCAATCACTGCTGGCTAATTGACCTACCCCTACCTTCACTTCGTTTAGAGGAGGGGAACTTCTCGGTTAACATAATAAAAAACCTCAAGGAATCTTGAGGTTTTTTACGTTAATTTCATATCTTTCTCATTATAAAATCCATCTTCTTTTTCCATTTCCTTTTGCAATTTCGTGAATGAGCGATACATTGCGATTCTCCAAGATACAATCATTGCAAAAGCAAGTAAGAAGAACATACCACTTATTTGCCCTAAATCAAGCGATTGACTTAAATATGTTTTAAAGACAATACGTACCACGAGCAAACCAATTAAAATAAATACGAAAGCTTTGGAGCGTTTTAAATAAATTTCTTGTCCACGCACTTCAAATTTAGATGTTTTAATAAGAAAAATTGAGAAAAACAAACCTACACCGATTGCTTCTAACACTTCTGCTGGCGTTAGGCGAAATTCCGGAAAAATGTACATCAATGCTCCCGTACTCATAAAAAATGGTGGGAGAATGATTTTTTTCAATGTTGCAGGTTTCTTCGCTGCTTTTAAACGAATGAACATCGCACCAACAGCCATACAAACGGCAACAATACTCGACAAAAGAACTATGTTCATACTTTCTCATCCTTTTTTGTGGCAATATGAAAATCTAGTTTCATTATATGCTTTTCTGTTAGTATTTCCAACATTTTCACAGGATAATACTAAAAACCGGTGAAACCACCAAATAAACTTGAGAAATACGCTATAATTTTTGTCATCCAATTAAAGTATAAGAATATACCCATAACAATCATGATATATCCGCCTACTTTCACAAATGTCCCACTATGTCGTTTAATCCAAGACATTTTCGTAATAAAAAATGAAAGTATAAAAAATGGTATTGCAAATCCAAGTATGTAAGCAATCATATATAGCATTGCTGATTCTGGATTCGTAGTAGCCAGTCCAATTACAGCTACTAAAATGGGTCCTGTACAAGGTGTCCAGCCAGCAGCAAATGCCAAGCCAATTAAAATAGATCCAATATAACCACTAGGACGACTTTTAAATGTAAATTTTCGATCTTGCATTAAAAACTTCGGTTTAAATACCCCCACAATTACAAGTCCAAATACAATGATGAATAGTGCCCCTAACTGTCTGATTAAATCTTTATAATCTTGGAAAAATGATCCGATAAAACTCGTACCAAAACCAATTGCGATAAAGACAATTGAAAATCCAAGTAAGAAAAACGCCGTATGTATCATACTTCTTTTACGAAGCATCGCATTTTCTTCTTTTAATTCAGAAACTGACATTCCCGTTATGTACGATAAAAATGCTGGATAAAGCGGTAAGCAACAAGGGGAAATAAATGATAAGAATCCCGCACCAAACGCTAAAAAAATATTAATATCTTGCATCGTTTCACTCCTCTCTTCTACAATATTGTAGCAAAAATGAAAGAAAATACTATGTACAATTCATGAATTCACTATTTACAACATTTTAATAAGAAAAAATAGCTGCACACTGCTATATAAATATAAATTAAAAAACCGAAATAAAATCCTTCTTTTTAGGTGGGAGAGAGCATCCCGCCATGCATAGAAGCGGTCAGATCCTTTTCCTGCCCCATGCCAAGTGAAAACAAAAAGAGAAAACAAGTAGCAGTCACCTTTTGTTATCCATAACCATGGCTTATATGTCGAAAAATCAAAATGGATTTATATATTCTTTCTGAAGCGGTTTCATTTTCCTTCTATTATAAATATATTCTGTCATTCATTAACATATCAAAGCTTTTTCTAAACAACAAATCATTTGTATACTTTCCTCCTATACGCTAGGTATTTCCTGTGAAAAATATTTTTTTTAAATGATAACTTTATACAACTCGTTCCCTATCTTACAATACTTCTATAATTATAAATTTCAAGATTATGCATAAATATCATACTTTTATTATTACGCTATAAAATATCACACTTTTCTTTCATTTGACCCTTCATTTTTAATTTTGTATACTTCCATCTAGTTATATATGTCCGTTTTGGAACAACTTAATATATAGGATGGGAGGAATTTTCATGCTTCGTTATTCTCTTTTAGTTTTATTAGGAGCATGTAGCTATGGAATTTTAGCTATCTTTGTTAAACTTGCATACGCAGAAGGTTTTTCACTTGGAGAAGTAATTGGTAGTCAATATTTGTTCGGTTGGTTTATTTTACTTGGAATTACTCTTCTTTTTTCTAGACACCGCGTTCCACTTAAACAAATGCTTATTTTATTTGTCGCTGGAACATCAGCTAGTTTTACCGGTATCTTTTATTATGCTTCACTGAAAACTGTACCGGCATCTATTGCCATTATACTATTATTCCAATTCGTTTGGGTTGGTATTATCATTGAAGCTGTAGCAACAAAAACATTACCGTCAAGAGAAAAAATCATTTCTGTTCTCTTTTTACTTGCGGGTACATTCTTATCGAGCGGATTATTAGAAAAATCAGCAGGTGACTTCGATACAACTGGAATCATATTAGGTTTACTATCTGCTGTTACATTTGCAACCTACATTTTTGTAAGTGGTAAGGTCGCTGTCGAAGTGCCCTCATTACCAAGAGGCGTCCTCTTAATGGCTGGCGCTTTAACTTTAGTAATGGTAGTATTCCCACCAACATTTATTTTTAATGGGGCTATTTCACAAGGACTTTGGAAATACGGTTTAGGATTAGGAACATTCAGTATTGTTATTCCATCAATCGCCTTTACAATCGGAATTCCAAAAATCGGTTCCGGCTTAGCCACTATTCTTGGTGCAGCCGAATTACCTGTTACAACAATTATGTCTGTATTCGTTTTAAAAGAAGCGGTACTCTCTTCTCAATGGCTTGGTGTATCACTTATCTTGGTTGGTATTGCAATTCCACAAATTGCATATGCAATGCGCGGACGATATCGAAAACATCATACACATAAGAAAGTTGCTGCATAGGCGAAAAGAGGCTTCTCATTTGAGAAACCTCTTTTTTAGTATATCTTGTATTTATGAATTCCTTGTAAATAATAACATGTGAAAAATTTCAAAATTAATTTAAGGGCTATTTTTCTCTTACAGATTCATTAAAAACACTAAACTCCTATATAATTACTAATGAATAGATTTTTTATTTTAATATACTTAAAATATAAATTGAAGTTTATCCTGAGAAAGAAGGCAAAATAGATGAAACCCATCACAAATCAATTAACAGAGAAGTTAATCTCCATCCGCCGGCATTTACATCAATATCCAGAACTATCTTATGAAGAAACAGAAACAACAAAAGCGATACAGAACTGGTTAAACGAAGCTAACATCACAATTATTAGTTCTAATTTAAAAACTGGCGTAATCGCAGAAGTTTCCGGTGATAAGAATGGACCAATTATTGTGCTCCGTGCTGATATTGATGCTCTTCCTATACATGAAGAAACTAATTTATCTTATGCTTCTAAAAATCCTGGTAAAATGCATGCATGTGGACATGATTTTCACACAGCATCTATTCTCGGCGCTGCCTACTTATTAAAAGAAAATGAATCTTCACTTAATGGAACTGTTAGATTCATATTCCAAGCTGCTGAAGAAAGCGGAGACGGAGCATGCAAAGTAATAGAAGCTGGTCATTTAGAAAACGTACAAGCCATTTTTGGTATGCACAATAAGCCCGATTTACCAGTTGGTACAATTGGTATAAAAGATGGACCACTTATGGCCGGCGTTGATCGTTTTGAGATTGAAATACAAGGAGTTGGAACACATGCAGCTGTACCTGATGCTGGTGTTGATCCAATTGTTGCCTCTTCTCAAATTGTTATGGCACTACAAACAATTGTAAGCCGAAATGTAAGCTCTTTTCATAACGCTGTCGTGAGTGTAACAAACATTCATTCAGGAAATACATGGAACGTTATCCCTGAAAAAGCAACTTTAGAAGGAACCGTTCGTACATTCCAACCTGAAACACGCCAAAGAATACCAGAACTGATGGAACGTATTATTAAAGGGGTTTCTGATGCACTAGGTGTTGAAACGAAATTGCATTGGTATCCAGGTCCTCCTGCCGTTCATAACGATATAAAACTTACAGAATTATCTACCCATATTGCTCAAGTAATGGGCCTCCAAATTATTTCACCAAAACCTTCTATGGCAGGAGAAGATTTTTCATTTTATCAACAAAATATACCTGGTTCATTCGTCTTTATGGGAACGGCTGGGACACAAGAATGGCATCACCCTGCTTTTACATTAGATGAAGGAGCATTACCTATAAGCGCACAATATTTTGCTTTATTAGCTCAAGAAGCTATTAACAAATTACGATAAAAAAGCCGTTAAGATCATTCTTCTTAACGGTTTTTCCATCTATTATTATGTTAAATCGCGCTTTGAAAATACAGTATAGGAAATACCTAGGAAAACAAGTAAATAAATCATCAGAATACAAGAGGCAAATGGGAATGTTATCCCTGAAACTACGCTTCCATGTTGTAATATTCCATATAAATCTGTATTTGCCGGTAATAAAAATTTCATCCATTCATATCTAGATGCTGGCATTAAAATGATTCCACCAGATAATGCCACAAATAAAGAAATACCTATTGCACCCCCACTTGATCTTGTTAGAACAGAAATCATAAAAGCAAGCGCTGCATACACAAGAGTTGGTAGCCATTCTAATAGATAATACTGGCTCACATCACCAAAGATATTCCGCTCAATAATACTACCATTTTGTACAATAAATTCCGTCCATGCTGGCTGTTGAAACTTATAAATAACAAACCCACATAACAGTGAGAAAAGCATATTAAATATAAATAGTAATCCAGAAAAAATAACAATCGCAACATATTTCGCTGTTAAAATTTTTAATCGATTCGCCGGGCGAATCATTAAGAATTTATAAGTTCCCCAGTTGTACTCATTTGCAAAAATTGTACTAGCATATACAAGAATAAATGGTAATAAAATCGGAAAAACAATTAATCCGGTATCTCTCATAAAAGTTAGAGGTGAAGCATCTGCAGGTGGTGTATTCGTATCTAAGTGCTTGATTTTAAGCTGATACTCTTTAACGAGCTCATCTCCTGATTTTTGATTTATAATATCCTGTTTCGTACTTCCAAGTTTCTTTTCAATTTCTGCCGTTCGCTCCGTATACTCTGTTTTCCAATCTCCTGATAAAGACGGAAAGTATTTAACAGAAACCCATCCTAAACCAATAACTAAAATTGCAATAACAACAAACGGTATCATTGTTCGCTTTCGCTTAAAGATTTTATACAGTTCGTTATAAACTAAATTAAACAATATCCTTGCCTCCTGTTAATTCTAAAAACTTCTCTTCTAATGTTTTTCTTTCTTCATAAACACGATAAATACGAATACTTTTTTCTGTTAATGTACGAATCACATTTGGAATTTCTTCATTTTCCACAGTAAGAATCAATTCATTATCTTGAATTACAGCATCATACGTTAAAAGATCCGCTGCCCGCTTCACATCATCAACACGTATATGAATCGTCTCCATTTCCAAACTTCCATCTCGTTGAATACTTTGCGTCGTTACATATTCTCCATGTTGAATGATAATGACGCGATCACACATTAATTCAACTTCAGATAATAAATGACTCGATACAAGAACGGCCTTTCCTTGTTCATGTGCAATTTTCTTTATATACATACGCATCTCATGGATACCATTTGGATCTAACCCGTTTGTTGGTTCATCTAAAATAAGTACATCCGGGTTATGTATAAGTGCTTGTGCAATTCCTAAGCGTTGCCTCATACCAAGTGAATATGCTTTTACTTTTCGGTCAATAACCTGTCCCATACCTAGTAATTGGACAACTTCATTAATACGGTCTTCTGTAACGTTACTATTCATACGCCCAAAATATGTCAAATTTTCATAACCACTTAAAAAAGGATAGAATTCTGGATTTTCGATTACAGCACCAATTTTTGCAGCTGTACTTTCAAATTGCTGTTTTACAGATTGACCATCTATCCAGACTTCACCTTCCGTCATGCGAATCATACCAACCATCATTCGCATTAATGTTGTTTTCCCGGCACCGTTTGGCCCTAATAAACCAACAACTTCGCCTTTCTTTACTTCAAAACTTATATTTTCTACTAATGTCTTTGAGCCGATTCGCTTTGTTAGTTGTTCTACTCTCACTATAGATTGTTTATTTACCATTTTATACAACCTTTCTCTCTAACACTTTTTTCAGTTCTTTACACTGTATCATGATTATTTTCTGCTGTAAAACGAACAAAAAGACATGATGCCTCATGCCTTTTCCTCGACTTTATTTAATTGTTCATATTTAAATTCTTGAATAATTTTATAACATTGCCATATTGATAATAAGATGATTATAACGATCAACACTGTCGTTACTGATACTGCGTATAACGTAATCGGTGCGCTATTTATTCCATGAACTCCTATTAACTTTATAAAAATCACTGTAAATAATTTCAAAAACAGCATCCCATGAATAAAACCAAAAAGAATCGCTCCACCGTAAATCAAAAACTGCTCCTGACATAACAAACAAAATATTTTTCTTTTTTTCATACCGGCAGTTTCATACAACAGTAATTCTTGTTTCCTATTTTTTAAAAATCTTTTTGTCATTTTGTATGCAACAGCAGTGCATACAAAAAACAACAGTACTTCCCCATAATATAGTGTAGCTAACAAAAACGGTATATGCTGTATTTTTTCTATTACCGCTTCATTAGATCGGATAGATATAATGAAAAAATATAGCATTGTACTCATTGCAATCCATATAAATTGCTTTAATCGTTGGGCAGCATAGTTTTGTATATTTTTCTTTGCTAACCGAAATAAAGACATAATTGATTCCCCTACCTTACTTCTTAACGTCCAGTATTCCATACTACTAGTGTATAAAAATATGACTTTTTTAACATCGAACTACAATCGGAGTCTCTACTAGGTCTTAAGTCGCAGAAAAATGACTTTATGTCTAAGGTTACATTGAAATAGAAGAATTCCCATAAAAATCTAATATATTAATATTGGGGGATTAAATGAAAAAAACACTACTTCTCAGCATCATTTTATTGATTACTTCTCTTAGTAGTTGCGGCGTCCAACAAAATATAAACTCGTACACAACTGTAAAACCATATAATTTATCAGAAAAAGAAACTGCGCTTTTGCAATTATTACCCTTACAACAAGGACATGTCTCTTTTTATGAAGTTACCATTCCTCATAAACAAGTTGAAATATTTACAAATATTGGATATTACCAGAATGGAGAAAAGGTAAAAGATATGGGTGGGTTTTCTTCTTCCGACTTTAAAGACAAAAAAATAAGATTAGCCGTTGGTCAACAAATGTTTCAACATACGAACAACGAGACTTGGCAATGGTTCATGGGTATTGACGATAGTTCAATGACTGTTTCTGAAAATAGCTTACCTAATATTAATGGGTCTGCATTTGAAGAAATTAGCAGCTCTAAAAAAATAGAATATAATAAAAGAACAGTTCTTGCTGCTTGGATAAAAACAAATAAAAATCATATATCTTCACTCTCTATAGAAGATGAAAGCTCACGCCAACGATTAATTCAAGAAAATGAACATGTCTACTTATTCATTATTGAAATAAAAAGAGGAGATGCATCACAATAGCATCTCCTCTTTTATCACATTTCTGTCACCTTACTTATCATTTTCAACTTCAATTCGTTTTTTTTCTCTCGCAATTTTTAAAAACTCTAACAGCTCAGGATTACTATTTGTTTTCCGATATGCTACTGACATTTCAGCTACAAATTTAGAATCAAATATTGCCTTGTACACCACTTCTGTTTTATATAACTTATTTGCCGATACCGGAATAACGGTTATACCAATTCCTGCAGCTACAAGCCCCATAACGGTTTGATACTCTGTTGCCTCTTGCACAATGTGTGGACTAAATCCAGCATTCCTGCATAACGATAAAATTGTATCGTATAACGCAGGCCAAACGGGTCTTGTTATAAATACAAATGGTTCATCTTGCAAATCTTCAATATGAATTTCTTCTTTCTCTGCTAATGGATGCGCTTTTGGTAAACATAGTGTACACGAAAGCTTTTGAATTGGTTCTAATTCTAGTAATTGTGTATTAATTGGTGGACGTAAAAATCCAACATCAATACGATTATCATGGAGCGCATGAACTTGATCCGGTGTCGATAATTCATGCAGTGCAACAGATACTCTTGGAAACTTCTTTCGATACTCCCTAACAATAGACGGTAAAATATCATATATCGCTGCCCCTACAAATCCAATTGAAAGTGATCCAACTTCTCCCCTTTGTGCACTTTGCGCGACTTCTACTGCCTTCTCAATTTGATCAAATGCTTTTTTCACTTCTTTTAAAAACATCTCTCCTGCTTCTGTCATCTCAACTTTCCGCTTCGTTCTTGAAAATAATGTAACTCCCATCTCTTTCTCTAATTGCTGAATTTGTTGACTTAGCGGTGGCTGTGTCATTTGTAAGCGAGCAGCTGCTCGTCCAAAATGTAGCTCTTCTGCTACAACAACAAAATATTGCAAATGCCGTAATTCCATTTGAGATCCCCTTTTCGATTAATATGTATAATAAATTAATAACATATAATTTATATATTAGACAAATATTTTGAAAGGACGTATAGTAGAAATTGTTAATTCTTTTTACAATTTTTATGAAAAAAATCGAAAGCGGTGTTACTGTATGAAATGGTGGAAATTAAGCGGACAAATCTTACTATTATTTTGTTTCGCTTGGACAGGTGAATGGATCACAAAGCAGGCACACCTCCTAATTCCAGGAAGTATTATCGGAATTTTTTTATTATTAATGTCATTAAAATTTAACTTGGTGAAAAAAGAGTGGATTCAAGACGGAGCGGATTTTTTATTAAAAGAACTTATTTTATTTTTTATTCCTTCTGCCGTCGCTGTTATCCGCTACAAAGATACATTATCACAATATGGTATCGATCTCATTTTGATTATCATGATTAGTACCCTTTGTGTAACACTCGTCACTGGAATCTTAACAGAACTGCTATTAAAGCGGAAAGGATCAGCACAATGATCGGCTTTTTTTGTTTACTATTAACACTATTAACATATTGGATTTCTAAGAAACTATATCAGCGCTGGAATTGGAGTATACTTTCACCGCTTCTCGTTTGTCCAATTGTTTTAATCGTGTTATTACTTGGACTAGATACATCTTATGAAACATACGATTCTGGTGGCCATTGGTTAACTGAACTATTAAAACCAGCAACCGTAGCTTTTGCATGGCCCATCTATAAATACTTTGATTTATTAAAAAAACATGCGAGTGCAATTTTAATTAACGTCATTGTCGGTTCATTATTATCTGTTATTACTTCAGCTCTTCTAGCAGATGCTTTTCACATTGATTCATCACTAGAACATAGCTTAGCACCGCACATTGTCACAACACCAATTGCCATGGCAATCTCAGAAATGATTGGTGGTATGTCACAATTAACAGCCGTATTCGTTGTACTTACAGCACTAACTGGAGCACTCTTAGGCCCTTCTCTTATTCGCATATGCCGTATTAAAACCGCCATCGCGAAAGGTATTATGCTAGGTACTAGTGCAAACGGTACCGGTACTTCAAAAGCATTCGAAATCGGACCAGTGGAAGGTACAATTGCAAGTTTATCCATGCTTCTAACAGCTGGCGCAAGTTTAGTCATTGTACCACTTTTCTTATCCTGGTTACATTAAACAACACTATACTCTTATTTTATTTATCCCGATCAATCGGGCTTTGAATAAAAATAAATCATTACAAGAAAAAGAATAGGAACTGTAGTATAACGCTACAATTTCTATCCTTTTCTTAATTCCCTTCTCTCCTACACAAACATAACTATGACTGTGTAATTTTATTTGAAACAAGTAATTTTTCAATACATATAGACAACATATCTAATAGCGTTTCAAATGCGTAATTTATGTCCAGACGTTCTGTCCATTGATGTGCATCTTTTCCTACTGGTCCCATATTTAATACTGGAACATCAAACTCTTCTAACTCCTGGAGCGGAATTGAATAGCCTTTATCCCATAATGGCATATTTTCTACAAGTGAGCTCATTGAATCAACTGGATACTGTAAGCCTACATAGCTTAAATCTGAAATTCCTCCAAAATAATTTTGATTTTCAAATGTAATTCCATGATTGTAGTGAGCATATCTTTCCATTTCCCTAACTACTTCTTTAATTAAAGGATTGTGACGTGAACTCACAGCTGGATAGTACGGTGGGGCAAAGAAAAGCACAATCATTGGTGCCTTTTCTTTACATAAAATAGCTAATTTATCAACTAAATCAATTGTTACCGCACGATCATCTTTATCTTCACTATTTTTTATAACAGTAGATTGAATATCAGCTATTTTTTCTTGCCCATGTTGTTCAATTGCATAAGCGATAAGCTCTTCATACGTTAATACATTTACTTTAAGATTAGGCGGTATGAACGGATTATACTTAGAAAAACGATATGCTCGCTTCTCATACGAGTCTTCGATTTTTTCTGCTACTTTCGTTACTTTTTGATGTAACAACGAAATTACATCTGTCATCGTTTTTTCTAGTAAAAATAAATTAAACAATGTGACTGCACGATGAGGAATTTGTACAGAATAATCCTCCTTTAAGTCTCTTTGAAACAAATTAGTTGGTGGAGGGCTCGCTTCGCCTTCTACAATATCACAAAGTTCCGTATTCAATTCTAATTCAGCTGTTAATAATGAAGCCATATAATTAGCATTTAATCCCGCAAAAGGTTCGCCTACATGTGTTTCCTTTCCATAACAAAGGAAACCAGGTAACACCTTACCAATAGAACCCGTGTAAATATACTTATTTTGATCACCAGGATGACGCGTAAACATAGGCTCTGAATTTAAAACCGTTTTATATTCTAGGTTATGTTCTTTTGCTAAATCTAATAATCTTGGAACAGCAGCTCTCATTCCTACAGAGTTCACTTCTTCATCTGGAACAGCTAATAAAAGGACATTTCCGTCAAACTTCCCTTCACAAGCTTGCTCAACCATTGCCATTTGCAAAGCTAGACCACATTTCATATCCATTGTTCCTCTACCAAATAGCCAATCCCCTTTTTCTATATCTTCACGTACATGATTCGGTAGCTCATCTTTATGAGAATAAAACATAGATGTTAATTTTTTAGGGCTAAATGCATCCGCTTTCCACCTCCCATAATCTTGCACATCTACAACATCAAAGTGACTAACAAGAATTACTGTATTTTTTGTATTATTATTTTTCTTTACTAGAGCAGTAACAAAATATCGTCCATCCCCCGTCGGATTTTTTTGCACATGATTGGAATTTTGTTTGAAATAATCTAGATCCGTTAGTTGGCCAACAACAAAATCTGGCAATATAATCTCAGCTTCCGAGCCAGTAATACTAGGAATTTCAACAAGATCGCTTAATAATTGAACCAATTGTTCTTTTGATTGCCATTTTGACATATAAATCCCCCTATTTTTCCACATAATGAAATTCATTTCCACTATATGAATAAAAAAAATGACGACAGACTATCAAAATTATTATTCCGATGTTCTGCCGATTTTTATTGATATTTCATTAGCCGCTTGTTTGACCTTACTAATAAGAAAAGATAGTCGATCATCGTTAATACGATGATTAATTAATCCAATACTTAGTGCTCCTACTACTTTATGATTAAATCCTATAATAGATGCAGCTACTGAAGCTGTTCCTTCTGTTTTCTCACCATAACTCACAGCATATCCTTCATTTCTTATCATTGCGAGTTGATCAAAAAGCATTTGCTTTTGTTCTGGTAAAGAAGAAAGTAACTGTTCTACAATGTATTCCATTTCATTTGTTTTCATATTGGCAAGCATCGTTTTATTTGCGGCGCCAATCGAAAGAGGAATCTGTTCCCCTAAGTTATCGATAACTCGAATTTTTAAAGGGCTATCCATTCTTTCAATAATAATAGAATGTGTTCCATTTGGAATGTTCAAGTAAACACTTTCTTCAACTTCAAAGGCCAAACGCTTCATCACTTCTCTTGCAACAGATCTGTAGTCTACCTTCTCTAATTGACGTAACCCTATTTCCATCCACATTGGTCCAGTTGTATACTGTTTTGTTTCTGAAACTTGCGTAACTAATCCATGCTCCATTAGAGAGTTAAGTAACCTATGTACTGTACTAACTGGGAGATGTGTTCTATCAGCTATATCAGAAATAGCCCAATATTCTTTGTCATTTATAGAATTCAATAACTTAATAATACTTATTGCTCGATCAATGGATTGTACCATAACTCGCCTCAACTTTACTTGTAATATGTTAGTAGCCTTAATTAACTATCAATTTAACAAAAATTCAAACTGAAATCAATTTAATTATCGAATTTTCTAAAAATAAAAACAACAACTTCTCGGATACAACACTCTTCTAATGTTTCTCCTTCTTCTTGTCCACCACTTGGTACTGACCACCTTTTCGGTTCCTCTTTCTTCCCCTGTAATACCATCAAAATTTCATTTTTTTCATTCACACATATAGCTGCTGTTCCATTCCATCTTTTCATGTGTCTCTCCTCCCATACCTAGTATTCTTTCTTACCCTGTTCTTCTCCTTGAAAATAGAGGAAAATGCTGAATTTGTAACGAAAGATTATATCAACTTCAAAGACAACTCATTCCTAGAAATTCAAGCGGAAGGATGAGAGTATGATTTCTAAATATGTTGTGGAGTGTGTTTTTTGTGAAGAAAACCGAAAATCTCGGCAAGCAACTGTCACCGTGTCTGCCACTTCTCATACACTTGCCACTCAAAAAGTAAGAGATGAATGCAAACGCCGCTTTGGAAAAACACTGCTATTACAAACCGAAATTACAGAAGAATTATTTTTACACAAAAAAGAAAGCTGACCATACATTGGTCAGCTTTCTTCATCCGATCATATTTTCACATGAAGATTAGGGGCATCCTCTTTAAGGATCGGGATTTCCCCATTATGTACGCTCCATAATGGGCATCGAACAATATATTTCTATACAATCAAACATTGAATAGAATAGGGCAAAACTTGTTCGCATTTTTAGAAAAGGGATAGGGATATAATACTAGTAATGCGTCGAATACTCGGACGCTACACTCATTATATTATAATAAATCCTTTTATATGGGAAATATGAATTACTTACATAATTCATACGTAAAACATATTAATCCATCATTTTATATTTTTAACATTACGAAATAATAGCATTGCCAACATCGCCCCAATTAATGCAAGTGTCATATCCCACTGTGTGTCCCAAACATCTCCTTGTGTTCCAAGGAATGCTTCTGCTCCTGTCCCCGTTAATTTTGCAACTGCAAACTCTAACAACTCATATAATGCACTAAATGCTAAACAAACTGATATTACAAGTAGTTCTAGCCATCCTTTTTTTTGAATCTCAACTACCTTTATAAGTACTTCTCATGATAATAATGCTGGAACAAATCCTTGCATAAAATGCCCAACACGATCATAGTAATTTCTTTCTAAATCATAAGCATCGCGTAGCCAATTGAATAATGGTACTTCTGCATATGTATAATGGCCTCCAATGAGCAATATCAACATATAAATCCAAGTCCATACGTATGTGAACGTTGTAAATCGAAAACGTCGATATGTAATCATTAAAATGAGTACTAAAACAGCTGCAGGTGCGACCTCTAAAACCCATGTAAAAGAATCCTTTGGATATATTCCTGATATAAGTAATGCAATCCAAAAACCTACACATAACAATTTATGAAAATGAGCAGACACACCTCTTCCCCCCAGTACTTTATTTCTTATTCCATTAATAACATACATCCAGCTAAAACAGGTGTCATGATCATCGAAAACCTCAAAATAATACGAGGTGCATAATTTGTAAACTTCGCGCCTATATATGCCCCGAGCATTGTTCCCATTAAAACTTGTACTAATAACATGTAATCTAAATATCCTGCTGAAGTATATCCAACTCCTCCACCAATTGCGATTGGTAAAATAACAAGCATTGTAGTCCCTACTGACTGATGAATTGATAAGCCTAGTAATGCCATTAATCCTAGTTGAATGAAAGGTGCTGAACCAATTCCAAATGCTCCTGCTAATATCCCAGTTGCAATTCCTAACATAGCTCCTTTTCCTAATACATATGGAGATAACTGATCTGATAAACTAGCAGACAACTCTTTTTGATTTTGCACAAAAAACAAACGAACTAACATGCATATCGCTGATAAAAATAACATACCAGCCGTAAACCAATGAAGGAGCTGTGCAGGAATCCCAGCACCAATTTTAGATCCAACATATGATCCAAGCGCACCAAATCCTCCTACAACACAGCCAATTTTCATGACAACATTTCTTTCTCGATAATGACTTATCACTCCAGAAAGTGTTGTAAATGCCATTGCTGTTAATGATGTCGCGAGCGCTATGTGAATTGGCACATGAAATACGAGAGTGAGCACTGCAATAATAAACCCAGCTCCACCTGCTCCAACAAACCCTAATAAAATCCCCATTAGAAACATTGTAATAATAATAGCCACTTTCTTTCCCCTCCAATGGCTCTATTATCTTATATATTTCTTTTTTAGCAAATAAAAAAGCATCCACATAGGATGCTTTTCACTATTTTTCTATATTCATTATATGTACTCTGTTAATCTTGATTAATTAAAATGACTGCTGGCCCAGATACTACCACTCCAGCGACTTCAATTTTTTCAAATTCTTTAACTGTAATAGATATAACCCCTTCTCTTTCCATCAATTCCTTACTCAAGGCTTCAGTTGGTATTTTTTTCACCGTCTTACCTCCTTTTCATTCTTGTTACCTTATATCAGTAATATCTTGTCATGAATCTGGCATGTAAGATTATGAAATTGTTCCAATGCATCCATATATACACTCCCCCTGCCATTTTCATTCCTTATTCCATAAAGAATATACGATTCCTTTTTGTAGCATATTGAAAAAAAAATAAAAAAGCATCCTGTACGGATGCTTTCATCATTTTAATTCACGTGAAAACTTTGTATACACACCAATACCTGCAAGCAATACCCCTAGCCCCGCAAACATTGTACCTAGGCCTAAAAAGAATGAACCGAGTGTTTGTAAATCTTCCATATGTATATCCCTTTTTCTTGTTATCTTTATATTCAATAAATTAACCGCACATCATTCCCTATTTTAATTCCATTTATTTTTATAAAATTCTAACTTTCCAGCATCCCTCTGACCAATAAAGTGAAACTTTAATCAGTGGATACTTTTCTTCAGCTCTCACCAATGAGACTTTTACGGGCAGTTGATTTCCCATCTAACTTCTTTGTTTTCACTGAATTTTGAAGCTTTGACTACTGGTTCAGAAAGCTCTGCACCTGTTACATGCTGCAAATCAACAGAATCGTATAAAGGAGTTGATTTTATAATATGTACGAGAAATTCTCCTTGCACTTCACTTTCAACCACTTGATTATCTCCTCGGCTAACCTCGCCTTCCATATACTCTTTCATATGTTCCTCAATGCTTTTTAACGCTTATTCATCCGTCGATATTGCTACTGTTTTTTCTACTGGAGCTGCAAATGAAGAAGTTGGCACCCTTACAACTTAAAGTGCAATTAACATTGCTAAAACATTATAAATTCCTTTTTTCATGATACTTGTTTAACGCGTTATGTATTGAATCATTTCGTGTTAACTTCCCTCCTTTTCTAACATAATAAAAGTTATTTAGTAATCTAATAAACTTCTAGATTACAAAACTAGTTTAAAGTATAATGAAATTTTCTCAATTCACATAGACAAGAAATCCCATTTTCTACTTTTTTACATTCATTAACAAAAAAACAGAAGACCATAACTCATAATGATCTTCTGCTTTTCATTTCAATCTTTATATAACCTATGCTCTACCACCTTATCATCATTATCAAATTGAAGAATGAGCCATTCACTATCTATAGGAATAAACCCTCTTTCATCTCCAAGGTAATAAACAGTTTGATTCATTTCCTCAAAACGCCTTGTCTCAGTTGGTTTTCCTAACAATTGTACAATCTCTTTCTTAGGTTTTCCCACTAGTTTATGTTTCGTTAGAAGATCATCTATCATATATACTCGTTTCCGTTCATCTTTTAGCCATCTATCTGTTTGAAACTTTGAATTATACTCATTTACACCTAGTTGTACGATACAAATACTGAATAATACCGCTCCCACAATTGTAATACTTTTAAATATGCCCTTATTATTACCACCAGAAAAATGAAAAACGATCCACTGAAGAGCCAGTAAAAGAATAAACGGAATTGATACCACTAAAATACTCACAGTATTATAAGACGAATGAGTCGTGCCAATGATGAATATGAAAGCGATACATATAAACAAATATAAAAAAACATAAAAAAACATAAACATACAATGTTGCCCGTAATAAAAAATCTCTATACGCTCCCAATGAAAAATCACCTTTATCACATCAGATTTTTTACAACTTCACTTCTCCCATACATTCAATCATTTCTTTTATCCCTTGTAATTCTTGCACTGTATATAGTACTTTCCCTTCCAATCTTTCCTTTCTAAAATACGTAACAAGTTGCTCTCTATCCTTCAACCTCGGAAGTACTTCATTGGAAAGATCGATCATTTCATTTCCACTTCCATTTGTCTCATTCCCGAAATATACAGTGGGCTTAACTTCTTCTTTTAGAGCTTGCGAATGAACCTCTTTCAAGTAATCATATACAATTGTTGAAAGATGTTTTGCTTTATAAACGGGGTTTCCTACGTTTTCTACCATTAGAGTCATTGAATCTCCCTTTTTCATAAAAACAAATGTCTCTTCCTTCTCATATTCATTTTGATACTTACCAATCTCATCAATCATAAATGAATATACCCCTGCATTTTCTTTCGTCAATCCGTGTATCATTCTTCCTTGCCATTCTGTTGTCTCAATTACATATATTCCGGTTGTCGATAACAATATATGATCAACTCGAGTATTCCCCATTTTATTTCCTCTTCTACTATGTACTTTAGGAAGAAATATATTTGGAATAATATGTAGTTCGTCTTCAGTTATGATTCCTTCCTGAACAAATCCCCGTTTCATATAATGTAATATTTCATGCGTATTCATTTCTTCACCATTTCTAGAATACGCTCTTAATTCTGTAATTAGATCTTGTAACATATGTATCTCATTACTGTGTTTCTGTTGCATTTCACTACGCTCTTTACTATGCTGCATCGCTAATTGATTCTTCATCACTCTCATGTTTTCTACTTCTCTAGCTGCACTCTCTTTTAAATTATTGTACTTTTTACGCTCTATGTTTTTTAATGTCTCCTGCTTTTCTTCATAATCCGCTACAGCTGCAGCCATCTCACTCTGATAGTTTTCTATTGACTTTGTCTTTTCAAATTCCACTTGTTGGTTTTCTGATTCTAACTGTTTATTCTTATAAAACAGTACAAATACTCCAGCTAATAGAGCTAAAATTACACATATAAGTACATATTCCATCTTTTTTCTCCTTTATGGCTTAGTAAAATATTACCTAAACTTTTAAAATCCATTTTATTCTATTATACTACGTATTAAAATAACTCTCTGTAAAATTTGGATATACTTTTCACAGATAGCGATGGGTATCTCTCGGAATATAGCAAATGGTTTAACAAATATGTTGAAATTGAAGTTGATAGAATACATATTGAATTTTTAAAAGTAGAGTAAAAATATCGATAATCAGATATGATAGTATAAAAAAGCCTTCAGGAAAACCTTGTTCTCGTAGTTTTTCCTGAAGACCTCTTATATTTTGAAGTAAATATATATTTTAATTTATAATTCTTTGCCTTACTACATTTAGACCTGATTATTTACTATAATCCATTTTCTTTCCATATTCCTATATCTTTTTGAAAAGAATATACTCAATAATTGAATCATAAAATAAGCTTTAAACTGTAATACCTCCATACTTTTTATTTTTCAATATACACCGAACGTACAATCGTACGAGTATAAGCTTTACCTTCTGAGTTAATACCTTTAATATCAATCGTCACATTATATACATCTGACTTTTTAATATGATTCAAAAGGCCTGTGAATGCAGCCTCATCTAACCTTTGCAACTGATTCGATTGCGATACTAAATTCCCTTCTCGATCAACAACTCGGACAGTGAAAGAAAGATCCTCTTGTTTTCCTAGTTCTTTAGTAGATTGTTTCAATTGAAATTCAACTTTATCAGCTTTGATTTTCCCTGGCATTTTCAAAGTAAACGGTGCTTTTTGTTTATAATCACTAACAATCATATAAGCATCTTTTGCATGTGCTGTCATTAGTTTAACATGCCATTCCCCTATTTCCATTCGATTTATTTTAAATGTCCGAATAGACGCACCCTTAAAGTAGGAAGTTTCATCTCCTATCGTGACCTTACTATCTTCGTTTGTATATACTTTTCCCGACGGAGAAATAAGTTGTATTTTCACTTCTGAAGATGCTGTTAACACCGAGACAACGCCCTCTGTTTTTGTATCTACAGCAAACGTTTGATCAATCCATTTATTCTGTATTAGTTCTCCACCTAAAACGGTTTGATTAGAAGTAGTATTTAAATCATTAACAAGTTCTCTAGCATTATTATTTGAAGTATAAGGAACGAACGTGGCGGTAGAAGTGCGTAAATATGGTTCAATTCGAGAAAACACCGCCGAACCTTTTCGTATATCATCATGATCAAATCTAGAATCGGTAAATAAGTGTGTTCCATAAGGTAATTTTGCACTCCATTCATTCACTAATCCATCATTGGAGCCATACGCGGAAAGGTATAGCCCACCTAAAGATAGAGCAGAGAAAGCCGGTCCCCAACTTGTACCTGCAACTGTATAGTAACGATTTAATTTAACATTTGGATTGTTATCTATTACAGAACGAAATTGTGCCATTTCACCTGTTTGTAAAGAATAAGTGCCATCGTCTCTTTGTCCGAGTAATGAAGCCAGCCAACCAGCCCACCAACTATACGATAAGTCTGCTAAATTTGATCCATAATGCGGCGAAGCCAGTGTAATGACTTTTCCTACAAAACGATTCGCACCATATTGAATGAGTGCTGCTTGAGTGTCAATTCCACCTTTACTATGAGCCACAATATTCACTTTTTTACCAAAATGATTATAAATCTCTTCTAGTTTTGCAGCCAACAATTTGCCATTATCCCACTGACTTGCAGATCCCTTCCCAGCTGCATCATATAGTTGAACAAATACAGTTTGATATCCTGCACGATAAGCATAATCATACATATCGTTTGCATCGTGATAAACTGTTTTTCCATACCAACTATCCGCACTTCCATTTCTCCCTTGCACAAAAACAATAGGTGGCCTATTTTCATCATAATTTAGAGGCTTCTCACCTAAAAACCAATCTCCTGGATTGAATGTTTCTTTCGGTGGAAGCATCTCCCTATAAATTGGCGTAGCATTGGTCTCAGCAGTTGCAATACCACCAACAGAAGTAACCAGTAAAATGAATGCAGCAATCAACACCATACATCTTTTAAACAACGCTTGCATAATACTCCCTCCTTTTTTAGAAAGATGACGCAGAGTTTATAGATTGCTATGCTGTTGCAATACAATAACTGCTATTATTTCCAAATCTCATTTTCTTCTAAAGTTTCTAAAATTCATATTTATTCCATTAATAGGTATGATAATTTGACAGCATCGTCTTATTCTTTATAAACGATATTCTTCCTACGCTCCTTAATTCCTTTCATTCATCAATAGTACAAATGTTTCTCAACAACAAACTTACAGATTTTATCGGTAATAATACTGAGTTAAGAAAACCCACTAGAAAAAGAAGTTATAATTTGTATGATGAAGATTTTATATTAGTTGGAGATGATTTAGAAGTTGGTGTATGTATTGAAAGAACAGAATATCATTACGAATTCAGTATGTGAGGCGTAACAGAAATTACAGCAATGTGATCATTTTTAAAAGAATAAAAAAGAGGCCTTCAAAACCTTAATACTACAAGGCTTTCTGAAGGCTTCCTTTATTCTGAAGTAAATACATATTGTAATATAACCCTTGCTTACTCAGTAACTCTTGATGTGTTCCTCTTTCTATAATTTCTCCATCATGCATAACAAAGATTTGGTCAGAATCTTGAATAGTAGATAAGCGATGTGCAATCGCAATTGTTGTTCTACCTTTTCGCATACGCTGCAACGCTGTTTGAATGGCCTCTTCCGTTTCTGTATCAATATTGGCCGTTGCTTCATCTAATACCAATACTTTCGGATTTGTCGCAATCGTTCTAGCAAACGCGATGAGTTGCCTTTGTCCACTTGAGAATGCCGCTCCCCTTTCTACTACTTCTGTATCATACTGCTCTGGTAACTTTTCAATAAACGTATTTGCTTGAACAAAACGTGCTGCTTCTTTTATTTCTTCATCCGTAATACTTTCATTATACATGCGAATGTTTTGTTTCACATTTCCGGCAAACAAGAAGGCATCTTGCAATACGAGCCCAATTCTCTTTCGAATTTCCTTCTCTTCAAACTTTTCTAAGTTTACACCGTCTATTAAAATATGACCCGCTTTAATATCATAAAACCGCATCAACAAGTTCATAATTGTACTTTTCCCACTTCCGGTATGCCCAACAAAAGCAACTGTTTGCCCAGGTTTTACATGAAAAGATACATTTTTTAAAACATCACGTTTTCCGTCGTATGAAAATGTAACATCTTTAAATTCAATTTCTCCTTCATGTACTTTCGGCTCTCCATTCCCTTGTTGAATAGGCGCTAAATCTTTTTCATCCATCAAATGAAAGACACGTGATGAAGAAACAAGTGCTTGTTGGAAAAAAGATAATTTCATCATCATTTCATTTACAGGTTGGAAAAAACGATGAATATAGTTAACAAAAGCATATAATACCCCAACTTCAACTGGACTATTCAAAGCGTCAATTCCAAATAATGCGAGCACCAATGCAATCGCCACAATATGAACAAGATCTGTTGCCGGTCGTAAAAACAATGCATCTAATTTTAACGTACGGCGCCCAGCACTGTAATGCTTATTATTCACTTCTTCAAATTCTTTTCGCATCCGTTTTTCTTGACGAAACACTTGCACAATGTTCATCCCTTGAATCGATTCATTAAGCTTTGCATTTAAAATACTTAATTGATTGCGAAGTTCTAAATAAAAAACAGAGCTTTTCCTGCGATACATGGTCATAATCGTCAACATAATTGGTATTAATAAAAGAGAAAACAATGTAAGTTTCACATTAAGTAAAAACATAGCCACTAAAATTCCAATTAAAAATACTACATTTTTTACAAATGTTGATAACACACTCACATAGAAATCTTTAATTGCTTCTGTATCATTTGTTATACGAGATACGAGGGTACCAATTGGTGTACGGTCAAAAAAGCTTAATGACAACCGTTGTACATGTTCATATACTTCCACTCGCATATCTTGCACAATTTTGAAAGCTATATTTTGGAAATATAATAAATTTAAATACGTAAATAAAACCTTTAATAAATGAGCAATCATATATACAACAAATAAGGTTACAAGTGCTGATTGTTCAAAGTTACGGGGAACTAAATGTTCATCAAGAAACTGTTTAATTAAAAACGGACCCATCATTTCTGTAACGGTTGCACCAACTAGAAATAGAAATGCTAGTGACAATAAGCCTTTATATGGTTTCATATAAGAAAGTAATCGCCATAAATCGCTTCTTTTTTTCTCAGCCATTATATGCCTCCCTTCTCAACTAACGCTTCTAACTGCTGGCTTTCATACATCTCTTTATACCAACCTTCTTGCCTCATTAGTTGTTCATGTGTACCACGCTCTACAATTTTCCCTTCATCAACAACAAGAATAAGATTTGCATGTTGAATGGCACTTAACCGATGTGCTGTAATAATCGTTGTTTTTTGCTCTCTTTCTCGTTTCAGCGCTGTTAAAATTGTTTCTTCTGTCTTTGCATCAACTGCTGATAAACAATCATCTAAAATTAAAATTTCAGCATTCGTTAGTAAAGCACGTGCAATAGAAATCCTTTGTTTTTGCCCACCTGATAAAGACACTCCTCGTTCCCCTACTACCGTATCGTATCCTTCTGGAAATTGAACAATATCATCATGAATACAAGCAATATCAGCAGCACATGCAATTTCTTTATATGTAGCATCAGCCTTTCCAAATGCAATATTTTCCCCTATACTTGCTGAAAATAGGAAATGGTCTTGAGGAACATACGAAATAGCAGATCGAACGCCATGCAGCGTCATATCACGAATATCTTTCCCACCAACTTGCAGCGATCCATTAAAATGATCATATTCCCTGATTAAACATTTTAACAATGTCGTTTTCCCTGCACCAGTGCGGCCAACAATACCTAATGTTTCACCCTTTTTCAGTGTGAAATGAATATCTTCTATATGGAGAGTTTCATTTTTCTTATAGGAAAATGTATCAATTGCAAACGTTATATCACCGCTTGCCTCTTTATGTACCGCTCCATCTTTATTCACAACATCTGAAGTTTGAGATAATATTTTTTCCACACGGTCATATGAAGCACGACCACGTTCCATAATATTAAATAGCCAACCAAATGCGAGCATCGGCCAAACAAGCGTCCCTAAATATGTTGTAAATGTAATTAACTCACCAACTGTCAGTTCTCCGCGAACAACTAATAGTGATCCATAGCACACAGCGATTAAGAATGAAAAGCCGACAATAAGAGAAATTGTTGGATCAAATAATGAATCGATACGCGCAACTAACATATTTTTATGCACAACATCTTCTGACTTTTTTCGAAATGCTTGTAAATCTTCCTTTTCTTGACCAATTGAGCGAATCACCTTCATTCCACTCATACTTTCTTGTACTTTATCATTGATCTCAGAAAACGCTTGCTGTGCTTTATGAAAACGTCTGTGTAATAAAGTACCATAATAATTAGTTGAAATCGCTACAATCGGCATTGGGATTAAACTTAACAATGTTAACTTCCAACTAATCGTAAACCCCATAGCCACTAGCACGCATCCACCTACGGCTAACGAATCAACAAGCGTCAAAACGCCTGCTCCAGCTGTCTGTTGGATTGCTTGAATATCATTCGTTGCATGGGCCATTAAGTCCCCTGTACGATGTGATTGATAAAAAGATGGACTCATGTTTGTAAAATGTTCATATAATTTCTTTCGTAATTGGCGCGCGAGCTTTAAAGAAGACCCAAAAATCATAATACGCCATATGTAACGTAATATATACATTGTAATCCCGACAACTACTAAAAGAACAACCCATTGTAACAACTTTTCAGATGTTAGCGTTTGGTTATTAATTTGGTCTACAACAACTCCAATTACTTTTGGTGCAACAAGCTCAAGAAGTGCTACACCAAATAACAAAATAATTCCCGTTATGTACGCCCGTTTTTCTTGTTTAAAAAACCACGCTAAATTAAAAAATACCTTCATTATATCCCCCTCCCTTGAAATGAGCGATGTTTTCAGTTTATCAAAAATACAGAATTTTTAAAAGTTTTAAACACTAAAGTTTTCCAAAAGAAAAGGACACTCTTATCGAGTGCCCCCTTTAGCGCTTATTTCATTTGTTGTTTGTTCATTGCGCTCATCATTTGATTGATTTTCTTTTGGGATGGTTTTTGTCCCATTTGCATCATCATCATTTTTAACATTTGTTCATTGATTGGTGGATTTTTTTGTAAGTAATTCATCATATATTTGCGGGCGATGAAAAATCCTAACGCCACGCCTGCTACTAGTGCTAATACGCCCACTAAAACAACTACCCAAATTGACATATATTTTCCTCCTTCATGTTGTCTACCTTACAGTGTACTAAAACCTTTTCAATAAGACAAGATTGTATTCGACATTTTTTACACATATGTTCGTGCTTGTTTCAGAGGATTTAACCAACCATACTTTTTATTTTCATAATCCATTGCTAAAAATGTCAATTCGCATTTCCTGAGAACCTCAAAGAAAGTCGTTTCCATCGACACATTTCCGGATGTACTCATTTGAATATATTGTGATTTCACCGTTATTTCGCCGTATTCTGCCCCAGTATAAAGCATGTGCGTATGATGTGTTCTATTATACTTCCCAAAACTACGTAAAACCTGTTCTAATTTATGGTGAATTCTCATTACTTGTAATGGTGTCGTAATATACATCATCTGCTTATATAACACTTTCTTTTCCGAAAGGGAATCAGATTCTGAAAATCGAGCAAATAAATCGAAAAACAAATACTCCCGACCAAAGTATGCCTTCGCAACATCTTCTTGAATTAAATACAATTCATACGTTTTCATACTTTCCCTCCCGCTCTGGACAACCTTTTCTCTTCATTATATAGAAGAAAATATGCAATGATTGTCTGACTACGGAGAAAGAAAAAACTTTTTCTGTCGAATAAACTCATTTACATAGAAAAATCTCTCCATGCCGGAGAGATTTTTCACAAACCATTAAAGCATTTCTTTTACTTTACGAACAACATTTTCTACAGTGAATCCATACTCTTCCATGATCTTTTCACCAGGAGCAGAAGCACCGAATGTATCGATACCTAGTACATCTCCTTCAAGACCAACGTAACGGTGCCATCCGAAAGTCGCACCCATTTCAATTGCGAAACGTTTTGTTACTGCTTTTGGCAATACAGATTCTTTATATTCAGCAGATTGCGCTTCAAAGCGATCCATAGATGGCATGCTGACAACAGCTGCATCAACACCATCTTCTGCTAATGCTTTTTGCGCTTCAATCGCTAAGCTTACTTCAGAACCAGTTGCAAGTAAGATTACATCAGCAATTTCTTTCTTGCTTGCAGAAATTACATACGCTCCTTTTGCAACTTTTTCATACGTATCGTCTTTTGCACCTTCTAATGTTGGAAGATCTTGACGAGTTAAAATTAATGCAGTTGGTGTATTTGTAGACCCTAAAGCTAACTTCCAAGCTGCAACAGACTCGTTACCGTCAGCAGGACGAATAACAGATACATTTGGCATTGCACGAAGCGCCGCTAACTGCTCGACCGGTTCATGTGTTGGACCATCTTCACCAACAGCGATACTGTCATGTGTAAACACATATGTTACAGGCAATTGCATTAATGCTGCAAGACGGATTGCTGGACGTAAGTAATCAGAGAATACGAAGAACGTACCACCGTAAGTTTTTAAGCCGCCATGAAGTGCGATACCGTTCATTGCTGCACCCATTGCGAACTCACGTACACCGTACCAAATATTTTTACCGCTGTAGTCAGCTCTTGTAAAGTCTTTTTCGTTATTCATGTATGTTTTGTTAGAACCAGCAAGGTCTGCAGATCCACCAAAGAATGATGGTACCGCTTCTGCAATCGCGTTAATTACAGTACCTGAAGAAGAACGAGTTGCTGTTTTTGATCCTAATTCATAAGTTGGTAAGTTTTGATCCCAACCTTCTGGAAGAAGACCCTTCATCGCTGTTTGTAATTCATTTGCTAATTCTGGATATGCTTGTGCGTATTCACCAAGCATTGTGTTCCACTCAGCTTGAGCTGTTTCGCCAACATCTTGTACCGTTTTACGGAAGTTATCATATACTTCTTCTGATACATGGAAGTCTTGTTCAGCTGTCCAAGCATACGCTTCTTTTGTTAATTTTGTTTCGTCTACACCTAGTGGAGAACCGTGTGAAGCTGATTTTCCTGATTTGTTTGGAGAACCGAAACCGATTGTTGTTCTTACTTCGATTAGCGTTGGGCGTTTTTCGTCAGCTTTCGCTTCCTCAATTGCTTTCGCAATTGCTGCAACATCGTTTCCATCCTCAACACGGATTACTTGCCAACCATATGCTTTATAACGATCTTCTACACTTTCAGAGAATGAACGATTTAAATCACCATCTAATGAAATATCATTAGAATCGTATAATACAACAAGTCGACCTAATCCTAAGTGAGCAGCTAATGAAGATGCTTCAGCAGAAACGCCTTCCATTAAATCGCCATCACCGCAAATTGCGTATGTATAATGGTCAACTACATTGTATGCATCACGGTTATACTTCGCTGCTAAATGTCTCTCAGCCATTGCCATACCAACAGCTGTCGAAATACCTTGTCCAAGCGGACCAGTTGTTGCATCTACGCCTGCTGTGTGACCATACTCAGGATGTCCTGGAGTTTTGCTTCCCCATTGACGGAAATTCTTTAAATCATCCATTGTTACATCGTAACCAGATAGATGAAGTAGGCTGTATAATAACATTGAACCATGGCCTGCAGATAATACGAAACGATCGCGGTTAAACCACGTTGGGTTATTTGGATTATGTTTCATAAATTGCGTCCATAATGTATAAGCCATTGGTGCTGCACCCATTGGCATTCCTGGGTGACCAGAGTTTGCTTTTTCAATCGCATCAATGGATAATGTGCGAATCGTGTTGATAGAAAGTTGTTCGATTGAATGTGACATGCTATTCTTCCCTTCGCTTATATTAGTAAACGTTTTACACATTTATATGATATCTTCCCTCGCAAGATTATACAACATGTATCGACAAATATGTTGATGTTTTTTTCGAATTTGTTCAAAAAACATACTAAATTTCACAATGTATAGGGTTTCAATCTGCTATACTTTTTCATTATTCATTTATTGATAATAAAGGGAATTATCTGTATCTTCATACGTGGCTCATAAAAATCTTTAGCAAATATTCTGCCCCCTCCATGCCACTCCTCTATTTACCATTTATTCACAACATATATAATAGAAATGAATATATATTAATTTTCATCGTATATATCAAATAAAAACTGCGGGAGGAGAAATGATGAGTGAACAAGTGGCTTCCTACACCTTTTTAATTGTTTTTTCCCTTATTACAATTAGTTCTATTTACCTTTCAGTAAAATTAAAGTCACCTTATAAATACATCCCAGGTGTTGTCATGCTTATTCTCTCCATTGGCACGTTCAGCATACTATATTTTGATCGAGGTATAATGATAACGAGTGAAGGATTAGGTTATTTATATAGTCTCATTGCAATCCTCTTGTTACTTATCGCCAGTATTTCTTTATTCATAGCAATTGCTATTTCTTTTATTTCGGCTTTATTTAGAAAAAATTAACATTTGTTATGTCTGAGCACTACGCTCGATAAAAAATTAAATTCCAAAATGCAAAAGGTGTCCTTCCCCCGCTTCCACTTTATAGAGTAGTCTAATTAAAGACTCTAACTCTGTACAAAGAATATCTCGATTAAAACTAAGGTGTTCATACTCTCCATCCGTATCACACTCTACCGTCCATTGAAATGAGCCTGTGAGTTCTATTTTTTCAGGTCCCAATGAAAAGAGATTGACTAATAAGCGAAATAGGTTGATCGCTATTTCTGCTCCCTCTTTCTCGATTTTTGTAATACCATAATAATGGATACCAAACCCTTTCTCTTTCTTAAAAGGATTATATGTTGGAATCCACTGTAAAAAATCTGACACATACAAAACAATTTCATCACTGAATATCACGCATTCTTCAACAACCGTTCCATCTTTATAAAAAAACTCCCTGTCATGCCAAGAAAAATCTTCAGAACTTAGCTCTCCTTTTTCATTTGAAACAAATACAAATTCATGTTGCAAAGCCATAGTATTCTCCTCCTTCTCCTGTCATCATACGATACTCCAAAAACATTTTCATTTTCTTCATTATATATTTTTATATTTTCTAAACATTTGACAAAAAATAAACCTAGATTATTTGTTATGATTTATCATAAGATAACAAAAAAAGAAGGTTGATAAGCTTGAATAAGAACAACATCGTTCATATAAACATTCTACTAACAAGCGATATACACGGTACGATTTATCCAATTCATTATCGAAATAACGAGCCAGCAGAAATAGGATTAGCCAAACTTGCAACACGTATCACCCAAGAGCGTAACCAACATGAACATGTAATTGTGATCGATAACGGCGATTTTATACAAGGAACTCCATTCACCTATTACTACGCTAAATATATACAGCATAAAAAGAACCCAATGTCACTTATCGCGAATTACATTGGATATGATGCGGCCGTTATCGGAAATCACGAATTCAACTATGGAATGGATGTATTAAACAAAGCTATATTAAACGCGAATATGCCTTATCTATCTGCAAATATTTTAAATAAACATACAAAAGATCCTTACTTTGGGACACCCTATATTATTAAACACATACATCCTAATATAAAAGTCGCTATCTTGGGAGTTACAACACATTACATCCCAAATTGGGAGCAGCCACCTCATATTAAAGATTTACTATTTGAAGATGCACTAGAAACAACAAAAAAATGGGTTTCTCTCATTCATAACCAAGAGCAACCTGACTTATTAGTCGTAGCATATCATGGTGGCTTTGAAAGGGATTTACAATCTGGAGAACCAACAGAAATTTTAACCGGTGAGAATCAAGGATATGCGATGTGCCAAGAAATAGATGGTATTGATATATTACTAACAGGTCACCAACATCGCTCTATTGCAAGTACGAAAGTAAATGGTGTAACCGTTGTACAACCCGGATCTAATGGCCATTCATTAGGAAAAGTTCGAGTAGAGTTAGAACAAAATAAAGATCGAATGATAATTAAAAAGTGTCAATCGGAACTGTTATCTGTCAAAGACGTTCAAACAGACGAAAAAGCGCTTTCACTTGTATCTGACTACGAAAATCAAACGCAACAATGGCTAGATCAACCAATCGGCACCATTATCGGTGACATGCAAATTCACACTGCGATGCAAACACGTTTACAAGACAATCCTTTTATTGAATTTATAAACAAAGTACAAATGGAGGTAGCTGGAGTCCATATTTCTTGTACAAGCCTATTTCATAATGAATCTTCTGGCTTTCCAAATCAAATTACAATGAGAGATATTGTATCAAATTATATTTATCCAAACACATTGAAGGTCATACGTATTACAGGAAAAGATATTAAAGATGCTCTTGAATTATCCGCTGAATATTTCACATTAAATAACGAAGGAGATATTATTGTAAACCCCGCTTACACTACGCCAAAACCACAGCATTACAATTACGATATGTGGGAAGGAGTTTCATACATATTAAACATTTCAAAACCAGTTGGTGAACGAGTAGTTTCCTTACAATATGACGGATCTCCCATTCACTTTGATCAAGAATATGACGTAGTTATGAATAATTATCGTGCAAGTGGTGGCGGAAATTATTTTATGTACCAAAATAAACCCATCATAAAAGACATACCAATTGATATGTCTGAACTTATCGCAAATTACATATTAGAGCGGGGGACAATTGAAGCGACTACCAATCGTAATTGGAAAGTTACCAAATAAACCATTCTATTAAAATCAAAAAAGATGGGCTGCGCCCACCTCTTAATTTAACTTTGTATTATCTTGTTTTTTCAATGCTTTTAATTTCGTCGGTGTAATATCTTTACCTTCTTCGTTAACGACTTTAATGCCTTTTAATTCGTTTAACATATTTTGACGAAATCCTTTTAAATATTGTTCACGGAGCGATTGGCGCTCACGTTGTTCTTCTTCAGTTAATCCTTCAGCTTTCGCTTTTTTCGCTAAGAAGTTAATGCGTTCAATGAGTTCGTGACTTAGCATCTCGAATCCCCTTTCTACTTAAAACTGATTATTATCATACAATAGTTAGTCTTGTTTATCAAGCAATTGCTTCGTGTATTCCACGTATCTGCGATGTACTGTTGCTTTAGATACATCGTGTCCAAAACCACGAAGCGTTGCTGCAATTTCCTCAAATGTTAATTCATTGCGACGCAGACGTACAATTTCTTCAATCGGCACTTCTTTCTTTTCACGTCCTGTACTTAAATGTCGGTTTTTTAAGTTTTTTTCTGGACGAAACCCTCTTTCTACCGCTCTCTGCATTCCACGTTTAATCTTCAAATTATGAATCTTTCTCTGATACTCTTCAACTATACCAATAATATCTAGTACCATAGAATCCGAATCAGAAAGCTGTAATTCACCATTATGCGTATGTGTATATACTTTTATTCTTTCTTTATGTAAACAGTGCATTAAAGCAATTTTTGCATTCCCTCTTCCAAGCCGCGTTTCATCTTGAATGAGAAGCACATCGACCTGTTCATCTCGAATCATATCTAACACTTCTAATATACCGTCTCGTTCAATCGTATAGCCGCTTGCCTTCTCCTCAATCACCTTTATAACATTCATTTGATACCGCTCAGCTAAATGCAATAATTCATCTCTTTGGCGTGATAATGAAGTTTCCTGCGCTTCTTTCGTTGTGCTTACACGGGCATAAATGATTGCATTCATTTTAAAACCTTCTTCCTTATTTCAATTTTTCCTTTAGTGTATCACAAATCGTCCTTTTGTTCGAACTTATGTTTGTAGAATGTTTTTTTGCATGTTATACTTATAAGTAAGAAAATTGAAAGAAAACGAGGTGTAAAAAAACATGGAAAAGTTAACAAAACGCCAGCAAGACATTCTCGACTTCATTAAACTAAAAGTACAAGAAAAAGGTTATCCACCTTCCGTACGCGAAATCGGTCAAGCGGTTGGCCTTGCTTCTAGTTCTACGGTGCACGGACATTTATCACGTCTAGAAGAAAAAGGTTATATTCGACGTGATCCAACAAAACCAAGAGCTATTGAAATTTTAGGAGAAGTAAGAATCGAAACAGACACACAATCAGTTGTTCAAGTCCCAATTGTCGGAAAAGTTACAGCTGGTTTACCAATTACAGCAGTTGAAAGTGTAGAAGAACACTTCCCACTTCCTGCAAGCGTTGTTGCTGGAGCAGACCAGGTGTTTATGCTACGAATCTCTGGAGATAGTATGATCGAAGCTGGTATTCTGGATGGAGACTTAGTTGTTGTTCGCCAACAACATTCTGCATACAATGGAGAAATCGTTGTTGCTTTAACAGAAGATAATGAAGCAACTGTAAAACGTTTTTACAAAGAAAAAGATCATTTCCGCTTACAACCCGAAAACTCTTCTTTAGAGCCAATCATTTTAGATAAAGTCTCTGTTATTGGAAAAGTAATCGGGGTATATCGCGATTTACATTAAAAATAGACCAGTTAAACTGGTCTATTTTTTAATTCGCTTCAATTGTCACGTCTCCTGCAGATGTTTGTCCGCTAATTTTTACGCTCCTATTCCCTACTACTACATTTCTTTCTTCCTCCTTGAAAACCTTAACTTCACCAGCAAATGTTTTCCCACTTATAGTCGCATCTTGAGGCTTTTCAAGTAGACGAATATCAACATCTCCTGCAGTCGAGCTTGCTTCCACATCATATTTAGAGTCATGATCAATAACGTCCACATCTCCACTTGTTGTTTTCGCAACAACTTTTCCACTTACTTTTTTCATTTTAATTCCGCCCGCTTTTGAAGATCCTTCTACTTTCTTCGCTGTCACCCGCTCTATTTCTACATCTCCACCAAGCGTTGCTGCTTCTATGCGTTCACTCTTCACATCATTTACTGTTATCTCCCCAGCAGAAGAACTTACTTTTATGTCTTGATAAGCACGTTCTGGAACAACAATTGTTACCCTCGACGATTTAAACCCAAATGATAAAAATGAAAAATCTAATGAAATTCCTTTTTTTATCTTACCTTGAACTTTTAATATATCTCCTTTTTCATCAATACTTATTTTTTGCTTCGTAGTATTTCCTGATTGTTTTATATAAAAAGAAGAATCATTCCCTTTTTGAACTGTAACATCCTCAGCATCCAAATCAATTTCTAAATTTTTAATTGCTTCATTTTTTATAACTCTTTCAGTTTCTCCCTTTTCCGCCGCATCTACTGTTTTTGAATATGTTTACGATATACCAATAACACCAATAATGATACAAGCGACAGCTATTAATAATATCTTTTTCATCTCATCTATTCCCCTCTAATCATTTTGAGATTCCAATTGACATAGCGCACACAAAATTTTTTAAACCATTTTGTACAGTAGTAAGCACCTATACATAACAATAATCCAACACCAACAAACGTAATAGAAACGAATACCTCAAGCCACAAAAAAGTACCAGTTAGGATTTTAATTACTACAAATAGTGGTGCCACAACGCTAGCAACTCCACCAACCCAAAGTGCAAATATAAAACTTATAATTGCGACTAAAGGACCTAATACAAGAATAAAATTTAATAAACTAAGACCAATTGCCGCCATTACAGCTCTTGTTATATTTGAAGCAGATGGATCCTTTTTCATCTCATCAAAACGATATAACGCTAACATCTCTTTCGCAATTGCTTTTGGCGAACCCAGTCCTTTTATAATTTCTACCTCTGTCTTCCCTTCCTCTAATCCAAACTGAAAATGCTCCTCATAATCGTATAAAATATCCTGTCTTTCTTCTTCTGATAACTTTCTAAGATGTCCTGATAGTTCTCGAAGAAACTGTTCTTTGTTCATCTCATTACACCTCTTCAATAATTTCTTGTACCCCTCTAGCAAAATCACGCCAATCCGTTACAAGTAAATGGAGTTGTTCTTCACCTTGATTTGTTAATTGATAATATTTACGCGGTGGCCCTTCTGTTGATTCTTTTAAATATGTTTGAAAATAGCCCTCTTTTGTTAATCGACGTAATAACGGATATACAGACCCTTCCGATATTAAAAATTTATTGGAGATTTGCTGAACGAGCTCATAACCGTAGCAATCTTTTCGTTTGACAAGTGCCAGTACACAAAGTTCTAGCACACCTTTTTTAAACTGGACGTTCAAAGATAATCCCCCTTTCCAATCAGTACCACTCAATGCAAGGTACTTGCGTTATCCATAATATACCATCCACTATTGTTTATTGCAAGGTACCGTTTGTTGTCTATTTAATAAAATACCGTTTTCCACCTCTCTTTTCTTTATACCAAACAAATTAAAAAATCACGATTCCCCTTACCTAAACATGGAGAAATCGTGATAAATAATATCATACAATTCTATACACTAAATGGATTTATGTAATAATTCCAGCACATCTTTCATAACAAAGGGGGCATCTTTTTTTACATGCTCAGCAAACTCAGAAACTAGACGCAATGTTTTAATACTTTCAATCGGATGATCACCTGATGCACTTTCAGCAGAAAGCATAACAGCATTCGTTCCATCCAATACAGCTTGAAATACATCAGTCACCTCAGCTCTTGTAGGAATAGAATAATCCACCATGGATTGAAGCATTTGCGTTGCCGTAATCACATACGTATTTGTGCGATTACACTCATGAATCATCATTTTTTGTAAAAGCGGAATAAATTGGTACGGTAATTCTACGCCTAAATCGCCCCTGGCAATCATAATACCCTCCACTTCTTTACATATCTCCTGAAAATTCTCGATGGCCTCCATCGTTTCCACCTTAGCAATTAGATTTGGTGAAGTTTCATTTTTTAGGCGGATAAAGTTCCGGATTTCCTGTATATGAGAAGGTTTTCTAACAAATGAGCAAGCAATAAAATCAACGTTCTCACTTAAAAGAAACTGAATATCTTTTTTATCCTTCTCTGTAATAGCTGGTAAGCTAACGATTGTACCTGGTAAATTCACCCCCTTATGAGAAGCTATATCGCCACCTACCTTTACTTTTGTTTCTATTTTATCCTCGCTTATCTTTTCAACCGTTAACTCAACTTGTCCATCATTAATAAGAATTCTACTTCCAACTTTCACGTCATTAATAATCCCTGGATAATCAACACTTGCTTCTTCTTTGTTTCCAGAAATAGAATGAATGTATAAAGTAAAAGTATCTCCTGCTTGAAGAGTAACTCCATTTTCTTCAATAACTCCCAATCTTATCTTGGGTCCTTGTAAATCCCCTAAAATTTTGATGGAATCATCTAAAGATTTTACTAATTGAATTATTTCCTTATGGCTTTCATGGGAACCATGCGATAAATTAAGGCGGATAATATTCATACCATTTCTTATTAACTGCGACAAAGTATCCTTATTATTACTCGCCGGTCCAATTGTACAAATTCGATCAATTGTCATATTTTCACCATCCTTTTTTATCTATAATTCCCATATAGAAAGAAAAAATAATATTTCTCATACATGGTTTGTAATGTAAGAGTAGAAAAGGCCAATAATTCCTTAGTACAAGAATTACCGACCTTTTCACGATGAAAATGAACTGAGTTGTTGCATGATAAAAAAGCGAACCAACAAATGAACACTCTAGTATGTATCCATCACGATAACAAAGCACTCATTCCATCGATTGCTGCATTTGTTTTTGTTTCAACCTTTCTTCCAACACATGAATCATAAATAAGAAATGCTCAGCTTCTCTTGTAACATGATCAGCTAGTAATGCATTAATTATATTTCGAATTTGGCATGTTTGAATAAGTTCCAATCCCGCCTTTTTGAAATTTCTCAATTCAACTGTGGCATTTTCACTATCTTTATTTAGCTTTCCGATTATCGGATATGTTGGTTCCTTCTGATATAACATCGATTCAACATCCCTAGCTTGATTAAGGAGAACTTCAAAATCATCACCGAATTTTAAAAGCAGTATGAACTAAATTTCGCTCTGATTGATCAAGCAAAGAGGCAATAAAACGAGAGTGCTCCATCATAATTTTTAGCCAAAACACATTTTCACTAATTATCGCATCTTGAATTGGATCCATTTTTCCTTCATTAAATTTCTGAAGCGTTCTTATAAAATATTCCGCTTCTCGTGCAACATGATCTACTAATAACGGAAAATTGAAACCACTTACCTTACAATTAATAATTAAAATTAAAAGATTTCTTTTATAATTACGAAACGCATAAACTAGCTGAATACTTTCTTCATTTAATTGCCTGACCGCTTGAACAGTTTGAGGAATAGAGAATGCTTTTTGTAAATGTCGATCAAAAAGCTGAAAAAACTGATCTACTTGCTGAATTAGGTTTTTATCTTTCCGATTAAATCCTTCACCAAGAAAAAGTGCATATTCCTTCATAATCCGTAACCAAAATCGATTTTCAGTTAAAGAGCGTTCAATAAATAATTGTTCAGTTAATGATTCAGAAGGCGTAGCTTTCAATTCCGGTGGAAGCAGCATAGCCCCCTTTGTATCCATGACAAAGTGACCAGGAATAGATTGTTGTTGTCCATTATTCATTAAATCCCCCCTAGCGCCCCACGCCCATCAACTTAAGAATTCAGAATTACATCAAACCGAAAAAGAGTTCTAAATTAATAGGACTCTTTTTCGATGATTTGAATGTAAACTTTTTATTATCAGTTTACATTCATTTCCCCTTAAACATTAACTTTATGCCGCCCCCCCGATATCCCAAAATACATAACAAAAGTATACATTCAAAATACTGTAAATAAAGAGGTCAGTTGCAAGGAATACTCAATCATAGTACACCATAAATCACACTTAAACATATCGGAATCAATAAAGAAGGGAAAGATAATATACTTGATACATTTCAAATCTAGCAATATAAAACTCCACTAATTTGTATTAAGCCCTCATTCATTAACTATATAATTCACCTTCCTAATTCTTAATTATCAAGAAGATAAATCACAAGAAAAAGAAGCTAACAATTTATTGTTAGCTTCTTAACTCATGGAAAAAATGGTGTTTTTACCCACATCCTACTATCTAGATTGTGATTTAACGCTTGTAAGATGAGCATCAAACATATCAATTATTTCAAGAAATCTATCAGCTTCACGGAAAACATGGTCTGCTAATAGTGGATGAATGATACTCTTTATTTTACATTGCTCAATTAAATCACGTGCCGTTTTCTTAAAATCCCGAAGAGATGTGACTGACACACGATTTTGATCCAAAAATTGATCTAAAAGAGGAACTGTTTGAGATTGTGGTTTCATAGATTCTAAGTCAATTGCTTGATACATCAATTCATCAAAATCATTGCTAAAATTCCGGGCTATATCTACCAGCTTTCTTTCCGATGGATCAAGAAGATGACCAATAAATTTAGCATGGTCTGCCATAATCCTTAAAAAGAAAACATTTTCTTTAATAATAGCATCAGGAAGAGCATCCAATCTACCTTCATTTAATTCAATTAAGCGTTTTCTAAAATAATCAGCTTCCCTACTTGTATGGTCAACTAACAGTGGAAAATTATTTTGTCCTGGCAATTTACATGTGAGAATTAATCCTAGAATTTTTCGTTTAAATCCAAAAATATTAGTTGCAGCTTGTTGTACTTCTGAATTAAATTTCTTTATTTGCTCAGGATCTGTTTGATTTGTATAAGAATATGCAATTTGTTCGATGTGTTCAAACAATCGGTAAAATTGATTAGCCTCTTGGATTAATTGAGTATCCTCACATCTAAACCCCAATCGAAGAAATAGAGAATGCTCTTTCATGATTCTAGACCAAAAACGAATTTCATTTAATGATCGTTCAACAAACATTACAGACGTAACACCCGTATCAGGATGTAATGAGGTTTCATCCCTATTCATTCTCAATCCCCCCCAGTAAATACTACGCTAGTTCTATTCTTATGAATAAATATAGATAAAAATACCATCAATAAAAGTTCATTATGACTATAAAAATAAGATTATTTTTTCTATTCATCACAACATAAATAATGATAAATCTCGTATACATGTGGAAATTAACATAACCTATCATTATCGGTGGCCAAAAAAAGCTCACTCCTTGTCCATCAAGATAAACTTTATAAACTTATATGCTTAAAATCAGAATTAATACCTATTTGCGTACTATTGAGTATTAAGAATAATTAAGTAGTTTAAAGTACATATTATTACTGTTATAAGTCAAAAGGAGGTCATTATCATGAACAAACAACGAGCACAAGAGATTGCATCTTCACCGGTTATGGCTAATGTAACCTATAATGGAGTTCCGATTTATATTCAAAATGTAGATGAAAATAATGAAACAGCTAGAATTTACCCCCTTAATGAGCCTCAAAATGAGCAGGAAATTCCTTTATCCAACTTAATAGAACATTAAACAAACAATAATTTTTAATACAAACACTACTCAGAGTGATGTTTGTTAGGGACAGCTCATACAATTGCTTTTCCCTATTTTACAAATGAAATATTCAACCTCAAAATCTAAAATACTTCTGAATAATACGTTGGGATAAGTGTAATTTTATTGAACTTGTCAATTAGTTGTTAAATCCCATAGTTACTAGAATATTGTTAATCTATGTTTCTAGTGAAATATTTTTACACTGGAAACAAATTCCATGCACATAGGACTAGAGTCAAAACAAAATAATTTAAAAACGTAGAGTAGGATTTCCTTAAATGACATAGAAATTATATAAAGTGACAAAAAGGGGTGATTTCCTCAACAACACCAACCATTTCAAGCAAATCCCCTTCAGTTTCCCCGTAGATTGGTTTTTTCTTGCAACAAAAATCAAAAAGCAAATTTCATTTTACACGAAACATAATTTTCACAATAAATTGAATCAACTATAAAAAAGGAAATTGGGAGGAGTACGATGACGCAACTCGATTCTTTGCACCCAATTGTAGAAAAGATAATCAATAATATTGAAAAAGTGATTGTCGGAAAGCGAAAGGAAATCATTCTTACCTTAGCGGCTCTCTTAACCGAAGGCCATGTACTATTAGAAGATGTTCCAGGTGTCGGAAAAACAATGATGGTACAGGCCCTTGCAAAATCCATAGATGCAGATTTCAAACGGATTCAATTCACTCCTGATTTACTGCCATCAGATGTAACAGGTGTTTCTATTTATAATCCGAAAGAATATCAATTTGAATTTATGGCAGGACCTATTATAGGAAATATCGTGCTTGCTGATGAAATTAACCGTACATCACCGAAAACACAGTCAGCCTTGCTTGAAAGTATGGAGGAAGGCAATTTAACAGTAGATGGTATAACAAGACCTTTACCAAAACCATTTTTTGTAATTGCTACACAAAATCCAATTGAGTATGAAGGAACGTATCCTTTACCAGAGGCTCAGCTCGACCGTTTCTTACTAAAGCTAAAAATGGGCTATCCCACACCGGAAGAAGAATTTGAAATTTTAAATCGGACAGAAAAAACAAAGCCTATCTCTCATTTACAAGCCGTTATTACAATAGAAGAATTACTACACTTACAACAAAACGTACGGGCAATATATACAGACAAGGCCATCAAACACTACATCGTAAAAATCGTTAATCAAACCCGATCTTATAATTCCGTACAGCTAGGGGCTAGCCCCCGTGGCTCCATTGCTTTGATGAAAGCTGCACAAGCTTATGCGCTCATAAATGGCAGGGATTTTGTCATTCCAGATGATGTTAAATGTTTAGCTCCATATGTTTTAGCTCATAGACTCATTTTAAAAATAGAGACGAAATTTGAAGGGATAACACCAGAAAGCGTTATCATAAAAATTATCGCCCGGACTCCAGTACCGGCTCAAAAGGCGAAAAACTCCTAATGAAACAGCTACTACGAAATGGTCGTCACGCCGGGAAGCTATCGTTGCTTGCTTTATTCATCGCTTTAACATTTGTATACACCATGTTACAAGGAGAATTTGTAAGCTGGTTTCTATTTTACACCTTTAGTCCTTTCGGTCTTTACTCATTATTGTTACCCTTTTGTGCCTTGTGGAACGCCGAGGTGAAACGCATAACAAATCAAAAGGAGTTTACAGCAGGACAGCAGTTCTTATGCACTATTACAATAAAACGAAAAATCCCCTTCCCCTTGCTTTATTTAATTGTAGAAGAAGTGCTACCCATGGAGTTCAAAACTCGCAAACAATCAAAAAATGCAAAAGTGTTATTATTTCCAGGATTCAAGCGAAACATTTCATATCAATATGTAATCGACGCAATCCCAAGAGGAGAACACACCTTTTCGAGTGTGCGTGTAAAAACTGGTGATGTATTCGGGATTATCGAAAAAGAGACAATCTTTTCAGTTCCCAATAGATTTTTAGTTTATCCCCAATATGTAGACATAACTTATAGACAATTAGAAAACGATTTCGAACAAGGAACACTCTCATCAAATGTGAATGTAGCAAGAGATGCAACAGTCTCATCTGGTGTCAGAGACTATAAACCTGGTGACCGTTTTTCATGGATCGATTGGAAGGCAACTGCTCGAAAAAACAAGATTATGACGAAAGAGTTTGAACAACAACGAAGTCATGATGCCGTGATTTTCATGGACAGAACCCCCTCTCCCCTGTTCGAATTGGTTGTTACGTTTACAGCTTCTCTCGTGAGGTCTATCCTAAAACAAGATTCACAAGCATCATTTATATCCGCCGGAAAAGAACAAACCGTTCTTCCTTTACGTCATGGTGAGACACAATTACAACAAATTTTTCACCATTTAGCAAAAGTACAAGCAGACAATATGTTTCCGCTCTCTCAAACTGTAGAAATAGAGTTAAAGAAAATCTATCAACCAGTAACATTCATACTTGTAACAAGTAATCTTTCTCCCGATATTCAAAAAGTTGCTGACAGTATATCACTGAAAAGCAGTAAGCTAATGATATTTGTCGTCAAGGAAAAAGTACATCAATTCTCAAAATTGGAACTAAGCCTACTCGAAACGCTAAGAAAACAAAAAGTATTCGTGAAAGCAGTTTATGAGAATCATTATACAAATGTATTTTTTGAGGTGAACAAATGACCATATTACCTTCAAATAATAAATGGGATATCAGTAGTTTCCTAATGCATTTATTTGGTTTTCTCATTTTATTAGAATGGTTGCGACCACTTATAGAAATTACAGACATGGTGAGATTGAACCTCTTTACAGGATTTATAGGAATTTGCTTCATTCTCTCTTTTTTTCAAACGCGATTCCAAATTTCGATAAAGATTGTAGTCATCTTATTTATGATTCATTCGGTAGATTATAAGGGACCTTTTATTCATCCTGCTTGGTTGGTAGAATTCTTATCTGATTTTTTTCACAATATCCGCCTTCTCTTTCAAGCAAATTGGTGGGATCTTTCCAAATCTTTTCAGACCTTTTTATTTTTTTTAGTTCTTTGGTTTTCGTGCTTCCTCACCCTTTATTGGCTGATTCACCAAAAACGCGGACTCTTATTTCTTACGTTAACCGTTATTTATATTACAATTTTTGATATATTCGGCTTATATGACATGAACAAGGCGATTATTCGTACAATTATAACGGGTCTTTTCATGCTCAGCCTTCTCCAGATTGAACGTATAAAAACGTTCGAGAACTTACAAAAGCATACCAAATCCACACCGCAATTGCTCATCCCAATTGCGGTATCTATTATATTTACGATAACTATTGGATATTTCGCTCCCAAACCCGGTCCTCAATTATCCAATATTGATACTTTCTTCAGATTCGATACACCTTCAGCAAATAAAGAGACAACAATCAACAAAGTCGGTTACGGTATGGATGACTCTCAATTAGGCGGTCCTTTTAAATGGGACGACACAGTTGTTTTCACAGCGCAAATGCAAAATAGTCAATATTGGAGAGTTGAAACAAAAGACTTTTATACCGGAAAGGGTTGGGAAATTTCTGATAACCCGAAAAAAATTTCTTTTAAGAATAAAAACAACGTATTGAGTTGGTATGAACAAAATACAAAAACGGAAACTGCCGAAGCAATTATCACCATGCAAAAAGACTCACCTCACCTTATTTATCCCGCGGGATTAGTATCGGTTGAAGCTGCTTCAGATGTATCATTCCGTGCAGATCCCTTTTCGGAAAAAATCGATATGATGAAAGAAGGCTCTTCTACTACCTTAAATAAATATAAGGTGACTTATAAGACTCCTCATTTTTCTATCGAAAACTTAAAAGCTGTAAAAGCGGCTGAGGGTCTAGAGGCAAGCTCTTATTTCATAGAAAAATATACTCAATTACCGGACTCATTACCAAAGAGGGTAAAAGACTTAGCGATAAATCTTACAAAAGATAAAAACAATCGATACGATCAAGTATTAGCTGTTGAAAGCTACTTCGCAAATAATTCTTTTGTATATGAAACAGAACATGTTAAGGTTCCTGGAAAGGATCAAGATTATGCAGATCAATTTATATTTGATACAAAAAGTGGATACTGCAATAATTTTTCCACGTCTATGATTGTTTTACTTCGCTCTATTGGGATTCCGGCACGCTGGGTAAAGGGCTATACCGGGGGCACTCTTGAAAACAAAGTAACGAATTCAGATTATGAGAACATTTACACAATCGATAATAACAATGCACACTCTTGGGTTGAAGTATATTTTCCAGGATACGGATGGGTCCCGTTCGAACCAACAAAGGGTTTCAGCAATCCATATAACTTTACACATGACGCTTCTGCTCCAACTGCCACTTCACCAAATAGCGAAACTACGATACCTAGCAACGAACAAACTCCACAGCGAAATGCAGAAACAAAACAAAAAAATTTAATAGAAGATACCGAAGTCCTCTCTAACGGAAAGATTATGGATTCCAAAAAAGGATTTTCATGGGGATACTTGTTCCTTTGTATCATATCAATTAGCATAACTGGCTATGCCCTCTTTACTACTAGAATAAAGTGGTTCGCATTTTTTATCATTCTCTCCTATAAATACCGAAAAGGAGATGATGTTTATGCAAAAGCTTATGATGCACTTTTAAAACAACTGGAAAGAACCGGCATCTCACGCAACGAAAGCCAAACATTGAGAGAATATGCAATCCATGTAGATAACCTTTACAATTCGACTGATATGCAAAAACTCACTCTTAGTTATGAAAATGTTATTTATCAAAACCATCCTGCTACATCGGAATGGAGAAGGTTCATACAATTATGGGAAAAACTCATGAAAAAAGCATCCTCTCCACCCAAGTCGAATGAATTTGATACGTTCATTTGATTGAGTAAGGCGATTTCTATAATTAGAACAAAACCTTTTATTAATTTATCAGATTTGTAATCATAGTAGTCTCATGATCATGTGTTTTAGATAGTCCTTACGAATAATTAGATTCCTACTTCAAATTTAATTCAACTTTGAAATCCTTGATATCAGTAGTATCAAGAATTTCAGTTCTTAGTAAAAATAATCAATATTCTCAATACATTTACAGACACACAAAAGCGCGGTTCCTGATTACTCAGAAACCGCGTCACATTAATGTTTATTGCGTTTTATTTTTAAAATATTAATAAAGAGACATATATTTATCGCGTTCCCATTGGTGAACTTGCGTGCGGAACAAAAATCAATAAATATTTGTATCTATTAAGCTATGCATAAATGTCGTAGTACCAATGTTTAACGACAATTGTTTGTATATTGACTTTCGATAATATTCGTTTGCTTTTGAAATAAATATGGTCAAAATATGGTCATTAAGCGGCCGACAAAACACAGCCTGCTTTTGCGGGCTTTTCTTCTCTATTTTCTTATTACGGATAAACTTTGATATGACAAGAAAGATATGTGGGCGAATTGTGGGTAAAAAACACCTAGCAAAAGTTTGCTTAAATTTGGCATTATGTTGCTTTTTTGTTTCCACAAAGGAGACAAATATTAATGAAGAAACTTGTGGACCTCGGCATGATCCGCCAGGTATCTATGAAAAGTAATTCTGATATGATGCAAACTGCTAATGCTATAGTAATTCGACCTATTGTGGAAGAAGTGTCCGACAAGGAACCTACTAAAAGTCCTACAAAGTGTCCTACCATTAAAACACCCCCTGTTTCCTTAAAACAAAATATAAAAGATATAAACAAACGTAATAGTAATGAGAATAGTAATACTACTGAAGAGAATATTAAACAAGCTGCTTTGTTGCTCACTGGGTTCCAGAACGTTTCGTTTCTTTAACTAGCTCTTTTTATTCTGAATCAAAAACAATTCAAGAACTGTGGAAGGTTGTAAGACAGTGTAATAGAGTTGTTAATTACACAACAGGTGATAAAGCATTTACTAAAGACCAGGAGCTTACTATTGGCTTAAAAGCTATTAAAGAGTTTGTTATGAAAGTGAAGTCTGGAATAAAAATGAAGTATGGTAAATTTGCTTATTTCAATGGGATTGTAAATAACTTAATGGACAAGTTCTACTTCTATAAAGAGTTTATGGGAGTATAAAAAAGCTCCCAATCGCTAAACGTTAGAGGTCGAATAAGGGTAAATTGGGAAGAAAAGCATGCAGAGGGAGGATTCCCTACAACCGTAATACATGTTATCATATTATTAAAATTCCTAAAATTTCCTTTAAGGACAAAAAAATGAACTTAGATTTATTTATTTATTTTATGTTACAGTTCCATATGTTAGTCAATTACAACACTGTTAAGAAGGAGTATACATAATGAAAGCAACGAAACTCGTATCATTAGCAATACCTGTTCTATTATTAGTAGGTTGTGGGGTAGGAGATAAAGATTCTATCCCTAAGACTGAGGAAACTAGTAAAGCAATGTCGAAAACAGTAATATCTGAAAAACAGTATCCGTATTATATTTGTGAGCAACTGGTAGAGTTTCAATTCAAGAAGGATAAAATATTGTTAAAACTAGGAGAAGCTTCAAAAGATAATAAGAAATATAAAGATGTATTTAAAACAGCAAACAATATGGATGAAGCCTTAGACCGTATGGAGAACATAATAGTACCTGATAAATACAAAGACATTCATAAACTCGTACAAGAAGGGATAACAGATGCAAGAAAAGGAACAAAGTTAATAAAAGACGCTGATAAAGACGATGGACTGAAGATTCAAGAAGCTGTATTAAAAAGTTCTCCACATATGTCAGGTGTAGATGGAGAACAGTGGAGAGAAGCAATTTATAAGTTAAATCAGGAAACCAAAGATGCCTACGCCAAAGCACTTGATAAGAAAATGGAAGAACATACAAAGTAATAGAGTAACTTGTAATTATACATACAATCATTCAACTAATAAGGGGTAATAGAAATATGAAAGCAAAGAAACTAGTAACTTTAGCGATACCTATTATGTTATTGGCAGGTTGTGGTACCGATAAAACAGACGCAAAGCCAAAAGAAAAAATAGAGTCTAAGTCAGAAACTAAGGATAAGTTATCAAAAGAGCAGTATCCAGTTCGTATGACGAGTTTATCTTCTGAGTTAATGAATAAAATCTCTACTATAACTGAGATAGCAATGGATAAAACGAAAGACGAAAAGGATTTAGTAAAAGAGATAGTAAAAGAAGAGACTGAGTTACAAAAGATTATTTCTAAATTCGATAAGATAGAACCACCTAAAGGGTTTAAGGACTCTCATAAGGAAGTCTTAAAAGCGTTAGATTGTTATAGTAAAGCCTATGCATTACAAGTTGAAATTATAAAAGGCAAAGGAAAAGTTACAGATGAAGACAGAAACAAGTCTCAAAAGTCAATGGACTTAATAAAAGAAGGTAATGGTTATTGGAAAACTGGTTTCCAACCAATTGAAGACGCTACAGTAAAACAAGCAAACGCTCTTGGTTTCGATACAGGAGCAAAAACTGATACTCCTTCAACTTCTAAATCCGATGATGACAATGTGCAAATATCCGCAGACGGTAAAGAATTATTTGGTTCGTGGGGTAGTTACAAAGGTTCTGAGTTTCATAAAGGTTTAGACTTTAGAGAAGATAATTCATTCACGGCTTATGATGATACTGGTAAGTCTTCTTATGAAGACAACCATATGACAGGTACGTGGTTATATAATGCAGACAAGAAGCAAGTAACTATGATTCCTACTGAATTTGTTAAAGACGGTAAGAAGATAGATGCTAGACAAATGAATGCGGTAGTAGATTATACTGTTGAGTTTTTCAGAGCAGGTTCTTTAAGAATGGTAGATAGTAAAGGTAACAAAATAGAAGCAGAAAGACAGAAGTAAATATTGTGTAAAAAGGGGGTTATTTCATTAGTTATGATACAGTCGGATCGTTGCAACGTATGCAACAATTGGAACAAGCAGAAGCTGCAGCTGGAGAAAGATTAGTTCTAAAAAGAGCTAACACAACTTTAGATACATGGTTGGCAGTTATTGCAGTTATTTTATTCATTCCTACTTTCACTTTTTCTTTAGTAGCATTATTGATTTATTATTTCACAAAGGAATTTTTCGCTAAAACATGCTTAGTAAAAAATATAGCTACTGGTGAAAAATTTTATGTTGATAAACAAGAATTTAAGCAATACAAGAAGGATTTTAAAGCGAAGGAAAAACAAGTTAGAAAGATATCTGATTTGAAGTAAAAAAAGAAGAAGAACATCTTTTAGTGAGGGTAAATGTTCTTCTTTTACTGCAAATTCACTTAAATTTCTTTTGCTACAATGCCTCCACCGTTTCCATGCGCATTAGAAGGCGAACCACCACCGTCACCAATATTAACATAGTCAGGTCTTGCAGGAGCTCCGCCACCATCCCCCTTATTATCAGATATCGTATCAACTTTATTTAACGCTAAATCTGGCCTTACAGGTGCTCCTCCATCTCCTTTGTTTAATGTCGAAAATCCAGTTGTTATAGATACCGCAAATGCACAACCTATTGTTGTTAAGAGGATTTTTTTTATCATCTTAATGCTCCTTTTTCCATTTGTTTTTTTCGGGCTTCTTTACCCATACGATAATACTCGACTGCTTTTTCATAGTTGTTGTCATTATAAAATTTATCAGCTAAACGATCTGTATATTCTTCAATGCAATCAAATAATTCTTCTTTTTCGAAATACGAAATTCCTGCAAAAACAGCCTTTTCCAATGCAGCTGTATTTGTATTCATTGCTTTTAAAATCATGAAACGATGTTGATACTCCTGATTTTCCAGTTGATCACAGATGTACAATCCTTTTTCTATTAATCCTTCAGCTTTTTCATATTCACCTATTTTCAAATTTTCATCCGATTCCAAATAAATTGCACGAAAATGATTTTGAGAGTGATTTGTAACTTCTGATAAATGACGAATTGCTAATTCTGATAAATTTTGATTTGCATACAGTAATCCTAAGTTATTTCGAACCATCAACACATATTTTTTATGATTAGCTTTTTGAAATACATCTAGTGCAGCATTAAATGTTTCTTCAGCTAATTCAAATTGTCTTAAATCGATACAACATAATCCAAACATATTTTCACATAAAGCAACATTAATCTCGCAATCTGGTTGCTTTATGAATTCTTCTTTTGCTTTTTTTATGCAATCAATCGCTGACATATGTTGATAAGACTGATTATAAAAATAGCCTAATCGATAATAAAATTCCGCCTGTTCCAACTTATTTGGAACATATTTCAAAAGATTTTCAGCTGTCTCAAATTGTTCTTTTGCTTCTTTATATTTTGTAACAAACATAAGATAAATGGCTTTGAAAAAGTGATAATAATATGCCAAGTATCCTTTGTTAGGAATTTCAAAAGATTCCACATTATTAAAGCTATCTTCTTTAATCGAAATCCAGTCAGTCAGCACATTATATCTGAAATTTAATAAGGCAAAATACAGTAATACATCTTCATCCAATTCTACATGATTAATATTATTGTCAATTTCTTCTTTTAGTTGCCTTGCTTTCTCCACTTGTTGCTTCAACATTGATTGATACCAAGTATCTAATAAGTGTTTGATTTGCTCTTTAGTTACTATATGTGCACTCATAACAAGCCCCCCTATTTTCCTAAAATATTAACATAGTTCTACACATTATATATAAACTCCCTGTTTAAATTAATTGAAAAATAATTATCAGAAAATATTTTCCTAGGGAGGTAAAACTAAAAAAAACGACTCAATTAAGAGCCGGCACTTTTTATGCTTATTATTTAATTTTTACATAATAAGGACTTGCTGTAATGTAGTACACATTACCTCTACTATTTTTCACTTTATATTGTGCGGATCCGTTTGCTGTTACTTTATTAATAATAGTACATCCTAGTCCTGACTCTAAAGTACCGGCAACTTCTTTGGAGAATTCCCCCTATAGCTAGAGCCTAGCTAGGTAAACATATAAGAAAAACGAAATCATTTCGCATCTACTGTATTAAATATAATTTATAAGTAAAGGATTGTGATTATTCTTGAGCCTAAATAACGGAAAAAACTGTAACTCTGCTGCAATTCCTTGTCCTGTTCCTAGTTCGATTTCCGCTCCTTTCCCGGGTTCAGCGCCAGCTGCAATTCCACGCTTATTTTTTACTCCTTTGTCACCAAATCCACCTCCTATTCCCCTTCCGGAAAACACACTTAATATCCCGATTATGGAGTTCTTAGTTCCTGCCCAAGCAGTAGCAGGAGGAACAGCAAGAGTTCAGTTAGACTCAACAATCAGTACAGAAGTTTTTGTTGAGACAGAAGTAGTTGATCTTTTTTAAAATATAGATGCCATTACGTATCAGCTATTCCGTAATGATGTGCTGCTGACAGATACGATTGTATCTGGAAACTATGTAGGTGATCTTTCCGAGCCAAATTCGCTTTATACCTTTAACTCTACGTTTACATGGGTAGATTCCCCAAGTGATCCAGTACTCCCAACAGACCCTGTTCGTTATCGAGTTGTGGCAAATGTAGGTGAGTTTGGTGGATTGGCATTCATCGGAGCTCAAGTTAGAAATCCTGGATTTATCGGTGTGGTTTTTCCTACTGACCCTATTTAACACGAAAGGAATAAATAAAACCGACTCTGATTACAGAGCCGGTTTCTTTTGCGTTAGCGTACGTTAACATAGGAATTGCTTGCGGTGATGTAGAACGTGTTGCCTTTCGAATTGTGTACTTTGTATTGTGATGATCCATTGACAGTTACTTTTTCATCGATTTTAAACCCTAGTCCTGCATCTAAGGTACCAGCAACGTCTTTATCCTGCCAAGATGGAGAGTCATAGAAACGTAGTTTGTCCACTTTGGACACAATACGCTTTCCTGCAATCGGATTAACTGGCTCTTTCTTCTCAAACTTGATGTAAGAAGGATTGTTATATACCCATTGATTTCCTCCAAGATTTAACCAACCATCTTTTTCTCCCCACACTCGGTATGATTCTGGTTTATTTAACTGACGAATAACAGAGTAACTTGCACCTGCCCCTTTACGAAGAAAAACCCTCAACACGTTATGTGTCAAGGGTTTAAGCCTCTTAGTAAAGAGACATATATTGATCGCGTTCCCATTGGTGAACTTGCGTGCGGATCAAGCTTCACACCCTAATAACAAATCAAAATAATCACGAAACCTAAATTTATAGGGAATCTTTAAAATTTGAAACTCAAAACAAATAATATTGTTTCATTATTTCGTGGGCATTTTGTGGGTACTTTTGTGGGCACCTATTAATCAAAAAAACAAAAGAGCACAGCGTGTATATAAAGTGCTACCAACACTCTATATACCGTCCGCCTAATCACACTAGGCAAACACTTGCTGTACTCTTACGAACTATTCTACAGTACGTAAGAGCTCCTTAGCAACAGTTTGCTTACACACGGCATTCTGTTGCTTTTTTGTTTATACAAAGGGGCCTATATAATGAAGAAACGTATCGATGTTATCGCAAATGAAGTATCCTTCCACAACTTATCATCATTCACAGATGTGGAAGAACTAAATAAAACTGTACGTACATACCGTGACAATATCCATATGTCTATTAAGCGTACTGACGTACAATCTAAACTAATTACATTACTTGAAATTTTAAAACGCCACAGCTGCAAATATGTAGGCGTTAGTTTCCTATGTAAAAATAGAATCGCTGAAAAAATGGAAGTTTCATATAAAACTGTACAACGTTTAATGAAGAAACTTGTGGATTTAGAGATGATTAAGCAAGTTTCTATGAAGCGTAAAAAAGATATGCTTCAAACTTCTAATGCTATTATCATTCAACCAATTGTGGAAGAAGTGTCCGACAAGGTAGTGGTAAAAAGTCCTACAAAGTGTCCTACCATTAAAACAACCCCTGTTTCCTTAAAACAAAATATAAAAGATAAAAACAAACGTAATAGTAATGAAAATATCACTACACCTGAAGAAAAAATTAAAGAAGCTGATTTTGTTGCCCATTGGGTACCAGAACGTTTTATTTCTCTAGTTAGCTCTTTCTATTCTGAATCTAAAACAATTCAAGAACTGTGGAAGGTCGTAAGACAGTGTAATAAAACTACTAACTTCTCTACAGGTGATAAAGCATTTACTAAAGACCAGGAGCTTACTATAGGCTTAAAAGCTATTAAAGAGTTTGTTATGAAAATTAAATCCGGAGCAACAATGAATAAGGGTAAATTCGCTTACTTCAACGGTATTGTAAATAACTTAATGGATAAGTTCTACTTTGATAGTGAGTTTATGGGAGCATAAAAAAAGCCCCCAAACACTAAATGTTCGGGGGCGAATAAGGGTAAATTTGGAAGAAAAACATGCAGAGAGGGATTCTCTACAACCGTAATACATTTTTTCATATTGTTAAAACACTCAAAATTTCTCTTAAGGATGGAAAATCTTTATATCTTATTTATATAATTTATGCTATGGTACAATATGTTAATTAATTACAATACTTTCTAAAAGGAGGATACATAATGAAAGCAAAGAAACTAGTAAGTTTAGCACTTCCAATCATGTTACTAGGGGGTTGCGGAACAGACAATATAGAGAAGAAAGCAGACACAAAGGTAGCAAAGATAGAAGTAAAAGAAGAAGACAAGGAAAAGTTATCGAACGAAGCATACCCTTCTCGTATGTCAAACTTACATTATGAGTTAAAGTTGAAGATGGAAGAACTAACTGAAGTATCAAAAGGAAAAGACAAGGATGTAAAAGAGCAAAACAAGAAAATCTTAAAAAGTGCAGATGAGTTACAAGAAATATATGTTAAGTTTTACAAGATAGACCCACCAAAAGAGTTTGAAGAACAACACAAATCTGTTTTAAAAGCAATAGACTGTTATAAAGAAGCGATTGACACACAATTAAGTCTAGCAAAAAGTGGTTCTGTAACAAAGAATAAGACGGAGCAATTAAAAGACTTAATGTACAAAGGTAATGACTACTTAGAAAAAGGTATGAAACCAATTGAGGAAGCTGTAGAACATACCAAAAGACCTGACGCTATCCCTTTATCAAAAGACGGTAAAGAAATAGTAGGTGAATGGGGTAGTTATGTTGGTGATAAATTCACTAAAGGAACAGAGTTCCGTCAAGATGGTACATACACTATATTTGATGATGTAGACAACACACCTTATGAGAACTCACATATGGATGGAAAATGGTCTTACAATGGAGACACGAGAGAAATGACATTGACAATAGACGAATATGTAAAAGACGGCAAAAAGGCTGAACCTGGTGAAATGAAACAATCTATGACCTATAAAATGGAGAACTTTACTGATACGGGATACAAGATGGTAGGAGACGATGGTAGCGTGATGCGTCAAGTAAAACGTAGGTAATAGTCAATAACAGTATTCAAACAAAGGAGTTTTACATATGGGACGAAAAATACTAGTGTTCGTAATCATAGTTCCTGCTCTCTTTTTCGCTCTTGCAGGGGCAATAGCTAGTTTAGGAACTGGGGAAACATCGGTAGTGGCTAGAGTAATGTCCATAGCAGTACCTATTCTTCTACTAACATGGATAATAAAGAGATACACGAATAAGAAAAAGAAGTCTAACAACATTGCAGTAAGCGAAAGGGTATTTGAGACAGACGAAGAAGGTAGACTAACGAGTAAAACAGATTACGTTTTAAAAGTACAAAACATATCTATGGTTTGGGTACAAGCACAAAATAAATTCAGTGAGTTAGAAAAGAAAGACCCTACATTCCTTAACACACACGATGAATTAAAGCAAGTAGTAAGTGAAATGAAGTCAGCAAACAAGAAATTAAGAGAAATTAAACCACCAGTAGAGTACGATAACTTGCAATCAGAGTTATCTCAATCTCTATATACTTTTGATAAAGGTCTAGACATAATGGTAGAGGGGTTTACAACATTAGATGAAACAAAGATTAATAAGTCAGGTGAACTGATTGATGAAGGTAGTGACGGTCTTATGGAGTCACTTGGAGTTATTTTAAGCTTAACAAAATCGTAAAACGAATAATAAGAAACCAAACAAAGGGGTATATAACAATGAAACGTAAACTATTAGCAGTAGCATTACCAATTATGTTAGTAGCAGGGGTAGGTTGTTCAAAAGACGCTTCTGAAAGTAAAACTGACAGTCTAGAAGTAGCGGAGACTGATAATCAAGAAGTATCAAATAGTAAAGCAGAAAAAGAGTACAAGTCAAAATTAAACTCTTTAATGAAAGATATAACTAAAGAGTCACTAGTATTAAAAGAAGTCATAACTAGTGATAAATCAATAAAAGAAAAAGAAGAAGAGTATAGAGAGAAGTCTAAGGCTTTGTTGGAAATAACTGATAAAGTAATTGAGTTAGACCCAGGTAAGAAGTATAACGACGTACAAAATACGGTAAAAGACGCTATGTATGAGTTAAAAGGTGGAATAAGTTCAACGAAAAACGGCTTAATCATGAAAGATAAGGGTGTCGTACAGCAAGGTGCAGACTCGTTTACGAAAGCATCTGATTTACTATTAGAAGCAGATAAAAAGATGAAAAACATAAAGTAGTAACAAGGGGGACTATGTCAATGAAACGTAAAATATTAGCAGTTGCATTACCAATTACTCTAGCTTTAGGGGTAGGTTGCAGTAAAGACAATGTAGAAGAAAAGAAGACTGATAGTTTAAAAGTAGTAGTAGATTATTAAACTTCTATACTTGACTTAAGTAAAGCGTTAGAAAGCAAATTATCTACAGAAGAATTAAAAGAGTTATTTATGAATGCTAAAGTTTAATACATAGTAAAAAAGCCGACTCAATTAAGAGCCGGTTTCTTTTATGTTAACGTACGTTTACGTATGCATCACTAGCTGTAATGTAGTACGTATTCCCTTTCGAATTGTGTACTTTGTATTGTGGTGATCCATTGACATTTACTTTTTCATCGATTGTAAACCCTAGTCCTGCATCTAAAGTACCAGCCACGTCTTTATCATGCCAAGATGGAGAATTATAGAAACGTAGGTCATTTACTTTGGATACAACGCGTTTTCCTACAATTGGATTAACTGGCTCTTTCTTCTCAAACTTGATGTAAGAAGGATTGTTATATACCCACTGATTTCCTCCAAGATTTAACCAACCATCTTTTTCTCCCCACACTCGGTATGATTCTGGTTTATTTAACTGACGAATAACAGAGTAACTTGCACCTGCCCCTTTACAAAGAAAAACCCTCAACACGTTATGTGTCAAGGGTTTAAGCCTCTTAGTAAAGAGACATATATTGATCGCGTTCCCATTGGTGAACTTGCGTGCGGAACATATCCCACTCAATTTCTTTCGCTTCGATGAAGTGCTCAAGTAAATGTTCACCTAATGCACCACATACAATTTCGTTAGATTGTAGTGTAACTAACGCTTGTGCTAATGTTGCTGGTAAGTCAACGATACCTGCTTCTTCACGTTCTTCTTTAGTCATTACATAGATGTTACGATCCACTGCAGCTGGCGGAGTTAATTTATTTTTAATTCCGTCAAGACCTGCTGCTAATAATGTTGCCATTACTAAATATGGGTTTGCAGCTGGGTCAACACTACGTACTTCTACACGTGTACTGATACCGCGAGATGCTGGAATACGCACTAATGGACTACGGTTTTGTGCAGACCATGCTACGTAACAAGGCGCTTCATATCCAGGTACTAAACGTTTGTAAGAGTTTACAGTTGGGTTAGCTACCGCTGTAAATGCCGGGGCATGTTTTAAAATACCTGCGATAAAGTGACGCGCATCATCACTTAATTGTAATTCACCATTTTGATCGTAGAATACGTTTTCTCCATTTTTGAATAGAGATAAGTTACAGTGCATACCAGAACCGTTCACTCCGAATAATGGTTTCGGCATAAATGTTGCGTGTAAACCGTGTTTACGAGCGATTGTTTTTACAACAAGTTTGAATGTTTGAATGTCATCACATGAACGAAGTGCATTCGCATATTTAAAATCAATTTCGTGCTGTCCTGGTGCAACTTCATGGTGAGATGCTTCAATTTCAAAACCCATTTCTTCAAGTTCAAGAACGATATCACGACGACAGTTTTCCCCTAGATCCATCGGCGCAAGGTCGAAGTATCCACCGTTATCGTTTAGTTCTAATGTTGGATTTCCTTTTTCATCAACTTTGAATAAGAAGAACTCCGGTTCCGGTCCAAGGTTGAATTCTGTAAATCCTAGTGCTTCCATTTCTTTTAACATACGTTTTAAATTGTTACGTGGGTCACCTTCAAATGGAGTGCCATCAGCATTGTAGATATCGCAGATTAAACGAGCTACTTTACCTTTTTCAGCAGTCCAAGGGAATACTACCCAAGTATCTAAGTCTGGATATAAGTACATGTCAGACTCTTCAATACGAACAAATCCTTCAATTGAAGATCCATCAAACATCATTTTGTTATCTAGAGCTTTCGTTAACTGACTAACTGGAATCTCTACGTTTTTAATAATCCCTAAAAGATCCGTAAATTGTAGACGGATATATTTTACATTCTCTTCTTTCGCTAAACGAAAAATATCTTCTTTTGTGTACTTTGCCATTATATATTCCTCCTTAGTCCCTCTAAACACCTTCAGAATCAGTAATCTTTAGTGAAAAAACCTTGAAATATCACCTTGCCGTAATGAAGTTCGATTGAATCTACCTGTATGTTGCAATTCATCTCGAAGAATTTTACGAAGCTCGGATTTTGAAATTTCTTTCGTTTCTTCTTTTACTTTCACTGCTTCTGTTTGATTTTCTTTCATTTGTAACACTTGTTTAATACCAGCCATATTTAAGCCTTGATCTAACAAATCTTTAATTTCTAACAACTTATCTACATCATTAAATGAAAACAATCTACGATTTCCCTTTGTACGGGTTGGGAAAATTAAATTGTGCTCTTCATAGTAGCGAATTTGACGAGCAGATAATTGTGTTAAATCCATTACAATACCAATAGGAAACAGCGGGGCAGAACGTCTATCTTCTTTCATTGTTTCAGTTCCTCCTTCGCCTTAACTGTTTCTCATTTTATATCATGTTATGTTTGATGTCAACAGATGTTAGCTTTTCTAACATGGTTTTTTTATAAATTTTTTCATTCTTTTTTAAAATGGCATAAATACCTTCTTCTATACAAAAAAGCTGCCGAAATCGACAGCTTTCCCTTACGAAATTGTTAATAGATTTTTTTCAATTAACGCATCGATCGCAGAACAAATCGCAATCTTCACGTGAGAATAAGTTAATCCACCTTGCACATAGGCAACATACGGAGGACGAATTGGACCATCTGCTGATAGCTCAATACTTGCACCTTGAATAAACGTACCTGCAGCCATAATGACATCATCTTCATAACCTGGCATATAGCTTGGATACGGTGTAAAGTGAGAATTAATTGGAGATGCGTATTGAATTGCTTGGCAAAATGCAATCATACGCTCTTTGTCATCAAATTGAACAGACTGAATTAAATCTGTTCTTGCAGCATTCCAAGTTGGTGATGTATTCATTCCTAACTTTTCTAAAAATGCAGCTGTAAAGACCGCCCCTTTTAACGCTTGACCAGCAACATGAGGAGCTAAGAAGAAACCTTGATACATTTCTTGTAAGCTATATAAAGATGCCCCTGCTTCTGCTCCAATACCTGGAGATGTTAAACGATATGCACAAGCTTCTACATATTGTTCTTTCCCAACAATGTAGCCACCTGTTTTTACAATTCCACCACCCGGGTTTTTAATTAGAGACCCTGCCATTAAATCTGCCCCGACATGGCACGGTTCTAACTCTTCAACAAATTCTCCGTAGCAGTTATCTACAAATACAACAACATCTGATTTAATCTCTTTTACAAAAGAAATCATCTCTTTAATTTCTGCAATTGTAAATGACGGACGAGTCGCATACCCTTTTGAACGCTGAATACCAATCATTTTCGTATTTTCCTGAATAGCTGCTTCTACAGCTTTAAAGTCAACGCGTCCTTCCGCCGTTAACGGTACAGCATTATAACCAATGTTATATTCTTTAAAAGAACCAACACCTTTCCCGCGCACACCAACAATCTCTTCTAATGTGTCATATGGCTTCCCTGTTATATATAATAATTCGTCACCAGGGCGCAAAATACCAAATAAAGCTGTTGAAATCGCATGTGTACCTGAAATAATTTGCGGACGAACAAGCCCTGCTTCTGCTCCAAATACATCAGCATACACCTTTTCTAATGTGTCACGACCGATGTCATCATAGCCATAACCTGTTGTTGGAATAAAGTGTGAATCACTAATTTTATGTTTACGAAAACTTTCTAATACACGAAATTGATTACTTTCAATTATTGTATCAATACGTTTATGTACACCGGTAATTTGTTCTTCTACTTCTTTTACAATAGGAGCAATTCTTTCTCCATTTTTCAAACGATCAAACATTTTTATTCTCTTCTCCTTTTTCCACTAAAAATCTCTTTAACTGTCCATTCAGCGGTGAATGAGCAAATATATAACCTGTACACTCATACAAGAATCCATCTTCTTTAAATTCCATCCCAGTTAATACCGTTTCTGTTTTTAAAAGCGTTAATAATCTACCTTCACTCGGAGGAATCATGACCTTATACGATTCCATCTCTTCCATCATCTTCGTTTCTACCGATTCTTTCAAGCTTAATAGATCCGTTTCTTCAAAAGCACTTGTCATAAGAAAATCATTTTTTGGAAACGGAATAAAATTTTGATGTAATCTATCCTTCTTATTGTAAACCGTAATAATCGGAATGTGGTCAATTTCAAGGTCTTGTAGTAATTTTTTCACCGTCTGTTCATGACCTACATAATTTGGATCTGCAGAATCAACGACATGTAAAATCACATCCGCTTCCCTCGCTTCTTCCAGTGTAGAGCGAAACGCAGCAACCAATGATGTTGGTAAATCTTGAATAAACCCCACCGTATCAGTTAATAGCACCGTATATCCACACGGCAATTGCATTTTTCTTGTTGTTGGATCTAACGTCGCAAACAGCAAATTTTCTTCAAATGTATCTGCTTCTGTTAATCTGTTAAATAACGTCGATTTCCCAGCATTTGTATACCCAATTAACGAAACTTGAAATACTTGATTATCCTTTCGGCGCTCACGATATCTTTTCCGGTGCTCCACAACAATCGCTAACTGCTTCTTAATCTCATCAATACGAGAGCGAATGTGACGACGATCTGTTTCTAGCTTCGTTTCACCAGGACCTCTCGTACCAATCCCGCCTCCAAGACGTGATAGCGCTAGCCCTTGCCCCATAAGACGTGGCATCGTGTATTGTAGCTGAGCTAATTCCACTTGAAGCTTACCTTCTCTTGATTTCGCACGCTGAGCAAAAATATCCAATATTAGTTGCGTTCGATCGATTACTCTCGCATCTAACATAGCTGATAAATTGCGAATTTGGCTCGGTGTTAATTCATTATTAAATATAATAACAGCTGGTTCTAATTCTTCCGTCAGCGCTGCAAGTTCTTCTAATTTCCCCTTACCTATGTAAGTAGCAGGGTGAAATTTCGGACGTTTTTGCGTTGTAGATACCAAAACTTCTGCACGTGCCGTCTTCGCTAGCGATGCGAGTTCTTTCATGGAATGCATAAACCGTTCATCATCATCTTGTGGCAATTGACAGCCAACTAATATGACTTTTTCTTTTTCTTCCATCAAATATGTTCACTCACCCTTTTCGAAAATTAAACCTTCTAATATAATAGCAGAGGAAGCACATTTCATCTAGTTAGCGAGGGAGAAAATTCATGGCATGGGAGATTTTTAGCATCATCGGTACAATTGCCTTCGCACTCAGCGGAGCTATTGTCGCAATGGAAGAAGATTACGATATTTTCGGGGTATATATTTTAGGGATGGCAACTGCCTTTGGAGGAGGTGCCCTTCGTAATTTATTAATCGGCTATCCAATCGGCGCTTTTTGGCAACAAGACATGTTATTTCAAATTGCACTTTTATCAATGACGATTATCTTTCTATTTCCAAATAAATTAATTAAACATTGGAAAAGATGGGAGAACATCACAGATGCTATCGGCTTATCAGCATTCGCTGTACAAGGAGCACTTTATGCACAAAAGCTCAACTTACCTATTAGCGCTACAATTGTTGCAGCTGTTTTAACAGGGATTGGCGGTGGTATCATTCGTGATTTATTAGCACGCCGCAAACCTCTCGTCCTTCGCGCAGAAGTATATGCATTTTGGACGATTTTAGCAGGATTTTTAATTGGTGCCAAGATTATTGTCAGTGACTGGGCTCTATACACCTTATTTATTTTTATTGTTTGCTTCCGCATGATTTCCATTCATTACAAATGGCATTTACCGCACAGACGCTTAGAGAATAAAGAGCGTTCCTTGCATAAATAGTAAATTCACCTCTTTACATGACGTAAAGAGGTTTTTCTTTTCCAACGTTTTTTTCTGTTCAGAGTGTCCATACTAAACTTTAAAGCGAGGTGAACATAATGACAAACCACGTAAACAAAGGCGCTCAAAAAAGCTCAGTTAACCAAATTAGCTTCGACCCAAAATCCGCCCATGAAAAAAGCAAAAAGATGGAGCGATATCATAGGGCATATCAACAAAAAGCTAAAGAAGAATAGAGGTGATAAAGAATGGCAAAAGGAAACAACAACCGCAATCGCGGACAAAGTAGTAGCGTTAATCCACAAGGACTTGCATCAGATGTAGCTGATACAAGTCCAAAAAGCAAATTAGAACAACGAGCAAAAACAAAAAATACAAAATAGAATACGATGCATTACGTTTCTCTTCCATAATAAAGTAAACGCACAGTTTATGAACTGTGCGTCTCTTCTTCAAGCGTTAAATCACTACTTGATATCCCAATTAAATCATACTTATCGTATGCATCCTCTTGCAATAAGCGCATTGCCTGTGTACGAATGGATTTCTCAACAATATTCCGGACATAGCGTCCATTACTAAATGATGTAATTTGTGATGAATATTTCACCGCATGTAAATGATCACGGAATTTCCATTCCGCCTCTTTTGATAATTGATATTCTCGTTCATCATACATTCTCTTTCCAATTTCAAGCAACTGATTCACTGTATAATCCGCAAACTCAATAATAAATGGAAAACGCGATTGCAAACCTGGATTTAAAGAAAGGAAATGATTCATCTCTCTTGAATATCCCGCTAAAATCAAAACAAATCCATGTTGCTTATCTTCCATATGTTTGACAAGCGTATCAATCGCTTCTTTTCCAAAATCTTTCTCTCCACCACGCGCTAGCGAATACGCTTCATCAATGAACAATATTCCACCCATGGCTTTTTTAATTAAATCTCTTGTTTTTTGTGCTGTATGCCCAATATATTCTCCCACAAGATCCGCGCGTTCCGCTTCGACTAAATGCCCTTTTGATAAAATGTTCATCTCAAATAATAATTTCCCAATCATTCTTGCGACAGTTGTTTTCCCCGTTCCTGGATTTCCTTTAAATAACATATGAAGCACTTGCTTTTCTGACTTTAAGCCAATTTCTTGCCTTTTCTTATTTACATAAATCCATGCATAAATTTCTTTTATGATTTTTTTTATATCTTCCATTCCAACAAGTTTACCCATTTCTTCTTCAATCCGCTGCAGCATCTCATGCTTCGTAGACGTTTCACTTGAAATTACCGATTTCTTTTCTGGAGCAGGTACTGAAATTTTTTTTCGGTGATTTAACACAATATTAATTTGATTATTATTTTTCTTTCGCATCGATTGTTCCATACAATCACCTCTTTTTATCGACTCACCAAAAAATATCATTAATTTTTCCACTTCCCATACAAATAACTGTTTTCAGAAAAATTTGTTATAATATAAGAAAAAAACAGGGTGGTGGGAATATGGAAACAAAGGAAATTCATGATACGGTACAAGCTTTTTCTTCCTTTTTATTAAATAAAGGAAGAAAACCTTCAACCATTAAACGTTACGTCTATGATATTGAAGATTTTGGGCATTGGTTAGAAAGAAATAAAAAACTTTCCTCTAGTAATATATGGGCTACACTTTGTACAAAAGACTATGAAGATTATTTTTCCGACTTAAAAAAGAAACGGCATTACTCTGAAAAAACAATGCACCGTGTTTTTATTGTCTTAAATAGACTATATCAGTTTTTAAACCTCCCAAACCCATTAAAGGACATGAAACTCGTCATCCAACCTAATCGCGCGTTACGTGATGAAGATTTCATTTCAAAAGAGGACGAAAAACGCTTAAAACATACTCTGACTTCATTAGAAGGATTATCAGAGAAACAACGCCCTGTCCGTCCATTACTAATGGATCGTAATATTTCTATTGTAAATTTACTCATTGACTACGGCTTATCCCTACAAGAACTTGTATCATTAAATATGCATCACGTTCATTTTGAAACGAATACAATTTCCATTCCAGCAGTAGCAGGTGTTGAAAGAACCATTGATTTAACTCACGACGACAAACAACAACTATATAACTATTATAAAAAAATCCCTGAACCAGTTCGTCCCAAATACCATAGTGATGACCCGCTATTTGTGGCATTTGATTTCAACCGTAACACATATCGGTGGGTGTACGAAAATGATGCTCCAAAAGCACTAACAGAAATAGCCGTCCAAAAAATGATTCGTCTTGAGGTGGCACGGGCAAATTTACGGAAAGGCATTTCCGGCCAACACTTTCGAAATACATTTATTTTACGGTTAATTAAACAGCACATCCCAGAGCAAGAAATCATGAAACGCGTTGGTTTCAAATCAAAAATTTCATTAAAAAGGTATTATCAATATGCAAAACAAAAAGAAAACGCCTTATAAATGGGCGTTTTTACTATTTTTCACATAAACTGCCCGTTTCCCTATTCCTTTTTATCTTTAACTTGCATCTACTATGATAGGTTTTTCACCATCTCAATTAGAAAGGAGCATTTTAATGTCTTATTTTAATGATAACCAAAAAAAGATTTCAAAACCGTATTTTCCAACACAACCTCATCGTATTCCGACAGTCCATTATACCCCTATTCCTAAATTATACGCGAATCTTTTTTCCGATACTTTAAGTGACCTAACTAATATTATTCCAGCTGTATTTTCCAATCCAACAGAATCTAACACAAAAGAACTTATAACCTTATTAGAAATAATAAAGGGGTTCCTGGAACGTTTAAACTTAACGCTTACACAGCGAGAAGCTGGCATTGCAATTGTCGAAAATTTAATTACTATTTTGGATAATCAACCTTTTGTAGCAAATGCAACATATATTGAATTACAAAACCTACTCAACTTTTCACTGTATATCACTAAATTATTTAGAATCAATCATCTTGTGTTCCAAAAAATCATCATGCAAATAGAAAATTTACAAATTACTTTACTACAAATTGCGTCAATTGAAATGACTGGACCTCAAGGCGAACAAGGATCTCAAGGTGAACAAGGGTTTCAGGGCGAACAGGGACCTCAGGGCGAACAGGGACCTCAGGGCGAACCAGGACCTCAAGGCGAACCAGGACCTCAAGGCGAACCAGGACCTCAAGGCGAGCAAGGACTTCACGGCGAACAAGGTATTCAAGGCGAGCAAGGGCCTCAAGGCGAGCAAGGGCCTCAAGGCGAACAAGGACCTCAGGGCGAACAAGGACCTCAGGGCGAACCAGGACCTCAAGGCGAACAAGGACCTCAGGGCGAACAAGGACCTCAGGGCGAACAAGGACCTCAGGGCGAACCAGGACCTCAAGGCGAACCAGGACTTCACGGCGAACAGGGACCTCAGGGCGAACCAGGACCTCAGGGCGAACCAGGACTTCACGGCGAACAAGGACCTCAAGGCGAGCAAGGACCTCAGGGCGAACAGGGACCTCAGGGCGAACAAGGGCCTCAGGGCGAACAAGGGCCTCAGGGCGAACCAGGACCTCAAGGCGAACAAGGACCTCAGGGCGAACAGGGACCTCAGGGCGAACAAGGACCTCAGGGCGAACAAGGGCCTCAGGGCGAGCAAGGGCCTCAGGGCGAGCAAGGGCTTCAGGGCGAACAAGGGCTTCAGGGCGAGCAAGGTATTCAAGGCGAGCAAGGGCCTCAGGGCGAACAAGGGCTTCAAGGCGAGCAAGGGCCTCAGGGCGAACAAGGTATTCAAGGGGAGCGAGGACCTCAGGGAGAACAAGGTATTCAAGGGGAGCGAGGACCTCAGGGAGAACAAGGTATTCAAGGGGAACGAGGACCTCAGGGAGAACAAGGTATTCAAGGGGAACGAGGACCTCAAGGGTTTAGTTTTCCAGTAACTACAGCCGTACTTAAAAATACACTTCCACAAACTATAAAACCTAATCAAAACATCCAGTTCAATCTTATCTCAAACATAAATAACATACATTTCGATGCAACAGATACAATCACAATCCTTGAAGATGGTGTATATGTCATTGACTTTTCAGCTTCAACAATATTTTCGGGGTCAGCTCCCTTCGGCTTTGGAATTTCCATTAATGGCAACATACCTTCAGATAACTTTTCAGCAAACACAATTGGAAGTTCAATTACATTTTCAACAATTGAAACTTTAAAATCCAGAACTACGATTACTATTCAATCTACCACTAATACAATCACTATTCCCGAGACAGGTGATACCACTGTTAGACTCTCTATTTTCCGCATTCATTAAAGAATCTCTAAAATATATAAATAAAAAAAGAGCGAATCACTCGCTCTTTTTTGCTATGTACAATTCTTTACTACTCTAATTCAATTGAAACGTTTTTTTGTGGAACAAATGTAGAAATAGCATGTTTATAAATAAGCTGTTGCTTACCTTCTGTTTCCAATAAAACTGTAAAGTTATCAAAACCTTTAATTAATCCACGAAGCTGGAAACCATTTAATAAGTACAGCGTCACAAACGTATTTTCTTTACGGAGTTGATTTAAAAACTGATCTTGAATATTGATTGATTGCTTCATGTCGAATCCTCCTCTTTTTCTCTACTTACTTATTATTCGACTTTAATTGTAGCTTTCCTTCTATGTACCGCAAAATTTCTGCTGTTTTTTCACCATCGGTCACATCAAACCATGTAACATCCATCTTATTACGGAACCATGTTAGTTGACGCTTTGCATAGCGACGCGAATTTGTTTTTAATTGCATTATCGCTTCTTCTAGCGAAACATGCCCTTCAAAATAATTATATAATTCTTTGTAACCAATCGCTTGAATAGATTGACAGTCCCTGACTCCATTTTCGTATAAATCCTTCACTTCTTGCAGCAATCCTTGTTTGACCATAAGATCAACACGCAAGTTGATGCGATCATATAACATTCCGCGATCCATAGTCAAGCCGATTAGCGAAACATCATATAACAACTCATTTTCTTGCTTTTCAAGTTGATCACTCATCTTCTGCCCCGTTGTATGAAAAATTTCCAAAGCACGAATGACACGCCTTACATTATTCATATGAATGCGACTTGCACTTTCTGGATCTACCTCTCGCAGCTTTTCATGTACATATTCTACACCATGTTCTGTCGCTAGTTTTTCTAGTTCCTCTCGATATACAGGGTCTCCAGCTTCATCTGTAAACTGATAGTCATATAAAACTGATTGTATATAAAGGCCTGTACCACCAACAATAATCGGTAGTTTCCCACGTTCTGTAATTTCTCGAATATAACCTCGAACAAGCTCTTGAAATTCCGCTACAGAAAATGAATCTTCTGGATTTTTAATATCGATCATGTAATGCGGAATTCCTTCCATTTCTTCCATTGTTGCCTTAGCTGTCCCGATATCCATCGTACGATAAATTTGCATTGAGTCCCCGCTAATGATTTCACCATTTAACGCTTTTGCGAGATCAATGCTTAATTTTGTCTTTCCCACCGCAGTCGGTCCGATGATGACAGCAACTTTTTCACGTTGCAGTTCTCCCATATACTTCAACTCTCTTTATGTAATCTTATCCATCTGATCATTATATCCAATCTTACCAATTTTAATAGTCATAATGCAAGTTCTTTCAATACTGTAAATGAAATTCAAAAAATAAGAATGATACAGTGAACCTTTAACCAAGTAAGATCACCTTCTTCCCTCACCGATTATCCCCCTAACCAAACAGGCTTTTATAAAGTTTCTCGCCTCCCTCTAAATCTTGAGATGAGGACCTTACTCCCTAAATGGCGAGATAAATTTGACATAGTTTGTCCAATGGTACATATACATGATAAAAAATAGGATCGGAGAGGATATAATGAAAATCGGACAAGCTACGCTTAATTTTTCAACATTAACGGAAGAACTCATTTTAGAAACATCCTTAAAAGAAAAGAACTGCTCACAAGAAGAATTATATTTCGCTTTAAGCTGCTTACTACGTTCCTTTCATACATTATTGGACAATCAAACTTTAGACGAACCGACTAAACAATATGCACAAACCCAATTTTGCAGTGCATATAAAATCATCACAGGCCGCACTGTATATCCATTTTAAACTCACAAAAAGGGCTGTTAGGAAATTCCCAACAGCCTGAAAGACCAGCACTCGATATTTAAGTGCTGGATTTATTTTTTTAACAACAATAGCATTATTTTAAAATTTTCACTTTAACAGATTTACGTCCCCATTTGTTAGCAGCGCTATCTGAGCCAACTAGAACATCGATACGGTTACCTTTAATTGCACCGCCAGTGTCACCAGCAATTGCTTCTCCGTAACCTTCTACCCATACTTTTGATCCAAGTGGAATCACTTTCGGGTCAACAGCAATCATTTTCATGTTTGGATTCGCTGTTAGGTCATGACCCATTGCAGTTAATACACGACCACCATATGTGCCGCCATTTTCACTCGGATGAGCTGTATATGCTGTAGCTTCAACTGTTAGTTCACGACCACCAGAAGGAGTGTTTGTTTCTGCTGCTTTGACAGCAGGTTTAGCAGCTGGCTTTTCTTGTGCTACTGGTTTTTCTTGTGCTGCTGGTGCTTTTGCCTCTACTTTAGCAGGTGCTGCAGCTTGAGCAGGAGCAGTCGTTTCTTGTTTTTCAATAACAGGTGCTGTACCTGTTAAGAAAGGAACATGAACGTAAGCCGTTTTCCCGTTATATTCGAATTGTAACCATCCATTTTGTACTTGGTTCGTTGTTTCGATCATATCGTCTTTCTTAAGCGTACCAAGAATTTCTGAGTTTGTGTTCGCTTCAGCACGTACGTTTAATACGTTTGCTGTTACGTAATAGATGCTTTTTGTAAATTCTGTGCTTACGAATGCGTCTTTACCATTTAATTTGATTTGTGACCATCCGTTTTCTGTATTTGTAACATCTAATTTATGACCATTTAATACTTTACCTACAACTTGTGATTCAGTAGTTGGGTTCTCGCGTACATTTAATACCTCTGTTGTTACAACAGTTTCTGCTTTTGCAGAAGTAGTGAAAATCCCAAGACCAAAAACCGCTGCTGCTGCTATACCAATTAATTTTTTCATGAATAGCCTCCATTCGCTTTGTTTTCGTGTCCTCATTATAGCAACAGTTTTTCAGGAGATTTAGGATATCACACAATTACAAACGATTCGTAATCAACCATTAATGCTCTGTAATATAAAGTAGAATAAAAGAAAATAGTGTTCTATACGTATTTTTAAGAGTTTTAATCATTTTTTTCTTTCAAACTCATATGTTTTTTTTGCAATAAAAGTAATAGTATTACCATCTTGTTACAAAAAAACACCGAAACATTACAATTCTTGGTTGCGCTATGTCTTTTTATGTCATAAATCATGTACATTTTGATATTCATATATACAACGTACACTATAATCCGAAAAGGACAGCTACCTAATATGGCCGCTGTCCTTTTGAACTTTTTATGAAATTTTCTTTTTCCATATCCCTAACATAAGGGCAGATACAATAGAACCTATTAATATAGAAAGAATATATAGAACTGGTTTATTCACTAATAATATAACAAATATTCCACCGTGTGGCGCTGGCAATGTAATTCCAAATAACATCGATAATGCACCAGCAAGACTTGAGCCCACAACACAACTGACAATTACACGGATTGGATCAGCAGCCGCAAATGGTATTGCCCCTTCTGTAATAAATGATGCCCCCATAATATAGTTTGTAAAACCCGATTTACGTTCTGCTTCTGTAAATTTCGCTTTAAAAAGTGTAGTTGCAAGTGCAACCGCAAGCGGAGGTACCATTCCACCAGCCATAACAGCTGAATGCACACCAAAGTTTCCAGCCTCAATTGCAGCAATCCCAAATGTAAATGCTGCTTTATTAATAGGACCACCCATATCAATAGCCATCATTCCACCTAAAATAAGCCCTAATAGTATAGCATTCGCGCCACCTAAACCATTTAACCAACTCGTTAATGCCTCATTTAAAGCAACAACAGGAGGATTTACAACTTTCAACATTAATACCCCTGTAAGTAACAAACCAAGTACCGGATATAATAAAACAGGTTTAATTCCTTCTAATTGTGCTGGTAAACCTGCTAATACTTTCTTTAAACCAAGTACAATATATCCAGCTAAGAAACCAGCAATTAATCCACCTAAAAATCCTGCATTTGCTTGCGCTGCTAAAAATCCACCGACAATACCAGGCATAAACCCTGGGCGATCCGCAATAGAACTCGCAATAAATCCAGCTAATATCGGAACAAGGAATTGGAATGCCCCTTTACCACCAATTGACATTAATGTTTCTGCAATCGGCCCTTTCGTATCGATACCACCAAAGAAAAAGGCTAGTGCAATTAAAATACCGCCACCAACAACGAAAGGTAACATATTACTAACACCATTCATTAAATGCTTATATATACCAAATCCTTTTTCCTTCTCTGGCTCCTCTACTTTTCTATTTTCTTTTATTCCTTTAAAAATCGGGGCTTCTTGATTCACAGCTCGATTAATTAGCTGGTCTGATTTCCGAATACCATCTGCAACTGGTACTTGAATAACATGCTTTCCAGCGAAGCGATTCATTTCTACTTGTTTATCCGCCGCAACGATAATAGCTGTTGCACGCTCAATATCCTCTTTCGTTAATCCATTTTTCACACCAGTAGAACCATTTGTTTCGACCTTAATCGCAATTCCTAATTCTGCTGCCTTTGCCTTTAGACTGTCCGCAGCCATATATGTGTGAGCGATACCAGTCGGACAAGCTGTTACCGCTAACACATATGGTTCATTTCCTTCCGGTTTTGTTACTTCACTTTGCTCATCTTCTTGTTCATTTTCTTTTTCATCGAACAAATGAAGAAGCTCCTCTTCACTTTTTGCTTCTAACAGTTGTTTGCGAAACCCTTCATCCATTAATAACGTAGATAGACGAGATAGTGTTTCTAAATGTGTATTGTTTGCTCCTTCACTAGCCGCAATCATAAAGAATAAATGAGCTGGTTGTCCATCAAGCGACTCATAATTGACACCGCTTACACTTCGTCCAAAGCAAATAGCTGGTTGTTTGACTGCTTTTGTTTTGGCATGTGGAATAGCAATCCCTTCACCAATTCCAGTTGTACTCTGCATTTCACGCTGTAAAATAGCCTCTTTAAATTCCTCTTGGCTATTCAATCTTCCTGCCTTTTCTAGTTTCTTTACTAATTCATCGATGACAGCTTCTTTTGCTGAAGCTGTCAAATCCATGATAACGGTATCCCTTTTTAAAAGTTCGGTAATTTTCATATTCTGTTCCCCCTACCGCTTTGTAATCATTACTTGCGATAATAATTCCTCTACTTTATCTTTCGTACATAAATCAGCTGAAAAAGCTGTTGCACTTCCTGTTGCTACACCATAACGAATTGCTTCTTCAATATCTTTCGTTTTTTCATATATCCCCACAAAACCTGCAACAAGAGAGTCTCCCGCTCCGACAGAATTGATAACTGTTCCTTTTGGTACGGTTGCCTCATATATTCCTTCACTTGTAAATAATAAAGCTCCATCTCCTGCCATAGAAACAATTGCATTCTGTACACCTTGTTCAATTAACTTTTTTCCATATGGAATAATTTCTTCTACTGTTGAAAGCTTTTCTCCAAATAATTCTCCAAGCTCATAATGATTCGGCTTGATTAAAAATGGCTTATTTTGAGTCACATACTGAAGCGCACTTCCGCTCGCATCAACAATGACGTTAATGTGACGTTCTGCTCCAAAAGCAGCAATCGTTTCATAAAATGTTTTTGGAATCGATGCTGGAATACTACCAGCTAATACAAGATAATCACCAGCCTGCATATTTTCAATTTTGTTCATCAACTGCCCGAGCTGCTCATCCGTAATAACAGGCCCTTGCCCGTTCAGTTCTGTTTCTTCCTGTCCCTTTATTTTCACATTAATACGCGAATCTCCATCTACATGAACAAAATTCGTCCTAACACCTTCACTTTTCAAAACATCTTCAATAAATTGACCTGTGAATCCACCTATAAAACCGAGCGCTGTATTATCTATTCCCATCCGATGAAGCACACGGGATACATTAATCCCTTTCCCACCAGGAAATTTCATATCTTTTTCCGCTCGATTGACAGTTCCCAGTGTGAAATACTCTGCTTGAACAACATAATCAATCGATGGATTTAAAGTAACTGTATAAATCATCGTTTATCAACCTCAATTACATTTGTTTTTCGTTTATATTCTTCTTGCTCTCCTTCTAATGAATTTGTAATAATTGTCGCTTCTTCAATACTTGCAATTTTCGCAAATGCAACTTCGGCAAATTTACTTTCATCTATTAAAAAATAGCCTTCATTCGCTAATGTTAACGCCCTTTTTTTCAGCAATGCTTCTTCAGGATCAGGTGTTGTATATCCAAGCTGTTCATGTACACCATTCGCCCCTAAGAAACACTTATCAAATCGATACTGCTGCATACTTTCCTGTGCCATCGCACCAATTAAAGCCTTTGTTCGACTCTTCATCATCCCACCAAGCAAGTAAGCACGAACATTATTTTCAACTAGCGCTTCAATATGCATAAGTCCATTTGTTACAACTGTAACTTCTTTCTCTATTAAATACGGAATCATTTCAAACGTTGTACTTCCCGCATCTAAATAAATACAATCACCTTTTGCTACAAAAGACGCAGCATGCTTAGCGATTTGTTTTTTCACTTGAATGTTTTTGGCTGATTTTTCAACCATCGTAGGCTCTTCACCTTTTCCAGTTAATACAGCAGCCCCGCCATGGACTCTTTTTAATAAACGCCCTTTCTCTAATTGCGCTAAATCACGACGGATTGTTGATTCTGAACTTTTTGTTTCTTCCACCAACTGTTGTAATTTCACTACTTTTTTCTCTTTCACAAGCTGTAAAATTAGCTGATGACGTTCAGGAGTTAACATATCACTCACCTCTTCTTTGATTACAGTATAATGAAATCGGATTCAAAAATCAATCAAAAACATTCAAATTCATTCAAATAAAACCACCAAACCGTTCAATAACATTCAAAGAACCTTCTTGATACGTATCAAGAAGGTTCTTTGAATTATCTTTATCCTTTATAATGAAGCTCTATAAATCTCTACTACATCTTTTTTATTTAATTTTTTAAAATGACCAAATTCACCATCAACCATCGCTTTTTCAGCCATTACATCAATTTTCTCTTCTCCAATTTCATAGTCAGCTAAACGAGACGGTGCTTCAATAGATATCCAGAAGCTTCGCAACGCTTCGATACCTTCCATCGCAATTTCCTTATCCGTTTTCCCTTCCGTCTCTATATGAAACACACGCACCGCAAATTGTTTAAACCGATCTACATTTTCATCTAAAACATGCTTCATCCAATTTGGGAATAAAATCGCTAAACCACCGCCATGTGGAATATCATACACAGCTGAAACGGCATGCTCAATATTATGCGTTGCCCAATCACCGCGGACACCCATTGCTAAAATGCCATTTAGCGCCATCGTTCCACAATATAAAATTGTTTCTCGATGCTCATAGTTCTCTAAACCATTTAAAAGTTTCGGGGCTGTTTCAATGACTGTTTTTAAAATAGATTCACAATAGCGGTCTTGTAATTCTGTATTTGAACCTTGATGAAAGTATTGTTCTAATACATGGGACATAATATCAACCATACCATAAATAGTTTGATTTCTTGGTACAGAAGCTGTATGGGCTGGATCTAAAATAGAAAACTGTGGGAACGTAACAGGACTACCCCACCCATACTTTTCATTCGTTTCCCAATTTGTAATAACAGACCCTGCGTTCATCTCAGAACCTGTCGCCGCAAGAGTTAGTACTGTACCAAATGGTAAAGCTTCATTTGCAAATGCTTTCTTTGTCACAATGTCCCATACATCACCATCATATTTACTACCTGCAGCAATTGCTTTCGTACAATCGATGACACTTCCACCACCGACAGCTAAAATAAATTCAATATCATTTTCTTTACAGATTTGAATTCCTTTATTTACAGTAGATAAACGTGGGTTCGGTTCAACGCCTGTTAATTCAAAAATTTCTGCATCAATTTCGTTTAATATAGAGATTACATTATCATATACGCCATTTCGTTTAATACTCCCCCCGCCATATACGAGAAGAACCTTTTTACCATACTGAGGAATCTCTGTTTTTAATTGTTCTAATTGCCCTTGCCCAAAAATAAGCTTTGTCGGATTACGAAATATAAAATTTTGCATAATTTCCTACCCATCCTTCCAATATAAAAGTTACTATACTTTTGTATAACATATTTTGTTCATTTCACAAAAATATTTGCTTCATAAAGTGAATCTTCCATCAGTGAAAGTTAGCTCTCACCAATCAGATTTTCCCTCCCCCTACCTTCTTCACCTCTCTTTAAATCTTGAGTTGTGGGATATTACTACCTATGAATAGCGGAATAAAAAAATCCCAGCCCAAAGGCTGAGATTTTTTATTGATAATACGGTGAAATCATTAAGTAAACAATAACACCAGAAAGACTTACGTATAACCAAATTGGCATCGTCCAACGTACAATCTTACGATGACGAGTCAATTGGTTTGTAAAACCATATACAAGCGAGAATAATGCAAGCGGTACAATAATTGCCGCAAGGAAAATATGCGTAATTAAAATAAAGAAGTACACATATTTAATGATACCTTGCCCACCAAAATGCGTTGCTGGTGCTAAATAATGATACGATAAATATGAAACACAAAATAGCAATGTTGTTGTAAATGCCGCAAGAATAAAACCTCGGTGCATCTTTACATTCTTTTTAATAATAGAAAACAATGCTGCCAATAAAAATACAAATGTAAAGCTATTAAAAATTGCATTTAACATCGGCAAGATTGTTACATCAAAATGTACCTCTCCTTTGTAGCCAACAGGTCCAAAAAACAAAAATAAAATAATCGCATTGACAACTACAGAAAGCGTTATCACAATAGGAGCATAGCTTTTCTGATTTGTTGATTGATCTATCAAATTGTTCACTCCCTCTTCCTCTTTTACATATGTATAGTTAACCACACTATTTTAACATATTATTCATAGTGCAAATGTGACAATACTTTGACACACTGAAATCAAACAAAGAAAAAATCCTTCTTAATCATACTTCTTAAGAAGGATCTTATCGCTTTATTATTGAAATAGCAATTCGTTTAGTTTTTATTAAAAAACATGTCACTATATGCTTGAAAAATCTCTGATACTTGATATCCCATTAAAGAAATTGCTGTTAATGAAAAGAAACCAATCATAAGAAATCGAAACCACATATTATTCTCCTCCTTGTATTTAGCTTATAAACAATACGCTGTATTACAAATCGGATAGCAATCTCCTTCTTCGGCTTCTTTTTTCTTCACAATGGCTGTTATAAACCGAATCATAAAGAATGTGATAAAAGGAAGTTCCGTCTGTTTTATATTGGCATAGTTGAGCAACGGTTCCCGCTCTAAATCGGACGGAGATGAGAAGGAATAGAACATACCTTGCTCTTCCATGTACACAATAACAATTTTTAAACAAAATAAAATTCCAAGAAATGAAACAATATCTTGCCAATCTGTTGTATACAATACATTATAAAGATCCAATACGTACTCTTCCATTATCACCCCTCCTTCCTTTTTTACCATTTTCCTCGTCCGCATATAAAAAGTCAAGAAAAATGTTTTATATACACTGTGGCAATAGTGATTACATAATTTCCACTTGCACTTCTTGCTCTTGTAATATTTGAACGATTAACTCAAGCACTATTTTTTGCAGTAACTGATACCTAACTAATCCATCACTTTGCTCATTAGAACACCCCATTGTATATTCAATTCGCTGTACAACATAGCCTTCTACCAACAACTTTCCTTTTTCAATTGTTACTGAATTCTCTTTTGATTTTAGAACTTTTTGAGGAAAAAATTTACTATCTGTCAAAACAATTTCTTGTAAAACTTCTTTAATTTCTACTTCTTCTTGAAACATCACTCTTTCTTCTAAACTAATTTCCGTTTTATACTTCCCTATTTCAACTGGCAGTTTCGTCGTTACATAGTTACTCCTTTTTTTTTCGTTTCTCTGTTTTAAATTCAAATTGTGTATAGGAACCCATAAAGATTGCTCTAACTGATTTTCCCCACTATGTTTTATATAATTCTCACTCGAAAATTCTAGAAAAATCCTCTTTTCAAAAAGCTTTGAAGAAATTAAACGACAATATGGCTGTTCGTTATAATGATGTACCGTAGCTAACAACTTTGTATCTAACTCACGAAATATTTCATTCTCTTCGTTTTGAAATGCAAATACTTCTTCATTCGTACTACTCACAATAGGCGAGATTAAAAAATCAGCCACTTCGGATATGGTATGAAATGGTATTTTAATTGTCATGAGACCTGCCAATCTTCCTTCTTTTAATTCAGGAGGTGAACTTTCTTCCATCCCAATCTCTGTAAATAGATTTTCTTCCATCTCGATCTCTGAAGGTGAACTTTCTTCCACTTCACTCTCTGTAAATAGATTTTCTTCCATCCCGATCTCTGAAGGTGAACTTTCTTCCACTTCACTCTCTGTAAATAGATTTTCTTCCATCCCGATCTCTGAAGGTGAACTTTCTTCCACTTCCAGCTCCGAGATTATTTTATGCTCAGAAAAAATTTTATCTATCATTTTATTACTAATCCATGGCTTATTCATCGTCAATCACTTCCTAACTGATGAATTGAAAGACTTATTTATTTTTTAAACACATAATCGTTTCAACATTATATATGTTTTATAATAAAAAAAAAGACATCAACTTTTATTATAAAAAAAGACGATGTCTGTCTATTTTTTAAACTTGTACTTGCTGTACTTGTAAGATGTTCAAAGTAAGATCTAGTACGATTGTTTTACGAAGTTCGCTACATGACTTGTTCAAGTTTGTTAAACATGGTGAAAAATCAAACTCATAAAAATTAGCTCTGACTAATTCACAATACGGTTGTTTATTGTAAAAAACTAAATTTCCAAAAGAATTTGTATCTAACCGGGGTAAATAGACACCCTTAGGATTAATCAAGTGGGATGTAGTATCTAAAAAAGCTACCAATAAAGGCTGTGTTATAAAATCACCTGCTGTCAAATCTAGGAATCTAGAAAACGAGATATTAACAATCCGACTATACAATAATCCATTATACTGATCGGCAACATATTCAATGTTATTTCGAATATAGCCCTCTACAAATAATTTTGCTCTTGTGACTCGGCGATAATTGGTACCTGGTACCGACGTAAACGCTACAGGAACTAACTTACAGTGTGTTAAAAATACATTTTTCAACACACGTTTAATTTCGATTGCCAAAGGATCCAATGAAATATTTGCTTCTACAACAACTTGAATTGTTCTCTCTGCTAATACAACCGGGATTTTTACAATTGATGTTGTCGGTGAACTTTCTTCCACTTCACTCTCTGAAAATGGATCTTCTTCTATTCCAATCCGTGAGGAGGCATTTTTTTCCACTCCACTCTCTGAAAATGAATTTTCTTCTATTCCAATCCATGGGGAGGCATTTTTTTCCACTCCACTCTCTGAAAATGGATCTTCTTCTATTCCAATCCATGAGGAGGCATTTTTTTCTACTCCACTCTCTGAAAATGAATTTTCTTCTATTCCAATCCATGAGGAGGCATTTTTTTCCTCTCCACTCTCTGAAAATGAATTTTCTTCTATTCCAATCCATGAGGAGGCATTTTTTTCCACTTCACTCTCTGAAAATGGATCTTCTTCTATTCCAATCCATGAGGAGGCATTTTTTTCCTCTCCACTCTCTGAAAATGAATTTTCTTCTATTCCAATCCATGAGGAGGCATTTTTTTCCTCTCCACTCTCTGAAAATGAATTTTCTTCTATTCCAATCCATGAGGAGGCATTTTTTTCCATCTTCAGCTCAGTGCTTATTTTATGCTTAGAAAAAATTTTATCTATTGGTTTATTACCGATCGGTTTATTAGCGATCCACGGTTTATTCATCATCAATCACTTCCTAACTGATGAATTGAAACGTTAAAACTATATGTCTATCATTTTTCATAGAATATCCTAACTTCTATCCTCCTGCTTTTACCACGAATTGACAAAATTATTCAAATTATGTAACATAATTTTGTCAACATGATATGCAATGTATATACTTTTTATTCATATTTCATTGTTGATGAAAAATTCTACAGAACAACTTTAAGTAATTTTTACTTTTAATTACCAAGATGAGTAGCATTTTTGGTGTTTTTTGTTTTCATTCTGAAAAAATCTCATCTTCATGTTCTGAGAAAAGAAAACGCTTAATCGAGGGACCTTACTCGTTCCCCCGAATTTATCAATTTAACCATTAATAAGGCAGAAAAACTCATTAATGGAAATAGAGTCATTTATCAAAATATGGAGGGGTTATTCATGTCTGTCTATGCACCACAAGAAATTACTGAATTGGCCGCAAGTTCAGGTCAAAAAAAGGCACTTTTGCCGCTACTACCTATGTTAATTTTAGGTTTTTTTGGCGGAGCTTTCATAGCACTAGGTTATTTACTCGATATTCACGTCATTGGAACAATGCCAAAATCTTGGGGATCCTTTACTAGTTTTCTAGGAGCTGCTGTTTTCCCTATTGGCTTAATTCTAGTTATTCTTGCCGGTGGCGAACTAGTGACCGGTAATATGATGACCGTACCAATCGCTTGGTTTTCAAAAAAAATCTCTTTCTTTAAAGTATTAAAGAACTTAACAATTGTTACGATTAGCAATTTTATTGGCGCTGTATTTGTGGCCTATTTTTTCGGCCACATCGTCGGATTAACAGAAGGGCAATTTTTAGCCAAAACTGTATCTATCGCTCAAGCAAAACTACATGACACACCCATACAAGCATTTGTCTCTGCTATTGGATGTAACTGGCTTGTTTGCTTAGCAGTTTGGCTCAGTATGGGTAGCAAAGAATTCACTGGAAAAGTAATTGGCATTTGGTTCCCAGTTATGACCTTTGTTGCAATTGGCTTTCAACACGTTGTTGCCAATATGTTTGTTATTCCAGCCGCCATCTTTGCAGGGCATCTAACTTGGATGGAATACTTACCAAATTTCATTGTTGTCTTCTTTGGAAACTTAGTCGGCGGTATGCTATTTGTAGCGCTCCCTTACTTCTTGGCTTATAACAAACGAGAGCAGTCTAATAGCAAAACAACGGAATTAAAGAAAGAATCTATAACTGCTTAACAAAAAGAATTTAAGAGAAAACCTATAGTACACTTGTTCTCTTCTCTTTTATACGTTATAATAACAACTTAAATAGCATTATTTACATATGAGGTGAAGATATGAATAAAACAGAATTAATTAAAAATGTAGCACAAACAGCTGAAATTTCTCAAAAAGAAGCTACTGTAGTTGTACAATCTGTAGTAGAATCAATCACAAATACTTTAGCAGCTGGTGAAAAAGTACAACTTATCGGATTCGGTACATTTGAAGTTCGTGAAAGAGCTGCTCGTACAGGCCGTAACCCACAAACAGGTGAAGAAATGCAAATCGCAGCTTCAAAAGTACCTGCATTTAAAGCTGGTAAAGAACTAAAAGAAGCAGTAAAATAATAAAAAATAGCCTTCTCGCTTATGAGAAGGCTATTTTTTATGTTTAAAATGTTATATTCTTCGTTTATGCTCTCTAATTAATGAAATTAACTCCATCATAAAAAGACTCGTCAAACTTATAATCCTAATTGGATAATTAATAAAAGCCCTTCCTACCCCTTCATGTGAGCTAAATAACATTGGAACTACCCATGGATAAACAACATTTCCAGGTACATTTACTAAAATTAAATTTAGAAATAACACTGTGCATAAAAGTATCAACACAGATAAAAAACTTTTCCATGAAAAAATAAAAAACAAGCTAGATCCAATACTAGCTTGTTCTATCACGCTTTTGAGAATCGTTCAAACACTTTCATTAATTCTCCAATTGCTTCGTCTCCATTACCATCTTTAATAGCATTAGAAACACAATGATTTGTATGATTTTTAAGTATCCCCATACCAACCTTCTTCATTGCAGCATTAATAGCTGAAATCTGCACTAAAATATCAACACAATAGCGATCATTTTCAATCATATTCTGGATACCACGTACTTGCCCTTCAATTCTCTTTAACCTATTCATGATTTGTTCTTTTTCTTTATCCGATCTATGGGTAGTAACCTCTGTTTTTTCATTATAATCCATTTTATCACCTTCTTAAAGTTTATCCCCATCCATAGGGAACAATGCCCCCATGAGTATACCAATTATAGCATTAAACTTACATATGGTGATACCCTATATAAGAATCAAATAACAACCTATATCCTCTATTTATTCGTTACTTATAGGACAAAACTCAACTACGAAAGCAATTCCCACACAAATTCACTTCTACTAAAAAAAACAACGATTAGAATAAATTGCTTACAAAGCGCAGTGCCTTACTTAAAACAGTTGGCACTACTGATGCATGATTCTCTCCCTCAGCTTCATAAAATGCAAATCGAAACTTATTATGTTGCAAGTTCATTAAACGCTCAGATAATGCATTTGCATCTTGAACCATATGATCTCTTTCTAATGCTCCCACTGTCAGAAAGACTCCGACTTCAGAACTCGCTCTACTCAGTTCATTTATAAACGTTGCTTCCTTTTCAAGAACAGACTTATTATTCCACCAAATCGATGGGCTACTGATGAAATAATTTTGAAAGGCGTTTGTATTTGTAAACAATACATGTAAAGCGAATAATCCACCAAGCGAATGTCCAAATATTGTTTGTTTTTCTTTATCAATCTCAAAATTCTTTTCAATTTGCAGCTTCAATTCATCTTGAATAAATGCTAAAAACTCACTTGCTCCTCCTGACTTAGGCCATGGTTTCCCATCAGGTTTCGGCGGTGCATCCACCGAAGGCGAAGAAGGGGTAAAATCGTAGCACCTTTCAGAAGCCGCAAAAACTCCTTCGATTGGATAACCAACACCAACAATAATTGATGGCGCAACCCCTGTTTTTTCTACTCTTACCGATTGAATGTTCATAGCTTCTTGAAACGTTTGAAAAAATGCATTTCCATCTAATACATAAATCACGGGATATCCAGAGTCTGGAGCAGGTTGCTTTGGCTTCGAAATATAAATTTGATACTCACGATTCCCTAGTCTCGAATACATCTTCCATTGCTCTATATTCGAAATAGTAACATCCGTTTTTTCAATACTAGTATTCATGTAATTCTCCCCTCCTTTTATCATTTTAGCTAGTTACATATATTTCAGTATTTTCTTCTTGGAACACACTATCATAACCGAAACATACAGGAGCCCCATTATACGGGTCTATCATGACGCGTGCATCAATATGAAATACATTTTTCAGCACTTCATTCGTAATAATTTCTATTGGGTTTCCTATTGTAACAATTTGCCCCTCCTTCATTGCAATAATTTCATCAGAAAATCTTGCTGCATGATTAATATCATGCAGTACCATAACTACCGTACAATTATGCTCCCTATTTAATCGTTCAACAATTTGCAATACTTCTAATTGATGAGACATATCAAGATATGTAGTCGGTTCATCTAATAATAGAACTTCCGTTTCTTGTGCTAATGCCATCGCTAACCATACTTTTTGTCTTTGTCCACCGGATAAATTTGCAATTTGGCGTTTGCGAAAAGCAGTCGTTTTTGTAATATCCATCGCCCATTCAATAATTTCTTTATCTTTAGATGATAATTTATTTACATTGTTTCGATGTGGATAGCGTCCATAAGAAATCAATTCTTCTACCTTAAGCTCTCCCGGAGCAATTGGGTTTTGCGGAAGTAATGCTAGCTGCTTCGCAATTTGTTTTGTAGGAATTGTATGTAAATCTTGTCCTTGTAAATATACCTTACCACTTTTTTGTTTTAAAATTCGGCCCATTGTTTTTAACAATGTAGATTTCCCGCATCCATTTGGTCCAATAATTGTCGTTACTTTTCCTTCTTGTATTTCTACATTTAAATCACGAAACACCGTAAATTTTTCATAACTCGTTTCTAAATTCTCAGCGCTTAGAACCTTCACTTTCTATCACTCCTCTTACGCCTTTGCTTTGTATAACAAATATAGGAAATATGGTACACCAACAATCGAAATTACAATCCCAACTGGTAATTCAGCTGGTACAAAAACAGTTTTTGCAATAAAGTCCGAAGCAATCACGAGTAACATTCCAATTGCACCGCATACAGGAATTACATGATTATGATGAATGCCGACCAGACGTTTCGCAATATGTGGTGCCATTAGACCAATAAATCCGATGCTCCCTGAAATAGAAACACATGCACTCACTAACCCAATACTACTTAATAATAAAATCGACTTTTCTCTTTCTACTGAAACTCCTAAACTTGTTATACTCGTCTCTTCCAATTGAAATAAGTCAAGTAAATACGCTTTTCTTTTGATAATTGGAATTAAGATAATGAGCCATGGCAACATAGCAATAATATACTTCCAGTTTGCATTATATATACTTCCCGAAACCCACACAGCTGCCATTTCAAAGTCAGTTGCTTTCATCTTCAATGATAAATACATAGAAAATGCTCCGAAGCCTGAACCTATCGCAATCCCCGTTAACAAAAGACGCTGTGAATCTAATTTTCCATTTCGCCAAGAAAACATATAAATTAATATAGCAGCACCTAGCCCGCCCACTAGACCAAACAACGGCATCATCATAATAGAAATCCAATCTGTGCTTTTCATTTGTCCTTGGAAGAAAAACATAAAGATCACAATTGCAGTACCCGCTCCCGCATTAATCCCTAAAATGCCAGGATCAGCTAAACCATTTCTTGTAACCCCTTGAATAACAGCACCTGCAATCCCAAGACCTAATCCTACTAATCCTGCGATTACGATTCTCGGAAGCCTGAAATCAAATATAACTAAATCATGTTCAGGTACAGGATCAATTCGAAATAGCGTTCGAAATACATCTGTAATCGTAATATCAAACGTACCATTCGTTAAACTAATATAAATTGCACTCAAAATTAAAAGTATGATAATACTCATTGTCATTACATAACGCGACAGTGCATCTCTAAGCATGCTTCTCCCCTCCTCTTGTTCTAATTAAATAAAGGAAGAAAGGAATTCCAATTAACGAGGTAACGACCCCTATTGGCGTTTCAAATGGATAATTTACAAATCTACTTAACACATCACATAAAGCTAGAAAAATGCCACCAATTACACCGGCACAAGGTACAATCCATTTATAATCTACCCCGATTAAAAAGCGAGTAATATGAGGAATAATGAGTCCTACAAAACCAATTTTCCCGACTAAAGCAACCGCAGTACCTGTTAACAACACAACGGATAGAATTGCAGTAGCTTTTACAAGCTTTGTACGCTGTCCTAAATTAATAGAAACCTCTTCTCCTAACGAAAGAATCGTAATAGATTTTGAAATTAGAAGGGATAAAATAATGCCAACTATACCGAAAGGAATTGTTAACTTAAGTACATTCGAATCCACTTGATCTAATCTTGTGTTATACCAAAAACTAATATTTTGCGAAACTTGAAAATAGGAAGCAATAGCTGCAGAAATACTACTTAAAAACGTCCCTATAACAGTTCCTATAATCGCCAATCGAACTGGTGATAATCCATTCCGAAGCAATGAACCAAAACCAAAAACAATTCCTGCCCCTAATGCCGAGCCAAGCATAGAACATAAAATCATATTTACTGAAGACATTCCTGGAAGAAATACCATACACATCGTAATCACAAAAGCTGAGCCATCCGTCACACCCATAATAGAAGGGGATGCAAGATAGTTTCTTGTCATCCCCTGCATAAGTGCTCCTGATATGGCTAGAAAAGCTCCAACTAAAAGAGCTGCAACTACCCTTGGTAAACGAGAAGTAATAATAATATTATGATTTACATTTCCTGAATCAAAATGAAACAGTGCATTCCAAGCTGTTTCAAAATCGATATTTTTTGCCCCATATAAAATAGATAGCATAACTGTAAATAAAATAAATATGGGCGCTAAGCATAAAATTATCATTGGTACTGCATTTATTTTCCGCATATCATTCAACGCACCTTACTTATTTAGATAAATTTTTCACTACTTCTTTTAAAAATGCTGTTTTACTCCAAGCAGTACCACCTTGCGCGATTGGATCAACAGTATTTACAAATACTTTTTTATCTTTTACGGCATTCATACTTTGCCAAATTGGATTACTTTCTAATTCTTCTAACACTTTTGGTTTATCATTTTCGCTTGCCTCATATTGCAAGAATACATAATCTGGATTGACTTCAGCCAGTTTTTCTAAAGAAATTTTTTCTTGTGCTTTTACAGCTTTAATTTGTTCTGGAACAGTTAATCCTAAATCTTTATAAATTACAGGATTGAAGTATACTCCTTCTGGATAAAGGTATAAGTTATTCGCTCTTAGTCTTATTACAAGCACCTTTTTATCTTTTAACTTATCTCCAATCTTTTCTTTTGCTTTTGCAGCATCAGCTTTATAATCTTTAATAATTTTTTCTGCTTTATCTTTTTTACCAGAAAGTTCTCCCATCAGCTTTAAATTATCTTCCCAATCTGTTGAAACATGTGATATTGGGAACGTTGGAGCTACCTTCGTAAACTTTTCACTGGCCTCTGGTGGGAATTTCGTACTAGATGTAATGACATCTGGTTTTAATTGAAGTAATGTTTCAAAATTCGGTTGCATTTTCTCTCCGATAGATTTTGCACCTTCTAAATCTTTCGCAACGTTCGCTGGTAATTTTCCACCTATAGTAATTGCTCCTACTGGTTTAATACCAAGTACCGCCGCATCCTCCATTGATTCTAAACTAGCAGTTACAATGTTCGTTACTTTCGCGGGTACTGTATATTCTTTTCCTAGATATGTAATCTTTCGTTTCTCATCTTTTTTCGTTTCAGTTGCTTTTGATTCTTGTTTTTGTTCTCCTGAACTTTTATCTGCACTGTTACATGCTGCAAGACCTACGCTTAATACTGTGACCATTCCTAGTGTAAATAATTTCTTATTCATGTCTATAAATACTCCTCTCCAAATTTGCAATCTTTAAATATAGTATTTTAGTGAAATACTCTTTCCATGTATCCCCTTACAATACATCTATTTAAAATTAAAACTCATTTATTTCACTTCCCCTAATAATAAATTATCTTTTTCCTATCTATTGATAATGATTATCGTTATTAAGTATATAGTTATAAATGAATTATTTCAAGAATGATTTGAAAAATTTTAACAAAACAAATAAAAAAACAGTATCTATCCTTCATCCAAGATAGATACTGCTTTTTTATTTTTTCTAAAATTCCATATGTAATTCAACAGGACAATGATCTGACCCCATTACTTCACGATTGATTTTCGCATCCGCTTCCTCTAAGTATTCTATAAAACCACCTTTTGCAATAACTGCTCGTAAACCATTTACATTCCACGAAATAAATTTCACTTTTTGTTCCCCCTCTTGATGTCATAGCATTAATACTCGCCTCATATTTTTATTTTCTGCTTACATGCTAACACAAAATAAAGAGACTATCATTTTTTCACCTTTGTAATCTTGCTCTTACATTCGTAAATGCGTACATGTGTACTTCGTTCAGGGTATACTAATTTCGGAGGTGATCCATATGCAAAATGAGAAATTACAATTAGAAACAAGTGTAAATAATTTGACGGATGAACATTGGCAAGCCATTATACACAACGATTCTTCTTATGATGACAAATTTTTTTACGCTGTAAAGACAACTGGTATTTTTTGCCGACCATCATGTAAATCTAGAACACCAAACAAAAATAATGTGCGAATTTTCCTCAATGCAAAACAAGCATTATCCGAAAGGTTTCGTCCGTGTAAACGTTGTAAGCCAAATGGAATCAAGTTACCTGATGAAGACTGGGTAACACAAATTACAGCGTATATCAATAAACATTATCGTGAAGCATTAACTCTCGAAATACTTGCAGATATGTGTCATGGCAGTCCTTATCATTTACAGCGTACTTTTAAGCGAATGAAAGGTATCACTCCACTAGAATATATACAACAAATAAGGGTTGCTAAAGCTATGCACTATCTTGCGGATACAAATCTAACAATTATGGAAATTGGTTTTACTGTGGGTATACCCAACACTGCACATTTTGCAACATTATTTAAAAAGAAAACGGGATATACCCCTACTGAATATCGAAAAATGAATCCTATAAACGAGGTATAATAACATGGAAGCTAAAACAAACCAAATTATATATTGGACGCTATTTGTTCATGAAAATTGGCATATGTATATTGCCGCAACATCAACAGGATTATGCTTTGTAGGATCTCAACATCAAGCTTTTGAAGAATTAGCCACTTGGACGAAAAAACGTTTTCCGAAACATACTTTCGTTCAAGAACCCTTAAAGCTAGAACCGTATGTTCAAGAACTAGTAGAGTATCTAAAAAAACAACGTGAAGTATTTACATGTCCTATTGACGTTCACGGAACGCCTTTCCAATTAACTGTTTGGAATACATTACGTGAAATTCCTTATGGAAAAACCTATTCCTACTCAGATATTGCACAGCTTATTCAAAAACCAAAATCAGCACGTGCTGTTGGTACCGCGATTGGAGCCAATCCTCTATTAATTACAATCCCTTGCCATCGTGTGATTGGGAAGAATGGGAAATTATCTGGTTTTAGAGGTGGTTTAGCAATGAAAAAAGAATTGTTAACATTAGAAAAAATATTACTGTAGGTGGTTGAAAATGAAGAATGTTACAATTCCTCTTGAATGGGATGCTCCTTATTTTATAGGTAACAAAACAACGAAAAACTACTGCTTCCCTTGGTGCGAACAAAAACAGTCTCCAAGAAACAATCGAAAATTTAAATCTAGAAAAGAAGCGGAACAAACTGGTTATCAGCCTTGTAAAAATTGTTGTCCTGAGCTTCCATATACAGCGTGGAAAGATGAAAATGACAGCATAACATTAATTGTTCCGAAAGAATTTAGCTTTAAACAAAATTCACACTATCTTTCACGTTCCAAAAATGAATGTATGTTTCACATTGAAAATAATAAAATTTATAGAGTCATTCCGATTGAGGGAGAAAACCCATTAATCGAGACAAGTGTAAATGATGAGGGGAACATCCATGTTCGCTTTTTAGGTGGTGAGACGCCACCTGAGAAATGGGTTCGCGCTACAGTAGCGAGATATGTAAGAGAATGGTTTGATTTAGATACGGATCTAACTCCATTTTACGATTTAGCAAAAGACGATGTACTTCTGTCTACACCAATCAACGAATATTACGGACTCCGTAATATGGGAATCCCTGATTTATTTGAGGCACTATGTTGGGGTATTCTTGGTCAACAAATTAATCTCACATTTGCATATACGTTAAAAAGACGATTTGTTGAATCCTTCGGCGAACATATCGAATGGAATGGACAGAAATATTGGATATTCCCATCACCAGAGGTCATCGCAAATCTAACAGTAAAAGATCTAACAGAATTAAAAATGACTACGAGGAAATGTGAATATCTTATTGGTGTCGCAAAACTCATTACACAAGGCAACTTAAGTAAAGAATCGTTCATAAAAAGCAACCTAAAAGATGCTGAGAAAACATTAACCGACATACGTGGTATTGGACCATGGACAGCAAATTATATTTTAATGCGTTGTCTAAGATTCCCTTCCGCTTTTCCAATTGATGATGTTAGCCTACATAATGTGATCAAACTTTTAACAGGGTCAGATCATAAACCAACAAAAAAAGAAATAAGAGAGTATGCTTCAGCATGGAAGAATTGGGAATCCTATGCGACCTTTTATTTATGGCGAGTTCTGTATTAAATTCTTCAGCACAACAATAGATAGGTTCATTTCAATAAATAAAACCTATCTATTGTTCATATTATAAAGTGAAACCAGGAATTATATTCCCTACTGATATCTACTAACGTGAGAATGCCAAATGCAATTACAAGTAAGTATATCATTGAGCAATTAAAAAGAAATTCAGATAGTCTTTTTTCACTACCTGGATTTTTTTATGCCTGCTCTTCAAATAATCGTGCTATTTCTATAATAACCTGAACAGCTTTTTCCATATTATCTACAGAAACGTATTCAAATTTACCGTGATAGTTTTCCCCACCAGTAAAAATGTTTGGCGTCGGCAAGCCCATATATGATAATTGAGAGCCATCGGTCCCCCCGCGGATTGGTTGAATATTTGGTTCAATATCTAGAGTTTTCATCGCTTCATACGCAATATCAACAATTTCCCTGACCGGTTCAATTTTCTCAAGCATATTGTAATACTGATCATTCATCTCAAGAATGATATTTTCTTCACCATATTTTTCTTTCATCTGTTTCGTAATATTCGTGATTGCATTTTTACGAGTCTCGAAGTTATCACGATCAAAATCTCGAATAATGTAATGAACTTTATTTTTCTCAACATCACCATTTATAGAAATAAGATGATAGAAACCTTCATACCCCTCTGTATATTCAGGTGCCTCTTCTACTGGTAACTTCGCATGAAACTCCATCGCTAACTTACTTGCATTTAGCATTTTATTTTTTGCTGTTCCAGGATGCGTATTATTTCCTTTAAAAGTAAGTTTTGCACTTGCAGCATTGAAGCTCTCATACTCCAATCCTCCAAGCGGACCTCCGTCCATTGTATAAGCAAAAGATGCTCCAAAAGCTTTCACATCAAAGTGAGATGGTCCCCGACCGATTTCTTCATCAGGCGTAAATGCCACTCTAATCTTTCCATGTTTAATTTGTGGGTTATGTAATAAATAATTCATAGCCGTCATAATTTCTGTAAGGCCTGCTTTATCATCTGCACCAAGAAGTGTTGTTCCATCCGTCGTAATCAGGGTATGCCCTTTATATGATGGCAGTTCTGGAAACTGCTCTGGTGTTAAAACAACATTCAATTCCTGATTTAATGTAATTGCCTTCCCATCAAAATCCTCATGAATTTGCGGTTTCACATTCTTTCCTGTAAAATCAGTTGCTGTATCTAAATGAGCTAAAAAACCAATTACAGGAACATCCTTTTCCGTATTGGCAGGAAGCGTTGCCATGACATATCCATTTTCATCCATCGTTACTTCTGTCAAACCAATTTTCTTTAATTCTTCAACTAGTAATTTTCCAAACTCAATTTGCCCCGGTGTTGATGGTACTGTATGACTTTCTTCATTCGATTGTGTATCTACCTTCACATATCTTGTAAATCTTTCTATAAGCTCTTGTTTCAAATTATTTCACTCCTTTTTCATGAACCTCTCTTTATTATAATCCTCATGGTGAAATTTTTTAAAGTTTTTGACTGTAACCATGTCGTTTTTTCATTACTTTTAGTATTTCGCCCCCATTAAAAAGCGTATGTTCTCCCTTGTTTGAAGATATAAAAATATATACTTTCCTCTTAAAATAGTAACAGATCTTATATAGATTTTTTTACTGTAAGTACAAACCAATACATTATCCCTATTTATAAAATCAAAAATATTCATTTTACTAATGAATGATATTTACATAATATACAAACTAACAAATAGCTTGAAATAAGTATCTTATCAATAGTACTCGTCTGTTCACTGATAACAACCCCTATATTAAAAGTAGTTTCACCTTTTGATTACTACACACACATAAAAACTAAAATTATTCATTTTCATTAAAAAGAAGAAATATTTGTATAATTAAATTTCCACATGTAATATACGTAATTATATATAATATTAGGGGGATTAAAGATGGGACTCACACTCTTTCGGTATTTTCTTTTTTTCTTAGGGTTAACTTTCTTTGGACTCGGAAACGCCATTGCGGTAAAAGTTAAATTCCTTGGTCTGCATCCATGGGAAGTTCTGAATATGGCACTCTTTCAGCGATTCGGATGGACAATCGGCACATGGAGTGTTATATGCGGTTTATTTCTCGTTCTGGTTTCTTTAGTAGTAGATCCAAAATACATAAACGTAGGGACATTCTTAAATGCACTGCTAATCGGTCCTATTATGGATTTTTTCTTGAGATTGAATATCCTTCCTCATGCTACTCAGTATTTATGGATAAATCTTCTTATTTTACTTGCTGGAATCATAATTACAGGCATTGGAGGTGGCATGTATGTCGCCGCCGGAATTGGTGCAGGACCGCGGGATGGATTTATGCTTGCCATTTCGGATAAAACTGGATTATCTGTAAGTCGTGCTAGAATCATTGTGGAGAGTATTGTGCTTGTAATTGGATACATTCTAGGAGGTCCCGTTTTCATCGTAACATTCTTATACACTTTTATCCAAAGTCCAATATTCCAGCAATCATTTAAAGCATTTCAAATGTTTTTAAATACTTTAGAGAGGAAAAAGAAAGACCACATTAGTGCGAATTTATAAATATATAAAACTTAACAAAAATATAAGAGTCTATTTTGAAGACAGTATCATCAAAATAGACTCTTTTTATATTTAAATTTTTAACGGGAAACTAGAACAAACGACCTCTTTTTTATAAATATACTACTTTTATTTCTCTATATGCATGAGTACAATTCTCCACCCGTCAGGATCTTCTATTGTAATACCTTTTTCTTTCCAGTATGGATTTTCTGGTTCAACTTCATCATAACCCATCGCATGTAACCTGTTAGTTACTTTTTCAATCTCAGCTTTATGAGTCATATAAAACACCAGTAAGTTATCTTTTGTTGGAGCTGGACATGGACTGACGTTGATATGCCTTGTAAACTCTAAATGATATTCTACATCAGGTAATCCAAACATAACTCCATCATAACCTTCATGATTATGAAACTCCCCTATCCGTTTTAAGCATAATCCTTCTTCATAAAATGCGATAACTTCTTCAAATTTAGCTGTCGGGCGTGCAATTCTAATTTGAACCCAATTCTTCATGCTTTTCTCTCCTTATATTTTTTATGCTCCTATCTGTTAATATAATCGAGTTCCACGTTTATTGAATCCCTCATTCGTATGAAGATGAAATAGTACAAAAGACTTATCGTGCTTATAGTAAAAAATATTACACTGTTTATGTCCCCCAAAAACAGTCCACATTTATTCAGAATATGTGTAATAAAATGATGGTAACCGTTCTATTAAACTATTTGTTGAAATTCATGTTAACAGGAGGAAATAAAATGTATGAAAACAATCGAAAAAGAAAATGGAACGGGTCTTCCAAAGCGATCCCGCTTTCTCTTTTAGATGTAAAAAATGAACTAAAGAAAAAAAGCAAAAGTAGTACCGCTTCCTTTAAAAAGGCTGCATTAACAATAGAAGAGAAAATGCTTATTTATAACATTACAGAACAAACAAAACAACTGAACAAAAATAACGTGACGAGAACACGTGCTTATTATCAGTTTTACCTTCAGCATCCTGAAATACACTGGGCTCTACTTGGACATATGGTATCACGTAATGGCGGTTGGAATATGACAGATTTAAAAGGGGATTTATATACAAGATTGTTATCAGAAAAAGACCAACTTACCTACTACTCTTTTTTAGAACGGGGAAACTGGTTAATCTTCCAAGATGTGTATCCACAATTTTTACTATATGAACAAAGCCTTAAAAGATCTAAAACTCTCTTTTACCTCCTACCCCATCTCAATGTCTCAACGTTTATGGAAACGATGTGGAACCATTTTTGGAAAACGGGCAATCACTATACATTAGCTATAGCAACGATTATTAATGAACAAAGCTATTTAGAAAAAAGAGTCATTCAAAATGATCACTTTAAAAAGACCGTACTAAATAGTATTGGATTTAAACTCTTTGACTTCTTCCGTTTTAATCATATCCTTTTTCCATACTATGAAGATGAGACCAAACAAAAAACATTGTTATTTGGTGATACAATGAAACACTTTACCTCCTTACATGAACGAATTCTACTAGGCAAACGATTATACTCTTTATTGTTTCGCAACGAACATACGTTATCCAAAGTAATAAATTGGGCTCACGATCATTCGCATACTGCTTCACGGAAAGACTACTGGCCTCATTTGTTTTCTGATGTAAATGAGTCATTTTCTCGTGAATTTTATAAACGTAGAATAAAAAAATGTCACCTCAGAAAAGATGCAAATCGTTTATACAGCCCTCAATTAATATACGCATGGAAAGATTTGAAACATGAAGAGGCAGAAAAAGGAGACTGGTTTGAAGACTGGCGTATCGTAGACTATTTCATTGATAAAGGAGAAAATACAAATGGGAAGATTGAGGATGACTATTGTAAAACGATGGAAAAAATTGAACTTGCAATTCTTACGAAAAAAAATATCCTTCTCAGAGAAGAAGAAACAGAAGAGTAATCACCTAGCATTTATAGTCGCCATCATTTTCTCCTGTTTCATTGGAACATATTTAGACTATCTATTTGTTAGTAAACAAATGTATGCCTTTCCAGTCAGACCATTTCCAAATATGTTTTCGGTCAATATCGCTTTTACATTATTTATATTGCCAACCTTTACTGCTTTCTTTTTACATATTGCCAAAGCTTTATCTACATTCTCAAGAATTCTATTTATTATGCTAATCGGCATTTGTGCAAGTATATCCGAACAATTTGCTGAAAGCTTAGGATTGTTTACTCACAATGAAAACTGGCATCATTATTATTCTTTCTTTGGATATATGATTTTCATGTTTTTTATGTGGAAGATTTATCGGTGGCTACAATACTAAGTAGTAGTTGTAGATTAATAAAAACAAAGTTACTATATAAAGAAAAAGCAAATTAGAAACCAACTTCTAATTTGCTTTAAAGGTTTCTCATTAAGTCCCATATATTCCTAGATTCTATGTCTGATAACTTAATAATTTTTTCTATAATACATTGCTCATTACTCTGTAGGCTCATAGATGCAACGGAGCGCAACATTTTATGATCACCAATACAAACTCCCTCTTTCGCATGCAAAAACATTGGTACATCATTTGCGTCGTTACCGAAAGCGATGAATGATCCTTCTTCTACTCCTAACTTTTGTAATCCTTTCCATTTATCAATCCCTAATGGACTTATATCAATTATGTCCTCTTGATGATGTGCATACATTTGCACAGGTAGTTCATTTAACACTTCCACTAATTTTTCTTCATTCCCATCAGGGAACAACACAACTTTCACCATTTCATCGATGCAATCAATCGATACATTAGTAGCTAATTTATCAGGATCTATGTTGCGATAAATTGGATGATTTTCACTTCCAGTATAAGCATAATCCCATTGACTATCGATCAAATAAGCAAGGTGATGCTCCTCTATTAATGAACGAATAGACTTCATTGTTGATTTATCAAATGGTGTAACCTCAATGACTTTTCCTTCTTTTACAACAAATGCCCCATTTCCACCAATCATTGAATAGTGATGCATATGCCTTGGTATTACAGGTAATAAATCTCTTATTGGTCTAGCAGATGCAAATATGATTTCATGTCCTCTAGCATGACAAGTATCTAATGCTTGAATTATACCTTCCGTTAATGGATTTCCTTTAAAACAAATTGTACCATCAATATCAAAAATAAATTTCATATACATCACTCCTTTCTTTTTAATGTAAAAAATTTCTTTTATAATGAACAGGACAGATGTCCGAAAAAGGAGGAAAATCATGAAAAAAATTGAAGACGACTTGCTACTATCAACTTACTTAGCAAATGAACATATACAGAAACTTTTTACACATCTTCATCACCCATTTCAAATTCGACGATATGATGTAAAAGAGATTGTGTTACACGAAGGAGAAGCTATTGACGGTCTATACATTCAAATATCTGGACGTATAAAAATTACGACGAGTGTAATTACAGGAAAAGCATTATTACTTCGATTTTGTTCTGCCGTTTCCATTATGGGTGATATTGAACTCATTCAAAATGTAAATATACAATCGCATGTAAGCGCTGAAGAAAAAACCGATTTTATTTTTATCAATAAACACTATGTTAATAATGTACTTTTACATGACATTGCTTTTTCACAAGAACTTTTACACCATGTGACTTACAAACTACAAACATGTACGACTGCCTCACGTATTAATTTGTTAGCTTCAGTGGAAACACGATTTGCAAGTTACTTATGCACAATACGAAATACCTCTAAACTATTCGGGAGAGAAATCCGTACAACAGATCATCACGAGGTCGCTTCACTTATCGGTACTACAACTCGACATCTAAATCGCATTATCGAAAAATTAAGTATAACGAATGTCATTCGCAAAGAAAACAAACAAATTATCGTAAAAGATTGGGAATCTATTGAACGTATTTCTAATGGTTTAAGATACGAATAATATCGTTATACTAAATATTGTTGCATTCCAAAAAGGAGCAACTCATTCCAATTGCTCCTTCTCTTTATGATTTGTCTTTGTAATGGGTTTTAGACCGTCCCTTTAAAAATCTGTTAAACTACCTCTCCCATTACTAACATAGAATGGTTTTGAAGGCTTTTGGAACGCAGACTATACGCGACTACTTTCCTCTTGTACTGTTTGACTACATCAACATGATCGTTGTAACTATAAACCCAAAACCTAACATCGTTTTTTCCTCTCTTCGTATCAATGATCAATGGAGTCTCACTGCCCTCTGGTGGAAAATAATATTTCTCTAAAAATATTGCTTCGTTAAAGTAATCAATAATTTGAAGTTTATCTTCATCTGCTAATCGGTTTCCGTCAATTGTTACGGTAACAGCCTCACCATTAAGTTGTGGATGCAATTCAAATCTACTGACAAAAGACTCCACAACAGAGGTTGGAAGACTTGACACTACTATTTTAAGACCACCGAAAAGAACTAACATAACTATAAACCAGGTCGTCATATTTTATCATCTCCACTACATTCTAAATTCTTATTATTACATGATTCCTATTATCGTCGAATACTATTTAGAGTCTCTACAAATCTTTTAATCCCTACATGAATAAGATCTGTGTTCGCTCTTCCAAAAGTAAAACGTACATATTCTTTTTTCGAACCTAATACACTCCCTGGAACAAAAGCTACACCATTTTGTATCGCTCTTCCTAATAAATGATATTCATCAATTGAATCCTGCACTTGACACCACAAATGGATACCGCCTTCTGGAACATAAAATTCAACCTGATTCCCTAAAAGTTCCCCAAGACTTGTGATTAATTGATCCCTTCTCTGTTTCAGTTGTTTACGAAGCATAGAAATATGCGCATGAAAATTTTCTGATTCTAAGAATTGATTCGCTATCCATTGAGGAAAGACACTATGTCCAAAATCTACTTGCTGCTTTGCATCTGCTAAACGCTCAATGACCTGAGGTGGACCAATCACCCACCCAATTCGCAATCCAGATGCTACGATTTTCGATAATGAACTAATATATAGAACATTTCCATTCGTATCCATAGACTTTAAGGTTGGATTTACTTCTCCATTGAAAGAAGTTAAGCTATAAGGATCATCTTCCACAATTGGTATACCAAATTCAGATGACAATCCCAAAATCTTTTTGCGACGAGACAATGAAAGGACCGTTCCGGTTGGATTTTGATAATCCGGATTTAGAAATACCATGCGAATTCGGTGCTTTCTGTGTAAATCTATCAAATCATCCGGATTCATGCCATGTTGATCCACAGGTAAATGGTATATTTTTAACCCGGCAGATTTAAACATCGGAAGCGAAAAACAATACGATGGATTCTCAATAGCAATGGCATCTCCTGGCTTAAGCAAGCACTGCACAATAAGGTTAAGCGCCTGCTGCGCCCCTGATGTAATTAAAATAGAGCGTGGATCAACATCGATATTTTTATATTTATCTACATGTGAAGAAATCGTTTCCCTTAACTTTTCATTTCCTTGTGGATGATCATATCCTAGATTCTCCATAAATATTTGTTCTGAGAGAATCCTGCGAAACTGGTCAGCAGGAAACAAATCCCGTGACAACTCACCACTTGCTAAATTAATCAAATCATCCTTCTGCGTTTCTGTTCGAATTTGTTGAACTAGCGGTAGATTCGGGAGGAATGAACCATCTTCTACATATCTCCCCCAATTTGGCGTACGTTTACGCGATATCCCCCATATATCTGTGTTTACACGCGTTCCACTTCCTTTTATTCTCTCTACTACCCCAAGTGATTTCAGTTCCTCATATGCCGCTACTACCGTACTGCGGTTCACTTGCAACTCTTTTGCTAAAGTACGTTCCGAAGGTAACATACTATCTAAAGAAAATTCTCCTGAAGAAATCCCCTGTTCTATATAGTCAGCAATTTGTTTGTAGACTGGCGTTTTATCTGCACGATTGGGTCTCCATTCCATCTAATTCCCTCCCCCTTATCAGCAGACTTTTTATTGATTAAAATAAAATTAAGGTGTTAACCTCTGTTTGTTATATACTAAGTATTTCGCTGTTTGAATTTAGCATAGTTTGCCCTATTCATTCCCAACTATGAAGATATTCACTCATTCTACAATGTGAATAGTAGTAACTAAATAGATATACGAATTGAATTCCCACTCCTATTGTACATTCACATATTTGAGGAATGGAGCTTCTTTACATTAAAAGGTGATGTCTCTATATCCTTATAAAAAAGAATAGTGTTAAAAAATAAACATTCCATTTCATATAGGCCACCTACTTATCTAAAGTACAAAGACTACAAGACAGCAACCGCATACCACGTAACTCCTATAAGAAGACTTAATAAAAGGACGATATAAATAACAGACAAGTTCGTCACATTCTGCTTCGTAGACTGACCGTAATTTCCCTCCGTGTTTCTTGCAACTAACATCGTTCCCAAAAGTGATACAATTACAATAATAATAACTAATGAAATTGCAAATTTCATTGACTTTCTCCTCTCTAAAACCAGTCTATTTGAACAGAAAATCTAATCGTTCGACTTAAAAACTTTATACTTTTTGGATGAGAGCATAATCAAGATACTTAAAGCATACTACCCTTCTCTTTTATAATAAGGGATATTTATTTCAAAAGGACCATCCACTTTCACAACTTTTTACTCATCCACTTTATGAGTGAAAAATAGTGTTTCTAAGTTATTGCTACCACTAAAAAAATAAAAAGAACAATACAAAAAAGCAAACAACCTACTGAGTCTTTCTCATCGGTTGTTTGCTTTTTATTAGCACTATGAAACATTCGGTTGTCTTGATACCTCATCAAAAATTCTTCGTATTATTGTCCAATTAGAAAAACGTTAACCAAACAAAGTAAATTATCGGTTAGCCACTTCATTTTCTGTTTGAACCTCTACTGGAACACGCTTACCTATTCCAAAAGCATAAAAGCTAATGACAACGATAGCCAGGAAAATAACGCCTACAATAAGTGAGATTCGTGTGTCTTCGTTGAACCACATACTGATTAGTACCATGATTAAAAAGGCAATCGTTACATAGTTTGTAACAGGCGCAAATGGCATTTTGAACGGATGATTGTCCATTTCAGCTCCTTTTGCTTTTCTGAATCGAATTTGACTAATCAGAATGACAAACCACGGAATCATACCAGGAAGTACACTTGCACTGTATACATACACGAATAAGTTTTTTGGTGCAATATAACTTAAAATAACGCCAATCGCTAAGCCAATTAACACGCCAATCGTACCAAATAAAGGCACACCATTACGGGAGACTTTTGCAAAGTATTTTGGTGCTTGTCCATTCATTCCTAGTGTATAAAGCATACGTCCTGCACTGTAAATACCACTGTTACAGCCAGACATTGCAGCTGTGATTACGACAAAGTTAATCAGTCCAGCAGCTGCTGTAATCCCAACTTTCGCAAAAGTTGCCACAAACGGGCTACCAATTGAGCTTAGTTGATCCCAAGGGTAAACAGTTACAATAACAAAAATTGCCCCAATATAGAAAATTAAAATACGCCAAATCGTACTTTGAATCGCTTTAGTTAACGTTTTTCTCGGATCTTTTGCTTCGCCAGCTGTAATCCCAATTAATTCGACACCTTGATAAGCCCCAACAACTAGTGATAGAGCAAAGAAGAACCCTGACCAGCCACCTGTAAAGAAGCCGCCATTTTCCCAAAGATTAGATAAACCGATTGCATTCCCTCCGTTACCAAATCCGAAGAAAATAAGTCCAACCCCCGCAATAATCATTAACACAATGGTAACGATTTTAATCATCGCAAACCAAAATTCAAATTCACCAAATGATTTAACAGAAATTAAATTCGCCGCACCAAGAATCACCATTGTGATGATACCTGGCACCCAAGCAGGCAGATCCGGGAACCAGTACTGCATGTATGCCCCAACCGCTATAATTTCTGACATTCCAACAATCACCCACTGGAACCAGTTACTCCATGCCGTCATATACCCTGCTAATGGGTGTATATACTTATGGCCAAATGTCGCAAATGAACCTGTACCTGGCTCTACATACAACATTTCTCCCATCGCACGCATAATGAAAAATATAAAAATTCCTGCGATTGCATAAGCAAGCATTACCGACGGACCTGTCCATTTAATCGTACTTGCTGAACCCATAAATAAACCAACACCAATTGTACCGCCTAAAGCAATCATTTGAATATGACGCGCTTCTAAACCCCTCTTTAGTTCTTTGTTTTCCACTTTATTTCCCCCTCTTGCGCTATTAAATCCCAAGCTGAACACTATACTACAATTTCTATTAGGTATCAAAATGATGAAGCAAGCGTCACTTTTTTCTCTCTTTTAAAAGCTGCCCTAAAATCATTTTCCATTTCCTATTAACCATTCGCAATAGTCGGAAAATTCACCCTATCTTCCCTTCGTCATAAAATTACAAAATTACTTATTTTATAATAATTTATCTGTCTGAAAAATACAATTATTTTTTCGGAAAATTATTATATATAAATTAATTAGAAAATAATAACTAGATTAGAAATAAACACCATTACCCGATTATTATAAAAACACTTCATCATCGTAGCAAATCTAGGTGAGTAGTTACCCATAATCGAGCTTAAGAGTAAATAGCGAACTCTAATTTCTATCTTGTAGCATAATCAGCATGAAATGAAACCTTATAAAAAAGTGTTTCGCCTTTTAATCGTAGAGTTACAAGGAAAACATAATAGAGTGAAACTTTAATCGTTGAGAGTTTTCTCCCTCATGAATCAGGCTTTTACGAGCAGTTGATTCCTAATTTAACTTCTTTGTCGTAAGAAGTGAGTCTTACTGTCCGTAAATAGCGTGATTAAAAAAAGTATTGACAAAATAGCATGTATTTTTTTTATAATCCGTTATAATAACTTAAACAACTGTAATTTGCCATGATTTTATTTGCGATGAAGAGGAGAGTAGATGGTTAGGAGTGTATCAGAGAGCTCCCCCAAGGCTGAAAGGATGGTAACGATTGAATCATTGAAGGTGGCCTCGGAGCTTTACTTGTGAAATAGATATTTAATGTCTAAATTAGTAAGTAACAGTTGGTCCCGTTAGTATAATTAAAAAAACGAAATCCCTTCTTAAGATAAGGAATTTCATTTTTTTTATAAACAGTTTAACTTTTTTCAAAACAGTGTGACTTCCTTACAAACGTCGCGACTTTGTTTTAAAGATCATGACTTTATTTTAAATCCACAAAAGGCTAATAACATATCATTTCCAAGTACTGTGTTATGAAAAAATTAGCAGCAGGTGGTTATATAATTAACAAGAGGCTTTCGAAACAGCCCCTTTCTATTATTTTACTTCTATTGTATAATTCCCTGTTCCACTGCCATATTTATATACACTTAAATAATATTTCCCCGGATTCGCATAATAGCTTCCCAGCAATTTATTTCCTTCGTACTTTGTTGCATAAGTAACATAGTTATTCAAATCTGACTCGTGATATAATACCCAATTCAATCCAAGATTTTGCTCATTCGTAACGGTAATCTGTAAATCCTTCGCTTCCCTTATATCAATTACAAAGCGATCAACTTGATCTTGATTATTTAGGCTACCTCGTAATAACGTGTTCAGAGATAGAGGGTTAGCTGTATCGAATGAATTATTTGGTTCTTTTTCTACACTAGTATCCTCCTCAGTGTTCACTCCGTTAAACACAATATCATATTCAAATTGCCCAGCTGCATTGACACGGTAATTTACGAAATAAGCAGTTAATGTTTTATATCCGCTCCACTCTTTTTGCGAAAGATGTTTAAGCATCTCATTCGTTGCTTGATTCATCGCTTTCCAGTCTTCATTTTCTCCTTTTGACGTACTTCCTGTATATGTTCCTTGTAGTGTAAATGTATTAAAGAATTGTGATTTATTCTTTGTTACCTTCACATTTTTTAACTTTGCTTCATTTGTGATATCCGCTGCAACATCCGAAAGCGCTTTCAGTTTATGCCCTGCTAAATAATCATCTGATACTTGCGGAATTGTATACTTATCACGATTATTAATAAGCATTTGCATATAAGATTGGTAATCTTCATTTAATTTATTGTCTTTACTTAATGCAGAGCGATACGCATCGTAACCTGGGACATCATTTGCACGAATTAAATCATGTACTTTATCGAACATATCAGGACGGTTATTATACATATAAGATTGCAATGCAAACGAATAGTTATAAAAATCCCACGCTCCATATTTTGCATTTAATGTTTGCTCAGCTGTGTATCGCTTAGCTGGATCATTGGATAATCCACCAATTATACTTTTTCGCGGTACAACACTATCTACTCGAGTTGAACCTGCAAAGAATTCCGCATTTCCTTCTTCAAACCAAGTCAAGCGTTCATTTTGATATAGTTCTCCTTGTCCCCATAACCCAGGCACTTCATATCTTCCTTGCAAATAGTGTGTAAATTCATGACGGAACAATTCTTCTAAACTATAAATACTCTGCTGCGGTGTACGTTCATATGTAAAGAAAGTTCCGATTCCTTCAATGTAAATTCCACCATTATTTGTTTCATAGCCGTACAATTGACGATTAAATTGATATTCATCCGGACTATTGTAAATCACCATTGTTAACACATCATCAGCATGTCCACTTTCAAGTGGCTTATCACTACCAACTGTACGATAAAATTGTGCTTTCACTTCTTTTGCTGCCCAATACAAACGTTTAATTTTCTCTTCAGTAACCTTATCTCCCGCTTTAAAGACAATTGCCCCGTCATCAAATGTATACGTTTTCGGCAAATATTTTTGCTTGCCATCTTCTCTAATTTTATCTAAATTTATTGTCTTTCCGTTTGCATCTACTCCGCCATAATTTGTAGTGATTTGTTCTGCCGCAACAAAATATTGCTGTCCTAAATATGGATAAATACGCATCGCTTCTGTAACAACTTGCTGTCCTTTTGTTGGTGTACTATGAAACTTGCCAAATCGGCTAGCATAGTAAATGCCATTATTAATTAACCATCCATTTTTATCCGTTACCGTACCAATTAGTGCAAAACGACTTACTTCATTAATAAAGCTATCGATGTTCTTATACCACATCGTATCTTTTGGTTCTTTGTCCGTAGTATACATATACGACTGAACATCATAATCAATTTCTTTCATCAAGTTATATATAGCATCACCTTTTGTCCGATCTTCAATAAACGTAGAAAGATTATCATTATATTGTTTAAGAATTCCAGCAGCATATTGAATTATTTCAACATCAGCCGACGCGCCTCCAATTAACATTCCATACGACGAAATTACTTTATTTTGTTCTGATGTACCAAGTTTAAAATTCGGGTTCTTCGCAATTGTTTTTAACGCTGGTAAACATTTGTCATGATAGCTACGCTCACTTAGTTTACTTAATTCTTGATGATAAAAGCCTAAATAAAAACCCGAGCGTATAACTTCTACTAATGTCTCAACTCCTTTTGAATCATCTTTCGTATACGTTTGACCTTGTTCTGCTAGTTTATCAATGAGTGCTTGCATACGGCTATCATCTTGATAGAATTTCAAACTATCATTATTAAACTGAAATAATTCCGGAATTTGATTCCATTTAATTGTCACAAGAAGATCGGCTAATTGTTTGTTGCTTAATTGATTCAATTCAGCCATCGAATATTTTCTTTCTTCAACTAGCTGTTTAGTATTCTCTTTTGGCATTGGTGGACGCTGCGATAGGTCTGCTAACTTTAACCGTTTTGTAAATGAAGTACTTTCTTGTATGTTCGAAGAGTGTGCCAACTCATCAGGAGATTGCCTTGACCCTATCGGCTCCATTTGTAATGTATTCTTCGTATATTTTTCTTTTGTCTCTGCTTGAACTTGCAATCCATTACATGATATAGTAACAAGTCCAACGCCCAGCATCAATTTATAAAATTTCGAGTATTTCACCATGCTGTTGCCCCCTTTTTAATAGATAGAAAATTCAGACTTTTTAAAAATGAATTGTTCAATCTGTCTTTATTAAACAGCACCCTATTGATACTAGTAAATTTAGTGATATAATGCTAAGTCACTTTTTTACTACTAATGATACATCATACTTATTGCTTGAATTTACTTCCCCCTTCCTTTAATGTAATATAAGCAAAAATTGTGCCAATGTTGTATCTTATGAATAGGCAACTATTCTTTATTAATACTGTCAAATAAAATATACATAAACAATGTAGTAATGTATATTTTATTTGACATAAAACTCCCCTTTCAAAAAAGAAAAAAGCCCGCTACTGACAAATCACATAAGAACAGGGTTCTTTGAATTAGTTGCACACTTTTTTTACTTTTTTGGCGAGTCATTTCATAAAACGAATAATATATTTGTGCATCCTTTTTCACTAATCATTCCGCTTTTTCATACAAATCAATTGTATTTTTATATAAAAAATCATATTTATCTTGTAATGGTTCATCGTTTTAATGAAACGAGAAGTGTGCTGTCAGTTTTATTGACAGCACACTTTTCATTTTCTTAGAAATTGTAATAACATGTTCATCTTCTGTTCATAAACATCTCTTATTCTATAAAAGTGAAAGAAGGAACACTTATGCTTATTACATTTTTCACTTCGTTGGATTTTCCAATTTCTCACATCATTTGTGATCATCATTTTATATAAAGTGAAACTTCCATCAGTGGAAGTTTTTCTTTCCGCCCTACTGCTCAGGCACATGCCAGCAGTCAACTCCCTCCTATCTTCTGTGTTTTCTCAAAATCTTGATACGGGAGGTCTTACTTTCAAAAAATAGAACGATAAATTAGAGGTGAAAAAATATGCGCTCATTATATGCTAGATTTGTTATCATATCAGTTTTTATTATGCTGGTTAGTAGTATATTGGCATTTTTACTTATAAATGTGTATTATCGTGTTTATTTAAAACCATATAACAGCGAGAAAATTTTAAAATATGCACAAGAAGTAAAATATTTATATGAGAAAAATACAGAACAAAATAAAGATGGTTATTTACAGTCTATTTCTAACCTTGGCTTTGAAATTTACGTAGTAGATGATAAAAAACAAGGCAAGCAGTACGATGATAATTTCAAGAAAATGAATATTAGTAAAGAGACAATTGAACATGTATTAAAAGGAAATATATACAATGGAATTGCAACGTATCCTAATCGTTTATTTGCTACTGGCTTTTTTGATAATACACTTTTGAATAGTATTGGGATCCCTATCGAAAACAATGGTAAGGGTTATGCGCTATTTATTCGTCCGGATATTCAACAGCAATTTGGAGAATTACGTATTTTCTATGCTGTTTTATTAGGATTAATTATCATAATCAGTCTAATTTGTATCGCGATAGCTACCCGCTTTGTCGTTCGTCCTATTCAAAGATTTACACATGCGACAAAAGAGGTTGCATGTGGCAACTATGATTTAGCACTACCAGAAAATCGCCGAGATGAGATTGGAACGCTTGCAACTAGCTTTCGTAAAATGGCCAAAAGATTACGAAATTCAGAGCAGATGCGACAAGAATTTGTTTCGAATGTTTCACATGAATTTCAGTCACCATTATCATCTATTCAAGGATTTTCAAAAACATTACAAACTAATGATTTAACGAAATCTGAGCAGACACATTACCTAGAAATCATCGAATCAGAAAGTCGACGCATGTCCAGTTTATGCAAACAATTATTAATACTTGCATCACTTGATAAAGAAGATCTTACTTTACGTAAGCAATCTTTTGATCTTGGGAAGCAAATAAAAGATACTATTTTTATGCTTGAATGGGAATGGAGAACGAAAGAACTTGCAGTTGAAATGGATGTTCCCAACATGCAAATTTATGGAGACGAAAACTTGCTCCATCAAGTATGGATGAATTTTTTTACCAATAGTATCAAATTTACAGAAAGCGGCGGAACGATTGCATTTGAAGCAGAAGAGCTGGAAACAGAATGGCGCATTTCGATTACTGATATGGGTATTGGTATACCTGAAAATGAAATAAAAAAAATATTTGATCGATTTCATAAAGTCGATACTGCCCGAAACAGAAATGTAAATGGAAGTGGATTAGGTCTTTCTATTGTAAAAAAAATCATTGACTTTCATAGCGGAGCAATAACAGTGGATAGTGAACTTGGAAAAGGAACGATTTTTTCTATTTACCTTCCGAAACAACAAGAAGGGACTATTCATATGCAAAATAAAAAATAACCTGCATTCACTAAGCCTACTGAAAAAATACCTACTTTGAACAAAAAACAAAATTTTTATTAATATACAGCGATCAAAAAGAAGATAACTTCCTTTATACAATAGGGAGTTATCTTCTTTTTCTGTAACATATTTATATATAAACTGTATACCCGTCTTTTGTAACCTTTTGTTCATATTCCGTTCATATTTCCTCTTTATGATAAGAACATAGAATGAAACAAGGAGGAATGAACCTAATGTTTTTAGCACTTAAAGAATTAAAACAATCGAAATTACGGTACGGATTAATCGGCACAATCATGATGTTATTATCATTTCTTGTACTTATTATATCAGGTCTAGCAAATGGTTTATCTCATGCTAATGCCTCTTCTATTATCGAAATGAAAGCAGACAAGTTTATATTATCAAATGATGCAGAGGGTAAATTATTACGCTCCCAAATTAAGAAAGAGGATGTAGATAAAGTATTGGCACAGGTTGATGCAAAAGATGCGGTTCCAATGCATATTAAGGTCGCAACATTTGAAAAAGAAGGCAGTTCAAATAAAGTTGATGTTGCTATTTTTTCAAGTAAACAAGATTCATTCATTGCCCCAAAAGTTGTTGAAGGAAAAAACGGTACTTTAGAAAACAATGAAATCATTGCTGATGAATCCATCAAGGAAAAAGGGATAAAGCTTGGAGATGAACTAGTAGATCCTGTTTCTCAAAAGGTTTTCAAAGTTGTCGGATTTACACAAAATCAAATGTTTAGTCATGCACCTGTTGTTCATATGAATGAAAATGTATGGGACAGCATTGCACTGCCACATCAAAAAGATTACAGTGTAATCGCTCTAAATACTGATAAAAAAATCGATAATGCAACAGTTGTTGATAAAAAAGAAGTACTGCAAAGTATTCCAGGTTATAAAGAAGAACAAGGAACATTAACGATGATTATTGCGTTTTTACTTGTAATTTCAGCATTATTAATTGGCGTTTTCTTCTATGTCATTACATTACAAAAAACACATCAATTAGGTGTATTAAAAGCAATCGGAACAAAAAACTCATATTTAGCAAATAGTTTAGTTGTACAGTCTATATTCTTATCTGGTGTTGCTCTTATAATCGGCATTGGCTTAATCTTTGCAGTACAGGCTGTTTTACCAGCTAGTATGCCGTTCTTATTAACAACAACAACAATCTTGCAATATGCAGGTATCTTTATCTTAATTAGTATATTCGGTACACTAATTTCTCTATATCAAGTATTAAAAGTAGATGCATTAGAAGCAATCGGAGGTGGCATGTAATGGTAACAGAATTAAAATGGGATACCCCATCGTCATTATTAAAGTTGGATCAAGTAAGTAAAGTATATGGAGAAGGAGATACAGAAGTAACAGCTTTGCACCCAATTACGTTAGATATAAAAGAAGGCGAATTTATAGGCATTGTTGGTCCGTCTGGTTCTGGGAAAAGTACATTGCTTTCCATCGCAGGTGCACTTTTATCCCCTTCTAAAGGAAATATTTATATTTCTGGTCAAAATATAACAAGCTTATCAGAAAAAGAGATGACCGATATTCGTTTAAGAAAAATCGGATTTATATTTCAATTTGCAAACCTCGTACCTTTCTTAACAGTGAAAGAACAACTCTTATATATCGCTAAGTTAAAGGGAGAAGATAAAAAAGAAGCTGGTAAACTTGCAGAACAATTACTGAAAACTTTTGGATTATCACATCGAATGAATCATTATCCAAATCAACTTTCAGGTGGTGAAAAACAACGTGTAGCCATTGCTCGTGCATTTATGAATAATCCAGACTTAATTTTAGCTGATGAACCTACTGCTAGTCTTGACTCAAAACGTGCTAGAGAAGTAGTTGAACGAATGAAGCATGAAGTTAAGAAAAATAAAAAAGCAGCAATTATGATTACACACGATGAAAAAATGCTTGATGTATGTGATCGAATTTTAATACTTCGCGATGGAAAATTACTACGAGAAAACGAAGTATAAGAACACCTGTACAATAGCGATGACCTAAAAAGACTTTCTTATCCCCTATTTAGGGGATAAGAAAGTCTTCTTTAATTAACAGCACATTTTAATTTCTTGTTTACAACATAATTGAATTCAAATGTAATAATCCAGCGAAATTCATATGTAATATTGCGTTCATATTCTATTCATAATTCTCATGTAACATGCTTTATATAAAGCAACTGACGGTTAGAAAGGAATGATGAACGTGTTAGCATCTGCTATTACATTTATTACAGCTACACTCATTTTTTATACAATCGGAGTATGGAGTGAAAAATTTCAAAAGACATTAAAATTTTGGCATGTCATTATTTTCTGGCTTGGACTCGTATGTGATACGATCGGGACCACATTAATGGAGAAAATGGCAGAAGCAGGATCCCTGTTCAGCTTCCATGGAATAACAGGCTTATCAGCCATTTTACTTATGCTATTCCATGCTGTTTGGGCAACAATTGTGTTAATAAAAAAAGATACAAAAATGATGACAACATTCCACACACTAAGCGTTATCGTATGGTTCATTTGGCTAATTCCATATATTTCTGGACTTATATACGGAATGACAAATAGCTTTTAAATAAAGTTTCATTACCAAAAATCAACATTGCTAAAACTACCTTAGGAGGTATATGATGAAAAAGTTATATAATGCAGCATTCACTTATTTAATTATCGGTTTATTATCAGGTATATTCGCGAGAGAATATGCAAAAGCGCAAGGAATTCAAGGTACTACTCTACTGAACCTGTTGCACACACATGTGTTAGTTCTTGGATTTTTATTCTTCTTAATTGCCTTAGCCCTATCAAAATCATTTGCATTCCATGAAGCAAAAAGTTTTAACATGTGGTTCATCGTCTATAATATAGGATTGGTTTTAACAGTTGCTTCAATGGCGGCCCGTGGACTTCTTCAAATAAATGGAACCGATTTTAATGGATTAAGTCATATGGCAGGAATGTCTCATTCTATCATCGGTGTCGGTCTTGTTTGGTTTATGATTCTATTAAAAAAATCATACAAAGGATAAAAGGAGGTAAAACATGAACTTAGCTGTTCTATCAAGTATTATTGCTCTTTGTATGGCTGTTGGAATGATGTTTCTTCGCTTAAAATCAGCAAAAAAACCTATAACACTTAAAAAAATTATACTCCCGCCAATTTTTATGAGTACGGGAGCATCCATGTACTTCTTACCAGAATTTCGATTAACAACAACAGAAATTCTAGAAGCAGTTATCGTTGGTTTATTTTTCTCTATTTTTCTTATTAAAACGTCAAAATTTGAAATACGTGGAAAAGACATCTATTTAATACCTTCTAAAGCATTTATATTTATTTTAGTCGGTTTACTTGTTGTCCGTATTGCTTTCAAATCATATTTAAGTCAATCAATTGATTTAGGACAATTAAGCGGCATGTTCTTCTTACTCGCTTTTGCGATGATCGTCTCTTGGAGAATTGGGATGTACCGTTCGTTTATGAAATTGCAGCGGGAAATGCAGTTTGTAGGCAAAAGTCTTTAATCGAAAAAGCACATTTCTAATGTTGGATGCTGTTTCTTAGCTCTTACAAAATGATTCATTATAGCTTTGAAAGAAATTTAATTTAAATTTCTTTCAAAGCTATATTTATTACTTCTTGTTCAATTTTTTAGTTCTGTATGGATAAAATGTAAAAAAGTAGCGAGATAAGCGACTAAAAAAGCAGTACCACCGCTATAAAAATGTTGGTACTGCTACATAGAGTAACAAATGTTATATTAATTAGAACGTACTTGCTAATTTAACAGCCTTTGCTTCTTCTGTTGTTAAATCAAGTCCCCTACTAGCCTTAAATGTACCATTAATCATATCTACTCCTACATATGGAAATTCTTCCTTGTATAAATCAAGCTCTACTACTGTATCATTTGGATGTGATTCTTTGTAGCTCGCTAAAAAAGCCTCGTATAATTTTACACTAACTGATTGGTTTGCCGGGCGATTGTTTGCTTTTACAAATAAAACTGTTGTCATTCTCTGTTTCTCCTGTTACTTACTCCTACGTTGTTATATATTCACTAAAAACCGCGTTATATTGCCTTTACAATATCTTTTTAAAACTATACTCCATTTCTCCACCTAGCGCTTCAGCTGTATCACCAGTTTCTCTGAAATCATGTGTATGAATTTCTTCAAACGGCTCAAAATTTACTTGTTTATAAAATTCATAACAAGGGAATCCATCATGTGCACCTTCAATATGGACAGTGCCATCTTTTTTGACCTGTACGGTTAATAGGTAGTCAACGGGAGGTGCATATACATTTAATGGATTGCTAGCACTCGCACTCATTTGAAATTTGACGTCATCAGAATTCCATATAATATCAGTGCACAAAATATTTTCTGTACTAGCTTTTCCTGTTCTTTTATTAACGGAACCATCTGAAGTTGTAACCCTTTCTGTGGTTATACCTGTATTTCCATATGTGAAAATTTCTTTTTTGTAAAAATCTACAACTACTTCTTGTTCAATTCTGGAACGCATAGCGTTTACAGCATAAGGTGTAAATTCACGTGAGTCACCTTCAAATTGGATCACATTGCCCGTTTGAATGTCCTTCTTAGGTTCAGTCCAAGACATTGGAATAAATACGCTTGCTCTAATTTTAACGATACTAGTCATGAGACACACCTCTGTAATTCTAATTTTTTTGGGTAATACAGAAAAATCTTGAGCAAAACAAATCGCAATTTCTTTCGCATATTCAATTGTTTTTTCTTTAATATTTTCTGCTTTTGATTTAAATAGTGACATTCTTCTGATTCATATTTATATCTAGATTATTATTTTAAAACTAGCGTTTATACTTTTTGGGGTAATCTTAGTATTATGGGGTATATATAGTACGAAAAAATATGAATCATTTTTAGACAAACTCACTGGAATAGGACAGTTTTTAGGCGGAATTACATGCATAATTGCTGGGATTTTATCCTTTATAATGAAATAATTTATACATAAAAGGAGACCGAACTAGAAAACAATCTAGTTGAGTCTTCTTTTTATTTTAAAATTATCTACGCAGTTTTTTCAAATATCTTTAGATAAGTGAAAATCCTTGTCTATAAAGAAACCACAATTTTCTCATCATCTACTTCATATTTTACTAAGCAATCATTTTCCATGACTAGTTCTTTGTCAACTAAGTTACCTGTGACACGATCAACTATTTTTTTATAAACTTTATTTTGTCTGTATACTTGGCCATCTACTTTTTTTGCAAAACGATGATCTTCTTCAACGATAGAATACTTATATGGAGGATACTGGGATGCCCTAATTTCTCCATAGATGTATTCTTCGTCAAGATGTAGATTGACTTGATAGGAAATATTTGAATTGTTTCTCAATTTGAGATCAATAATACCATTCATCAAAGTGGCGCCTGTTCCAAATGGAATCACACGTCCATAGTCAGGGAATGGATCGAAACTATGACGATATCTTTCCACTGTTTCCAACTCTGAATGAAGAAACATCCAGTAAAGAAGATTCCCTAACTGACAGAGACCACCGCCTATTCCCTTTATCGCTTCGCCATTCATTAGAATAATTCCTTCTCTATATCCAGCCTTTTCACTGGAATTACCAACAAGATGCCAAAATGAAAATGTTTCTCCCGGTTTAATTACAACCTGGTTTATTTTGCAGATGGCTAGCTTTAAATTGGTGATTTTGTTATACTGCAGCTGTATATCCGTATCACCTAACTTTCTAATAAGCAAAGATTTATGTTTATAAATCCTGTAAGGTAATGGATTTTGCTCAAATGTTTTTGAAAACTTATGACCTTCAAGACGGTCTCTTATTTTTTTAAACATCCTACGTTGTCTGATTCTAATAGGAATTAAAAGAGGAAACCTTTGTGTTAATAATTTTCTTGCCATTGAGAGTTGAGCTCCTTTATATATTATTCATCTATATATTGTATTCAAATTTACACCTTATTCATCATCACTAAGCAAATTGATATGTATTTCTTACTGTATTACCTTATAGTACATATAAAGGTTCTGGTGCAAAGATAAACTAAAAGAGAATATAGCGCATATATTTCTAGCGAGATCGTATTTTATGCTATAAGTCCAAACACTTGGTGGATGAACTCTTTTTGATTTTGGACAGACTGATTCTGTAAATCTACTGTTTATTGAATAATTAAAATCCCTTATTGCGATATTAGGTATTTTTCTCTGAAGATGGAACTTAATTCACTCCAAACATCAAATTTATTACCATCTAAATCATAAAAAACAAAATTCTTTCCAGTGTGTCCTCTGTTTTCAATCTCTCCAACTTTTATTTCTTTTTTAATAAAATCACTATGGATTGATTCAAGTGCATTTAAACCATTAACTTCAAATGTTAAAGAGAAGCGCTCTTCACCGCAAAAACCGTGAAAATTCAAGCTTTGATTTTCTTGGGATTTAACCAGGAAAAAACTTTGGTTTGCAAAGTTAAGAATAGCCTTGTCTTCGTCTTTATAGCCTAACTCTGCACCTAGTTTGTTTACATACCATTTTGAAGAAAGTTCTACATTGGTAACAGGAATATAAATAGTTCCAACCCTCAATAATTTATCTTTCATTCTATTTTCTCCTTTCAGTAACTTAAATAACATTAATAAATATGTTCTCTTTTTATGTACCTATTGCCTTTGTAAATTCCATAATTTTCTTTATGATGTTTCGTTAGTTCAACAAACATGCTCCATTAAATGCTCCGATTGCGGAAGATTGTTTTCCAGTTAGTTTCTTTTCATGCATTAGTGGAAAAACAACCCTTTAATAAGAAACAGGTACTTTTCTTTCATTTTTTTCACTAACTTTAGAGTCTAGCGTTTTTGTTATTATGTAGTACAAAAATGTACCAGTTAATCCTAGAATAAGAAGCAATCCCCCCATATATATGGGACGAATCCACTCTCCAACGATGATCAACAACGAAGATACAATCATTGCTCCGTAGAAAGTCAAGCCATTAAAAGCCATATAGGTGCTACGAGCGTTAGGTGGTGCAAGTTCCCCTATCATCGCCTGTTTAATAGGAACATACATCAGTTCACCAATTGTTCCAATAAACATGGCAATAAAAAGAAACAACACGCTATTTGTAAAGGCAAAAATACTAAAGCATATAGAAAAGATCATCATTCCTGTAACTAGAGTCCAGCGATCACTCCACTTTTTAAATAAGAATAATACAACACTTGATAGGAGAACTACAAGAATTGTATTCTCCGTTCGGAGAAAACCCAGCATCTTTGTGCCATCAAGCATGAAATCTATTCCAAACAATGAAGCTGAATGATGGGGTATATCTTTTTCAAGACGAATCCCAATATAGTTTGTTAAAGACTGTTCCAAGGAAAAGATCAAGATCGCTCCGAAAATATAAAACATAAACAGCTTATCTTTTAAAACGTTTGAATAGGTTTGAAACATCTCTATTGATGAGAATTTTTTCTTATAATTAGAAGACGTAGATGAAGGTTCCGGTGTATAGGTTTCTGTGATGAAGAATATAGTCATGAATACAGATAACAAAGAGATGAGTGAAATCCCAATAAATAACTCAAACAAGTGGTTTTTAAAAAGAAATGCTCCAATGATTCCTCCAATAGCAGTTGATAAATTCCCCAGCCAGTAGCTAATTGTAAATACGAGCTTTCTCGATTCGGAATTAGTAACATCAATGATCATAGCTTGTGCTGCTGGCTGAAACATTCCTCCACAAAACATATTGATAATAAAGAATGCTATGGAAATATAAGGAAGGTTAAACCAAGGGGAATTACAAAGTGCTATAAACAGATACGAAAGCAATATACCAAGTTCAGAATAAATCATTATTTTTCTCCGACCTATTTTGTCTGAAACATGCCCCCCGATAAAACCTCCAATGACCCCACTAATCACAATTATTATAAGAATAATACCTGTTTCATTAGCTCCAATTTTCTGAGAAAAATAGATTGCCAGAAAAGGTATAACAGCCATGGAAATAAGGCTGCCTAGAAATTGCATAGCCAGGCGAAGTTTGATGTTGGGATGTATATCTCTCAATTTCATATAAATCACTCCTTATTTATTAGAGATAGGTCCAAATAATCTCAGGGCTTGTATCGTTATATCCTTCCACATCAAGTTTGTATATTCATCAATAAACGTTAAACGCATTCCGTTTAAGATGGATAAGTACGACTCGGCAACTAATGAAGGTGATTCTTCATAAAAGTAACCCAGCCTTTGCCCTGCTTCAATAACCGGATGAATACAGTCTATAAATACATTTACAAAATCGTTTAGTTCTTTAAAAAGCTTTGGAAATCGATCAGGTCTCGCAAGAACCTGCTGAATTAGACGTAGGTATTCACTTTTCATTGAAAAGAGTTGTACATGGCAATCTATCATTTCCTTCACAACTTCAAGAGGCTCACCTTTAAAGTGTTCTTCTATCTCAATAAAATATGGTTTGATTTCCTCCAATGGCTCCAAAATCGCTGATTCATAAAGTGCTTCTTTTGAATCAAAATACGTAAATACAGTACCAAAGCTAACTCCTGCTTCTTTTGCTATTTCGGCAACTTTTGTCTCTGCAAAACCATTCTCACTATATAATTTAATTGCGGCGTTTAGGATAGTAGATCTTTTTCTTTTCTTTTTTTCATCATTAGTAAGTCTAGGTTCCATTTAGATGCTCCTTTCATAATAAATGATTGATTAATCAATCGAATTTTATTGTAATTTGTTTCCATTGTCAATATGATGAAGGAATTTATTTTCATATTTTTACATTTAGTTATATTCGAACTTCGCAAACGAATAAATTTAGCTCAAAAGTCGTTATTCTATTAAATGGCCCTTTAACAGAACAACTCTATGTCACTCAATAATTCCTTAATCCACCTTTTATTCAGATGTTCTTTTTCTTTTAGTCATAAAAACACCCCTTTAGATAAAAATATCCAAAAGGGTAAAGCTTCGCATCTTTTTTATAAACATCGCGACTTTATTTCAAATCAACATCATATAATATCTTTTATTGTAAATCTTTGAACTCCTACAAAAGTAAATATAATAACAAATAAGCAACTTAACACATAAAAGCTACTAAATTGAAAGAAAGTCTGCAAGCCTTCTAGATGAATAGGGTCCATTGCTAATCCTGGTTGCGAAAATGGCCATATATACCCGATATTTAAGTAATGAAATATCATTCCTATACATGTAAAACCAAAACTCATTCCAACTGGAACAGCAAAACTTTTTATAGAAGATGAGAGAAATAATTGTACTGCAGCAATTGAAAATGTACCAATCCATCCATTGAATGACCAATTTAATAATGAAATCCAAGGAATAGGACTTGTAATACCTAGTAGCTTACCAATTACAATATAAGCAATTAAAAAAAATACTTGTGTCAATAAAGTTAACATAAAGATTACTAATAACTTTGCCATGTACACATATCGAAACGGAATTGGTAAAGAGATGATTTTTTTCCAATTTCCCTCGCTATGTTCAAAGCGGCATACAAATGCACAATAAATACTTACTACGACAGGAAATAAAAATAATCCATAAATTAATCCAACTTGTGTCCAAGCTTTCTCCCACTCATTTGTTGAGACTTTCATTAAGACATCATAGTTTACTTGAAAATTTATGAGTCCAAGCGCAATACAAATAAGCGGAATGAATGTCATTACAATCCATATTTTTGAACGTTTTAATTTTAATAATTCGCATCGAAATGAGCTTAATAACATATCTGCATCCTCCTAATGAATATCTTTGTGCGCAAAATGAACAGTGCTAAGAACGATAAATAATAAACTAACTCCTAAACTTAACAAAAGATTCATCATGACTCCTTCATTTGGGAAATACACTATTTTCCCATTGGAAAAAGCCCAAGAAATTGGATTTGTCAGAGATGAATATGTCCAAATTATCCATGTTTTCCAAGGAAACATCTGCCCGCAATACCCAAGAAATGAGCCGATTACACCTGCCGTTAAAGAAAATACTTGATTTTTCACTACCAAAGATATCCAGAGTTGCAAAATAACCATAGGAATACATCCTATAATGGTAAAACAACCATATTTCAGTAATAATATCACCGGAATTCCACCATCAAAATTAAAGATTTTTCCCATTAATATAATTACAGAAATAGAAATTACACCTGCGTATACAAGAAAAAAGAGGCTAAAGATAATTTTGGTTATATATACTAGCTGCCTAGATGTGGGAATTGCACACAATAGCTTCCAGGTGTTCCCCTTATTTTCAAAATCAATTATTCGAGATGTAATTGTCGCAATCATTATAGGTAAAAATAATGCATTTATCATACTTACTCTTGAAAGAAGCGACTCCCAATTTAGAAATTCCTTTTTGTCTTGTGACACAATAGCAAATAACCAAAGTAATGCTAAAGACTGTATCAAAAATACTACTAAAAATAATTTCTTTCTTTTTAATTTCAATAATTCACTTCTTAAGGCAGCAATCATTATAAAACACCACCTTTTTCTGTTAAGCTTAGAAATATTTCTTCCAACGTATGCTTCTCTTCTTCAATTCGATACACTGATAAATTCTGCTGTACTAATAAATGATTTATGTGAGAAATAAGGTGATCTTCTTGTTGATGCGTAACTAGACAATTACCTTCAATTCTAAGATGAATTTGATGCTGTTCTAAAATTTGATGAGCCTTCACTACATCATTTACGCGTATTTTCATTGATGCCTGACTTTTTTTGCGTAACACTTCAATTTTATCTTGAAAAATAAGCTGTCCACTATTAATAATGCCCACTTGCGTTGCAATTTGATCCATCTCATTTAACAAATGACTAGAAATAACAACTGTCATATCATATTGCTTTGGCAGTTGTTTGATGAGTTCACGAATTTCTTGAATCCCGGCAGGGTCTAATCCGTTTGTGGGTTCATCTAAAATTAACAATTTTGGATTTCCAAGTAGTGCCATTGCTATGCCAAGGCGTTGCTTCATTCCAAGTGAGTATTGTTTAACTAGTTTATCTTTTTGTTTCTCTAATCGAACGATACACAATACCTCATCAATATTCTTTTTTGGTACTTGTAACATTTGCCGAATTACTTCTAGGTTTTCATGACCTGTTAAATGTCCATAATAAGATGGCGATTCAACAAGAGAGCCAACCTCTCTTAAAATATCTATTCGATTTGTTTTTAAATCTCGATTGAATACTTTAATATTACCTGTAGTCGGTTTTATTAATCCCAGTAACATTCTAATTGTCGTTGTTTTCCCAGCCCCATTTGGGCCTAGAAATCCATAGATTTCACCTTTACCGACTTTCATTTGTAATTGACTCACACTATTTACAGCTCCATATGTCTTTGTCAAATCTTCTGTCTCAACGATATATGTTCCCATTATTGGCACCTCTTTTTCTTGATTAAGCTATCATTTATTATGAAAGTTCTTGCTTAATCTTGAATTGAGCTGACCTTAAGTTTAGCTTAATTTTCTAACGGAAGCTGAAATGTAATTTTTGTACCGTTTCCTTTGCTGCTTTCAACTACAATTTCTCCACCGTGAGCCACGATGATTTCTCTTACAATCGCCATTCCTAAACCTGAACCACTTTTTGGATCTGTATTTGTACCACGGAAATATCGATCAAAAATGTGTGGTAAATCATTTTTATTTATTCCGTCACCATTGTCTTCAATCGTAAATACGGTATATCCAGATGTTTGTTTTATGCGAACTTGTATTAATGTTTCAACATCAGTATGAATAAGCGCATTATTCAATAAATTTACTATCACACGTTGAATTAATCCCTGATCTGCTTTTATAATTAGTTCCTTCTTAAGACATTCAAACTCAATTAATCGATTCTCATAATGAGGCATATTCATAAATTCAATAATCGTTTCTCGGGTGAGATTCACAATATCTACTGTATTTTTATGGATAGGTAACAACGCATTCTTCAATTGATATGTAAGTTTTAAATCATTAATCAATTTTTCAATATAAATTGATTTATTTTGAATGACTTCTGCATATTGGTACATTTCTTGCATATTGATTTTATACTTGCGATTCCCTATAATTTCACTATAACCTTTAATAGAAGAAAGTGGTGTCTTTAAATCATGAGAGATGTTTATAATCCATTCTGCTCGCATCGTATCTAGCCTTTTTCTTTGGAGATTAATATCCTTTAGTTGATGCGATAACTGATTCAAAGTTATATATACCTCTGCATATATTCCTTTTTCTTCCGGTACTTGTTCATATTGTCCTTGTTTTAAATTATTAATATGTTCAATTATCGTGACAACAGGTTTTGACATATACCTTGCCACAATGTAAGCAAATAATAAAATACAAACTACTGTTACTCCTATTAACATTAAAATCCCATATGGATAGAAGCTAGATAAATTATTGAAGTTCAAATAGACAGATTTTCGCAATGCTTGGTTTGATGGAAAAGCGACAATATAACTTTCTACTTGTGTACTTTTATCTAACTTACCCACAAACGTTGTATACCCCCCAATATCGTACTTATAGCGTAAAATCAAATCACTAGGGGTATAATGAGTTGGTGTATTTTTAGGCTTATACATTTGAAATACTTCATCACTATTACGATTTAATACTTGTAACCATGCTCCATGTTCTTGCAAAAAAAATTTTCCTTTATTTGTTATAGAAATACTTCCATTTTCTACTGTGATTTCTTTTTGAAAAGCTAATACTGAGCCCTCTGGATCGTCCATTCCCTCACGGTTATAAGTAAATACTAAATAACTAAAAGCAAAAAATTGAACGATTAGGATAAACATAATTAATCCTATTAATGAGGTAATATATAGTCTCGTGACCTTCCACTTCATCTTGCATCACCTTTTGTATTAAGTTTATATCCGAGTCCCCTTACTGTTACAAGGTAATGAGGGTTGGAAGGATTATCCTCTATTTTTTCTCTTAAATGTCTCATATGCACCATCATAATATTGTCATTACCCAGATATGTTTCTCCCCAGACAGCTTCATATAAGCGGGCCTTACTAAAAATTTGATTTGGATTTTTTATTAAAAATAGTAATATATTAAATTCTTTTGCTGTTAAAGATAGCAATGTATCACCCTTTAACACTGTTCCTTGTGCCTCATCTATCGTAATGTCTCCAAACTGATACATAATCCGAGCCTTTTCTTGATATTGATTGCGTCGAAAAAATGCTTTCATCTTATATGCTACTTCTTTCGGACTAAAAGGCTTTGTAATGTAATCATCGCCACCTATACTTAATCCAAGGATTTTATCTAAATCTTCATTTTTCGCCGATAAGAAAAATATTGGAACGAATGTAAACTGTCGAATTTGCTGACAAACACTATATCCATCTAAATCTGGAAGCATAATATCTAATATGATAAGATCTGGCTGTACTCGCTTACACATGCGTATTCCTTCTGCTCCTGTTGTATAAGTATAAATATGTTGAAACCCCTCTTTCTTTAAAACTGTTTCTAACAAATTTAAAATCTCTTTTTCATCATCTACTATAAGGATTTTTTTTGTATAAACATCTGGAATATTATGTATCATCTATTGCACCTCAATATCTTTCTATATAGTTTAAAATTAAATAGTGAACAGTATTACCTTAATTATTAATGTATCATTTCCATTCTACAGTAAAATAGTAATTTAAAAGTTTTCTTACTGATTTTAGAGGAGGATTATCATTTTTTCGATATGATTGCTTTTATTATGAAAATTTTAAGTTAAACACGGGTCACCTAATACAACACAATTTATAAGAAGTGATCATTTGTTTATGCAACATAATTTACAAGAGAGGAGGCAAATACATGGATGTGGCAAAACAGTTTTCTTCCTGTCTAAAACAGGAGAAAAAAAGTGAGCACACGGTTCTATTGCAAAGTTACCCAAAACATAGAGGATCTAGAGTTGCATCGTTAAATGGTTATGCAACCATTAATAATTCCTGTAATTCGTTATACACCGAAAAGGCGGAGCCTATTTGAAGACTTCGCCTTTGTTTGTATAGGGCATGAATGGTTTCAATGCCTTTTATTGTACGAGAAGCATGCCGGAGAGTTTGAAATCCCGATGCCCTAGCAAAACGACGTTTCACATGTCGGTGGTCTTGTTCTATACGATTATTCATATGTTTAACGGTACAATGAACGGTGCTTTTGTAAAATCCTTTCTCCTTTAACTTTTTAAATGCATAAAGTAACGCTGGCGCAATAAATTTTGACTATATATTTAGTCAAAATTTATTGCGCCCATTCTAAATACCTATTTATCTCTTTGTTTCCAAACACCGTTTCTTTTATAATATACATGATTCTCATTCATAAAATTAGCGGTATTACTAGGAATGGCAAACTTCTTATTTGTGCTTTTTCTCTTTTTCCTTTTCTTTTTTCTTTTCTCTTCTTTAATAGTTTGTAAATCTGCTTTCCACTGTTTTAAAAGTTTTTTTCCCTCCATAGCTTCACAAATTACCCCTTCAAAAAACCAATTATTAACTTTATTACTGATAAATTCTTTATTTTCATTGGAATTCCTTTTTATTTATTCATTTATTTATTTATATTAATTTATCTTTTTAAGTTAAAGAGAAAATCGTTAAATAATTCCTCTTTTATAAAATATTAGAGGTAACATGTTGGAAGCCCTAAAGGATTCTTTCTATAAAAAATATATGAATTTTATGATTTATAATTACTAAATTTTTCTTATTTAGGCACGATATAATTAGAAAGTGAATAAATAAATTTAAGGTGTAGTTGCTATGAAACAATTAGCAAAGTATCTTTATTGGATCTAAAATAAAAATTTCACAGCAATTACCTGGAATTTAATTGTAATTCGATATTTTAAGGGGTTTGAAAGTAAACTAATATTGAAAAGTTTACTTTCATGAATGATAAAAAAGGTCTAATTATTTAAGGTTAATTTAAGGTGGATTTTATAGGTATTTTCAGTTTATATATTATAATTATGATATTAAGTTATATTTATAGAGTTGTTACAAAGTGAACATCCTTTTCCTGAAGTTGTTCTACTAACTGTAATAGCTGAATGGTATTTCGCCCTAAACGATCCATTCTAGTTACGACCAAAGTATCCCCAATAGTTAGTTTTGACAGTATAGGGGATACGGCAACGATTCCTTCTTTTTGGAGCCACTCACAAATTTATAACAAGAGGGAATTCAAGTAGTTATTTAACTACTCAGGGTCCCGCCAACCAAATGACATAAAACCCACGCTAAGACATTTTATGGAAGATAAAAAACCGACTTTCCTACGTTAAGGAGAAAATCATTCATTTTATAAGTATCTAGATAAAGAAAGAGAACATAAATTTAAATTATATTCTCTTTCTCTCTTATTCATATAGGAAATATTCGATTAAATCCAACCTAGCTACCTTGTTAACTAAAAGAAAGCTAACTATAATGCTAATAAATATTGGATATCCTAATTAAATATAAAGCATATACAGTAAAACATCACATTCTTATTACTTTTTTTCAGGAAGAACAATTCCTTTATATAATTGAACTGTTATAAGGTAATAGATCGAATAGATAACTACGAAAATCAAGATTGGTAACCAAATACGGAAATATGGGTCAATTAAGATGAAACCAAAAATCTTCATACCCAATAATACATGAATTATACCTACTATCCCTGGAAATAAAAACACTAAAAATAACTCTTTATAAATGGATTTTGCTAATAATTCATGACGGACTCCAATTTTACGAAGCATTTCATAGCGTACAATATCTTTTGATGCACCAGAAAGAATCTTAAACATTAAGCAGCTTGCCATCATCGCAAGGAAAGCAATACCTAAGAAGAAACCCATAAATACTGTTCCGTTGGCACTGGCGTAAATCCCAGTATATATTTGATATTTACTGAAGATATCTTCAGCTGTGACATTTTTATATTTAACTAGCTGCAACCCGTCAATTTTTTTCCATTTATCTAAATATGTTACAAAATCCTCAGTTTTTCCAATTACAACAATGTTTTCTTTTTCTTGTATGCCATCGTACATTTTTTGATCTACTATTTTTTTTACTTTTTCCATGTAATTTAAATAGGTTGGTTGAAGAGAGCGTAAAGCGTCATCCCACTCTTCTGGGATAATATTTGTATTCTCCATATTCTCCTCACCATATTTTGAAATTGCTCCTACAGGAAGATTTTCAGAAACTCGTTTTACTTTCCCTCTATCCTTTTTTTCTATTCCAGCTTGCACAAGTGGACGGTTTTTCTCTAGATCTTCTTTCAAGTAGTAAACATATTTATCATCTACTTTATAGTGATATTCATTCTTTTCTTTAAATGTAATACCATCTAAAATATTCTTTTCTTCTGCTGTTGGATTATGAATGACTGTATCGTATATTTCAAGTTGATCCGTCGATTGAATTACGTTATTTTTAAAAGCCATCCCACCTGAAATCGCCCCCGCACCAAGTGCTACTAACATTGCTACTGTTGCGAGTACCTTTGTTAAACTATTAATACGAAAGTTTAATTGAGCAAATGTAAAAGCATTAAGACCTTTCTCACTACGCTTTTTATTACTCTTTAATTTTTTAATAATAAGCGGAAGGACAGAAGTAAATAACATATACGTTCCTGCTGTAGTTGTAAGCATCGCAATCATAGGACCCTGTTCTTTTAACTTATTCATATAAATCATCGAAGCATATCCAATTCCTAATAAAATAATGGCTAAAAATGAAACAATCCCAGTCCACTTACCTTTAATCATTGTACGTTCTGCTGAAGCATCTGCATGTACAAGTTGCAGAACGGAGATGCGTGATAATTTCACACTATTCATAATGGCAGATAACACAAATAATACCAAGAAGAACATACAAGTAACTAACATAGATGGTACATAAAACCCTTGGTAACCACTCGCAGTAAAATCCAGTTGCTTCATGAGGAGTTTACCCATCCCTTGTGAAAGCCCTATTCCTACTGTAATTCCAATTACTAAGGATACTGCCCCAATAATAATCGTTTCCAGAAACATAAGTAATGTAACCTTATGTTTTTTTGCACCTAACATCATATACATCCCAAATTCTTTTTGGCGAAGAGACATCAAAAAAGAATTTGCATATAGAACATAGAAGAATGTAATGATTGCTAATAGAGCTGAACCTGTTTGAAAAATAGGCGCAATTGACCGAATAGTAGTATTTGCTTCAACAAATGCTTTATTTAATGCTAGCGTTTGAAACATGTAAAAAATTGAAATTGACATAACAAGACCAACTAGTAAGACAATATAATCTTTTAGCTTACTTTTTAGTCCTGATATAGAAAGTTTAAATATCATGGTGGGTGTCCTTTCTTATCCTTTTTGTGTACCTAAATCCGCAAGTACATCTAAAATTTCTTTATAGAACACTTCACGCGTACCACTACGATGAATTTCTTTATATAACTCACCATCTTGAATGAACAAAATGCGCTGGCAATAACTTGCACTATATGGATCATGAGTAACCATCATAATCGAAACATCTTGTTTTTCATTTAAATTTTTCATTGCTTCTAAAAGGCTTGTTGCATTTTTTGAATCCAGTGCCCCTGTTGGCTCGTCCCCTAAAATAATTGCTGGTTCATGTACAAGCGCGCGTGCTGCCGCGGAACGTTGTTTTTGTCCACCAGATACCTCAGATGGATATTTTTGAAGTATTTCCGAAATCCCTAACATATTGGCTACTTTCTTTACTTTTGGACCAATCTTACGCGATGGGACTCCTTGAAGTGAAAGTGGAAGTGCAATATTTTCATAAATAGATAGATTCTCTAATAAATTGAAATCTTGAAAGATAAATCCTAATTTTTGAGAGCGAAAATCTGAAAGCTCTCCTTGCTTCATTTTAGTGATATCGATACCAGCAATTTCAACAATGCCGCCAGTTGCTACATCTAATGTTGAAATTACATTTAATAATGTTGTTTTTCCTGAACCAGACGGTCCCATGATTCCAACAAATTCTCCCTCTTGAATCGAGAACGATACATCTCTTAAAGCGTGTGACTGATTTTCACCTTTTTTACCGTACACTTTTTGAACATTTTTTACATTTACAACTGAGTTGTTCATAATATTCTCCTACCTTTGTTTTTAACTCGATAAATTCATTATTTATTTTTTTAGTTTTTCTTTTGCTTTCTCAGGAACTTCTTTTTCCTGCACTTTCTCAAATTCGTAAACATACTTTCCTTTTACATGAACCTTTAAATAAGAATCTGGATAATCATCCTTACCAGAAACCCCTACTTTAATGGTATTTTCATCGCCTGATTCATCAACTCCGTTTAACATGTGAAAATATCTCTTCCCATCAGGTTTTGCTTCCCCTTTTGTAAGGACGTACACATCTTTTTCTTTCACTAATGGATTAAATCTATCTATTGTTTCTCCTCCCATATAAGTTAATAATCCACCTCCTACAACAACTAATCCTGACACTGCAATCCATGCTTTTTTCATCTATCTTTTCCGCCTTTCTTTTCCTATTTAATTAGATGTCATCTCATTCATTCTTTGGGATTTTAATGAGAATGAATATGCTTTCTAACACATTTCTAAGTATAGAGAGTGTTTCTTAATAAATACTGAGGGGGTTTCTTAACTTTTTCTTAACAAAAGCTTTAAACTTTAATCATTCAATAATTTTTCAATCTAATAAAAAAGAACTCTTTTGCAAGAGTTCTTTTTTACCCTGTTAACACAAGGCACATTTTCAGTTTGTATCATTTCATTACACCTAGAAACAATTTATATAACATTATTACTTTTCTGCCTCAATGGGAAGTGAAATAATAAAACGCACAATACCGTCTTCATATTCTGCCCGAATGTCTCCGCTTTGCAAATCAACAATACTTTTTGCAATGGCAAGTCCAAGTCCAGATCCTTCTGAGACTCTGCTTCTTGATTGATCCTTTTTATAAAAACGTTCAAATAAATTCTTCAATTCTTGTCTTGTAAATTCTTCGCTTTGATTTGCCACAGAAATTTGAATGCTATCTTGCTGTCTTTGAAGAGAAATTTTAATTTCTCCTTCATCTTTACTGTATTTAATCGCATTCATTAATAAATTATCAAACACACGCACGATTTTCTCCGAATCAAGTTCAGCATATATGCGTTCATCAGGAAATTCCTTCACAAATGAAAGACCATGTTCCTCTGCTTGTGGTACTAATTCTTCAATTAATTGATCGAGCATTTCATTGATGCATACTTCTTGTTTTTCTAACACAACCTTTTCGTTTGTTAATTTTGTGTACTCAAATAAATCTTCTATTAAGTTTTTAAGCTGTTCTGATTTTGAAAAAGCAACCTTTATATACTCATCATATTGTTCTCTATTATCATATTTCGCATCGCGTAATAAACGTAAATATCCCATAATAGATGTAAGTGGTGTTCGTAAATCATGTGAGACATTTGTAATCAATTCATTTTTCTGTCTTTCAATTTCTCTTTCTTTTTCAATATTCACCATTATCTCTTCTGCCATTTGATTAATATTTTTTGTTAGTAAAGCCATCTCATCTTGCCCTTTCTCTTCAATTCGATATGCTAAGTTTCCTTTTGCTATCTCATTTACTCCTTGCGCCATCGCTTCAATTTGCTTCATTTTTCTCTTTGTAATATAAAAGAAAGAAAAGATAAACACGATAATTCCAATAAAGGAAGGGAGAATTCCCTCTTCTGTTTCATATGTGATATCTCCTTCTGGAATCCCACTTACAAACATATACAAGTTTTTCCCTTCAATTGTAACTGGATAAAAAGGAATGAATTCTTTACGTGATCCCGTGATTATTTCTGAATCCTTATTGTAAATTGGTCGATTCATCGCAAAGTGCATCACATTGCTAATGGTACTATGCAAATTAATTTCTACTTCCGGCGCCTGTTTTGTTTTATATAAAACCTTTCCTGTTTCATCCGTAACCAATACTTTTAAAGCCTTTTGCTCTTTTTTATCTTCACTCTCAATCATCTCTTGCAAAGCTGCTACCTTATTTTCACTTAGTGCTTTTTCCGCCGTTTCCTTCGCTCGACGATTAATTTGTAACATACTAAAACTATAATCAACATAAGCCCTTTGATTCATATCTTCAGCGAATGGCGCCACAGCTCTTGATACGAAGAAACCAAGTAATGCATAAAGAAAGAATGTTGTAATAAGCTGTATTCTAATACTTCCTAGAATACGATTGCCTAATTTTTTTACTAAGCTTACTATTTTATTATTAAGATAATAGAATGGTTTAAAGATCTTTTTCAATTTTATAACCTACTCCCCAAACTGTTTTAATATAACAAGGTTTCCTTGGATTCTCTTCTATCTTTTCACGTATTTTCCGAATATGTACCATCACAGTATTATCAGATTGGAAAGACTGTTCTTTCCACACTCTTTCATAAATTTGTTCAGCGCTCAGTACCATTCCTTGATTTCGAGCTAATAACTCTAGCACCAAGAATTCCCTCGGTGTTAATTTCACTACTTGGTTCGCAACGATAACCTCATATGTCGCTACATTAATCTTTATATGGGGTCTGTGTAGCAATGGAACCAAATCACGTAATAAGTATTAGCGGACATTATTTGTGCATATAAAAAGGAAGACTTTCAAAATGAGAAAGTCTTCCTTAGTCTTTTCCTAATCCCAATTAATATCTCCAGTAGTTATAGCTCCTTTAGCTTTGCAATAACCTTGACCTATACATTCTAGGTTTAGACTATATTTACCTCGACCTAGTTGTTCGTTTCTTTCAAACATATCACCTGGTTGCAATGTCTTTTCATACCTGACTTCATGATTTTTATATAATGTTACCTTTATGGGCACCTTACTTTCTGAATAATTTGATACATGAAAGAAGGGACTGTAGACTTTCGTGGTTAATTCTCGTGTTTGTTGGGATCTTATATCTACTAAGTTTGCCATACTGATTCGTAAATCTTTTTGCTCTTCATATTGTTGTAGTTGGTTCCAAATCGCTTCATGCCCCTCTGGTATATGTGTAGTAAATAAAAACGTATCAATCTCTTCAAAATGGATTGGATTTTTATCAGCTTGTTTATGAACCTTATCTTGGAAAATTGATATAAAGCCCTTATTGATGAGGAAAAGTCCTAGTCCCCCTAATACTAAAAAAATAACTATACCTAAAATGGAAAGTTTAATGGACTTCCGTTTGAATGCATGCATTTTATATATCCTCCTCGTGCCGACGGGTCAAGTCTATAAATATTATAATAATTATCAAATAGTACTATATTTAATATAATCTTATTTGTCAATGTGATTTATTGTAAACAGTAAGATTAGCTCTTGAAGGGGTACGGCAACGATTCAAGGAGTAACCCGCCACATCTGAAATTTTTTCCAATTCTTAAAAACTATCTTTTTTAAGAATATAATTAGACCTTATTGCCGTTCTTGTCCCATTACTACACAGAACCCGATATTTAAAAAGGAGATACTCCCATTTTTTCGGTTTGGGGGCTCTATAAAATTTTAGCTTGATAGCAATGTATGATGACCCCTATAAGGAAACCTTGACAGGAGTCAAGGTTGAAGACGTACAATCTTAGGTCTATCTATAATACTTGATACACCTTTCTTGAAAAGGGATTCTATCATCGAGCAGCACTTCTTCTTGCAGCAATTTTGTTATATTCTCTATTTTTACAATGAATAGTGCGAAGAAGTCTCCCGAATTTGGATATGAAAATAGTCCATAGCCCTTTGGTGACAGTATTTTGTTGGCCT